>NZ_CP041730.1:0-661559 GCF_007431345.1 Chitinimonas arctica | reverse complement strand
ATCAAGGTGAAGCCGGCGTGCCGGCGAACGCCGCGCGCCCAGGTCATGGCCGGGTGCCACCCTGGCCCTGGACGCCGCTAGGTGGCGGCGGTGGAGGAGGGGGCGGCGGCAGCGGCGGCCGCATCGGTTCGACCTGCACGCCCTGCGGCACGGTACCCGGTGGCGGTGGGACGGCTTGGCCGCCGTTGGCGGCGGGCACACTGATCTTGGCGCCACGGCTTGGCAATTGCAGCGGGTCGGCGCCGACGCTGTTTTCGGTGCCGCTGGCGAACTGGGTCAGCTCGCTATCCGGCGTCTCCAGGTTGCGCACGATGCGCGGCGTGATCAGCAGAACCAGTTCCGAGCGGTTGTATTGGTTCTTTTCCGAGGAGAAGATCTTGCCCAATAGCGGCAATTGGCCGAGGCCGGGCACGCGGGCGGCCGATTCGATCTCCTCGCGCTTGATCAGGCCGGCCAGCACCTGGGTTTCGCCGTCCTTGAGCCGCAGGACCGTATTGGCGCGGCGGGTGCCGATCTGGTAGGTCAGCAGGCCGGACTTGCTGGGCACTTCCTTGACGATATTGCTGACTTCCAGATTGAGGCGGATGCCGACCTCATTATCGGGATAGACCTGCGGTTCGACGTCCAGCAGCAGGCCCACGTCCAGGTAATTGATCGATTCGGCCACCGAGCCGGAAGTCGGATTGGTGGTGGTGGTGATCACCGGGACGCGGTCGCCGATCTGGATCTTGGCTTTTTCGCGGTTCTTGACCCGGATGCGCGGGTTGGCCAGCGTGTTGGCGGCGCCGTCGGTATGTTTGAGATTCAGGATAAGCGCGGGGTCGGAGATGCCGACGCGCAGGCCGTCCTTGCCCAGCGCGCGCAGCTCGCCCAGGCTGAGGCTGCTGCCGTCGAAGCTGGTCGGCACCGATAGCGACACCCGGTCGGGCAGCTGCATGCCCAGATTGGCCAGCTTCTCGCTGGAAATCTCCATGACTTCCACGTCCAGTACCACTTCCGGATCGGCCAGGTCCTGCGAAGCCAGCAGTTTTTCGGCGATCGCGATGGCTTCCGGGCTGTCGCGCATGACCAGGGTGTTGAGCTTCTCGTCGATATAGATATCGCGGGTCTTGACGATGGTCTTGATCAGGGCCAGGGCGGACTTGGCTTCGATATTGCCCAGATAGAAGGTCTTGACGTGCAGCGGGTCGATATCCTTCTGGCGATTGGCGTTCGCCGGATAGATCATCACCGTATGGTCGTTCAACAGGCGTTTGGACAGCTGATTGCCGGCCAGCAGCACATTGAGCGCATCGTTCAACGGGGTGTCGCGCACCATGATGGTGGTGCGGCCATCCAATTGCGCTTCGCGGTCGAACACAAAGTTGACGCCGGTACTTTGGCTCAGCATATCGAAGATGGACGACAGCGGCGCGTTGCGGAATTCCAGCGTGACCGGGGTGTTGAGCGGCGAGTTTGCGCCGGCCGGGGTGTTGTCCTGGCGCAGCCGCTTGCTTTCCAGCTCGGCCAGCAGCTTCTTGGCACGGGCATGGCGCGGGTTGTCCGCCAATACGCCCTTCAGCAGGGTGCGGGCGCCGGCATCGTCCTTGTCGGCGATGGCGCGGGCCGCTTCGTTGACGCGGCCGGCCTGCTGCTCATCCTTGGCCAGCCGGGCCAGGCCGTCGCGGGCACGCGGATGGTTGGGCAGGGCCAGCAAGGCGGCTTGGTAGCGGGACTGTGCTTCCTCGAACTGCTGATTCAGGCGCAAGGTATCGCCGTCGCGCGCCAGGCGGTCGGCCTGTTGTTCACGGGTGCGGGCCCAGGTGGCGCGGATGGCGCTGTTTTCCGGATAGGTGCGCACCAGCTGTTCCAGCTCGGCGGCGCCTTCATCGGTGCGTCCTTCGTTGAGCAATTGCTTGGCATGGCTGAGCGCCGCCTGATCGCTGGCGCAGCCGCCCAGCAGGGCCAGCGCGACCAGGCTGGAGAGGGGGTATTTCATGGGTTTGCTCCAAGGGACAGCACCCGGCTTTGTTGCGTGCCCAGGTGGGTAAAGGTGAGACCGGCGCCGTCCAGTCGTTCCAGGCGCCAGCCTTGCGGCAGGGTGTCGCCCAGGTGGGCGACCAGTGGGCTGCCTTGCAGGTCGAGATAGACGTCCAGGCGGCCGTTGCGCTCCAGCTTGCCCAGATACTGGAAGGGCAGGGTGGTTTCGGCGGGCGCACTGGGCTGAGGAGGTGGTGGCGGAGGCGGTGGCGCGGTCTCCGCTGAGCTGGTCTGGGCGGCATTGGGTTTGGCCGAGTGGAACGGGTCGCCCACCGGCGCCTGGGCACTGTCGCGCCCCAGGCGCGAGAACCAGTCGTCCGCCGCGGCGGTCTTGTCCGCCTGGCCAGCAACTGCGTCATCGGCCGGCGCGCCGGCGGTCGCGGGAGTTTGCAATTCAATGTCCCCGCCGTCCTGCTCCAGGCGGCTGGACCACCAGGCCAGACCGGCTACCACGGCCAAGGCCATGAACCAGAGGGGTTTGCTGCGCTTGTTCATGGCTTGGCTCCCGGGGCGGCTTGGCGGTCGTCGCGGTAATAGAAGCTGAAGCGCAGCCGTGCCGTGACCACGTCGCTGGCCTCGTCCCGGTCGAAGCGTACCTCGTCCAGTACGGCATTGGGCGAATGGTCCAGCACCGTTTTCAGGAAGGTACGCAAGGAAGGATAGTCACCGTCCATGGGCAGGCTGACCTGATAGCGCAGCAGCGGCAGGCCGGTGACCTGCTGTAGCCGGTATTCCGATTCGCGCACGGCCATATCGGCCGAAGTGGCGGCATTGTCGATGGCGGCCAACTGGTCCGGCAGGGTGGAGAAGGCCGGGAAGTGGCGATAGAAGGTGCCCAGCGCATCGACCTTGGTCGGCTGCGCGGCCTGCATTTGCCGTGCAGTGCGTTCCTGTTCCTGTAGCGTGCGCAGCCGGTCTTCGCGCGGCCGCAGTTGCACCAGCCATAAGACCAGGGCGCCCAGCAACAGCCAGATGCCGAGCCGGCCGGCACTGCCCAGACGCTGCCAGGCCCAGCGTACCCAGGGGTAAAGTGCAGTCGCGTTCATGGCCGGGCTCCACTCGGCGCCGCCGTGGCCGCGGCCGGTGCAACCGGCAGTGCCTGGCCCGGCTGCGGGCCGGCCCATTGCGCGGCGACCTGGAAGCGGATCAACTCGGCATCTTCGTCCCAGCGCTGTTGCAGCAGGTGTACCTGCTGCAGGCCGGATTGGTCGCGCAAGCGGCGCAGATAATCGTACAACTGGCTGGTTTCTTCCGCCTCGCCGCCCAGCAATACGCGGCGTTGACCATCATCCAGGCTTTCGCTGGCCTGCGGCAGTACCTGCGAGAGCTGTACGCCGGTCACATCGGTCTTTTCCAATTGCAGGAACAAGGCTTCCCACGGGCGGCCGAACTGGCCGGCCAGCTCGCGGGCGCGCTGCTCGGCCTGCGGGTCGCCCTTGCCGGTGGTTTGGCCGGCATCCTGGCGCCAGCGCTGGCCGTCGGCGCGGGCCAACTGCGCATCGAGATCGGCAAGATGCCAGCTGGCGGCCAACACCGCAGCCAGGCCCAAGGCGGCAACCAGGCCGCTCACGAGCGGATGGCCGCCGGGCTGGCGGATAAAATCGAGTTCTACCTTACGCATTTCAACATCCGAGGCAGAACGCCCATTCCTGGTCTAAACGTGGATCGAATCCGGTCCGGGCCGGTAGCCGCAACCAGGTGGCGGACAAGCGCCCCAGGTCCGGCCGGTCGCGGCTGGGCGCGACAATGAAAACGGGGGTGTCCAGCGCATCGAGGCTGGCGCTGGCCTGGGCGATCAAGCCCGGCAGGCGTCGCTCCCACGGCTCGGTCAGCATGCGATTGTACAGGTTGACCCAATCGCCGCCCTTTAGCTGCAGCAGGCAGAGCCGCTGTGGTTCCACCACGGCCAGCAGCGATTCGGCCGGCAGTTTGCTGGACAGCTGGTTGTATACGCTGGCCAGCATGGGCCGCACGCTGCTCAGCTTGAGGCGTTGCTGGCCGGCCAGCTCCGCGAAGGAAGCCAGCCAGCGCGTGTCGATGGCACTGACCACCCGGTTGCTGCCCGGGGCCAGCGGCGATAGCGTCAAGGTCCAGCCGTTGGCTGCTTCGCCGTACTGTTCGGCCAGCAGGGTGCGGGCGTAGTCCTGGCACAGGCTGTCGTCGGCCAGGGTGGCATGCCAGGGCAGGACGGCATAGCGGACCCAGGCGTTGGATAACACCACTTCCAGTTTGCGCGCACCGGCGCCGGCGCCGATCAGCCAGGCGGCCAACTCGTCCAGCAGCAGGGCGCCATCGGCCAGGCGCAGGGTAAAGCGGGCGCTGGCCAGCCGCCGTTGCCCTTTCAGGCGCACGGCTTGCAGGCTGTCGGCCAGGACGGCCACGACCACGCGTTCAGCGGACAAAGGAAACACGGTTGATTTCCTGCAGAGTGGTTTCACCGCGCGCGACGGCGGCCAGGGCCACTTCGCGCAGCGGACGGGTGCCGTAGCGGCGGGCGGTTTCTTTCAGCTCGCTCATGGGCGCGCGGCGCAGGATCAGTTCGCGCAGCGGATCGTTCAGGCGCAGCACCTCGGCGATCGCGACGCGGCCGAGGTAGCCGGTCTGGCGGCAGCGGGCGCAGCCACGGCCGATCTGGAATTTGAAGTGCTTGAGGGTATCGGGCCGGATGCGCGAGGCGAGCAGCAGGGCCGGGCTGGGCCGTTCCGGCACGGCGCAGTGCGGGCAGACCCGGCGGACCAGCCGCTGGCCCAGCACGCCGTTGAGTGCCGATACCAGGCTGTAGGGGTCCACTTCCATATGCAGGAAGCGGCTGATCACGTCGAACACCGAGTTGGCATGGACGGTGGAGAGCACCAAGTGGCCGGTCAAGGCGGCTTGCACGGCGATCTGGGCGGTATCCGGGTCGCGGATTTCACCGACCATGATCTTGTCGGGGTCGTGCCGCAGGATGGAACGCAAGCCGCGCGAGAAGGTCAGGCCTTTTTTCTCGTTCACCGGAATTTGCAGGATGCCCGGCAGTTGGTACTCGACCGGGTCTTCAATGGTAATGATCTTGTCGCTGCCGTCGTTGATTTCACTGAGCGCGGCATAGAGGGTGGTGGTTTTGCCGGAACCGGTCGGGCCGGTGACCAGCAGCATGCCGTAGGGCTCGGCCGCCAGTTCGCGGATGATGGCGCGGGTGGCAGGGTCCAGGCCCAGGCTTTCCAGGCTGAGACCGGCCATCTGGCTGGTGATGGCCTGCTTGTCCAATACCCGCAGCACGGCATCCTCGCCATGCATGCTGGGCATGATGGAAACGCGGAAGTCCACTTCGCGGTCCAGGATCATGGCCTTGAAGCGGCCATCCTGAGGCACCCGCCGTTCGGCGATATCCAGCTCGCTCATGACCTTGAGGCGCGAGATGGTCTGCTCGGCCAGTTCCACGCCGTTGACCCGCTTGCCTTCACCCAGCACGCCGTCGATGCGGTACTTGATGACCAGGCCTTCATTGTCGCTTTCGATATGGATATCGCTGGCGCCGCTCTTGAGGGCGTCGTACAGGGTGGAATTGACCAGCTTGACCGGCTGGCTGCTTTCCTCGGCGATACGGGCCAGGGTAATGATTTCCACCGTCTCGCCACGGCGGTTGCCCTGTGCCTGCGGCACCATGCCGTCGATGGCGCGGCGGCCTTCTTCCAGCGCGGCGAAGCGGGCGCTCAGTTCGCGGTCGTCGCACAGCGCCAGCTGGTAGACGCCGTCCAGCTTGTGTTCCAGCCAATGCAGCAGGCCCGGTTGCAAGGGGTCGGCCACCACCGCGACCACGCGGTCCTTGTGGCGGATGGGCAGGCAAAGCCGGCTCTGGCATTCGGTGAAGGACAGCCGACTGAAATCGGGATTGAGGCCGGCCAGCTTGGCCGGGGGGACCTGTGGAATGCGGAGGGTGGCCGACAGCGCCGCCAGCATGGCTTCGCGGCTGGATTGCGAATCGGTCGCCAGGGCTTCCAGCAGCGGAATGCCGCCGGTTTCGGCCGCCTCGCGCGCCCGCGCCAGTTCCGCCTGGCTGAGCTTGGCCCGCAGTACCGAAGAATTGACGCGCGCGTTCATTTCAAGCCCCCGGCCAAATCGAAGATGGGCAAATACATCAACACCACGATCAAGCCGATAAAGCCACCCATCAGCATCATCAGCAAAGGCTCGATCAATTTGGTGGCGGCATCGACGAAGCGGCTCAGCTCGTCGTCATGGAAACTGGCGATGCGTTCCATCATTTCGCCCAATTGTCCGCTCTTTTCGCCGACGCGCAGCAGCCGCAAGGCGACCGGGGTGGTCAGGCCGGCGCGCTGCATGGTGTCGGCCAGCGGTTGGCCCTGGCGCAAGGCGGCGACCACCTGCAGCAAGGGGCCGCGCAATACCGGGTGCAGCAGGCCGGCAACGCGTTCATAGGCGGTGACCACCGGAATGCCGCCGCATTGCAGCATGCCGGCGGCGCGATAAAAGCGGGCCAACTGGAACAAGCGCAAGCGCTCGCCCAGCCAGGGGCTGCGCCAGGCGCGCGCCATCATGGCGGCGCGCACCGAGGGCTGGGCGGCCAGCCAGACCACGGCGGCCACGGTGCCCAGCAGGCACAGCGCGGCGGCCAGGCGATGCTGCTCGATCATGCCGCCGAAGGCCAGCAGCAGGCGCGACATCAGCGGCAGTTCGGTGTGCATGCCTTCGTAGATGCGGCTGAACTTGGGTACCAGGTAGCCCAGCAGGAAGAGGCAAACGCCGCCGCCCACCACCATCAGCATGGCGGGGTAGATGGCGGCGCCGACCATGCGCTTCTTCAGCGCGTCGATCTGTTGCTGGTAGGCGATAAAGCGGCCCAGCGCGCGATCCATATCGCCGCTGGTCTCGCTGGCGCGCACATTGGCCACCAGCAATTCCGGAAACACCGCCGGCCGCGCCGACATGGCCTGCGACAATGTCTTGCCCTGGCGCAGGGCCAGGATCAGTTCATCCAGCACGACCCGGACGGCCGGGCGGATTTCCTTTTCGGCCAGGGTCTCGATGCATTCGGTCAAGGACAGGCCGGCTTCCAGCAGCGCCACCAACTCCTGGGTGAACAGCAACAGGTCGAAGCGGGGCTTGCGCTGCAGTGACCAGCCGCCGGCTGCTGCGGCTTTCACGCCCACCACCTTCATACCTTGGGCCTGCACCTGGGCACGGGCCTGTTCCGGCGAGTCGGCGCTGATGGTCAGGCTGATCAAGCGGCGTTCGGTATCGATGGCGTTGACGCGAAAGGATTGCGACATGGCTAGCGGCGCTCCCCGACGGGGCGCGGGCGCCGCACGCGGCTAGCCGGCGTGGCGGGCACGGCGAGCGGATGGGGGAGGCGAATCAGCACGGGCCGCTCCACTAGTTGGTAATCGGCGCGTTGTCGCCGGTACCACCGGGCCGGCCGCTGGGGCCGTTGGACAACAGGTCGAAGTCGCGGCTATTGCTGCCGGGGCTGCGGTACTGGTAAGGCTGGCCCCAAGGATCCGGCGGGACGGCCTTCTTCAAATACGGACCACGCCAGCGCGGTTCGTCCGAGGGCTGTGCCATCAAGGAGGCCAGGCCCTGCTCGGTGCGCGGGAAGTGGCCGGTATCCAGGCGGTACTGCTCCAATGCCTTGGACAAGGCATCGATCTGCTGCTGGGCGGTGGTCACTTCGGACTTGCCCAAATTCTTGAACAGGTTGGGGCCGACCACGCCGACCAGCAGGCCGATAATGACCAGGGCAATCAGCAATTCCAACAGGGTGAAACCGATTTGGCGACGGCGCAAAAGAGGCATGGGAACTCGTGAGCGGGAAAAGCGTCGGATTATGCCATCCGTATAATCGTTCGGCATAGTCTAATTTACATTTATTATCGGCGAATCAGCGGTTTAGCCACGGTTTCTGGGCTTCAGCGTACCGGCCAAGCCAGGTCCAGATCCAGCGTCCACGGGCCTGTCACGCTGGTTTCGCGGCGACAGATGCCTTGCATGTCATCGGTACGGCAGGCGGCGCCATTTTGCGCGCCATCCGACTGTAGGCGATGCCGTTTTGCAACAAGCTGGGCACGCAGACGGCCGGCAGGGGCGGGCAGGAAGCGCAGGCTGGCTTCGGCCGAGTCGTCATTGCCGGCGTGGACCGCCAGTACCTTGCCGTCAGGTTGGGGCAGATAGATGTCGGCGTGGCCGAAGTGGCGGGCCAGGCTGGCCACGTCGCGTGCCTCGGCCAGCTTGCCGGCAAAGGACAGATAGACCTCCACGCCGGCGGACTGCCACTGCAGCGCGCGGTAGACGGCTTGGGCATCGCAAGGCCGGTCGGGTGGGCATTGCACGCTGGGGGTGGCGTCCAGGGTCAGTTGTGCCGGCGCCAGGCTGGCGGGCTGGACCGCGACGATCGGCTTGGCCGTATTTTGCGCCGCTGCGGTGTTGGGGGAGTTTTGCGCCATGCTCTGACAGCCGAGCAGCAGGCCGACCAGGGTGAGCGAAAGCAGGCGGGATGTTGTCATGGCGGACTCGGGTGACGATCTTCAAATCGCAATACCGGCACTGCCGGTATGACGGGACATTCTAAGGGTTTACAGCCGTGTAACGGAACTAATTCGACGCATCCATACGAGCCGGATTCGCCATCCCTGGCGAAGTACCAGGGATGGCGGGGGATAGCGGCTGTGCCGCCATCCCGGACCAGCAATTACTGCGGCAACTTCTTGGTGCTTGGTGCGCGGCTAGGATCGGCCGCCGGGCTCAGCAACCAGGCTTCCGCACCGGCCAGGGCTTCCTGGACCACGCGGGCGCCGTCGTTGGTGTTGGCGGTACCGAGGGCCATGCCGCTGTGGCGGGCAACCAACTGGTAGCCACCATTGGCCGACTGCGGGCACCACTGCTGGTTTTCACCACCGGTGACGGGCCACAGGATGGCTTCGGCGCCGGCGGTCTTGACGCCGTTGGCCACGTCGATGGCCAGGCCGCCCACCTTGCTGGCGATCTGATAGTAGCCATCGGCATTGCGCTGCAGACGCCAGCGGCTGGCGCCACCGTCCTGCCACAGCAGCAGCGGGGCGGAAGCCACGTCACCGGCCGGGGTCAAGGACTTGCGGCTGCCGTTCTGCACGATCTGGTAGTCGCGGGCGACATCCAGCACGGTGGCGCACTTGGTCGTGGTTGGTGGAATCGTCGGAGGCTTGGTGCCGCCGCCGTCGGTGGGTGTCCAGTAGGTGGACAACCAGCCGCCGTAGTTGAACGGCTTGTCCTTGGTGCAGCTGGCCGGGTTGCAATAGGAACCCCAGATCCAGTAGGTACCGCCGGGCTGGCCGTTGACCAGCAGGGTCATGGTGTAGCGCTTGCCGTTCAGGTCGACCACGTCGCCGTGCTTGTACTTGCCGCCGGCATCGTACTTGGTGGCGGTGGTGCCGCCGCCGTCGGTCTTCACTTCGATCACGTTCAGCTTGAACGTGGCGCTGGCTTCCTTGCCGTCACGAGCGATCACCTTGACGGTGACATTGGCGCTGCCGAAAGCATCCTTGACCGGTACGACCTTGATCAAGCGCTGATTGACACCTGCGCCGGCCTGCACGGTCACGCCGGTGGCGAGCACCACTTGCTGGTTGTCCGAGCGGGTTTCGAAGCGCAGACCGGTCAGGTCCGAGCCGGCCAGATCCAGCGTCAGGCTGCCGCCGACGTTTTCATCGACCACCAGTTGCTGGGCGCTGAAAGTTGCCTTGAGCGGGATGGTGCCGGTGGTGCCGGGATAGAACTTCTGCACCGAGGCGACGTCGCCCGGGCTCAGGTCGGAGCGTTGGCCCATCTGGCGTGCATCGATGCGGCTGTCCAGCGGCACGATGGTGTCCTGGCCGTTCTTGCTGAAGGCCCAGCTCGGGTAGTGCATGACCGAGTAGTAGTCATAGCTGCCGACCGTATCGACCTGGTTGGTGCGCAGCTTGGTGAAGTTGCCCTTCGCCCAGTCTTCCACGTTCTGCTCGTTGATGCGGACATAGCTGTCGCGGTCCGGACGCATCTGTTCGTGCATCCAGCCCAGGGCGTGCAGCATTTCGTGGGCGGCGGTGCCGGGGTATTCGCAGCCGGAGCCGATCGAAATATCCTGCGCGCTGCCTTGCATGCCCACCATGGAGTAGCAGCCGCCGCCGGCGAAGAAGCGGACGTAGTTCGGCTCGCTGCTACGGGCGACGAAGCGAACGGCGGTCTTGTCCGAGATCAGCTTCATGCCGGCCTGGATGGCGTTGCGGGCAGCTTGCGACAACTGGCTGTCGTAGACGTAGTAGACCGTGTTGTTCGGCCAACGGCTGGCACTGGCGTAGTGGTTGTCGGACGGGATGTGCGACTGGTTGACGCTGGGCTTGCTCCATTCACCGACGGTGAAAGGGCGGATGCCGGTGCGTTGGATATCGGCATGCTTGCCGAGCACGATATCGCCGTACAGGGCGTAGCCGTCTACCACGCGGTAGGTGATCTGCTCATCGCTGCCTTGCAGCTTGGCGGTAGCCAACACCGGCTTGCGCGGCACGCTTAGTTCGGGATTGCCCACGGCATTGGTGGTCTGGGCGAAGGCGCCCAGCGCGGTCACCACCAGCAGGGTGAGGGCGGAGAATTTCAGTTTCATGGCGTAGTCTCGATGATTTGTCGATGGGCGATCAGCGTGTGACGGCGATCAGCGAAAGACCCTGGATAGCCGAGTAGGCATGCACCAGCACGTAGTAGCGGCCAGCTTGCGGCTGCTTGATCAGCACGGCTTCGCTACCGGTTTCGCCGGCCGAGTAGACCGTGCCGGTGTCGGTGGTGCTGGGCTGTGGTGCCGCGCCATGCTTCACGTACAGGTCGGCATCGCCGCTGCCGCCGCCGGTGCGGATGGCAAGGAACTTGGCGCCGGCCGGCACATCGATGGTGTAGCGCAGCAGACCGTTGGCCTGGCCGACCAGGTTGGCCTGGGTCACGCCGTTCTGCAGGGTGCTGGTGTTGCCGCCGCCGCCCGGAACCGGCGGGACGTTGGCGCAGGTCACGCCCACTTGACGGAACGCATCGATCACGTCGGCACGCGGCATGCTGCGGTCGTCGGCAGCGCGGATCACGCCGCAAGCGCCGTCGTTGAAGTCCGACTGCGGCTTCCAGTACAGCATGTTGGCGGTAGCGAAGGTGGTGAACGCCTTGCGTACATCCCAACCCGGCTTGTTCGCCAGCAAGGCGAAGGCCTTGTTGTAAACGCCGCTGGACAAGTGTACGTCCATGCCGCTGCGGTACTTGCTGGCGTGGCCGATGGACATGCCGTCGCGCTCGGGATCGAGCATGTAGCGCATGGCGGTGTTGCGATCGCCGCGCATGATGTCGTCACCGATCATGAAGCCGGTCTTGCCGCGGGCATACACTTCAGCGGCGGCCGAAGACATATCGGAGAACGCTTCGTTCATGCCGCCGGACTGGCCTTCATAGACCAGGTTGCTGTTCTGCTGGGTGAAGCCGTGGCTCACTTCATGGGCGATCACGCCCAGCGAGACCAGCGGATACATGCGGCGGGCGCCATCGCCGAAGTTCATCGCCTGGCCGTCCCAGGTGGCGTTTTCCCAGTTTTGGCCGGTATGCACGCGCAGGGTCAGCTTCTGCTGGATGGGACGTTTGCCCAGCCAGTCGTTGTACAGCTTGAACACCACATTGCCGAAATAATGGGCATCGTTCAGCGGGGCATAGGCGCCATTGGCGGCACGCACGGTATTGCGCGGGGTGCCGGTGCTCGGGCAGCTGGCCATGCGGTAGGCGCGGCCGGTGCCTTGCCAGGTGTTGCCCATGTCCATGGTGATCACGTTGGCGCTGTCGAACTGGCAATCCTGGGTCAGGTCCAGCGCGGGCTGGTCGCGGCCGTATTCGTACTGGCCGATCTTTTCGTTACCGCCGGGGCCGGCGGCATCGCGGTGCGCCAGGCCATCCCACTGCTTCGTCACGCGGCCGGTCTGCGCATCGATCATGAAGTGCGGGCGGCTGGCGTTCTGGCCGGGTACGTACATCGATACCAGGTAGAACATCTGGGCGCGGTTCTGTTCATCCAGGCGGATCAACAGCTCGTTTTCTTCATTTTGCGCATAACGCACTTGCACGCCGCGCGATTGGGCGATGCGCTTGGCGATGGACATTGCCTCGGCGCTGCCGATACGCGGCTTGGCATTCGGCAGGTCGGCGGCGATGCCTTGCACCAGCGTACCGGCGTCGAAGTTGCGCGAATCGGACAGTGTGCCGGCGACATTGCGCGAACGGCTGCTGACCGGTGCGGCTTCGCCCCAGACGCGGATGCCTTGATGGAATTGGGTGTACTTGGTCTTTTCGCTACCGTCCGCGGTGGTCACCGTGGTGCCGGGGCGCAGCTCTACGCCTTGACCGACCGCATCAGCCGCCGGCATGCCCTGGCTGAGATCGATACGACTGGCTGCCAGGGCGGTGGTAGCGCTGGCAACTGCCATTGTCAGCATGGCCAACCGCCAAATTGAAGCTTGTTTTGTCCTCATGATCTTCCTTGGTAGTGAAATGTCGCTTATGACGGCGGCGATTAAGCAGTACAATTGGATTAATGTAAATATGCAATTGTCATAAATATCACCCAAACCGACGAACGGTTGTTTTTCCGGTCCTGTCGGGATGTAGGGACAAATGCATCCGTTGTATGCATTTGTCATATCCAGGTGTATAGTTCACGCCGCTGTCAAACCGCGCCGTGGACGGGCTTTAGCTAATCAATTCCGTGGCGCACTCATCACGCAAGGCGTGCGGCCCTGGTCGCCAAGCGCCACTACGGAATAAAAAAAGATGAACTATCGCCTCCACGCTCGCGGCCAATTGGCCATAGCCCTGGCCCTGGCCTTTAGTACCGTCCACGGCGCCATCCCCCCCAGCCCACCGACTCAGCAAGCCGTCGATCCTTCCACCCGCCATAGCGTGGTCGGTACCGCTACCCAGCCGGTGCTCAAGCCGGTAACGGCCGATATCGCCAATCCGGACATGGCCCGCAGCCGTGCGCTACAGCACGCCATGGCCGATACCACGCCCTGCCGGGTGGAAGATTTCGGCGCGGTGAAGGGCGATGCGCTGGTCAGCCTGGTCAAATCGCAAACCACTTCCTGCATCGGCAAGCTCTATACGGTTACTGGCGGCACCGCGCGCGCTGCCTTGAACGAAGCCCAGATGATCAGCATCGCCGGCGCGTTGAGACAGGCCGCGCAGGGCTACGATGGCACCAACCGCAACCAGATCCAGCAATTGGTCGCCTATCTGCGGGCAGGCTATTTCGTGCAGTGGTATCACAAGAGCGATGTGGGCGATTATGGCCAAGGCCTGAAGACTGCCATCCGCGCCGCCCTGGACGCCTTGTATGCCAATGATTCGCTGCGCAAGGTCAACAGCGAAAACGGCGATCTGCTGAGCGAAGCCGTCACCCTGATCGATAGCGCCGGCGAGAACGCCCGCTACCTGCCGGTGGTGCTCGACCTGCTCAAGCGCGCCGACGATAGCTATTTCAAGAACTGGTCCATGCGCAATGCGGTGAACAACGTCTTTACCGTGCTGTTCCGTGGCCATCAGAACGATGATTTCGCCGCCCTGGTCCGCAATGACACCAAGGTTGTCGACGCGCTGGACAAGTTCTACCGGCAACGCCTCTCGCTGCGCGGCACCGATTCGGAATTCGTGCTGGTCAACGCGGTACGCGAAGCCGGCCGCTTCATGAAGTATTCGGAGCGCAAGGAGCAGGTCAAGCCGCTGCTGCGCACCGTCTTGCTGGAAAACGAAATGGTCGGCAAGGGCGCCGGACTGTGGCTGGCCTCGGCCAGCATGGCCGACTACTACGATGCGGCGAATTGCAATTACTACAACACCTGCAATTTCAAGGTCACGCTCAAGAGCAAGGTGCTGTCCAAGCGCTACGATTGCAGCCCTTCGCTGAAGATCCTGGCGCAGGACATGAATACCGAACAGTTCAAGCAATCCTGCGCCCTGATCGGCGCCGAGGAAAAGCTGTTCCACTACGGCATGTTCGGTGGCGATCCACAGGCCAGCAAGCCGGTGCCGAATGACAAGAATTCGGCGTTGGAAGTGGTGGTGTTCGACGATTACCAAAACTACGCCACCTATGCCAGCGTGCTGTTCGGTATCGACACCAACAATGGCGGCATGTATCTGGAAGGCAATCCGGCCGATGCCAACAACCAGGCCCGCTTTATTGCCCATGAAGCATCCTGGAACCGGCCGGCTTTCCAGGTGTGGAACCTGGAACACGAATTCATCCACTACCTGGATGGCCGCTACGACCTGGAAGGCGACTTCGGTCGCTCCAATGCGGTCAATAGCGTGTGGTGGGGCGAGGGCGTGGCCGAGTATTACTCGCATCAGAACAACTATCCCGAAGCGATCACCGAAGGCCGTCGCAAGACCTATGCGCTCAGCACCATCTTCGGCAACAAGTACGATATGGGCGACTACACCAATCGCGCCTATCGCTGGGGCTACCTGGCCGTGCGCTTTATGTTCGAGAAGCACCGCGCCGACGTGGAAAAGGCGCTCAGCCTGACGCGCAGCGGCGACTACGCCGGCTATACCAGCCATATGAACAGCCTCGGCAGCCGTTATGACGCCGAGTTCGCGAAGTGGCTGGAAACGGTCGGCGACAGCGGCGAGTTCGCCGGCGGCAAGCCGGCCGGCAGCACCGGCGGCAATACCGCGCCCACCGTGACCGGTTTGGCCGATCAGCGCATCATCAGCGGCCAAAGCGCCACGCTGGCCTTCACCGTCGCCGACAAGGAAACACCGGCAGCGCAATTGAGCGTCGCCATCGCTTCCAGCAATCCGGCCATGTTCCCCGCCACATCCATGATCCTGGGCGGCAGCGGTGGCCAACGCAGCCTCAAGCTGCAGCCACGGGCCGGCCAACTGGGTACCGCCCAGCTGACGGTGACGGTATCGGACGGCAAGTTGTCCGCCAGCGGCAGCTTTACCGTGACCGTGAGCGGTGATGGCGGCGGCGGTGGCGGCAATTGCCCAGCCCGCAGCGATGCCTTGGCCGACGGCTGTACCCGCGTGGTTTCCGGCACCGGCGCCGCCTACTACTACATCAATGTCCCGGCCGGCACCCGGCAGCTGCGTTTGAGCACGGGCGGCGGTAGCGGCGATGCCGATCTGTACGTGCAGGACGGCAAGGGCTGGCCTACCGAAAGCAGCTATGTGGCCAAGTCGGTACAGGCGGGCAATAGCGAAACCGTGCTGATCGAAAAGCCGGTGGCTGGCTACTACCACCTGATGCTCAAGCCCAAGTCGCCCTTCGCCAATGTCAAGCTGAGCGCGGCCTTCAATGGCGCGGGCGGTGGTGATGGCGACTATAGCGAGAGCAAGTGCCCGGCCAATCCGCAAGGACTGAGCGACTATTGCCTGCGCGGCAACCTGAGCGGCGAACGTGGTTTCTTCTGGGTCTATGCACCGGCCAACGCCAAGCGCATCACGCTAAGCACCGAAGGCGGCAATGAACTGGCGCTGTTCGCCAAGACCGGCACCTGGCCTAGCACCAGTGATTACCAGTACCGCTCCGCGGCCGGTAGTCAAAACCTGGTGCTGGATGATCTGCAAGGTGGTAATCGCTACTACCACGTCTTGCTGCAAGGCAAGTCGCCTTATCAGGGTGTGAAATTGAAGGCACGGGTGGAGTAAGCGGGTCCGCGCAAGGAAAAACCGGTGGCTAAGCTAGCCACCGGTTTTTTTACATTGCATCTATGATTTGAAAAGGAGATTTGTTTTAGTGCGTGTCGGTATGGTGGAAGTGTGAAGAGGCAATTTAAAATTATTGATGCAAAAAAACCTCATCGATATGGTTGGCTGATAATAATTGCTCCGCCCAGTTTAGCAATTGCTCGCTGGTTGCACGGGCCAGTCGTACGTCTACTGAATCCGGTAATCGGCCATATTTGCGCAGGAGTAAATGGCGCAGCATATTAGCTGGGCCGTATTTCCTCCCCTGTAGTATCCAGTCCGTGGTCCAGCGTTTTACATTATTTGCCAACATCGTTGCGAGTCCTTGTAAATCGGTTATAGCGTCCAGCTCGGTGGCCGACCATTTCAATTGTGGAAATTTATCGGGTATCGTAAGCTTGATATAAGTTGTGACGTCTCGTCGCAATGCAGCTTCCTTCGGTGCCGCCAAACAGACCATCAGATCATCCAGTATGCCGATCAAGGCTTCAGGATTTTCGGCGTTATTCACTCGAAAGATATGCGATAGCACGCCCATTTTCCTCATGAAATGCTGCTCCTTTCATCTTCTTTGGCAAATCAATACGCTTTGCCTGGTTGTGAAATTAGAAAGCACGGGTATAAGAGTCTGACCCGAAAACACAATGACTTGCCAGCACTTGATCTGGCATCTCTATTTTACTTGGCGGGGCCTTGCTGAGATGGTGTTTCGCCCTATTACCCAGGCAAGTTCACAACACGTTCAAAAATAAAAAAGGTGCGCTGCAAGGTGTGTAGCACCTGGCAATACGATGAAGCCGCATACAAATTCCATGTTCAATGTGGCCCGAACACATCTTTGAGTGTGGCGGCCGAAAAAATTTGCGCACTCCAGCTTTTCAACTGATCAAACGTTGCCTCCTTGAGCTGCATCTCCACCCAATCCGGTAGTTGACCGTATCTGAGCACGAGCAAATGGCGCAGCATGGCTTGGCCCTCGATCCGCCCTTCCTCACGCCCTTCCTCACGACCTTTTTCGAGGCCTTGTGCCTCCCCTTTTTGTAACAATTCCTGGTTCCAGCGCTGTGCTCTGTTCGCCAACATCGTTGCGACTCCTTCCAAATCGATTTCCCGGTCCAGTTTCCAATCCTGCCAGCCCATTTCCGAGGCCTTGGAAGGCAGCAGCACCCTGGTGATCCAGGCGTTCACATCCCTCCGCAGCTCCGCATGCTCCGGCGCAGCCAAGCAGCATGCCAGATCGTGCACGATGCCGTCGCACTCGGCCGCATGGGCCTTTTCCAAACGAAAGATGGCTGCCGCCACGCTCTTCAGCTTCTGTAAATCTTCCTCCGGAATGGCGCGCTCGTCCAATACCAGGTAGCGCATGTGCGGCCGGAAATCCGGCAGGCGACCGGGGCCAGGCTCGATCAATTCCTCCAGTTCCAGCGGGGCGTTCCAACGAGGCTCGCCGTTATACAGCACGATGGGCAGGACCGGCGGCAGTTTGCCACTGGCGGTCAAGGGGAAATTTTTACGATTCTTACCGAGATCCAGATACAGCTGCGTGACGTAATTGGCCACCCGCAGCGCCATTGAGTGATCGATCCGGGATTGGAACTCGATCAGAATGCAGATGTACAGTTCACGGTCCGCCAGCCGCACCTTCCACACCACATCGTTCATTTGCTCGCGCAAGTGATCGTTGACGTAGTTCCCATTGATGCGTTCGAGGGAGGAGAAATCCAGCTGAGCGATCCAATCCTCGCGGATAAAATCATGCAAAAATCCCTTGACCACGAAGGAATGGGAAAACATGCTCTTATAGGCAGCGTCGTTTTTTCTTCTCATCCCACGAGGATGCCTCGCTCGCGCGGGGCGGTTAATACGGTCTTTGCCTGATTTTTTGATAATAACTAGACGCCTGGCGGCCCAAGGCGGACATATCAAGACGTTTTTCGAATGGCTCGCCTTCCCTAGTATTTATGATATTAACGTGTAAATTCACTGCCCTGTATGGCTTTTTGCATCGGCCAGGTAAATGATGGGCTAGTTTACCTTTCGCCGCCACGCAGAATTCTTCCCCAATTTGCCAGGTACTTGCTCAAGTTGATCGCGATCTCTAAGCCTGTAGAAGACCTCCTTCATCGTGTTCTCAGACTTAATTCCAGTAATGTCGCGACCGACGGCATTTGTTATCTCGCCATTCTTTTCGAGGTAATCCATAACGAGCTGTTCGGGCGATCCAAGACTTTCATGGCGAAGAGTTACTACTACTGAATTCTCGCGCTCCTCAATAAGCGGTTTTTTGAGCCGTAGTTTTTCCATGGCCTCAAACGTTGTACGGAGACCTTCACCAACATCTTTATTTGGAGGATTCTTAAATTTGTTGACGAGACGGACAAGTTTAGGGTTGCGGGCAAACTGGGTCTTGGTTATCAGGTCGATAGTTACGTGGCCGGGCAGTCGCCCCGGACTTTCAATCTCCAGACGGTTGTCAAAGATTCTAACCTGGACATCTGCGGCGATACTATAATCCCGATGGAGAACCGCGTTAGTCAGAACTTCGTGAAGCGCCTCTTCAGGATAGGCAATCGATTCGAGTCCATCAGGACCAAGCTTCTTGATTTCCTCAATTAGCCTTTTGCATTTATCAACGCCATCATACACCAGCGAATAAATCGGCCCTTCTATGGTTAGCGGATCGAAAGCCAGGAAATCGCGCTCGCCATGTTCCTTCGTTTTATATCGAAGTATCTTTATGGCTGATCGTTTCGGAAGGATTGCCTGCGGCAGGTCACTGTAAAGAAGGACACTTGCGACAGTGGGGCGACCATCAACCAATGTCTGCTGCTTGGACAGCCATTGATCAGGTTCTGCAGATGGCACAACGTCTAGCAAGAACTCAAGAATTGTTATGGAATTCGCAACTTCTTCGACCCTGGTATTAATAATTTCATCCTCAAATGATTTAATCCCCTTGTCGTACTTTAGCCTGTCAATAGCACCTTCGCCTTCGACCGGAAGGCTCTGCGCACCGCGCCGAACATAGATCTTTCCATTCGACGCAGAAATGATCTCCTTGGTCTTATACATCGTAAGATGTAACACGAGACCAGAAGCTTCGGCGGACCCAAGAAACTCAGCGTTGTAATGATTGCTAAGAGGACTCATATTTTCAATGACCTGGATATGGGCATTGGCGCCTTCTTGATCGTTGAAGCCATTCCAATTCCGTTCTTTGCCTCGCTCGCCTTCAATCTCTTCGATGCCAATGAATAATTCACCACCACTTGTATTGCAGAATGCCGCCGCAGTCTTGGTTAGGCTACTTGGCGCAATATCAATACTTTTTAAATCGATAAAATGCGATTCCTCAATCAATAGCACGGCATTCAATTGTGCTGAATTTATTATTCTAAGCGGAATTGGCATAGTGTGTCCTTGGTGATGTAGCGCTAATTTTTAACCCCTGAGGCTCGGCCCAGTTCGCGCGCCCCTCAATAGGGAAGGGTTAGCATTAACATGGATCTGAATTGGCCTCCAGCTTCAGTCTATCTTGGTTAGATGGTGCTACGCATCCCCAAGATTGAGTAGGTACTCATCGACAGATAGGCTAGTGGTCGTTTGGCATCACAAAGTCGATTGTCTGTCCAATACCAGATAGCGCAGATGTGGCCGCCCGGGTTAGAGCCGGAAATCCGGCAGGCGGCCGGGATCGGTTTAATCAATTCGTTCAGGCCCAGTGGTGCGTTCTGGCGTGGTTCGTCGTTGTACAGCACGATGGGCAGGATCGAAAGCAGCTGGACGGCATCGTTATTAAGGCATCCCACAATATTGCCTGGCTCGTATGGGATGGGAAATACGGGCTTTACTTGCACTTTGACAGAACCTGGCCGGAGCTCGATTCCCTTAGACGGCCACTTTCGGTGGCAGCGCTTGGGCGCCTATTTCCGCCAGCGCCGGTTCAAATTCAACGCGGCCCGAACACTTCATCGATACTGCTGGCCAACAAGATGTGGTCATCCCAGCTTTCCAATTGCTCGAATGTTGCACCGCTCAACCGCTCCTCTACCCAGTCCGGTAGGGTGTCGAATTTACGCTTGAGCAGACGGAGCAGCATATTGGCTTCGCCCTTCTGTACAAACTCTTCAGCCCAGAGGTCCATCTTGTTCGTCATCATCGCTTCGACTCCTTGCAAATCACTTATCTCGTCTAACTGAGCCGTCGGCCAGTCCAATTGCGGAAACTTGGAAGGTATCAATATGTTGGCGATCCAATTTTTCAACGCCTTACGCAGCTCTTCATGCTCCGGTGCCGCCAAATATCGCTTCAACCTGCGTATTATCCTGCGCCCGACTGCCGGGTTTTCGGCGTTTTCCAGCCGAAAGATGTCCGCCACCACATTCTCCAAGCCCTTCAAATCTTGCTCCCGAAAGGCGCCCTGGTCCAATAGCATATATCGCATGTGCGGCCGAAAATCCGGCAGCTTGCCAGGACCGGCTTCGATCAGTTCGTCCAGTTCCAGGGGCGCGTTCCAACGCGGCGCGCCGTTGTACAGAACGATAGGCAAGACCGGCGGTAACTTGCCGCTGGGCGTCAATGGCAGGCGCTTCGGATCCTTGCTCAGGTCCAGATACAACTGCAGCACATAGCTGGCCACTCTCAGCGCCATGTTGGGATCGATCTTGGATTGAAATTCCACCAGCAGGCAAATATAGAGTTCCTGGTCGGCCAGCCGTACCTTCCATACCACATCAGTCATCTGCCGACGCCAGCGTTCAGTGACAAAGCTGCCGTTGATTTGCTCAAGTGTGGAGAAATCCAACTTTTCTTTCCATTCCTCGTCGATAAATTCGCGCAGCAGATCCTCTACCGCGCGAGGAATGGAGAACATGCGTTTGTAGGCGGCATCGTGATCGAACATTCCACTAGCTTGCCTGGGTCGCGCAGAGCGTGAAATACGGCCTTTGCCTGAACTTTGACCAGGGCAAGGTAGAACTCTGCCCCCTTAGACCGTCACTTCCCGTGGTACGACCTGAACATTCGTTTTCACCTGCACAAGCCGTTTACGCACGCGCCGGTTCAAAGGCTCCGCATACCATTTAGCCACCACCCCCGCCAACAAGGCCGACAGCACCAGGAACAAGGCCAGCCAAAGTGGCTTATAGGCATAAGGCATGGCTTCAGTGGGAATCAGGTTGCGCATCAGCGCCAGCACGATGATATGGAACAGATACAGCTCATAGCTGTGCCGTCCCATCCAGCGCACCGCCGCCAGGGGCGCGCTGCGCAGCAGTGGACCCGCCTGCTTGCCGGTGGCGCCGATCAGCAGGACAGCACCGGCCAGCGCCACCAGGCTGAATCCGAACACCTCATTGCCATGGATGCCGCGCAGGTAGACCGCCGCCAGCAGCACGGCGGCCAGGACCTGCGCCAGCTGCCCCATCCTGCTGGCGAGCTTGATGCGCCTGGCCAGCATGGCTGCCAGGCAGCCGATGGCGATCGCGTCGAAACAGGCGAGATAGCCACATTCGAAAAACAATTCGTCGTCGCTATGCAGGCTGCGGTAGTAAGGTCCGATGACGATAAAGGCAAGGCATGCCAATATGATCAGCCAGTCGCGCCGGAACAGCAGGCACAGCAGCGGAAAGCCCAGGTAGAACATCTCCTCCACCGAGAGCGACCAGTAAATATTCAGGCAGTAATTGAACCAGCCTACTTCCTGCATCAGCACATTGTGCCAAAAGGTCAGCACCGACCCGGCCGATATCCAGAAGTAGCTCGCCGAGCGGACTTGGCCATCATCGCTATTGCCGAAGAAGGGCAGCTCCAGGCTGCCCAAGCCGACGATTACGGCCAGGGCCAACAACAGGCAAGGCAGGATGCGGCTGGCCCGGTACGCATAAAAAGCCTTGAGATCGATGTTGGCCAGACTGCCGTGGCGCTGGAGCACACTGCCGGTAATCAGAAAGCCGGAAATGACGAAAAACAGGGTGACGCCAAAATTACCGTTGATGGCGACCATCTTGACGGCCTTGGGCGAGAACCATTCGGCGAAAACGCTTATGTGCAGGCCATAGGCCAGATGGAAATGCAGCAGCAACACCAGGGCGATGGCAATGCCGCGCAACAGGTCGATGCGCGGGTTACGGGCAAGGAATGTCTCGGACATCGCTTACCAACCCGCAGAATGAGTACCCAGCGGCATGGCCGGGAGCCGCCAATGGGCCGGCGTGACGCTGAGTTCGGCGGCGTGGCGGACGGCGCGCAGGCGGCCATGGCCGGATTCGGATTCCTCCAGCCAGCCGGCTAGGCTGTCCGGGTCGAATTCAGCGATATCCAGCCCGCCGGGCACCCTGCCCAGGCCCCGCAGCCAGTGCGCGGTTTGCGCCAAGGACACCCGTACATGCCAGCTACCGCCTTCATTCGCTCGCCGATGCAGGGCGGCCATGGCGCCCAAGGCCATCAAATAGCCGGATGCATGGTCCAGGACCTGCATGGGCAACGGGCGAGGCGCATCTTGTCCGGCCGCTTCCGCCTCGGCATGGTTGAAGCCGCAGGCGCTCTGCAGCAGCGAATCGAAGCCGCGCTTTTGCGCCCACGGGCCGATATGCCCATAGGCCGACAGCGAGATATAGACGATGCCCGGCCGCAGCGCAGCCGCCTGTTCCGGACCAAAACCCCGCTCCGCCAGTCCGCCGGGCCGATAGCCTTGTACAAACAAGTCGGCATCGCGCAGCAGCGCTTGCAATGCGCCACGGTCGCCGGCCTGCTCCAGGTCGAGATGGCAGCTGCGCTTGCCGCGCCCGGTGTCGATGTCCAGGGGCGGAATGGTAGGGAGCTGCGGCGAACTGATATGGAGCACTTCCGCGCCGTGCGCAGCCAGTGTACGGCCGCACACGGGACCGGCAATCACCCGGGTCAGGTCCAGGGCGCGGATGCCGGATAGCGGCCGTTCGGCAGGTGCTGGCGGCTGGACCGGCGCATCGCCGATACGTTCCAGCGTGAACGCCGGTAGTGCACGCACGGCCGCCGCCTGGGGATGGGCATCCCATTCGGCGAATGAACGCATGGCCGCCACCACCATGCCTTGCTCGGAGGCCGCGGTCTCGAACGCTTCGGCCTGCCAAGCTTGCAATGCGGCCTCGACGCTGGCGCGATCATGTTCGCAACCCAGCAGCTTAAGCACACCATCGCGGTGGTGCGGAAAATTGGTATGTAGTCGCAGCCAGCGGCCGTCGCCGCAGCGATAGGCACCGGCGATCTTGTCCCAGGGGTCGGCCGGTTGCTGGTCGTCTACCCGCAGATAGCGTTCGCTGCGGAACTCGGCAACGGCATGGCCCATGTCCACCGAGACGGTCTGGTGTTGGCCGTTGCGAAGGCGCCAGAGTTCGGCGGCGGCCAGGCCGGCAGCGGCGATACTGGCTTGCGCGGCGGCGCCGACGGCGAAGGACGAGGGCAGGGACCGGCTACCGCCGAGACGGACCCGGGCCAGGGCGGCCGGATCGAGGCCGCTAGCCTGCCAGAGTTGGGCCAGCGCTTGAACAGCGGAGGTGGTTTGGTCGAGCATGCATTTCCCTGTGGCTTTTTTTTGCGCACTATCCGACGCATGCCGGAGAGGCGGCCTTAACGGTCGCGTTTTTCCCGATCGCGCGGCGCTTGCTCATCCGTGCTGGGTTCAGCCTCGCCGTCCGTTTCCTCTGGCTCGACCACTTCCTCTTCCGGGACTTCTTCCTCTTCGGTGGACGGACGCATACCCTGCGTACCGATACCGCCCACAAAGCCATTGCCCGGCGTATAGGAATCCATATACCACTCGCCATTCAGCTGGCTGACCCCTGGCACCGGTTCCACCACGTGGGTCGGTACGCCCTTCAATACCTTGCCCATGAATCGCATCCATTGCGGCAGGGCCAGTTGCGAGCCGGCGCTGCTGCCCAAGGGGCGCGGCTGGTCGAAACCTATCCAGCTGACGGCCACCAGGGTGTGCTGATAGCCGGCGAACCAGCCATCGCGCGCGTCGTTGGTGGTGCCGGTCTTACCGGCCAGGTCGGTGCGGCCCAGGCTGTTGCTCTGGTAGGCGGTGCCGTGCTGAGCCACACCGGTCAGCAGATCGTTCATCAGGAAGGCATTGGCGGCCGAGATGGCCCGAGGCGCATCGACGGCGGCCAGTGCCGGCTGGGCCTGCTGCAGCACCTGCTGTTTGCCATCGCGTACTTCCAGGATGAAATAGGGCTTGACCCGGTAGCCGCCGTTGGCGAATACGGCATAGCCGCCGGCCAGCTGCAAGGGTGTGACCTGGCCGGCACCCAGGGCCATGGGCAGATAGGGCGGAACCTGCTTGGGGCTGAAATTGAAACGGGTGACGATATAGTTGCGCGCATAGTCCACGCCGATATTTTCCAGCACCCGCAGCGCGACCATATTCTTGGATTTCTGCAAGCCGCGGCGCAGCGTGATAGGTCCCAGGTAGGCGCCATCGTCGTTCTTGGGCTGCCATTGCTCATCCCGGTTGGGATCGAGCCGGAAAGACATGGGCGAGTCATTGACCAAGGTCGCCGGGCCAACGCCTTTTTCCAGCGCGGCGGAATAGACAAAGGGCTTGAAGGTGGAGCCGGGCTGCCGTATCGCCTGGGTAACCCGGTTGAAAGGGTTGGCCTTGAAATCGAAGCCGCCGACCAGGGCGCGAATGGCGCCATCCTGGGGCGCCAGGGCGACCAGGGCGCCCTGGATTTCCGGCAGCTGGCCGATTTCCGGTTTGCCCTCGGCATTGCCGCTGATGCGCACCATGGCGCCGGGACGGATGCGCATTTGCGGCGAGGCATCGCTACGCATCCCGGCGGCGGCGAAGCGTAAACCGCTGGGTGGGATCAGCTGGGTATCGCCATCGCGGTCCATCACCTTGACGCCACGGCCGCTGACCGACAACACCACGGCCGCCGTCAATTGGTCTGCATCAGGATGGCTTTCCAAGGCATCGGCGACGGCGTCAGCCTGTTCGTCGGCATCGGCGGGCAGGGCGACAAAGCCCTCGGGTCCACGGTAGCCGCGCCGGCGATCGAACTCCAGCAAGCTGCCGCTTACCGCCTCCCAGGCGGCGGTCTGGGTGGCGTAATCCAAGGTGGTCTTGATGACCAGGCCGCGTGCATAAGCCGACTCGCCATACTGTGCCACCATCTGCTGGCGCACCATTTCGGCCAGGTATTCGGCATGCGGGCTGGGTGCCGAGGCGCTGATCTGGCCGTCGGCCAGTTTGAGCGGCTCCGCCAGTGCGCGCTGGTAGCTGGCGGCATCGATATAGCCCAGCTCATGCATGCGCTTGAGGATATAGACCTGGCGTACCCGGGCGCGCGTCGGATTGACCACGGGATTGTAGGCGGCGGGCGCCTTGGGCAGGCCGGCCAGCATGGCCGCTTCGGCCAGGGTGATCTCGCGGACTTCCTTGCCGAAATAGATGCGGGCGGCGCTGGCGAAGCCATAAGACCGCTGCCCCAGGTAGATCTGGTTCAGATACAGCTCCAGGATCTCGTCCTTGCTGCGTACCGCTTCGATCTTGTAGGCGACCAGGATCTCCCGCAGCTTGCGGGTCCAGTTCTTCTCGCGGGTCAGAAACAGATCCCGTGCCAATTGCATGGTGATGGTGCTGGCGCCCTGGCCGGTGCCGCCGCTGCTGAGATTGGCCATGCCGGCGCGCAGGACGCCCACGATATCGATCGCGCCATGCTCGTAGAAGCGGGCGTCTTCGATGGCCAGCACCGCTTGCTTGAGGTGTATCGGCGTATCGGCCAGCTTGAGCATGCTGCGCCGCTCGCGACCGAATTCGCCTATCAGCACGCCATCGCTGGAATAGACGCGCATCGGCAGCTTGGGTTGCAGATTGTCCAGCTCGTCCAGGGACGGTAATTCGCGCCCCAGCCACCAGAGCCCGCCGGCCAGGGCAATCAAGCAGAGCGCCAGGAGGGTGAATATCCACCGCCGGTGGCGTCGCCATAAATCCAATAAACGAGCGAGTCCGGAAGATAGCTGGTCAAAAAGGGGATTGGTCACAGGCGGCGATCGGACGGATGGATGGGAAAGCGGGCGATATGCACGTGCCCGCTATTGTGCCTTGGCTTACTGGGTCTAGCTGAATGCCTGACAGATGGCATCGAACTGATCCGCTTTGAGCGAGGCGCCTCCCACCAGCACGCCGGCGATGTCCGGCAACTGGCGCAACCAATCCGCGCTGGCGGCATTGACGCTGCCGCCATACAGCAAACGCACGGCAGGGCGATTGTCGGCCGCTCCCATGGCCTGCGCGATCAACTGGTGCAGATAGCCGGCGATATCGGCCACATAGTCGGCCGTGGCGGTCAGGCCGGTGCCGATGGCCCAGATAGGTTCGTAGGCGATAACCAATTGCTCGATACGCGCCGGTTCCAAATGAGTCAGCACCGCCTGCAATTGTCGTTGGAGTACGGCGCGGGTCTCGCCGGCCTGTTGCTGTGCCAGCGATTCGCCGATGCAGAGGATAGGGGTAAGGCCATGTTCGAGTGCCAGCAGCACCTTGCGGGCCACGCGGGCATCATCGTCGCCGAAATCGGCACGCCGTTCCGAATGGCCGACGATGACGTAGCGGCAACCGAACTCCAGCAGCATGGCGGCGGCGACTTCGCCGGTATAGGCGCCGCCGGCCTCATGGCCGCAGTTCTGCGCACCCAGGCCGATGGCACTGCCGGCCAGCAGCGTGGCCGCCTGGGCCAGGTAAGGGAAGGGCGGGCACACCACCACCTCGGCCGGACCGGTCTCGGCGCTCCGCAGCGCATTGAGCAAGGCGGTATTGGCGGCCAGGCTGCCATGCATCTTCCAGTTGCCGACCACCAGTTTGCGTTGCTGTACGGAATTGATATGCATGGTTTGTCTCAAAATTGTTCTGCAGGGCGCACCTTATACTAGCGTACGGGGATTTTCTCAAACTACCGCTACCCGGAAACGGCGCGCCGGCCTTTTTTGCGCATCGCGCGCAGCACGGCGAGGGTGGCCACTTCGTCGGCGCGTAGTCCGCTCGCCGAACTGGCGGTATCGTCGATTGCCGCGAGATATTCGGACAAATCCCCCGCCAGATGCGCCGCCAGGACGGCAGGGTGGACGTAGCAGCGGCGGCAAACCGCAACGGTGTTGCCGAGCTGGTTTGCTACCTCCGTCATGGCCTGCACCTGTTGTCGGCGTGGCGATAGCGCCGGATCCGCTTTACGCAGCGCCTCCACCGCCAGGCAAGTCCCCGCCCGTTTTCAGGTCGGCCGCGAGCTGGGCGCGCAATCTGGGCAGCACTTCGGCAAAGGCCAGCAGGCGCTCGAACTTGCGCTCGCTGCGCCACGTCTGCCAGCTGGGGTGATAGCGATACTGCTTGCGATGGCGCGCATCACGCGCGGTAGCCTGGATATGCCCGAGTGGGTCGGGATTGATCCACACTTCGCGCCATGCGGGTGGGAGGGCAAGCGAGCGGAAACGGCGCAACTCGGCTGGATTCTTGATTGCCTGGCCGGCCGCATCGAGATAGCGAAACCCGCGCCCATAACGCCGGCGGCTGATACCCGGCCCCTCATCGCCTCCATGATGCAGGCCCGCCCGCCGTGCTTCTCGGTGGCCTTCATGCTTGTTCCACATGCAATGGGCGTCTCAAGGATGCTCCGCATTTTCGACGGTGCGGCGAAGTGCGCACGGCGCCGGCGAGGCCGGGCGCTGTTTGGATGCAGCAACGTGCATGCGTGTAGCGGTGAACTGGTTCCAAAGTGGATATAAGGCGTGCAATTCCGTTTATTGGGACGGCTCGCGCGCTTCAGGATGCCACTTCTTTTGTCCAGTCTTCGAGCGTCAATCCACCGAGCATGCGCGCTCGTGAGAACGCGCCATCCCTCGTAACCAAGATCGCCTGGCCCAGTGCCTGCGATGCGGCCAGCGCTAGGGTCTTCGCATGCGCGGCAATCATCATGTCCATTGGCGCGAGCGTCACACCACCTGCCTCACAGGCTATGCGTAGCTCACCGTAGACTTCAGCCACCTTGGCCGTCCAAGGCAAGACCGGCACGTGCGCCAGGAACTCGTGAACCTTGGTCGTGAGCCCCAGAGGATGGCCGCGCTTGGCGACGCCGTACAGCAGTTCGGCTTGCGTCACGACCGAGACCGCGACGCAATGAATCGGTACCGCAACAAGGCGCTCCCGCACGCGTGGGATGTCGCCCTTGATGATGTGGCTTGCAATGTTGGTGTCGAGCAGATATGTCGTCATACCGGTGTGTCGTCGAACGGGTCGCGGGAGTGCTCGCCCTGATTGCGATCAGCCTCGCTCATGAAGTCGGCCGGAACGTCCGTTGTCGCATCAAGGGCGAAGAAGCCATCCCACGAATCTGGCCGGCGTGACAGGATCACGTCGCCCGTGACCACATCCCGGCGGATGTAGACCTCCTTCTCGTCGAAACGGAATTCGAGCGGCAAGCGAACTGCCTGGCTGCGGCCCGTGGTGAAGATTTTGGCGGTCTGTGTCATGGCACGTACTCCTACTTACGATATGTATCGAAGAATGTACTCATCGACGATACATATCAAGCCATATATCAAGTATTGCGCACGACCCTGCCATCCACGCTATCTGCTTACGCTAAGTGTTGTGCAAGCCGCAATTCCTATCAATGGCAGAGATACTCGCCCGTATCCATGCTTACGCCTGCCAATTCCTCACCCGCTCCACCGCCGAACGCCACTTGCGCCGCCGTTCCGCCGCCTCATCGCGGCTGATGGCCGGCTCGAACACCCGGTCCATCTGCCAAAACGCGCTCAACCCGGCCATATCGGGATAGACCCCGACCGCCAGCCCGGCCAACAGGGCCGCGCCCAGCGCAGTCGTCTCCAGCACCTTGGGCCGCACTACCGGTACGCCCAGCAGGTCGGCCTGGCATTGCAGCAAAAGGTTATTCGCCGCAGCCCCACCATCGGCACGCAATTCGGTCAAAGGCTCGCTGGCGTCGGCCTGCATCGCTTCCAGCAGATCAGCCGACTGGTAGGCAATACCTTCGAGCGCGGCACGAGCGATATGCGCCTGCGTGGTGCCGCGCGACAACCCCAGCAGTCCGCCGCAGGCATGCGGGTCCCAGTATGGCGCGCCCAGGCCGGTAAAGGCGGGCACGAAAAACACCCCGCCACTATCCGGCACCGAGGCCGCCAGTGGTTCCACCGCCGAAGAGTTGGGCACCAAGCCCAAACCATCGCGCAGCCACTGCACCACCGCACCGCCGATAAAGACGCTGCCCTCCAGTGCGTAGCGCGGTTTATCGTCGCCGCTGGCTGCCAGCGTGGTCAGCAAGCCATGGCTGGATTGCAGGGCCGTCTGGCCGGTCTGCAACAGCATGAAACAGCCGGTGCCGTAGGTATTCTTGGCCATGCCGGGTTGGTGGCAGGCTTGGCCGAACAGGGCGGCTTGCTGGTCGCCGGCGATGCCGGCGATCAAGACCGCACTGCCCAGCAAATCCGCTTCGGTTTCGGCGTGGCGGCCGCTGGAGGTGACCACTTCGGGCAACAGCGAGGCGGGGATATCGAGCAGGGCCAACAGCTCATCATCCCAGCGCTGGCTATGGATATTGAACATCAGCGTACGGGCGGCATTGCTGGGATCGGTGATATGGCGGCGGCCGCCGGTCAGGTTCCAGATCAACCAGCTGTCCACGGTGCCGAAGGCCAGTTCGCCTGCCTCGGCCTTTTGCCGGGCGCCGGGGACGTTGTCCAACAGCCAGGCCAGCTTGGGCCCGGAGAAATAGGAATCGAGCAACAAACCGGTGCGTTCGCGCACCATGGCTTCATGACCGGCGTCGGCCAGTCGTTTGCAGTGTTCGGCGGTGCGGCGGTCCTGCCAGACAATGGCATTGGCCAGCGGCTTGCCGCTGGCGCGATCCCACAGCACCGTGGTCTCGCGTTGATTGGTAATGCCGATGGCCGCCAGCTGGCGGGCTTCGATGCCGGCCCGCTCCAGCGCTTGGCGGGCGGTGGCCAGTTGGCTTTGCCACAGATCGAGCGGGTCGTGCTCTACCCAGCCCGGCTGCGGAAAGTGTTGCGGGAATTCCTGCTGGGCACTGGCGACCGGCAGACCATGCTCGTCGAACACGATGGCACGGGAGCTGGTGGTGCCTTGGTCTAGGGCGAGGATGTAGGGCATGGCATGGGAATCCATAGTGTAGAAAGTTCGACGGGTGGCCTTCGCCACCCGTCACCTGCTGCTTACCTTACTTTACCTTACCTTCTTTCCAAGCCTTCAACAGCTGCTCGTAGGGCACGGTCTCGCCCTTCGGCTTTTCGTTGGCCAGTTTGGCCCACGGCGCCGAGCCCTTCGCTTGCCATTGCTTGGCGTCGGTTTCGGCGTTGAGCTTGGGCGCGCAAGCCTTCATGCCGGCGCGTTGCAGACGGGCCATGACGGCGTCCATCTCCTTCGCCAGGTTGTCCATGGCTTCCTGCGGGGCCTTCTCGCCGGTGACCGCGGTGGCGACGTTCTTCCACCACAGCTGGGCCAGCTTGGGGTAGTCGGGGACGTTGCTGCCGGTGGGGGTCCAGGCTACCCGGGCCGGGCTGCGATAGAACTCCACCAGACCGCCCAGCTTGGGCGCCAGATCGGTCATCGCCTTGCTCTGGATATCCGACTCGCGGATGAAGGTCAGGCCGGTGATGCTCTTCTTCAGCGACACCGTCTTGGAGGTGACGAACTGGGCATACAGCCAGGCGGCTTCGCGGCGGGCCAGCGGGGTGGACTTGAAGAAGGTCCAGGAACCGACGTCCTGATAACCGTTCTGCATGCCATCCTTCCAGTACGGACCGTGCGGGCCGGGCGCCATGCGCCATTTCGGGGTGCCGTCCTTGTTGACGACCGGCAGGCCGGCCTTGTTCATCGAGGCGGTGAAGGCGGTGTACCAGAAGATCTGCTGGGCGACATTGCCTTGGGCGGGCACCGGGCCGGCTTCGGAGAAGGTCATGCCCAGCGCCTGGGGTGGGGCGTACTTCTTCATCCAGTCGATGTACTTGGTCAGCGCATAGACGGCGGCCGGGCTGTTGGTGGCACCGCCACGGCTCATCGAAGCGCCCACCGGCGTGCATTTGTCGTCGGCGACGCGGATGCCCCATTCGTCCACCGGCAGGCCGTTCGGCGTGCCCTTGTCGGCCGAACCGGCCATGGACAGCCAGGCATCGGTAAAGCGCCAACCCAGCGAAGGGTCTTTCTTGCCATAGTCCATATGGCCGTAGACCTTGGCGCCGTCAATGGTCTTCACGTCATTGGTGAAGAAGTTGGCGATGTCCTCGTAGGCCGACCAGTTGACCGGCACACCCAGGTCGTAGCCGTACTTGGCCTTGAACTGTTTCTGCAGCTCCGGCTTGGCGAACCAGTCGGCACGGAACCAGTACAGATTGGCGAATTGCTGGTCGGGCAGCTGGTAGAGCTTGCCGTCCGGCGCGGTGGTGAACTTGGTGCCGATAAAATCCTTCAGGTCCAGCGTGGGGCTGGTGAATTCCTTGCCTTCGCCGGCCATGAAGTCGGACAGCGGAACCACTTGGCCGTAACGGTAGTGGGTACCGATCAGGTCGGAGTCGGAGACCCAGCCGTCATAGATATTCTTGCCCGACTGCATCTGGGTCTGCAGTTTTTCAACGACGTCGCCTTCCTGGATGATGTCGTGGTTGACCTTGATGCCGGTAATCTCGGCAAACGCCTTGGCCAGCGTCTTGGATTCGTAGACGTGGGTATCGATGGTTTCCGAGACGACATTGATCTCGGTGATGCCGGCCTTCTTCAGCTTGTCGGCGGCGGCGATAAACCACTTCATCTCGTCCATCTGCTGCTGCTTGGAAAGCGTGCTGGGCTGGAATTCCGCGTCCACCCATTTTTGCGCTTCCGCCGGCCCCGCCATTACCATCGGCGCCGCGAAAGCGCAGGCGATTGCCACTACCAGTTTCTTGACCACGGCTGTCTCCTGTTTTGTCTAGCCATACCTTCGGTGCAAATGCACGCCGGCCGGAAGGCTCGGCCGGCGTTGTCGTAATCGGTCTTTCAGCCCCAGCGCATGATCAGCAGCAGGAGCACAAAGGAGCCTCCGGTGCCGTACCACTGCGGCAGATCGCTCAAGCCGGCCCAGGCCAGGTTGACGTAGGCCGCGCTGAGCAGGCCCAGGAAGAGGCGGTCGCCGCGGGTGGTGGTCAGCGGCAGCAGGCCGCGCCGTGCCACCGTGGGGCTAAGTAGTTCCCAGACGGTCATGCCGATCAGCATCAGTGCGATCGCGCTGAAGAACACCGCCACGGGCGTAGTCCAAGCCATCCATTCCATAACATTTAACTCCCTTTGCTATTCCTGAACGTTCAGTTCAGCACCCGGCGGAGCCGGGTGTTAACCGCCTAAAACAGTCTGAATCGTCGTTCCGCTTGATTTATTCCTACTCCCCCCGCCCTCGTACCCGCAAGGAGTAGGCCGTGGTTGTACGGTGCCTGCGGCACCTACAACCACGCACCCGCCGCGAGGGAGCCTCGCTGACGCTCGTGCGGAGCGCGAATCGAGCTTGGGCACCTTAGACCCGGCCCATGGCAAAGCCCTTGGCGATGTAGTTGCGGACGAAATAGATCACCAGCGCGCCCGGCACGATGGTCAGTATCCCGGCGGCTGCCAGTACGCCCCAGTCCATGCCGGCGGCACTGACGGTACGGGTCATGATGGCGACGATGGGCTTGGCATTGACCGAGGTCAGGGTGCGCGCCAGCAGCAGTTCCACCCAGCTGAACATAAAGCAGAAGAAGGCGGTGACGCCGATGCCGGCGCCGATCAAGGGGATAAAGATGCGCACGAAGAAGCGCGGAAAGCTGTAGCCGTCGATATAGGCGGTTTCGTCGATCTCGCGCGGTATGCCGGACATGAAGCCTTCCAGGATCCACACCGCCAGCGGCACGTTGAACAGCATATGGGCCAGGGCGACCGCGATATGGGTGTCGAACAGATTGACGCTGGAATACAGCTGGAAGAAAGGCAGCAGGAAGACCGCCGGCGGGCTCATGCGGTTGGTCAGCAGCCAGAAGAACAGATGCTTGTCGCCCAGGAAGCGGTAACGGGAGAACGCGTAGGCGGCCGGCAAGGCCACCGCCAGCGACAGCACCGTATTGATGGCCACATAGATCATCGAATTGACATAGCCGCTGTACCAGGACGGATCGGTCAGGATGGCCTGGTAGTTGGCGAAGGTCACCAGCTTGGGCCAAAGGGTGAAGCTGCCGCTGATCTCGTCATTGGTCTTCAATGACATATTCAACATCCAATAGATGGGCAGGATGGTGAACAGCAGATAGAGCATCAGGCCGAAGTAGCGTTTTTTCATGGTCAGGCCTCCGTCTTGGGCTGATCGCTGCTGCCGGCGTTCTGTATCAGCGTGTAGAACACGAAACAAGCCAGCAGGATGATAAGGAAGTAGATCAGCGAGAAAGCCGCTGCCGGGCCGAGGTCGAATTGGCCGACCGCTTTCTGGGTCAGGTACTGGCTGAGGAAGGTAGTGGCATTGCCGGGGCCGCCGCCGGTCAGCACGAAGGGTTCGGTGTAGATCATGAAGCTATCCATGAAGCGCAACAGCAGACCGATCAGCAGCACGCCGCGCATCTTGGGCAGCTGGATAAAGCGGAATACCGCCCAGCGCGAGGCGCCATCGATGCGGGCGGCCTGGTAATAGGCTTCCGGGATGGCGCGCAGGCCGGCGAAGGCCAGCAAGGCAACCAGCGGCGTCCAGTGCCAGATATCCATCACCACCACGGTCAGCCAGGCATCCAGCGAATGCGAGGCGTAGTTGTAGTCCAGTCCCAGCTTGCTCAGCATGACGCCGGCCAGGCCGATATCGGTACGTCCGTAGATCTGCCAGATGGTGCCGACCACGTTCTGCGGAATCAGCAGCGGCATGGCCAGCAGCACCAGGGCCAGCGAGGAGCGCCAGCCGGCGGCCGGCAGGGCCAGCGCCAGCATGATGCCCAGCGGGATTTCGATGGCCAGCACGGTTGCGGAGAAGATCAGCTGGCGCAGCAGCGCGCCATGCAGCTCGGGGTCGCGCAGCACGGTCTTGAACCATTCGGTGCCGACGAAGACCTTCTGGTCGGGGCTGAGGATGTCCTGTACCGAATAATTGACCACGGTCATCAGCGGGATGATGGCCGAGAAGGCCACACACAACACCACCGGCAGAACCAGCAGCCAGGCCTTGTTATTGAGGGGTTTCATCTATTCTTCCTTCGCTCAGGCCACACGCTGGCCAGCGGCGTAGTACATGGTGCGGGCGGGATCGAAGTCTAGCCGTACGCGGGGCCCGGCCACGCTCTCGTGTTCGCCCAGCTTGACCCGCAGCAACTGGCCGGCCAACTGCACGGTCAGCAACTTGACGGTACCCAGGTCTTCCAGCTTGACCACCTCGGCGTCCAAGGCGGTGGCGCCCGGTGCGGCAAGCCGAATGAATTCCGGCCGCACCCCCAGGGTCAGTGCCTGGCCGACCTGGGCCAGCCGGGTGGCCAGCGGCTTTTCCAGCGACAAGGACTGCTCGCCCAGGCGGATGGAGTCGCCATTCAGTTCGCACGGCAGCAGATTCATGCCGGGACTGCCGATAAAGTGACCGACGAAGGTATGGGCCGGCGTCTCGAACAGATCCTGCGGCGTACCCATTTGCACCACCTGGCCCTCGTACATCACCACCACCTGGTCGGCGAAGGTAAGTGCCTCGATCTGGTCGTGGGTGACATAGATCAGCGACAGCTTGAGTTGGTGGTGGATCAGCTTGAGCTGGCGCCGCAGCAGCCACTTCACATGCGGGTCGATCACCGTCAGCGGCTCGTCGAACAGCACGGCCGCCACGTCCTTGCGCACCAGCCCGCGGCCGAGCGAAATGATCTGCTTTTCCTCGGCCGAGAGGCCACTGGCGCGACGCTTCAACTCGCCGCTCAGATCGAGGATCTCGGCAATCTCCTGCACCCGGCTGCGCACTTCCTTTTCGGGCATCTTGCGATTGCGCAGCGGGAAGGCCAGATTGTCGAACACCGTCATCGTGTCGTAGATGACCGGGAACTGGAAAACCTGGGCGATATTGCGTTTTTCGGTAGGTAGCGCGGTGACGTCGCGGCCATCGAACAGCACTTTGCCCTCGCTGGGGATCAGCAGGCCGGAGATGATATTCAGCAGGGTGGTCTTGCCGCAGCCGGAAGGACCCAATAGCGCATAGGCACCACCGTCCTCCCACACCATGGTCTGCGGTTGCAGCGAGTAAGCCTCGTTGCCGGGGTAGCGGTGACCGAGCCCGGCCAGTTCTATTCTTGCCATGGTCCTGTCTCCTGTCAGTGGCTGCCGGTCATGGCGTTGAGGCGATCGGGCGAACCCGCCAGCTTGCCGGCGGCGTCAAAGGCGAATACCTCGCGCGGATCGATAAACAGTTGCACCGCGCTACCCGGCGCCAGTTCGCGCACGCCGGACAACTGCGCCACCCAGTCGGCATTGCCGTGGCGGGCATGCAGATAGCTGTCCGAGCCGCTGATCTCGGCCAGTTCGATATGGCAGGGCAGGGCCAGGTCGGCCGGGCCGTTGGCCGATAGCCGCAGATGGCTGGGGCGCACCCCCAGCTGGTAGTCGCCGGCCGGCAAGGCGGCCAGATGCGGCGCCAGCGGCAGGGCCAGTCCATCGGCCAGATGGGCCATGGCCTCACCGGGCCGGACGGTGGCGGGGAAAAGATTCATGGGTGGGTCGCTGAACACTTGCGCCACCCGGCGGGTGGCGGGGTGGTGGAAGACTTCCAGCGTTGGCGCGAATTGCAGCAAACGGCCCTCGTCCAGCACAGCGGTGTGGCCGCCCAGCAGCAACGCTTCTTGCGGTTCGGTGGTGGCGTAGACCACGGTGGTCTTGCCGTCGGCGAACAATTCCTTCAGTTCGGCCCGCAATTCCTCGCGCAGCTTGTAGTCGAGGTTGACCAAGGGCTCGTCCAGCAACAGCAAGGGGGCCTGCTTGACCATGGCGCGTGCCATGGCGGTGCGTTGCTGCTGGCCGCCGGACAGCGCGCCGGGCAGCCGGTCCAGCAGATGGCTGATATGCAGCTTCTCGGCCATCGCACCGACGCGGGCACGGATGTCCTGCTCGCTCAGTCCACCCGCCAGGCGCAAGGGCGAGGCGATGTTCTCGAACACGCTGAAGGAGGGGTAGTTGACGAACTGCTGGTAGACCATGGCCAGCTTGCGGCGGCGCACCGATACCCCGGTGACGTCCACGCCATCGGCCAGCACGCGGCCATGGCTGGGCCGGTCCAGGCCGGCCATCAGCCGCATCACGGTGGTCTTGCCGGCACGGGTCTGGCCCAGTAGCACATTGATCTTGCCGGCCTGCAATTGCAGGTCGAGCGGATAGATATGCGTATCCGCGCCGGCCAGCTTGCTCACGCCGTCCAGTTGAAGCTGCATGGTGCTTGTCTCCATTGTCCGTCGCGGACGTGTACGTCATCCCGCACGGCTTGCCATTCATCGCCGAGCGGGGATGCTGAAAAATTCAATGCCGGGCGCGACAAGGTACGCTTAATGGCCCGTGGGTGCGATTTGCGGCGAATCTTTCGATTTTGTCACATTTACAACATGCTCTGCCAACCAACGCGCCAGTATTTCTCCGCCATCGGCCGGTACATGCAGGCCCAGCTTGGATCGGCGCCAGAGAATATCCTCGGCGCTGCAGGCCCATTCCTGCCGATGCAGGTAGTGGATTTCGGCTTCATACAAGCCAGGCAGTACCTCTTCGCCCAGCTCCTCCAGCGAACGAGCGCCGGACAGCATGGCCTCCGTGCGGCTGCCATAAGCACGCGCATAGCGTTGTGCCAGCGTGGCCGGCAGCCAGGGATGGGCCTGGCGCAGACTTTCGAGAAATTTACCGAAATCGCCGCCGGGCAGATCGCCGCCGGGCAATGTGGCACGCGCGGTCCAAGCCCCGCTGCCTTTGCCCAGCTGTTCCTGCAACAGGTCGGCGGCCTCCTCGGCCAGCTTCCGGAAGGTGGTGATCTTGCCACCGAACACCGACAGCATGGGCGCGCCGCCCTGGTCCATGACCAGGTCGTAATCGCGGGTCACGCCGGAAGCATCGGCCGATTCGTCATCCAGCAAGGGCCGCACGCCGGAATAGTTCCAGACCACGTCGGCCGGCACGACGGGCTTGCTGAAATAGCGGCTGGCCATCTCGCACAGGTAGGCAGTTTCGTCGGCGTCGATGGCGACCTGGTCGGCGGCGCCACGGTATTCCAGGTCGGTGGTGCCGATCAGCGTGAAATCCTGCTCGTAGGGAATCGCGAAGATGATGCGTTTGTCCGGGTTCTGGAAGATATAGGCATAGGGATGCTCGTACAGCTTCTTCACCACGATATGGCTTCCCTTGACCAGCCGGACCCGGCGGGCGGACTTGACCTGCGCCACCTGCGACAGGAAATCCCCCACCCAGGGGCCGGCGGCATTGACCAGTACCCTGGCCCCCACGGTGCGTTCCGCGCCGGAAGCATCGCGCAAGGCGATACGCCAGCTGCCTTCGCTACGCTGTGCACCGACGCAGGCGGTGCGGGTCAGGATGGTGGCGCCGCGTTCGCGGGCGTCCATGGCGCAGAGGGTGACCAGCCGGGCGTCCTGCACCCAGCCGTCGGAATAGACGAAACCCTTGCCAAAGCGTGCCTGCAAGGGCTTGCCGGCCTCATGCCGGCGCAGGTCGATGCCGCTCGAACCGGGCAGGATCTGGCGGCGGGCCAAGTGGTCATATAGGAATAGACCGGCCCGTATCATCCAGCCCGGACGCAGATGCTTGTCGTGCGGCATGACGAAGCGCAGCGGCCACATGATATGCGGCGCCGCCTTGAGCAAGACTTCACGCTCTTGCAGGGCCTTGCGCACCAGGCCGAATTCGTAATATTCCAGATAACGCAAACCGCCATGGATCAGCTTGGTGCTGGCCGAGGAAGTGTGCCGCGCCAGATCGTCTTTTTCGCAAAGCAACACGGACAAGCCGCGACCGGCCGCGTCGCGAGCGATGCCGGCGCCATTGATGCCGCCTCCCACTACGACAACATCATATTCGCTTGCTTCCACCGTGTTCTCCTCTGGCTGGCGCTGATATTCGTTTATGTCTCACTTAACCATGCAAATGTACTAAAACAGACTTCGTTGTGGCAAGGAACTTTTCGTTTTTGTTCGTTTTTGTGCGATTAACCAATTTGAACAACATGATCTATCGCTTTCCGAGTAATTGCACTTATAGTCGCCCGTACCTGATCGAAAAAGGACATGCCCTTGAACCCGAGGCAAATGGAACTGCTGGAACGGGTACGCAGCTGCGGCTTCGTATCGGTGGAGGCATTGGCGACCCACTTCGGCGTCACCATGCAAACCATCCGGCGCGATGTCAGCCAGTTGGAGGAAGAAGAGCTGGTGCGGCGCTATCACGGCGGCGTCGGACTGCCGTCCAGCGTGCAGAACATCGCCTATCCGCAGCGGCAGGTACTCAATAGCGAAGCCAAGCAAAGGATCGCGCAGCTGGTGGCCAGCGAGCTGGCCCACGACCGCTCGCTGATCATCAATATCGGCACCACCACCGAGGCGGTGGCCAATGCCCTGTTGCACCACCGCGGCCTGCATGTGGTCACCAATAACCTGAACGTGGCCATGACCCTGTCGGCGAATCCCGATTGCGAGGTCATCGTGGCCGGTGGCGTGGTGCGCAACCGGGACCGTGGCGTGGTGGGCGAGGCGACGGTCGATTTCATCCGCCAGTTCAAGGTGGATATCGGCATCATCGGTGTCTCCAGCATCGAGGCGGACGGAACGCTGCGCGATTTCGACTATCAGGAGGTCAAGGTCGCCCAGACCATCATCGAGCAGTCTCGCCAGGTCTGGCTGGTGGCCGACCATACCAAGTTCAGCCGTGAAGCCTTGGTCAGGCTGGGACACCTGTCCCAGGTCGATTGCCTGTTCACCGATATGCCGGTACCGGAACACTTGGGTGCGGCCTTGCGCGAGGCGGGTACCCGGGTGTTCGTCGCCGGGCAGGCCGGCACTTGAATTGCTACGGTAGGTAAGGTCGGATTTGGCGAGCTTGTTCGGTGCTTCCCACGCAGCCGAGCCTTCGCACTTGTCCTACTATTTGGTGAGACATTCGCGCGTGCCCGCCGAACAAAGCGCGTGATTCACCATCAAAACGGTATCTGCCAAGTCTGTGGCAGCAGGAGTGAACCGATGCAAGCACAGCAGCCAACCCATATTTTGCTGGTGGAAGACGATCCTCACGACGCCGAATTGAGCATGGAGCTGCTGCGCGAAAGCAATTTCGCCAATGCGCTCACCTGGGTAAAGGATGGCTTGGAGGCGCTGGACTTTATCTATTGCCGCGAGGCGTTCGCGCAGCGCACGCCCGAGCTGCCGGGGCTGATCCTGCTGGACTTGAATATGCCGCGCGTGGACGGTACCGAGGTATTGGCCATTCTGAAGGCCGATGAGCGCACCAAGCATATTCCGGTGGTAGTCATGACCACTTCCGATCTGGAGTGCGACATCCTGATGGCGCGGGAGTTGGGCGCCACTTGCTACGTCATCAAGCCGGTCGATCTGCTCGCCATGAGCAAGGTGGTCAACAATACCGGCCTCAACTGGATTCTGGTCGATCAGCGTTCGACCCAATAGCCCGCTCGAAGCGGCCCGCCGGCGGATACCGACAGGCCGCGTAGTCCGCGTGAACTAACCGATTACGGACATGCAGGCACTACCGGATTGTTGCTGCCCGTCTCTACATGGCCATCGCTGACCCAGGCGTTCGTGGTCAAGCGGTTCCACAGCTTGGTCGAGCCCCAATTTCCCTGCACCGCATCGCCATAGGCATGGCAAACGATTTTCACGGACTCGCCATGGCCGGCGGTGCCCAGCACCGTGGCGCTGAGCTGGGGCGATTTGTACAGATTGACCTTGGCGCCATTGGGTGCGCGAACGATTACGACCATCGGTTCGGGGTCGGGCCCGGGCCCTGGATTGGGACCATCGTTGATCAGATAGCCACCGACATTTACCCGGACATTCCTGCGTAAGGCGTAGCCCTGGTAGGGGCTGCTCCCCTCGAAGAATTGCCAGCCGCCCACCAGTTTGTTGTTGAAAGGCTCGGCATTGCCGTTGCGGGTCAAGGAGTAATGGACATGGGCACCGCTACTGGAGCCGCCGCAGGGCAGCCCATTGGCGATATGGCCCAGATAGGCGCCGGTGGCGAGCATGGTGCCATCGGCGACATTGGTGAGGCTTTCCATATGGTAGTAGCGTGTGGAATAGCCATTGTCGTGTACCAGGGTCACCAGCGCGCTGCCATTCCGGATACAACTCTTGTAGATGCGGCCATTTCGCGGCGCCAACACCCGCCCGTCGCCGCCCGCCAGGTCGATCGAATCGTAGGGCCGGCTACTGCCGCTATTGCCGTGCGGACCGCCGGTCAGCCGCCAGGATGCACCCTTGGGCCAAGGCAGGCCCAGGCCGGTCTCCACCCCGGCCAACTGCTTGAGCGCAGCGCGCTGGCTGCGAAAGGTGGCTTTTTCAGCGCGGCTCAAGACCTGGTCGGGAACCGATTCCAGTAAGGAAAAGAAGCTGTCGCTCCCTTCCAGTCCGAGCTTCCAGCCACCTGCGGTGCGCTGTGCCAGGTAGAGTAGCGACACTGGTGCAGCATCGCGGCCGTCGTTGATGACTTGGGTTACCGAACCGAAAGCCCAGCCCGGTACGGCGCCGGCCAGCACCTCGACCAGGGTATCGTCCGACGTAGGGGCGTCGGCCAGGGATTTCACCGTGTGGGCGGAAAACGCCGTATTGGCCGCCTGTCGTAAACTATTATCCGGCTTCGAGGCTTCGGCGGCACGGAGCGGACCGTTGATACAGATTCCGAGCAGACTGGCGGTGCAGAGCAATTTCGGTAGATAGCGATTCGACATGATTCCTCCTGAACTAGGTGAATACGTCGGCTTATCCGTAATGCGCGCCGACGCATGCGAGCCCGGCGGACCCACAGGGACCCGCCGGTCGCTTCACCGTAGTAAGCAGGACGGATGTACTCAATACCGCGCTGACTACCGGTTGTCTAATACCACTTACCCACAGAATAAGCAGGCCACTTGCTTACAGATGAGTCCGCTTTGGACCCAAATTAGGGCGTGGCTGGTATGGCGGTGGTTATGCTGGCTGGGTAAATGTACGTGCGGTAAATCCGTTGCCGCTCGAGGGGCTGGGAGCCATGCCGGTGCCAGCCCAGCCTTGATCGGAGGTCAAAGCTGTCCACATCCACTGTGGGTAAGTACTGGCATAACTTTGGAACAAGTCGGCTAAGGTGTTGGTGGGTAGTGGTATACGCCGGGGCGCCTGTTTTTTGAGCAGGGCTAGGTGAGGGGTGCTTTCGCCGGCAAACCCGATCTGCAAACCGTCGCCGCCTCGATTGTGTGTTGCGCTGGTGAAGGCTACTTTTCCAACTGCGAGTTGAGTACTACCTCGGGTGCTGTCATCACAATCCTAAGCAACGCAGCAGCCGGACCCGTTGGGTTGCGGCGGTGTTGCTCCCAGTTTTGCAATGTCTTGATACTCACCTGCATTAAACGGGCAAACTCGCTTTGGGACAGGCCGGTTTGTTCGCGTATTGCCTTGGCATCAGGTGGTGAAACCCTGAATCGGCGCGAGGCCGGGGCATCGCCGCGAGCGATGGACCTGGCTTCTTGCAGGCTTTGCACCAGTTCGTCAAACATGATTTTTTCCATCGTTATAAGTCCTTCACAAACTCGCGCAGCAAGGCGGTTTCCCTGTCGCTCAGCTTGTCTTGCTTCGATTTGGGATAGAGATAAAGCATGTAAATCTGCTCGTCATCCCGAATCCAGTAGTAAATAACCCGCACACCGCCACTTTTTCCACGGCCGGACGAGGCGTGGCGCAGCTTACGGATGCCGCCACCGCCCTGAATCAGGTCACCCCTTTCTGGATTTTCTACCAAGACATTCTGGAGATCGATGTATTCATCGTCTGTCAGTAGGTGGGTGACCAAGCGGGTAAATGTAGGGGTTTCAATGAATTCTATATATTGCATGATATGCGCCAATGGCGGATAGCTCAACAGCTAGAATTCCTTAGTCTTTCCCACCCATTGCACCTGTCTATCGGGTTCTCGACGGCGCTTTCAGCTATTCGTTGTGGTGTGTCTTCGGCAGAGGTAGCGATTAGATAAAGCAACAAGCGAACGGCAATCTCGTAAGGCATATTGCATCCAAAGCCTCTCTCCTGATGTGCTTACCGCGCGCACATCACGCTAACTTGACCGCCCTCCTGCCTTGCAGGGCTTGTCGAGTTCATCGTGTTCGGGCCTAAAACCAAGGAGAGGGAATCATGCAGCCCGTACCTGCCGCCGTACCCCGCGTATCGACCCTGGACTTGACTGGTCGGCTGGAGGCGATCGCCGATCCTGAGGTGCGCACGGCCATTCGACGCTGCCAGCGCTCGATCTTGCCTGTAAGAAAATTGGTGACAGCGGCGCGCAGGCGCTGGCCAGTGCGCTAGTGCGCTAGTGCAGAATCGTTGCCTGACGGAGCTCGACCTGAGCCAGAACCAGATTGGCGACAGCGGCGCGCAGCGCAAAATCAATGCCGCATTGACCCGCAACCAGAAAGTTACGAAAGGTCAATCTAAAATCCTGTTGCAGCAAGGCACACAATTCGCCGTTGCGGGCGAAGTCCAGCAGGCCGCCGAGCGGTTCCGGCAGGCGCTACGGTTGGGAATCAAGTATCAAGATCGCCAGCCCATCCAAGCCGCCCTCGACCTCGTCCGACAACAGCTCAAGCAGGCCGACGGGCACACCCAAAGTGGCAAGGCGCACCTTCAGGCGCAACGCTTTGTGCTGGCACATGCGGCGTTTGTGCGGGCACTGGCGATCTGTTGCGACCACGCGGCCGCGCAACAAGGGCTGCAGGCGGCGCACGCAGCCTTGATGGCGCCGCCGCCACAGCCATCCCCTCAAACCCCTACTGCCGCCGATCTGCCTCAGCAACTGGCAGAGGAGCAGCAGCTTCACGCTCAACAGCAGGCATCTACCCGCCAGTGGCACGACCGGTTGGCAGCCCAATGCGAGCAACAGGCGCAGGCCTTGGCCGCCAAGGAACAGGCATTGGCCGACCTCCAGCGGCAACTGGCACAGGCGGGCTCGCATCGGCGCAGTATCGCGGCCGATGGCGCGCTGCGGCTGCGGATCGCCGCGCTGGAACAGGACAAGCGCGATCTGTTGGCCAGCCAGGACGAACTCCACGCCCACCTGAACATCCTGGCGCTACGCATCGCCCTGCTGGCCGAGCAGCAATCCACGCCTGATTCGTCCAAGCTGAGCGCATTACGGACCCAGGTGAGACAAGGCGAGGATGAACTGGTCCGCTGCCAGGCCACCTGCCAGCAATTGAACCAGCGTGCCCCCACCCAGCCGGCCGCACTGGCCAGCATCAAGCTGGCGGCGGAAAAGCTCAAGCAGGTCGAGGCCACGGTGATCACCCAGCGAGAAATGCTGGCGCGTCAAGCCAGTCTAGGGCTGGTCCCCGAACGACGCGCTTGGCAGGATTTTCTGCGCGAATTGAAACGGCTCCGACTCTGGCAGGCCAGACCCGCGCCACGCTGCTTTATCAGCTATGCCTGGGAAACGCCGAGCAGTGGGTCGGCCAACCGGGCTTTGCAAGCCTTTCTGATCCGCCTGCAAAACGATCTGGAAAAACTCGGCATGCCGGTGCAACTGGATATCAGCGACCTCAGCGGGCAGATCGATGCCTATATGGCCACTCTGGGGCGATGCCGCCATGTGCTGCTGATCGGCACACCCCGACTGCTTGAACGAGCCACCGCGCCAGAGCGCAACAATCTACAGATCGAACTCGTCCATCTACGCACACTGCGCCAGCAGCAGCCCGACGCCTTGATCTCGCTGCTGTACCAGGGTACCGCCGAGCAGGCACTGCCGATCGATCTACGTGGCAGCGAATGCGATTTCAGCGTGCCGGCGGATTATGCCCAGCATATGGGAGAGCCCGAGGGCGGACTGATTCCGCGGCTCTTGGGTGCGGCCGTCGGTCCCGACTACCAGCGCGCCTGGCAGCATTTCCAGACCAAGTTACGCCCGCCCGCCAGCACACCCATCGACCCGCTCGCCGCCCGTGCCGCGTTCGACGCCTTTCTGCGGAGCAGTCAGACCGTGCTTCGCCAGCACGGTAAGCAGGTACCGGTCTGCTATTTAAGTGCAGCGACGGAAGCCAAGACCGAACTGGCGGCGCGCATCGAGGTCTTGGTACAAGACTTAGCCACCTTGGGCATCGCGGTTCGCCGCAGTGGACCGCTGGCCGATGCTGCCTATCTGCTGTTGATTGGCACCCCCGCCTATAAACAGCAGCTCGTGCTGCCACGCAGCGACATTGCCAGAACCTTTAGCCAGGTGCAGCAGCGCCAAATCGAGTGGTTACCCTTGCTGTTCGAGGGGAAGGCCGAGGACGTGTTGCCGAAGGTGGACAAGAATGTGCTGTACCGCGATTGCAGTACGCCGATTGACTATTACCGCAGCCTGGCGAGTGCCCTGAATCCGCGCGGCTTGATTCCCGAGCTATTCGGCATACACCGCAGCGACAAAGCGCTCTACAAGGGTTACGGCGATGCCTTGCAGGAGCTGGCGACAGTGTGGCAATAAGCCGGGCGAACGGGGACGTCCTGCAGATTGGGAAGAGGCGACTTGTTCGAGATCCGCTGCCACGAAAATTGCCGACCTTGAGGCGTACTCCCGCACAACACCCATTTGAGAAAGCCAAGCCTACCCTGGCTCCCTCACCGCAACGACCAGGCGTATCACTTCTTCAACAGCTGGTCGCAATGCCCCCCGATGGACTCGGCAACCATGGCACTCGTCTGCCCCCTTGCCGCCTGCATGCAGCTGGCAAACGTCTCTTCCTTCGACGCGGGTTTTTCCCGCTGCTGCGCAATCAACCGTTCATTCGCTTCCGTCAGCAAGGTGTTCTGCCGAATCAGAAGGTCGATTCGATCCTTGTCCGACAGGGTGGCGGCTTGTACCGAATTGGTAGGGGCGGCATGGGCGCCGTGGGCAAGGCTCGCGGCAATCAGCAGGAATGCAATGGCGTGTTTCATGGGATGCCTTTCGGTGTGGGAGCTAAAGGTTGTCTAAAGCACGCCAGCGGGTGCCGGCGAGGGCTGCGGATCGGCACGGCGTAGCCAGGGATCACCCGCCTTTTTGAGGTAGTGGGTGATGAAATAACGCCAAGGAATGACGAATGGAATAAGCACCACCACGGCGCAGGCGATGACATTCGCCTGGGTTGCCTGGTCCATGTGGCCGCTGGACCATTGCGGCAGCGCAACAGCCAAGAGCCAAAGCGACTTCCAGATAAGCTCCCACAGCAGGATGGGCAGCATTTGCAGCGGGTAGCGCAGCCCCAGGACCGATAGCGTCCAAAAGGCGACCAGCATGCAATTCACCACGCCCTCCATCAGCTCCCATGATTGGTGGTTGCGAAGAATACTCGGCCACATAAACAAGCCAAATCCAACGACGATAAACAAATACATCGCACGCAACAGGTAAAGACGGAAAAGCGAGATTTCAGTCATGGCGGCAGATTCCTCCGGTGATTATCGATTTGGTGCGTTTGGCTTGGAAATTGGCGGCTATCCGGCTACTCCACGTCTTTCAGAATCTTCTCGACGGCCGCCAGGCGTGTGTTGATGTCAGTGAGCGTGCCGTTGATGGCGGAAAGTGCCGCCGCCGTTTCGGCTTGCGCTTCGGCCATCCTGGTGGCGATCTGTCGGTACGCTTCGTCCTGGTTGAAGCGCGCCTTTGCTTGTTGCATGGCCGAGAAATACTTCATGCCGAAAATGATCAGTACCGTCCCCAGCGGGAGGCAAATCGTCAAAAAATACACGCCTGCTGACATGGGACACCTCTATGGTTCTGGATTGGTCTTCAGGGATTTCACTGCCTGCGCAATGGCGTCCGGGGTGAGCTCGACGGCGAACGCCGTGACTTCGAAGTAATTGAGTGCCTTGCCGTCGTGGGAAAGCTCCAGCTTGCCCGTGACGAGGCCGGCGTCTTCAAGCTTTTGCAGGTGCAGGTGCAACAAGGGCCGGCTGATGCCGATCTCACGCGCAAGTTGGCTGACATAGTTGCGCCCTCCGTTCACAAGGGCGGCAACGATTCGCAACCTGTGCGGATTGGACAGCGCCGCCAACATCGCGAGCAGCTGTTCTCCGTTTGGGTTTCCTGAATATTCTGTCATATGTAAACAATATCTGACAGGTGAAAGGAAAGCAAGCGGAGCTGGTCTAGCTGGGGTAAGCCGGCAAAGCGTCCGGCGATAGAAACGTCCGCTATGAGGGTAGCGTCAGGGCGCAGGTTGAGGGTGCCAGGACGGCGAGGAGGTTCACCAAAGATCGGCGATGTAGCGAGATTGATCCTTCAGATCTTCAATCTTTCGGCGCACATCCCGTTTATGCAGCATCTGCTTGTGGTGTACTTCGGCGCTGGTGGCGGGCGAGGTCATGAGATCGAATAGGGATCGTTCTTCAAGCTCGGGAGTGGGATAAGGATGTCGTTGCATGCAGGCTCTCCGGAGGCGTCCGTTGAATTGTTCGGCTTGGCTCGCCCAGATCTATCGCCACCCATTCACGCCATGGTTCAGGCCCAGTAATTCCGGAAGAAACTCGCAACCTGCTTGTCAGCTTCTGCACGGGGAATGGCATAACGCTCCTGCACCAGTCCCGCCAGCTTCTGGCTTTGCCCTTCCGACCGAAGTAGCTCGCTGTCGGTCAGCTTGTGCCAGGTGATCTTGGCGGCACGCATCTGTTTTTGCCAATTGGCTTCGGTTAACTCCGCCATGGATAGCAGCGCTTTGCTGATATAGGCCTCCTGGCTATCGCGAATGCTTGCCTCCGCGTGATGCGCACCCTGTGGCGTGGTATCGGCGGAGCAGTTTTGTTCGTTTGGCGTGTTCATGGTGACCTCGGATGGATGCCCGTGAACCGCACGATCGCGGGGTGCCGGGATGAGCTATGACAGACGAACAATGAGCCGCGCCCCGCGACGGGTCTGTGCGCTGTCGCACTTTAGGCAGAACACCCGAATCGCGCAGGGCGCCTGCTTATGGACTATGTACTCCACCGCACCGACACTGTTTATCGACCAAGCCTAGCCTTGCCTTGTCATCGGACTTCCTTACTCCAGAGACCATCATGAGTTTGTTCGCTTGGATCATCCTTGGGCTTATCGCCGGCTATGTCGCCGGCAAGCTCGTCGACAGCAGCAGCCAGGGTGTCGTAATGGATCTCTTGCTCGGCATCGCGGGCGCCGTCATCGGTGGCTGGCTGTTCAACACATTCGGCATGGCCGGGGTGACCGGTCTGACTATCTACAGCCCGATCGTGGCCGTCGCCGGCGCGACCATTGCGCTCGCTGCCTACCACGCACTTTCTCGCGGCCTGCGCTAGCGTCCAGCTCTCGTCAAAGGATCTCTCACTCCACGCTTTCGGAGCAACATACCATGCAAGCCCTACCCAAGTTCGTGCCCACCCTCTTCATGGCCTTTATGTTGGGCGCCACGGCAGGCTGCTCCTCTACCCCTCGATACGAGGGGACTGGCGAATACATCGATGACAGTGTGATCACCACCAAGGTCAAGGCAGCCGTACTAAACGAACCCAGCCTGAAAGTGGCCGAGATCAATGTCGAAACCTATAAGGGTGCCGTGCAGCTTAGCGGCTTCGTCAACTCCCGTACGGCTGCCGATATTGCGGTGAAAGTGGCGCGCAACGTGCATGGCGTGAAATCCGTCAGAGACGAAATGCGCATCAAGTAAAGCACGGATGGCCATCGACTTTGGACTGGCATCCGAGAGATGCGTGGATCGCCAATAATCCCGCCCTATGTGCGACAACGTACCGATCAATTGTCCGATAGCGCCCATAAGTCATGCATTGAGGGCAATACCGCGTTCAAGGGATTCTTTATCGGAGATACATCATGACCAGCAAATACCACCAGCGGCGCTTCGCCATCTTGGGGGCCGCCGTACTGGCGCTCACCGCTTGCAGCAGCATGAAAACGCCCGCGACAGCCGAAGTCGCCGTCTCTGCCGCCGCAGTAGATAACGCCGCCAGCGCCGGCGGTACGCAATTTGCCCCGGTCGAGATGAACCTGGCGCGCGAGAAGATGGCGCTGGCCCAAAAAGCCATGATGGACAAGGATTACCCGCGGGCTACCGACTTGGCGGCCCAGGCACAAGCCGATGCCAAGCTGGCTCAGGGTAAGGCCACTTCGGCCAAGGCCCAACTCGCCGCCGATGCCTTGCAGGACGATATCCGCGTCTTGCGCGAAGAACTGAACCGCAACAGCAAATAAACCCGCTCTGTCGGCAGGCCGCATCCCGGCAGGCCGCATCCCGGGTGGCCGTATCCCGGCATCTTGCTGTGGCGGGGCCCAGCACTGTGGTAAACCAAAGGATTCCATCATGAAAAAATCTACTTCAACCCCTGTGCTGGTGGCGATTGCCGCCATGCTGGCGGCTTGCGGCTCCGTACCTACCACCACCAGCTTGCTGGATCAGACCCGCCTTGAGTTCCAGGCCGCGCAAAACAACCCGCAAGTCGCGACTTATGCGCAGCAGGAAATCAAACTGGCGGGCGACGCCATGGCACAAGCCAACACGGCCGCCAGCCAGGATGACAGCAAGGAAAAGATCGACAAGCTGGCCTATATCGCCAAGCAAAAGATTGCCCTGAGCCAGGAAGTCGCCAAGCGCAAGGGAGCCGAGGCCGAAGTGGCCAGCTCAGGCAAGGCACGCGATGCCATGCGGCTGGAACAGCGCACCATCGAGGCCGATCAAGCCAAGCTGAATGCGGAGCAGGCCAAATTGGTCACCCAGGCCGCACAGACCGACACCGCCGAAGCCCAGCGCCAGATGCAGGAAGCCCAGGCCCGCAACGCACAGCTGGAAGCCCAGCTGGCGGATCTCGCGGCCAAGAAGACCGAACGCGGCATGGTGATCACCCTGGGTGATGTGCTGTTCGGTACGGATATGGCGCGCTTGAATCCGGACGGCATGCGTACCGCCCAAAAACTGGCCGATGTGCTGCAGCAAAACCCCCAGCGCAATGTGTTGGTGGAGGGCTTTACCGACAGTACGGGCTCAGGTCCGCATAACCAGGAATTGTCCGAACGCCGGGCCGGCGCGGTGCAGAGTGCCTTGCAGGAGCTGGGCGTAGCGCGTAGCAGGGTCAGCACCCGAGGTTATGGCGAGACCCACCCGGTGGCCGACAACGACACCGCCCAGAGCCGTCAGCTGAATCGGCGGGTAGAGATTGTGCTGTCGGATGCCAGCGGCGTAATTCCGCAACGCTGATCCATGGCTCGGTGCGGTTGGCTGTCAGGAAGCAAGGTCATGCGTTGGACAGCGGGAGTTCGGGCAGCAAGCGCTCGAACTCCCGTTTAACCACCGCAAAACATTTGTATGGACGAACCAGACGCGCTGCTACTTCTTAATAGACATTGAAAATGAAATATTTCCGCTGCACTTCCAGATAGACGCCATTGTCCAGCACCGCGGCCAGCGCTTTATTCAGGCGTTCGCGCAACGCCTTGTCACCCTTGCGTACGGCAATACCGGCGCCTTCGCCAAAATATTTCTGCTCCACGATGGACGAACCGACCATTTCGAAATTTTGCCCCTGCGGTGTTTGCAGGAAGCCGTAGTAGCCGGCGACGGAGTCATCCAGTACCAGGTCGATCTCGCCTTTGACCAGGGCGGCGTACATTTCCTTGGTCGATTCGTAGCGCACGATGGGCGAGGTGGCCGCGTACACGGCGGACACATACTTATCGTTGGTGGTGCCGTTCTGCGCACCGATCTTCATGCCGGCGATCCGCTTGGGCGTGATATAGACGTAAGGCACGCGGCGCTTGCGCGCGAAAAAGAAGGCCGGAGTGTGCGAGTACTTGTTGGTGAAGTCGACCTGGGTCTGGCGCTCGGGGGTGATGGCCATCGAAGCCAGGATGGCATCGGCCTTCTGTGCTTTCAGGGCAGGGATAAGCTCATCCCATTCGAAACGGACCAGCTTGCATTTGGCTTTCATTTCCGCGCAAAGGGCATTGGCGATATCGACATTAAAACCCTTCAGATTGCCGTTCGCATCCATTTCCTCGAATGGCGGGAACTTGCCCTCCATGGCGATGCGGATTTCTTCCGTTGGAGCCTGAGCATGGGCTTGGCCGAGGCCAAGCAGTGTGATTATATAAAATAGCGATGCCGAGCGTTTCATAATGATCCGTTCTGAATAATGGGTACGGTATTCGACTGCCGGCAGGAGTCTAAAGGGTTAAATGCGTACCTAGGACATTTGCATGGAAAATAATCGTCACTAAATGCATCTGCAATGACGCCTTGGGAAATATAATCCGGCGTCCCGCCTTCTATTATGCGAACGCATCCTTGCGATTTTAAGCCGGCTCACTATAACCGCCGGCAGCAACCGGGCGAAGCCTGACCAAGCCATGCACATCCCGCCGAAGCGGGGACATGCATGGCAGCGGACAAGCTACGACTTACTTGGCAGCCTTCAGATAACGCTCCATAAAGCGCAAGGTATGGCCAATGGCGGCCACCTGGTTCTCGCGCTTCTGCGCGCCATGGCCTTCATCGCCGAAGATGATCAGTTCGGCGGCGATGCCTTTCTTGTTGGCGGCTTCATACATCTGCACGGCTTCGCCCACCGGCACGCGCGGGTCGCTGGCACCTTGAATGATCAACAGGGGGTCCTTCAGTTTGTCGATATGCGTGGTGGGGGAGAGCTGGATCAAGGCCGCGCGGTCCTTCACCGGATCGCCATATTCGGCGATGCGGTTGGTGCGGCGATAAGGCGCGGTGTTCTCCAGGAAGGTGAGCATATTGGAAATGCCTACCGTCGACACACCGGCATCGTAGCTGCCCGCGAACATGGTCATCGCGGCCATGGTGGCGTAGCCGCCGTAGCTGCCGCCCATCACGCCGATACGGGGGGCGGTGCCGTTGCGGCCCCACTGCTTGCGGATATGGACGGCGGCATCCTCGATGTCGCCGACTACCTGCAGGCGCTTGGGGCCGTCATCCAGATGCAGCCACTGTTTACCGTAGCCATCGGAGCCGCGCACATTGGGTTCGACGTAGATAAAGCCGGCATCGACGAAGAGTTGGCCATAGGCCGAGAAGCCTGCGTCGGACTGGGCTTCCGGTCCGCCGTGGAAATGCACCACGACCGGGCAGGGCGCACCGGCGCCGTCGGCGGCGCATTGAGCCGGCCGGCGGACGAACATGGGGATCGCGACGCCGTCTCGGCTGGGATAGCTTTCCAGGCTGGCGACAGCGAACCTGGCGGTATCGATCTCGGGCGTGGAGGGCAGCACCCACTGGGTCAGCTTGCCGCTCTTCCAGTCCAGCACATAACTGGAACGGGGCGCGGTGGCGGTCCCCACGCTGACGATGGTCTTGCTGCCGTCGCGGGTGCCGCCGGCGATATTGACGTGGTCGGCGCCTGTGAAGGTGGGCAGGGCAATAGGCTTGAGCGTGGCGGCATCCAGCGCGTAGCTGCGGGTATAGCCGCCTTCATTGACGCTGTAATACAGCCGCTGCTTTTGCTCGTCCAGCGAGAAGCCGGCCACATCCCACTTCTTCTCGGGCGTGATGGCCTCGAATTTGCCGCCTACCCAGCGGTACAGACGACGGAAATCGCTGAACTTGTTGGTGTGGACGATCAGTTCGCCGGGTTGGGCGCCGTAGCGGGCTTCGAATTCTTCCTTCTCGCCTTGGCCCAGCAGCGGTTCCAGCTTACCGGTGGCCGGGTGCCATTGCCAGATTTCGGCGGCGCTGTTGCTATTGGATTTCTGTACCAGCAGGGTGCCGTCGGCGCGGTGGTCCAGCACGCTCCAACTGCCTTTTTCGCCGAACAGCTTTTCCTTGCGGCCGCTGGCCAGCTCATAGCGGTAGAAGGTGTAGCTATCGTTCACCTCATCGTTGCTGCGGTAATAGACGTAGCGGCTGTCGTCGCTGATGAACTCGAAGAAGGTCTGGACGTCGGGAATATGCTGGATAACCGTCAGCGGGCCGCCCTTGGCCGCTTGCAGATAGATGCCGGGGTTTTCTTCGCCCTTGCGGTCGCGGCTGAGTACCAGCCATTTGCCGTCCGGGGTGATGTCATTGATGCTGGTGGCGTCTTCGCCGCCGGTCATCTGCACCGGGAAGGTCTGGGGGCCGTCGATACGCCATACCTGGGCCACGCCCGTTACCCGCCAGCCGAAATAAAGCGACTTGCCGTCCGGCGCCAGCACGCCGCTGCCGGGCGCGCGCAGGTCGAGCGTGGCCTGGACCTTGCGGCTGAGGGTGGCATCCAAAGGCTTGGCGCGGAATTTTTCCAGTGTCTCCGCCGTGATGCTGGCTTTGCCTAGACCCTTGTAATTGACGGTTTCGGCGGCATGAACGGCAAGGCTACTGGCGATCAGGACGGCGAGCAGGGTGGGTTGCATGGGATATCGACCTTACTGTTGAAATGGAAAAATGCGAAATAGGCACTCCACGGGTGTGGGTGCCTATTCACGCGACTAGCGGGTGCAGGCCTTTACCAGCATCGACCAGCGGGCTCACTCATAGCGCAGCGCCTCGATCGGATCGAGATTGGCTGCTTTCGAAGCCGGCATGATGCCGAAAATCACCCCGACCAAGGCACAAAACACAGCGGCGCCGATGGCGACCCCGACCGGCACCGAGGCCGGTGGAAAGTTGGGTATCAAGGCGGCGATGCCATGTCCCAGCAGCACGCCGATGGCGATGCCGATCAGGCCGCCCAGCAGCGACAGCATGCCGGACTCCATCAGGAACTGGACCAGGATATCGCTGCGTGTCGCGCCCAGGGCTTTCAGGATACCGATTTCACGCGTCCGTTCGGTCACGCTGACCAGCATCACGGTCATGATGCCGATGCCGCCGACCAGCAGTGAAATGCCGACGATGCCGCCTAGTACCAGGGTGGCCATGCTGGTGATCTGGCTGAACTGGCGGGCCAGTTGATCGGCCGATTCCACTTCGAAATCGTCGTCCTTGCCCGGCTGGATACGGTGTGCGGCGCGGATTTGGCGATTGACCCGATCTTTCACCTGCTCGATATCCTTCATATCGTTTACGGTAAAGTGCACTTCGAACATCAGCCGCCGATTGTTGCCTTGCAGGGCGCGGCCCACTTCAAAGGGCACGATCAGGTAGTTGTCCTGCGACATCCCAAACACCTCGCCGCGCTTTTCCATCAGGCCGATCACCTTGAACCACTCGCTGCCGACCTGGACATATTCGCCGACGGGATTGTCCGGCATCTTCAGGTCGTCGCGCAGCTTGGCGCCGATCACCGCGACGCGGCGGTGGCCCTGGTCGTCGCCTTCGACCAGGAAGCGGCCCTTATCCGGATAGCGCCGTTCCACCTGTTGATATTCGGCGGTGCTGCCATAGACCTGCGGGCTGGCGGAGCGGCCGCGGTAGCGTACCGTGCCGCCGTAGGCCACGCCCATGACCGGCACCACGTGCGACACGCCCTCTACCTGGTAGCGCAGCAGGTCGATATCCTCGGTGCGCAACTGGTTGATATTGCCGGTATTGAAATTGCTGAAATCGTTATGGGCCTTCAAGGTCAGCGCGGTACCGCCCAGGTCGGCGAACTGCGCGCTGATGGAATCGGAAAAACCCTGCATCAGCGCCACCACGGCCACCACCGAAGCGGTGCCGATGACGATGCCCAACGTGGTCAGGAAGCTGCGCAAACGGTGCGCCAGCAAATTGATCCAGGCGGCCCGGGCGGATTCGATCAAGAGGTACATGGCCGGCGCTCCTGGGCAAGGTCCGATTCGATGCGGCCATCCACCAGCCGAATCACCCTGGCGGCATGGGCGGCGATATCGGCTTCGTGGGTGACCAGGATAACGGTCTGGCCGTCGCCGTGGAGGGCGTCGAACAGCGCCATGATCTCGGCCGAGGTCTTCGAGTCGAGGTTGCCGGTGGGTTCGTCCGCCAACAGGATGGAGGGATTGCCGACCAGGGCGCGCGCCACCGCCACCCGCTGGCGCTGGCCGCCGGACAACTGGTTGGGCAGATGGCGCAGCTTCTGGCCCAGGCCCACCCGTTGCAAGGCTTCGCGGGCCAGGCGCTCCCGCTCCGCCGGTGGCAGGCCCCGATAGATCAGCGGTTGGGCGACGTTGCCCAGCACGTCGAGGCGGGTCAGCAGGTGAAAACTCTGGAAGACAAAGCCGATTTCGCGGTTGCGGATACCGGCCAGTTCGCGGTCGTTGAAACTGGCCACATTGCGGCCGTTCAAGCGGTATTCGCCCTGGCTGGGGGTATCCAGGCAACCCAGCAGGTTCATCAGAGAGGACTTGCCCGAGCCGGACGGCCCGGTCAGGGCCACGTACTCGTTGCGGGCGATATGCAGATCCACGCCGGCCAGGGCGTCGAACTCCTCCTCACCCATGCGGTAGCGTTTGACGATGCCTTCCAGCGTGATCATGTCGCTTCGCCCTTGGGCTTGGATGCCTGCTTGTCCTCGGCCGTTTGCTGGCTGAGCCGCTCACCCTGCTTCAGCTCGCGCAGCGTACGGCCGGGGCCGCTCACCAGGCTGTCGCCGGCCTTGGCGCCCTTGACGATTTCCTGCCATTTATCGTCGGACAGGCCTAATTGCACCTCCACCTTGTCGGCCTTGCCGTCGCGGACCAGGACCAGGTAGCGGCGGGTAGTCTTGCCATCCTTGTCCTCGCTGATCACCGCCTCGACCGGCGCCGCCAGGCGCAGCTTGCCGTCGCCCAGGTAGATCTCCGCCCGGCAGCTCATGCCGGACCGCAGCTTCAGCCCGTCGGTGCTGGCCAGGGTGACCGTGACCTTATAGGCACGTGCCTGGTTTTCCACCGTGGGCGCCAGTGCGACCTTTTCGACACGGCCCTTGAGCGCTTGCTGCGGATAGGCGGCGGCAAAGAGATCGACCGATTGACCCGTACTGATCTTGGCGATATCGCCTTCATCGACCTTCAGTTCGGCCTGTATGGTCGAAGTGTCGGCAATGGTCATCAGCTGCGCGCCGGCAAAGCTCATGGTCGAAGGGATGGCGGTCTCGCCCACCTTGATGGGCAAGGCCACCACCCGGCCGGCCAGCGGCGCCCGTACCTCGGTCTTGCCCAGCTGCTCGCGTGCATCGGCCAGCACGGTGTTGGCGCGCGTCAGTGCTTCGCGGCTGGATTTCAGCTCCACTTCGGCCAATTGCAGCTGATTGCGGTCTTCGTCATAACGCGACTGATCGATCATGCGGGCTTCGAACAGCTTGCTGGTGCGATCGAACTGCTTGCGCCGCAGCTCCAGCGCCACCGTCTGCCGTTCTATGCCGATGCCGTTCTGCCGCAGGCTGGCCTGTTCCCGCTCGATGGCGTTGCGGTAGCTTTCCGGGTCCAATCGCAGCAGCAACTGGCCCGCCTTGACGTCGTCGCCCTCGGCCACCAGGATCTCCTTGACCTTGGCGGTCACCTCGGCGGTCAAGGCCACCTCGGTGCGATAGGCCAGCGTGCCGGAGGCGAGGATGGTGGGCCGGATGGCCTGCCGGGCCAGGGTGACCATCTCCACCGGCTTGCCGTCGCCGGCCGATTTGGCCCGCAAGGCCAGCGGTACGGCAATCACGAGCACGGCCAAGGCCAGGCCCAGCCATTTCTTACTGAACGGCAAACGCATATCGGAGATCCTGTCTGTTCGGAAAAGGGCTTACGACCTTGCCAATATCACGGCGGCCCAGATGCCATAAATCACCAGGTGCGGTAGCAGCGCGACCCCAACCGCCTTGCCCCAGCCGGTGCCGGTCCACACGCGCCAGCCGATGGCCGCCAGGGCGATGCACCACAGGTTCAACAGGTCCAGGCTGGTGGCCCAGCTCTGCCAGGGGTGATCCATGGCCAACTCGACCAGCAGCGGGTCCAGATGGGTAGGGGCGACACCTTGTGGCGAAGTCTGCGGCGACATGGTCAGCACGCTGATCAAGCTCGCCACGGTGGACAGCAAGAGGGGCACGCCGGACCAGTTGACAAAGCCGAACCAGGCGCGGAAACCGTACTCCGCGCCGGCCACCTTGCCGGCCAGCTTGTAGTAGAGGGCGAGCATCAACTGGAAGATCACGATAAACACCGGCGCGGCAATCACTGACCACCACATCAGCATGTCGGGGTTCATGCTCTTGCGCATCATCTCCTGCTCGGCCGGTGTGCCGCCGCCGGCGGTCACCATGGTCTCCACCAGCCAGCCGCTATCCACGCGCTGGAAGTACAGGAGCCAGACCGCCACGGTGCCGACCAGCATCAACAGCATGGGCAGGATGAAACTGGGACGTTGTTTCAGTTCGGTATAAAGCTTGGAGGGTTCGGTCAGGGCGGTCAGCAGCTGCATGGCATCCTCGTGAAGGTTCTTTTCCTGGGGCGTTGCAGAATCACAAGCAACGGCCGGCATGGTAACGAAACCCATGCCGGCCGGATTGGTGCATGCGACGAAATACCCGAAAGTCGCGCTCAACGACGATTATCTGCCGCTACTCGCCTGCGGCGCGGCTTCCAACGCTGCCTTGTCGTCCATCGGGTGCTTGCTGAACAGGCGCAGGAACCAGGCGCCGAAATCATCCAGGTAAGTGAACACCACGGGCACCACCACCAGGGTCAGCAGGGTGGAGGTGACCACCCCGCCGATAATGGCATGGGCCATCGGCGCCCGCGTCTCCGAACCTTCGCCCATCGACAGGGCCAGCGGCAGCATGCCGCCTATCATGGCGAAGGTGGTCATCAGGATGGGACGCAAACGAACCCGGCCCGCTTCGACAATGGCCTCGTAGCGTGGCACGCCGTCGCGCCGCAGCCGATTGACGAAGTCGATCAGCAGGATGGCGTTCTTGGTTACCAGGCCCATCAGCATGATCACACCGATCACCGAGAACAGATTCAGCGTGCTGCCCCATGCCATCAGCGCCAGCATCACACCGATCAGGCTGAGCGGCAGCGACACCATGATGGCCAGCGGCTGGCTGAAGCTGCCGAACTGCGATGCCAGTACCAGGTAGATAAAGATGGCGCCGGTGAGGATGGCGATACCGGCGTAACCGGCCGACTCGTTCATGAACTCATTGGCGCCTTCCTGCACATAGTGGTAACCCGGCGGCATCTGGATGCTGTCCAGCACCTTCTTTACGTCCGGCTGGACCGCGCCGACCGGCATGCCTTGCACTTCGGCCGTGATGGTCACATTGCGGTATAGGTCGCGCCGCTGGATCAGGGTCGAGGTGCCGCTTTCCTTCACGCTGGCGATATGCGACAGCGGGATCATGGCGGGTTGGCCGGTGCGCGGGTCCAGGTCGCCACTGGCGATGGGCAGCTTGCCCAGGTCTTCGACGATGCGGCGGTCCGAGCGTGGCAGGCGTACCACCACGTCGTAATTGTCGCCGTCCGGCGATTTCCAGGTAGTGACCTTGTCGCCGGCCACCAGCGGCCGCAAGGATTCGCCGACCTGGCCGACCGACAAGCCCACCGCCGAGGCCAGCTCGCGATTCACTTCGATATCCACCGAGGGTTTGGCGGCACGCAGCGAAGTCTGCACATCCGTCAGCCCCTTGACCCGCTTCAGACGCTCGCTGATGTTCTCGGCGATGCGGCGCAGCTCGCCCAGTTCCTTACCCTGGATCTGGATGGCCACGGCCGGTCCGCCGCCACCGCCATCCGGACCGCGGACACCACGGATTTCAACCCCGGCGATGCGTTCCAGCCGCTCGCGTACCTTGGGGATCAACTCGTCTTGCGGTATGCGCAGGTCACGGTCCACCAGTTTGATGGTGGTGGTGCCGATATGCTTGCCGCCCGAATCGCCGGTGTTGACCGTGGTATAGATTTCATCGATTGCCTTGAATTCACGCAGGGCGGCTTCCACCTGGCGGGCTTTGATGGTGGTGTAGTCCAGCGAAGTGCCGATAGGGGTACGGAAATCAACGAAGATCCGGCCCGTGTCGGCCTTGGGGATGAACTCGGCGCCGACCAGGCCGGCGGCCGGAATGGCGAAGGCGGCAATCAAGGTGGCGAAGGCAATCGCCAGGGTGGTCTTGCGATGGCCCAGCGCCCATTCGATCACCCGGCCGTAGGTATTCGAGACGCGGTCCATCCAGCGCTCGAAGCCGTCCAGGATCCGGCCCAGCGGACCGGTATGGCGCATGCCGTGGGCGTGCGGATCGTGCCAGATGGAGCTCAGCATCGGGTCCAGCGTGAACGACACCAGCATCGAGATCAGCACCGCCGCGCAGACGGCAATGCCGAACTGAAAGAAGAACTTGCCGATGATGCCGCCCATAAAGCCGACCGGCAGGAAGACCGCCACGATGGTGAGGGTGGTGGCCAGCACCGCCAGGCCGATCTCCTGGGTGCCGTCCAGCGAGGCTTGATAATGGCCTTTGCCCATTTCGGCATGGCGAACGATATTCTCGCGCACCACGATGGCATCGTCGATCACCAAGCCCACGCAGAGACTGAGCGCCATCAGCGTCATCACATTGAGGGTAAAGCCGAAAGCCTGCAGAAAGAAGAAGGTGCCGATCAGCGCCACCGGCAGGGTCAAGCCGGTGATCACGGTCGAACGCCAGGAACCGAGGAACAGCCAGACGATCAGGATGGTCAGGGCGGCGCCTTCGAAGATGGTCGTCTTGACCTCCTGCAGCGAACGGCGAATGCCGCGCGAGCTATCGCCCACCACGGTCAGGCTCATGCCCTCGGCCTTCAGTTCCTTGTCCAGCTTCTTCACCATCTCCTTCACCCCGTCGGTGACCTCGATGGTATTGGCGCCATCCACCTTGCGGATATCCAGCGAGATGGAGCGCTGGCCGTTGACCAGGGACAGCGATTCCTCTTCCTCGGCCCCGTCCACGACCGTCGCCACCTGGCCCAGCGTGATGGGTTGGCCGGCACGGCGAGCCACCACCAGCTGCCTGAAGTCGTTCGCTTCGGCGACGCGGCCTTTCAGCTGGACGATGCGCTCGGTCTTGTCGAAGGCGATATTGCCGATCGGTACCTCGCGGTTTTCGCTACGCAGTGCGGCGATCACCTGGTCGGTGCCCACCCCCAGGGCGTGCATGCGCTCAGGCTGGACTTCCACCCGCACCTGGCGTTTGACACCGCCCACCAGCTGGGCGCTGCCGACGCCCTTGAGCGTCTGGAACTGGCGCTGGATGTACTGGTCGGTACGGATGGTCATGTCGCGCAGCGACAGCTTGTCGCTGGTGACCGCCACCGAGATGGTCGGCGAGTCGTCGTTGCGGGCCTGGGTGATGAACGGCTCGTCGATCTCCTTGCGGAAATCGACCTTGGCCTCGTCCACTTTCTCGCGCACATCGCGCAGGGCCTTGTCGATATCGGTGCTCAGCTCGAATTCGACGAACACGATGGACTGGCCGTTATACGAGTCGGCCGTGATGTGCTTGATGCCCGACAGGGTGCTGAGCTTCTCTTCCAGCGGACGGGAGATTTCGGTCTCGACGATCTCGGGCGAGGCGCCCGGGTAGGTCGCTCCCACGATCACGAAGGGGAATTTCACATCCGGCATTTCCTCCACCGGCAGGCGAAAGTAGGCCACCAGGCCAAGCACCACCAGTGCCACCATCATCATGGTGGCAAAGACGGGATTCTGGATGCTGATGCGGGTGAACCACATGGCGGTTGTCCTTGTCAGACTAGTTTTATTCTTGGAAGGTACCCACGCCCTTGCTAGGGGCGAGACGAGGCATTGGTCCCGCGCCGGGGCGGGACCGGAGCAGCTAGGATTTGGCTGGTGGCAGCTTGACCGCCTGGCCCGCCTTGATGTTTTCGACCTTGGCGATGATGACCAGGGCGCCGACCGGCACGCCGCTTTCCACCACGACCTGCTTGCTCAGCTCGTTCAGCAGGCCCAGGCGCACCGGCCGCGAAACGGCCTTGCCGTTCTCGACCGCCATGACATGGGGGGCAGGGCCATGCAGGCCGCGGATGGCGCCGAATGGCAAGGTGGCGGCATGGTCGGCTCGCGCCAGGGCCAGTTCGCCCTGGACGAATTGGCCACCCTTGAGCAAGCCGTCCGGATTTTGCAGGCGTACATAGATGGGCACCATGCGCGAGGCGCTGTCCGCCACCGGGGCGATCCGTTCTACTCGGCCGCCCAACTGCTTGCCGGGGTAGCCTTCCACGGTCAGGGTCATGTGCTGGCCGACCTTCACGGCAGCCAGGGCATTGACCGGCACGGCGGCTTCGAACTCCATTTCATCCAGATCGACCACGCTGAATAGATGCTGGGTCATATTGACGCGTGAACCAGGCTCGACCTTTCGATCCGACACGATGCCGCCGAAAGGCGCCCGCACCGCGCTATCGCCCAGCGCTTTACGCGCCAGGGCGGTTTGCGCCTCCTCCGCCTTGAACTGGGCCACGGCGACCGCCAGGCTGCTTTCCGACTGGTCGTAGCTATTGGGCGAGATAAAGCCTTGCTTCAATAGATCGGCGTTGCGCTCGCTGTTCTTCTGCGCCAGCTGCATTTCGGCGCGTGCACGGGCCTGGTTGGCCTGGCGGGTGGCCAGCAATTGGTTCAGGTCGCTGGTCTCGAAACGGGCCAGGACCTGGCCGGCTTTGACCACCTCGCCAGGGCGCACCAGCACAGCGGCCACCACGCCTTCGACTTCGGCATTGATGGCGGTCTGCCGCACCGGATTGAGGCTGCCCGACAAGGCCAAGGGCCGGATCAGGCTGGCGTCCGCCACGCGGACGACGTCCGACGAGGCCAGTTCCAGTACCACCGGCGGCTTGGCTGCCTTGGATGCGTCGGGCGCCGCGCGGCCGGACTGGCTGGCAATAATCCCGCCTACGACCAGGACGGTTGCCGCGCCGATAAGCAGCGGGCGGCGCTTGAAACGGGCTAGCAGGGCAGGCATGGGACTACTCCTTGGGAGAATCATGGGATTGGGGTTCGAGACCGCGCCACAGCATGTCGACCAGGCGAGGCATCAGGGTGTCGAGCTGGATGCGTTCGGGATTGACCAGCCAGGAAATGATCAGGCCGTCCATCAAGGCACTCCAGAAAATGGCCAGCAGCTCAGGATCGGCCGGCGGGGTCTGGCCGCGCAGCTGGTGCTGGTGGGCGATCAGGCCGGCCGACATGCGCCAGGCATCCTGGTAGGCGCTGGCCAGCCGCTGGCGCACATCGGGATCGCGGGCCTGGCCCATGAACTCGAGAAACAGCCGTGGCCAGTCCGGATCGTCCTTGACGCGCCCGACCACACTGCCCAGTACCGCTTTCAGGCCTTCCTTCGGATCGGCGTGGGTGGCCTCGTGCGCCAAGGCTTCCGGCAGATGTTCGTCGTATTCCTGCTGGAAGCGGCTGTCGAGCAAGGCAAAGAACAGATCGCTCTTGCTCTTGAAATGCCAATAGACCGCACCCTTGGTCAGCCCGGCATCGGCCGCCACCTCGTCCAGCGACGCGCCCTGGTAACTTTTCTGGGCGAAGATGCGTGCCGCGGCATCCAGGATGCGGTCGCGGGTATCGACGGGTTCTGGCGCGGCGCCGTTGAGCAAGGCGGCAAAACCGTCGCGCGGACCCAACAGCCGTTTGACCGTCTGCCAGGGCAAGCCTGCGGCGGCAGCGATTTCGCCATAGTTCACCTCGCCGGCGGACTTCCCTGCGGTAAGTCCGCGTAGCGCAAGCAGGGCGCGCTGGCGCGCTTCCTGCGTATCCAGTTCGATCGAGGCGGGGGTGGCTGAACGATTCAAGTCCGGTGCTCCATAAGCATACTGATCGGTATTTTATGTCTCCGGCGGGGGTGGTGTAAAGCGCCGTCTGGCGAAAAAACACGGGGATAGTGGAATGGAGAGGCTTGGCGGTCATATTGTATTGGCTCCACGCCATGCTTTTCGGAAGCCTGTGGAGGCGCGATGTGGCCACATACCTACATTGTGCGCATGCACGGGGACCCGACATGACCAAAACAACTCTATCGAGCCTGGAACGCAATCGAGACGATAGCGATTACCGGCGACTCCCGAAGCGAGGTCGGAATATTGCGGATGCGCTAGCAATGCCGGACGTTGAGGAGGTTGAGTTCGATCCGCCGCGTATTGCCATCGATTGCACTGAGGCGGACCTTTCATGATGTACGCAGGCGAATTCGAACGGTACGGTTCACAGCGTTCTCCGTTTCATGTCCGGCACCCGGAATGCGTCTCGCCCATCTATAGTTCAGGCACAAAAAAATCGCACACAGCTAAGCGAAACCCGAGCCTGACGGATGCTTTCAGCCACCATGCTATCGCCGCGCGCCCAGTGGTCGCGGCGCTTTCTGAGTGCTTTTGTTCCGCTTGCCATGCTGGCTTTACTGGCCAGCCTGTGGCTGTGGCGCAACGAGCGTGAACAGAACCTGCTCAATCTGGCGCAGCGGACCGACCTTCAACTGGCGGCAAGCCAGCGCGATATCGCCAACGCCTTGACCGAGAGCGCGGTCGATCTGATGTTGCTGAGCAACGACCCCGCCGTTCGGCTGCTGGTGGGCAAGGCGCCGGCGCAATGGGGCGAACAGTCCGAGCAATTCCTGAATCTGCTCGCTTACAAGTCCATCTACGCGCAAGCCCGATTGCTGGATCTGCGCGGCCGTGAACGCCTGCGGATCAGGCTCGCGGGCGGCGAGCCCTACCAGGTGAATAGCGAGGGCCTGCAGGACTCGCACGACAGCGAATACTTTATCGAAGGGGTGGGCTTGGCGCGGGGACAGATCTATCTGTCGGCGCTGGAGTTGAATCGCGATAGAGGGCAGCTGGAAAAGCCCTATCGACCCACCATGCGCCTGGCCACGCCGATGTTCGACGTGGACGGTAACAAGCGGGGCGTGCTGGTGCTGGACCTGGTGGCCAACCAGCTTTTTGAACGGTTGCGGGCGGGCGCGCCGGAAGGCAGCCGATTGTCGCTGGTGGATAGTCGCGGCCAGTGGCTTGCCGGTGGCCGGGAGGAGGACAATTTCAGCTTGCTCACCCGCACGGGTAGGACCCTGCCCGAGCGTTCGCCCTCGGTGTGGGCCAAGATGGCCAGTGGTATCAGTGGCCATTTTCTCGATGATGGGGGGCTATGGAACTATCGTCGCGTGCAACCCGCGGACCCGGCCAAGCGACCGGAATCCAGCCGTTTGAAGCTTCCCTTTGTCACGGTGGACCGGGCGCTCGACTGGATACTGCTGAGCGAGCACGATGAAGACGCCCTGCAACCCAACCTCGCCGATGCACAGCGCCTGAGTTTGCTGTTTGGCGGCGGCGCCCTGGCCCTGGCCCTGGTGGGCGCCATCCTGTTGGCCACCCAGGCCATTCGCGGCGAAGCCAAGCTGGCCCGGGAGCAGATCTTCCTTGGCTTGCTGGAGCAGGCACCGCTGGGCGTCATGGTGCTGGACCAGGCGGGCGAGGGGTATTTCTTCAGCCGCAACTGGTTGAATCTGACGGCGCTAAGCGCTTCCCTGGCGCGTGGGCACGGCTGGTGGTCGCTGTTCGAACCGGCCGATCAGGAACGGATGCAAGCGGCCTTGGCCGAGCTGGCGGCTGGGCAAGTGCCGCCTCGCCTGGAGATGCAATTGCGGCGTGCCGATGGTAGCCGGCGTTGGGTTGTCTGCATGTTCTCGGCGGGACCCGGCGCCATGCTGAAGGCGATCGCCTGCATCATCAGTTTCGCCGACATCCAGGCCAGCAAGGACCATGCAGCCCGCCTGGCCACCGCCCTCAAGTTGGTGCAGGGCGTGCTGGACGGCAGCGGCGATCCCATCCTGGCCATCGATGCCCAGATGCGGGTTTCCCTGGCCAACCCGGCCTTGGGGCAGACCTTCGGCTCGCTCTATCGCGATGCGCCGGAGCCCGGTGATCAGCTATTCGACTGGATGGCGCGCTTCCCCACCGACCAGGGCAATCTGCTGACCCAGTTCGGCAATGCACTGCAAGGCAAGCATGGCCAGCTGCGGTTAACCCTGGGGCCCATGCGGCGTCTGTTCGATGCCTCCTTCGCGCCCTTGCGCGACGATAGCGGCGAATTGAACGGCGCCATCCTGTTTGCCCGCGACGTAACCGATATGGCGCGCATCCAGGCCCGGGTGGCGCGCAGCGAGGAACTGTTCCGAGCGGTATTCAATGGCAGCCTGGACGCGGTCTTCGTGATGGAGGTGGTGAAGAATGAAGCCGGCCGCATCGTCGATTTCAGCTATGTCGAAGCCAACCAGCAAGCCTTGGCGGTGGTCAATGCGTCGCGCGAATACTTCCTGGGCCGGCTCCTGTCCGAAATCCAGCCATTGAGCTATGAACTGGGCTATTTCGATCGTTATGTCAGGTCGATCGAGCGGGGCGAGCCCTTTGTCGAGGAAGCCTATCTCGACTACCTGGGCGTGGTACCCGGCTGGTACGAGAACCGGGTGGTGCCGATGGGTTGGGGGGTGACGCTGACCAGCCGCAATATCACCGCACGCAAGCAAGCCGAACTCGTCTTGGCCAGCAATGAGGCATTGCAACGGAATATCTTCGACTCTTCCCCCTACGCCATTGTCGCGGTCGGTATCGATGGCTTGATCACCCTGTTCAACAAGGCCGCCGAGCAGATGCTGGGCTACAGTGCGGCCGAGCTGGTCGGCCGCCACACGCCCACGCTGTTCCACGACAATACCGAACTGGCGCGTTATGCCCTTGAGCTGGGCGAGCAGCTTGGCGAGACGGTCGAACCGAATATGCAGATGTTCATGCTGGCGGCCCGCCACGAGCCCCTAGTGCGGGAATGGACGTATCTGCATCGCGAGGGCCGCCGCATTCCGGTCAAGCTCACCCTCTCGGTCAGGTTGGACGGCAGCGGCAAGCCGGCCGGCAGCATGGGCATTGCCTACGATGTCAGCGAACAAAGGCAGGTCGAAGAGGAGCGCGACCGGCTCCATGCCGTGGTGGAGGCTTTGCCGGACATGGTGTCGATGGCCTCGCTGGATGAACGCCTTATCTATATCAATCTGGCCGGTAGGCGTATGCGCGGCATCGCGCCCGACGAAGACTTGGTCGATGTGCATGCCAAGCGTGGCTGCACCGACTGGTCCTACCAGTTGATCAGCAATATCGCCGTCCCGCAGGCCCTGGCCGGCCAACCCTGGCAGGGCGATACCCAGTGGCAGCTGCCGGACGGCCAGATCATCGATACCCGCCAGCTACTGGTCGCGCCACGCATGAATGGCCGAGAACCGAGCTTTACCGCCACCATCACCCACGATCTCAGTGAAATGCGGGCGATGGAAGCCAAGATGGTCGAGGAGGATGCCCTGCTGAATTCCATCCTGGAAAGCGTGCAGGACGCCATCGTGGTGATCAATGAGCGGGCGGAGGTGCAGGCGCTCAACCCGGCGGTGGCGGACCTGTTCGGTTACGGCTTGCACCGCGTGATGGGCAAGCCGGTAGCCATGCTGCTGCCTGATGCGCTGGCCGACAAGCATACCCAGGCGTTCGCCCGCTATATCGCAACCGGCGAACACGGCAGCCAGGTGATCGGCCAACGGCGCGAAATCCTTGGCCAGCGCCAGGACGGCAGCACCTTTCCGCTGGAACTGACCGTCAGCGAGATCCAGTTGGGCAGTAAGCGCCTGTTCACCTGGGTGATGCGCGATATTTCCGAGCGCAAAGCCTTCGAGGAGCGCCTGCTGGAAAATATCGACGAGATGCGGGTCACCCAGCAGGCGCTCAATGCCGCCAATGAGCAACTGCTGCGCGCCAATACCGATTTGGGCCGCATGGCCCAGCAGGATGGTCTCACCGGCGTGGCCAACCGGCGCGCCTTCGACCAGCGCTTTGCCATCGAATGGAGCCGGGCCGTCCGGATGAACCATCCCCTGGCCCTGCTGATGATCGATGTGGACCATTTCAAGAAGTACAACGACGGCTATGGTCACCAGCTGGGCGATGAATGCCTGCGCAAGGTTGCCCAGATACTGCAGGCTTCCGTACCGCGCGCCAGTGATTTTGCTGCGCGCTATGGCGGTGAGGAATTCGTCATCCTCTTGCCCGAGACCGAAGCTGACGGCGGGCTATCCGTCGCAGCCCGGATCCGGCAAGGCCTGGCCGATGCCACCATTCCGCATGCATTCTCACCCACCCACGCCTATCTGACCGCCAGTGTCGGCATCGCGGCCGTGATACCGCAACCCGGCATGGCGGCCGATTTCCTGCTGGCTGCGGCCGACCAGGCGCTTTACCAAGCGAAGAAGGCAGGGCGCGACCGCGCCGTGGTCAGCGAGCAAGGGCCAGGCGGCGCCTGAATACTTCATCAATCTGTCATGGCCGCCGCCTAGGCTGGGGTCTTTCCCCGCCAAGGTTGCCGACAATGCGCGTACTGATGGTCTCGGATGTCTATTTCCCCCGCGTCAACGGGGTGTCCACCTCGATCCAGACCTTTCGGCGCGAGCTGGCGGGGCAGGGCGTCCAGGTGGACCTGATCGCGCCGGACTATCCGGACGGCGGTGGGACGCACGGCGAACCGGACGACGAGAACAGGCGTTTATTCCGCATTCCCTCACGCTACCTGGCCTTCGATCCGGAAGACAGAATGATGCGGCGAGGCTTGATCGCCCGCCTGCTGCCGCAATTGCGCGAGCGTGACTACGCGCTGGTACATATCCAGACGCCTTTCGTCGCCCATTACGCCGGACTCGCCCTGGCGCGCGAACTGGCCATTCCGGCGATCAGCACCTATCACACCTTCTTCGAGGAATACCTGCACCACTATGCCCGGCTGTTGCCGGCCGGCCTGACGCGGGCTTTCGCGCGCCGTTTCTCGCGCGGGCAGTGCAATGCCACCGCCGGTGTCATCGCCCCCTCCAGCGCCATGTACGATGCCTTGCGCGGCTATGGCGTCAACGTGCCTATCGAAGTCATTCCGACCGGTATTCCGCTCGATCAGTTCGCCGGCGGCGATGGCACGGCCTTTCGGCAGCGCCATGGCATCGCCGCACAACGCGAAGTGGCGCTTTTCGTCGGCCGGGTCGCACATGAAAAGCATATCGATCTGCTGTTGCGGGTGAGCGCCGTGATCCGCCTGATTCGACCGGACTTCCTCTTGCTGATCGCCGGCGAAGGCCCGGCCCTGGGCGCTTTGCGCACCATGGCAGTGGAGATGAAACTGGAAGAACACGTCCAATTCGTCGGCTACCTGGCCCGCGACGGCGAGCTGCTGGACTGCTACCGCGCCGCCGATGTCTTTGTATTCGGCTCCACCACCGAGACCCAGGGCCTGGTGCTGCTGGAGGCCATGGCCATGGGACTGCCGGTGGTGGCCATCCCCGCCATGGGGGCTCGCGATATCCTGGCCGCCGAAGAGGGTTGCCTGTGTGCGCGGGACGATGCCGAGGACTTCGCCGAAAAACTGCTGCGCCTGCTACAACAGCCGGCGCTGCGGCAGGCAATGGGAAGCCAGGCGCGATCCTTTGCCCAGTCCTGGAGCGCCCCGGTCATGGCCGAGCGCCTGGCGGGTTTCTACCAGCGGGTGCTGCTTGGCGCGCCCGTGGCGGACACCGGGACAGTGCCCGAGGCTGTTGCCCGGCGCTAGTGCCGTATCGGTCATTGAGCGCTGCAGGCTTGCTTCACGCCGGCGCGGCCTTACGCTTGAGCGGCGTCCCCCGTTGCTTCAACCAGACGCGGCGCAGATCGCGCGCCGAGCCGAAGCCGGCCGCCTCGGCGATACGCTCCAGCGACCAGTCAAGCCGTGCCAGCAGGGGTTCCGCCTGGGCCAGCTGGATTTGCTGGCGGTAATCCAGCGGCGCCAGGCCGGTATGCAGCTTGAACAGGCGATCCAGGTGCCGGGGGCTGACGCAGGCCAGCGCGGCCAGGCTATCGCGCGACCAGTCGCGGGCCGGTTCGGCGGCGATGGCATCCTGTACCCGGTGAACGGCAGGGTGCAGATGATTGCGATGGCTAAGAAAGGGCGATAGCTGAGGGGTCTCGCTATCGCGCCTGAGCCAGACCACCATCTCGCGGGCCACATCCAGCGCCAGCTTGGGACCGGCCAATTGGCCGATCAGCGCCAGGGTCAGGTCGATGCCCGTGGTCACGCCGGCCGAGCTGGCGATATTGCCGTCGATGACGAATACCCGGTTGTCGGCCACCTTGGCCCGGGGTGCGCACTGCCGCAAGGTCTCGGTCAAAGTGTGGTGGGTCGTGCAACTGCGGCCGTCCAGCAAGCCCGCTTCGCCGGCCAGCACGGCGGCCGAGCAGATCGTGGCCAGCTGGATATCCGGCCGCCAGACCCGCTTCAGCCATTTGACGGCTGCCAGCGTGTCGGCACGCCGTTCCACCAATGTCTTGCTCAACAAGCCGGGGATAAACAGCCAGCATCCCGCCGGCAAGCTGTCCGGCAGCGGCGCCACGCCGGCGACCGGCACCCCCAGCGAGCTGACCGGCATGGCATCCGGCCCGATACAGCGTAGCTCGAACGGTACGCCGAGACGCTGGGCGATGCGCAGCGCCTCGGCCGGGCCGGCGAAATCCAGCAGCAGGAAGCCGGGCAAAAGCAGGAAATACACCGGCAGCGGCGCGGCGGTCCGCTCAGCCGGCATCGCTAGCGACCAATGGCCGATAGATGCGCTCGGTGCTGGCCGGGTATTTGCCCAGCTTATGGGTGGGACGGCGAGGCCGGGGCAGCAGTTCGCCGCCGCAGGTGGGGCAGATCTGCTGCAAAAGGGTGACGGCACAGTCGGCGCAGTAGGTACATTCGAAACTGCAGCTATAGGCGCCTGCCTGGTCGGCGGGCAGGTCCTTGTCGCAACGTTCACAGCCGGGACGCATGGTCAGCATGGACTTCTCCGTGGGGGTGCCTGGCAAGCGCCATCGGCCGCCGAGGCAGGGTGACAGGATCAAGATGGCTCAGGCAGTCACGCTCAAAGTGTCGAGTACCGAATCCACCGTGCAGATGCGGGCAAATCGGCCGGCCAATACCAGTTCGGTCCTTTCACGGATCTCGGCCGTGGAGAAAACGCGGCCGTTGGCATGGCGCATGGGAAAGGTCAGGGTCGCTTCGCTGACGTAATCGATTTGAAAGCCGATATCCGAAGCATGCCGGGTGGTGGTCTCGCAGCACTGTTCGGTGCGGATCCCCGAGATGATCAGCCGCTCGATGCCGCGTGCCCGCAACCATTCCGGCAGGCCGGTATCGACCATCGCGCTGTGCACATGCTTTTGGACGGTGTGGTCGGCATGGGTGTCGCTGCCGGCCAGCGGGACGATCAGGCCGGAATCGTGCGAGAAGGGGCCGTCGGCATCGACATGGAATATCCGTACCACGGGTACGCCGGCCTCGCGGGCGCCGGCAATCAGGCGATTCTGCGCGGCCAGGTAGCGGGCGAGATCGTCGGTCTGCCAGTAAAGCGTGTGGCGGAATGATTCCTGTACATCGATGACCAGGAGGGTTTGGGACATTTTGGGACTCCATTGGTGGCTGGGATGTCCGTAATTTATTCTTAAATTATAAGCTTGAAAGTGGTGGATAAAGACTGAATTGGGACGGAATGGGACGTTTGTTTCCGGCTGGTGTTGTGCCGTGGTTCGAATCCCGGACAGATTTGATCTGTACATGATGAGGTACGGAGGAACGCATGGCGTGGCAATTGTTCTTACGGCATCAGGAGGCTCGATCCGACTAATTGGGAGAGCAGAACATGAGTGAGTTGGCTAGGCGACTTACCGTCGAATTCGAGGACAGAGACTATGCGCACGCCTACTTGGAGCAGTTCGCCAATATGGCCATTGCCGCGCAAATCAAGGCGCTAAGGGAGCAGCGTGGGCTGACGCAGGCGCAGCTGGCTGACCTGACTGGGATGAAGCTGGCGCAGATCAGCGCATTGGAAGATGTGGACTATGACGCTTGGACAATAAGGACCCTGCGGAAGCTTGCACACGCCTTTGATGCCCACCTAGCCTTTTCCTTCAAGCCTTTCAGCAAAGGCATTCTGGACGTTGTGAATTTTAGCGAATCCCGGCTTGAGGTGCAGGACCGCAGCGAGGATATGACCTCTGCGGCAGTGCGAGAGTTGCGACTTTCCGAAAAGGGAGCCTCCGATGAGGAGCAAGCTCTCGACGACTTGCAGGCCCTGCTGTCGTGCCGCATGTCCGAGGTCCTACGCGGGGACGTGGTTGACCGCAGCATCACGGATGTGGCTGACCAAATTTTGGCATCGAGCGGGTCTGCGCGACCAGGCTATATGCCCTAACTTAGGCTGCTGGCGGCGGCAAGCGGTGTCGGCAAAAAGATGAAGGTTGCAGGGAAAAACAGATGCGCGGCTAGATGCGTATGGCCTATGAGGGGAGGGTAATTAGAGTAAAAAATCGGTTTGCCTACTCCCTCGCCGTAGGAGTCTGTCCATGCTCATCGCTCTGATCGCCGCTTTCTCTCGGCTGCCCCAGCGTCAAGCCGAGCCTGCCCTCAAACAGCCCGACAAACCCGCTCCTTCGCGAGCGCCCGAAAAGCCAAATCTAAAGGAGTACAACCTACAGATTGGCCTACTCGGCCCCTGGACCGTCGAAACCTTTGCCAAAGCCTCGATAAGTCCTATCGCCATCGCAGACGCTTGCCATGACCGAGCCCCCTCGCTTCCGGGTGAAGTCGGCGGCTTCCTTGGCCTGGCGGGGTGCGTATTTGGCTTGGCTGAGGCGGGCATGAGTTGGCGTGCAACCATCCAGTTGGCCATTGCCATCAGGCAGTCACGGGCGCAAAAACGGGACAACAAACCGGCTGCCAAGGCATTCGAAAAGGCCAAGACGGCGGAACGCGAAAACAAGAGCAAGGCGGATGAAGCCGAGCGCGCCGATTCATCTCGCCAGGAGCAAACTCATCCAGCCAGTGACGAGATAACCGTCGAATCGCCGCTGCTGGCGCGCGTTGATCGATCTTCGGCCTTGCCGGCATCGCAGAGTGAGGAAAGCGACAACCCGGCCTCGATTGCGGACCACTGAAGGGTGCTCTAGCCCACGCCCTATACCAAGATGCAAAAATTGCCTTGAAACAGCAAGTCAAGGCAGTACCCGCCAGTGCGGTTGGGCTGGCCCGTGACGGCGTGCTTCAAGTAGGGAGCGCAGCGCTGACCATTACCGGCTCGGCCGAGTCCTTCGGCGCCGCTGTTCATCTTGCCGCTACAGCGGCGGGCATCGCGGGCGGTGCCTTGTCGGTGGCCAGTGGGACAGCCCAAATTGTTCAAGGCGGAGTGACGTGGCGCGCGACGAATAAGGCAAGGCGGGTTGCGAAGGACTTACGCGACAAAATGAAAGCGTGCCTAAATCTCAAAGATAGACCTTCATTTCGAAAGCTAGCCGCCGCAAGGGAAGGTTGCTTATTCTTAACCAAGGATGGCAAGTTGGACAAGCGGAAAATTGGTGTTGGAAATGTCAATAGTCGCTTTGGGAAATATAGTGAAAATATTCAATGCTTCAAAGCAACGTCGCGTGATGAATACCGCCATATGCAGGCGGTATATGGTGCTTTTTATACTCAATTCATTAGCAACCAGGATTTCGAACGGAGCTTGCAGAGAGACAAAAGAAGTCATGCCAAAAAACGCATTATTTATGGCGCGCTTGGCGTTGCAGTAGGCGTAACTACTATTGCCTTGGCCGCGACAGGTTGCGGTTTGGTTGTCCTGCTGGCAATCGGAGCCGTGGCACTTCTGGCAGGTGGTTTATGGATAGGATATAACACCTACCGAAATCGCCAACTACGTGAGCAAGCGAAAAAGGCAGGACGTGACAACGCTTTGCAAGCGGGCGCGACTAATGCGTTAAAAAGCAAACCGCTCGCGAGCTTGGAAGAAAAGATGAAGTCCGCTGGCTATGCGGCAAATAGCCACCTCGCAGCAGAATTGTTGGTTAAGCATTTAAGTGGCGGAAAAGAAGCGGCCAAAGCAAAGAGCGCTCAAGCCAGGATGGATATTGCTACAGAAAAGGAAAGGTTCGCTAGAAAAGTTGCCAAGGAAAACAATGCCTTTGAACAAGGCAAAGGTGCGACGATTATTTCTGAGACGGGGGTGAAAATCAGGCGGGAATTCGCCACGCTATTCTTATTGCGCACAGGTATGAGTGAGCATGATATTCATGAGTTGAAAGTTCTTGCAGCAAATGGCCAAGAAACGTTGGCTGCTGAAAGAATTAAACGGTTTTTATCGAATGACGGTGGCCGAGCGTTATGGAAGCCTGAAGCTTCGGAGGGTGTTACCGCACCGATCTAATGAGGAGAATGATAGGATGATGAAATCAGTTGCAATACCTCAGGTCGCCATATCCCTCAATTCCGGGTGGGTGCAATATTGTTCAAAGCTGAGCGCGGATGTGATTTCTGTTTATTGCTCAGAAGTGAAGATGGAAAATGCATTTCTGCACGAATATTTTGATGGTTTGGAAGCGAAGTTTGATGATTTTTTACGCGAAGCTCAACGTGCCGGGAAAAGTGATGAGCAGATAAGGATCTTGTTCGAACTGCTGCCTAAACTATCGTACGGTACACATGTTGGCAAGGAGCTTGTGCGGCTGGGGCTTTTTAGTGAAGTTGGGTACAACGCGTGCTCTAATACCTTGCTCAACTTTATTTGCGAGAAAGATGTCCTGTTGTATGCTTTTACGCGGCCGGGACCGTTGCTGATAAAAAAAGACATCACTCAAAAAGGCGCGGTAAAATATATATTCGAGCACGAAGATTATGAATTCATTAGCAAGAATGATTATGAGCAGAGGCTTAGAGTCAGCGAACTGGAGCAGGTATTGATCCATTTTGCAAGAAAGATTGAGCCGGCAGGCTTCGAACGATTTCGCTATGCTCAGTATGATGAAACGGATGTTCTGAAGAAGGATCTATTCAAAGAGCCAATTTCCGGGCAATTTAAAGAAAGTGATTACTTGGATAGCGAAATAATTGAGCGTGCGGAGCTGGCTGGATTGCTAATTCAAAGATTTATGTCAAAAGAGCAATTGAGAAAATTTGTAAAGCCACAGGAATTAACCGATCTCACGGACGGCGCGTTGTATCCATTGGCTTTTGCTCCGATCAAACGATGTCTTTGCGCGATCCAATAAGCATGACTCAGACGAAACAATGTTCGTACTGTGGCATCACGGGAACCCATGAAATGGCTATGGGCTCCCGCTTATGCTGTAAAACGGTTTTATATCAACCGGTTTGCCGACAACAGTGGTGAATAGTGCTCATGCGCTGGCACCGTTTGATGTAGCAGGCCCGCATCTATCGGTGCAAACGCTGCCATGGCACTGACCAAGCTGGTCAGCTGTTGATCGACCGAAATTACTTGATTCGCCACCATCGGCGGCCGTGGCAGAACAATTCCACCCGCGCCAGGCACGGTGTCGCCCAGCAATTTGGCTGTCACCACCTTGGCTTGGATCTGCGTGTTGTTCCAGACCACGCTATCGCTGAACTTGAACTGTTCGATGCGATAGGACAGCGCATTGGTTGCGTCGAAGTAGTTCTCGACGGTTACCTGGTCGGTAGCGCCGTACTTCAGGACCAGATTCGCACCCACCTTCTGCACCGCGCTAATCTCGGTTGATTTCACATCCTTGAACTGGATGGCATCGACGTTGTTGGCGGTCGTGTCGAAATCGCGGATGACGTCAGCGCCGCCGCCCTTTGCGAGGGTATAGGTATCGCTACCCAGGCCGCCGTCCAGGCGGTTGGCACCGTTGTTGCCGGTCAGCACATTATTCAGCGCGTTGCCGGTACCGTTGATGGCGGCAGTACCGGGAGCCAGGGTAATGTTTTCGACTTGATTGCCGAGGGTGTAGCTGACACCAGTAACCACCGTATCGCTGCCTTCGTTGGCGTTTTCGACAATCACTTCACGGCCATTGCTGACGATATAGAAGTCATGGCCCAGTCCGCCTGCGAGGGTGTTATCGCCGCCACCACCATCTAGCAGGTCATTGCCGGTTTCGCCGAATAGCTGGTCATTACCGTTGCCACCGCGCAAGTTGTCGTCGCCGTCGCCACCGTTGAGGCGGTCGTCGCCATCGTCGCCAGCCAGGGAGTCGTTACCGCCCAGGCCATAGATCGTGTCGTTGCCAGCGCCACCCGCCAGGCTTTCGGCGACAGCGGTGCCATTGAGGTTGTCGTTGCCAGCCGTGGGGGTATTCGGCGGAATCAGCCGGGCAATCTCGGCGGCCGAAATACCGTTGCCGCTCTTCGGTTGCACATAGGCAATCGCTGCCTCGCCACCATTGAAGTGGTTCAACACCCGCACACTGCGGCTGGCATCGCCAACTACGCCGATCATCAGATCGTTACCTTCGCGGCGGAAGCTGAATTGATTGCGTTCGACGTCGCTAAAGATCAGCCAATCGGTGCCGCCACCGGTATTGTCGATGACATCCTGGCCCCAGTTGGCCTTGAATACATATTTGTCGTTGCCCACGCCGCCGAGTAGCTTGTCGTTGCCGTCCTCGCCATTAAGCTGGTCATCGCCATTGCCACCCATCAGCAGGTCGTTGCCGCTATCTGCACTCCGGCCATCCCCACCGCTCAGGTAGTCGTTGCCATCGCCCCCTTCCAGTCGGTCATCGCCGCCGAAGCCGAATAGGTTGTCGTTACCGGCGTAGGCGCGCAGCAAGTCGCGAGTGGCTTGGCCCTGCAGTTGGTTGTTGCCGGCATCGCCTTCGAAAAGCTGTTCGTAGCCAAGCTGGTAGTTCAGCCGGGCAGCCTGGATCTCGTCCTTGCCCCAGATCACGCCATCTGCGAATTGGATACGAGCCACCGCCACGTTATGGGCGTTGCCGTTGTTGATATCGCGGAAGTAAGCGGCGATGGTCAGCTTATCGTTGCTGCCCAGTACTTCCAGCAAGAGACTGCCCTGGTCGCCGCTGCGGATGCTGATATCGGCGGCCCGCAAATCACGGAGCTTGAGGGTGCCGCGCAAGGGTAGCGGCGAGCCATCGGGACTGCGTGTTCCATTGTTATCGTAATTGACCAGCAGGTCCTGGCCATCGCCGCGACCAAACACAAAGGTATCTTCGCCGCCATAGCCGATCACGGTGTCGTCACCGGCGCCGCCTTCCAGCGTGTCGTTGCCGCGTCCGCCCTCGATACGGTCATTGCCGGCCAGACCTTGCAACAGCCTGTCATCGGAGGCGAAGTTGGTGATCAGGTCGTTGCCGGCACTGTTGCGCAGGGCTTGGGCATAGAAAGTCTCGGGCGTGATCGCGGTGCCATCGGCTAGCAGAATGGTGCCGCCCTGGATCTGATTGAAGTCAGGGTAACGCCAATAGCCTGACAACTGGACCACTTCGCTGCTGCCCTTCCGACCGATATCGAGCTGGTCCATGAAGTAATTGCGCTGAAAGGTCAGGTCCGCCAGGGTTGTGCCTTGCCATAGCTGCACGGTATCGCTGCCCGTGGTATCACTCAGGTGGTCGATACCCCCACCCTCTACCTTCAGCACATCATTGCCCGCGCCCCCAGAAAGTCGGTCGTTACCGGCACCGCCCACCAAGGTATCGTTGCCCTCGTCGCCGGACAGATCGTCGTCGCCATCGCCCCCCTCCAGCAGGTCGTCGCCGTCTCGGCCGGTCAGGTAGTCCTTGCCACCCAGGCCACGTAGCGTGTCGGCCATCTCGGTACCTGGGATGTAGTTATCTTCCTGGTTGGCCAAACCAGCGAAATAGGCATCGTGCAGGGCGCGCCTGCCGAGGCTGCTGCCGTCGGCGAAATGCAGGCTGGCTAGATGGCTATAGGTCGCATAGCGGTTGAAGAAGTCGGCCAGCAGCAGCGTATCGGACCGGCCCTGGAAGCCGATCACCAGGTCGGTGGTGTCGCTTGGCCGGGTAAGCACCAGTTGGCTGGCGAGCAGGCCGGTACCGAACTGGATGAGGTCTTGCCCGGCGGCGTAGTCGCTCCGCAAGCTGTCTTGGCCAAAGCCGGCATCGAATTGATAGAGATTGTCTCCCCAGCCGCCGTTCAAGCTATCGTTACCGACGCCACCATTGAGGGTGTCGTTCCCTTCACCGCCATTCAGCACATCGTCGCCGGCCAGGCCGTTCAGTAGGTCGTCGCCTGCACCACCCTGGAGCGTGTCATTGCCAGCCGTCGCGGAGTCGGCCAAGAGCTTTTGCTGGATGGCCGCACGGTTCCAGGCTTGGCCGTCGGCAAAGCGGAATTCGCTGACGGTGCCGACCGGGATGAAATAGTTCTGGATGCTGATTGCGTCACCATTGTTAGCGAAGCTCACCAGCAAATCATTGCCGGCCTGCTTCAGGCGCATATCGGCCCGCACGATATTGGCGGCGAACTGCAGGGTATTGCTTTCGCCGATGGCGCCCTGGTCATTGATGGTGTCGCGACCGTCGCCCTGGGCGAAGCGATAGGTGTCCGAGCCGTCGTAACCGGCCAGGCTGTCGTTGCCGGCCAGGCCATTCAGCGTGTCGTTGCCCATGCCACCCTCCAAGCTTTCGGCGGCGGCGGTACCGGTCAGGTTCAACGGGGCGGTGCGCAGGCGCGAGAGCAGATAGCCGAGGGAAACCGTACCGCCGCTGAACGCAAAGTGGTTGATCGCGCCGTCCATACCGCCCTTGACCAGCACATCATCTTGCTCGTTCAGGCGCAGGCTGAGGTCGCGGCCGCTGGCGCTGACGGTAAGCTGGGACAGTGCGATATCGAACAGGTTTAGCGTGTCATCACCACCCGTATCGCTGATCTGATCATGGCCCTCGCCCCGCAGATAGCCATAGCTGTCGTTACCCAGCCCGCCATCCAGTTGGTCGTTGCCCGCGTCGCCATAGAGGCTGTCGTCGCCCAGGTCGCCGATCAGCGTATCGTTGCCGGCTCGGCCGCTGAGGGTGTCGTTGCCGCTGTTGCCGTCCAGATTGTCGGCCAGCAGGGAGCCGGTCACGTTGTCATTGGCCTGGCCGCCGAAGAAGCCGCTGGCTTGTTGCCGATCTTCGAATGTGAGGAGGATCGCCGTGCGGCAGGCACTGTTCATCAAGGTTTTGAACGACAGGTCCAGTTCGGTGGATTCCGTATCGGCTAGCACCCCCGCTGCTGCCAAGGCGGCAACCGGTGTACCCGCAATGTGCGCGGTGGTCGGCGTACCCGAACTCTCCGCCAACGCGGTAAAGCGGAAATTGCCGTTGCGCAGGCCGCCACGCACCGTGAAGGACGTACCGCCGGCATTGAATGCCAAGTCGATGTTGCTATTCGCTACCGCTATCTCATCCAAGCTCGCGTCGAGCACAATGCGATTGCTGCCGGCCGCATCGATAATCTCCGACCGTGCCTCGCCGTCGATTGCGTCGGCCATCAGATAGCGATCATCGCCCTCGCCACCTTGCAGCGAGAGGCCGCTGCCCAGAGCCTGCAGGGTATCGCTGCCGCTGCCGCCTTGCAGGATGTCGCTGTCACTGCCACTGATGCTGTCATCCCCTTCGCCGCCGTCGAGATAGTCCTCGCCATCCCCGCTCAAAGTGTCATTGCCCGCGTCGCCATACAGACCATCCGTGCCTTCGCCACCTTGCAGCAGGTCATTGCCATCGCCACCGTCGAGTCGGTCATCGCCTTCGCCACCGTCCAGGGTATCGTCACCGTCGCCGCCATTCAGCGAGTCGCTACCTTCTCCGCCAGTAAGGGTGTCCTTGCCCTCTTCGCCCGTCAGCAGATCGTTGCCGCCTTCGCCAAATAGCTGATCTTCACCCGCGCCACCGCGCACGCTATCCAGGCCCTCGCCGCCGGCCAACGTATCGTTGCCCTTGGCGCCCTGCAGTTTGTCCTCACCGTCACCGCCATCGAGGTAATTGTCGCCGATCAACTCAAGCGCCAAGGTGGCGGAACCGACCAGCAACACATCATTGCCGTTGCCACCGAACAAGTTATTGTTACCAGTGCCCGCCCACACGGTGTCGTTGCCGTCGCCGCCATCGAGCAGGTTTCGATCGGCTAGCGCACCCGCTCCGCTCTCGACCACCAAATCATTACCTTCATCGCCGAATAGCTGGTCCGAGCCACCATTGCCGTCGAGGGTGTCATTACCCTCGCCGCCGTATAGCCGGTCATCGTCACTGCCACTGAATCGCTCGTCGAAGCTGCCCCCATAGAGATAGTCGTTGCCTCCGCCTCCGGATAGCAGGTCATCGCCAACCACCCCAACCAAGGTATCGCTGTCATCACCGCCATCGAGCGTATCGTTACCGTCATCGCCCACCAGGCAGTCTTCGCCAGCATCGCCATAGAGTTGGTCATCGCCGCCGTTGCCCACTACGGTATCTTGACCAATATTGCCCATCAGGCTATCAGCGCCATTGCCGCCTTCGACAAAGTCCTTGCCCTCGCCCCCGTCGGCAAAGAAGCCGCTGGTGTTGGCGGCCTTTTGCTCGGTTTTGTTCATATCGAGGCGTGGCTGGCTACCGCTTTGCGGCGTGCCATCCAGCTCCCAGTGGTAGGGTAGATCCAGATGGATATCCATACCCTCATCGGGAATCACATAGAAGGGCTTGAGATTGCGGGAGGCGGTATAGCGTAGGGTCCAGTCCTGATACCTGTTGTTCCAGATATCACGGGGATTGCTGCTGACGCGCGGCAACAGTCGCCAGTTGCCCTGGATATGGTCGTCGCCGGACCCGCCGGTGATCAGCTTGAGGCCATTGCCGGCATAGATATAGTCATTGCCTTCGTCACCCTCCAGCGTGCCACTGCCGTCCGGCGCCAGGATAAAGTCGTTGCCGCCCTTGCCGTAGATCCCGATCATCTGGGGGGCGGCCATGTCGGCTGCGACGCCGTGGCGCAAAGCCGCCGACGTGGGGAGAGAACTGCCGAAGTAACCGAGCAAGTCGTTGCTCGCTAAGCCGACGGTGCCGGGCGGTTTGGACGTAGTGCCCTCAGTCAGGTTGATACTGAATTGACCGCTGCTGAAATTGCGAATGCCCATTTTTTGCCCAGTGGCTATACAAGTCACCACGAGCACACCGGTGCCTGGGCTGGCGCCCTTGTTGGCGACATAGCGAAACTTGCCGTCGGCACTTAGATAGGTTCCAAAAATACCGTTACGTGAACCGCCGGACAATGTCGTGCCGGCAAATTTGATCGTGCCTTGGCCGTCTGTATCCGTAATTGTGTCGCTACCGCCGTCGGCCTCGATCACATAGGTATCCACACCATTGCCACCCTCCAGCTGATCATTGCCGAGGCCGCCAATCAGCGTGTCGTTTTGGTCACCGCCACGCAGGATGTCCGCCCCTGCACCGCCAATTAGGTAGTCGTGGCCGGTGCCGCCGTAGAGCTGGTCCGCGCCTGCACCGCCAACCAGGAGATTGTTATTCAAACTGGCGCCTGTACGGCTATCATCCACGCGGGCGTCCAGCGTTTGGCTCTGAAGCCCTTCATCTTTGAAATAAATCGCGGCGGTATTGCTAATTATCGCTTGGTCGATAGCCGGGGCGTTGGGGCCGCGCTGGGTATTCGACCAAGTTAGGAATGTCTGATAGGCAGGTTTTAGTGTATCAGTTAGCGTTTTAGCCTGCTCAGACCCCGAAACGGTCATTGCCTTCTTATAGTCGATGTTAGCCGCTTTTACCCTATCCTTGGCCGCTACCAACCCATCAGGGCTGACCGAATATTTAAGCTCGCGGTCAAATATCCGCTTCCGGTTTTCGGTGACGATACTGTAAAGACTTTTCGCTTCATCTATTGTCGCGGTCCCTGCGGTATCATACACGCCGAACATGGCCGATGCCCCATAACTGCGCTTAGCCCAACCACCATTATTTTCGGCTTTTACCCCTGTGCCTTCCTTCCATTGGTAGCGCATTTGAAACCAGGCATAGGCGCGTGTATTTTTTGTTAATGTAGCCCCTGTTTGTCGCCCATAAACACCTAGCCATGCCAAAGTCGCAACAATAGCCATTTCTTTCGAGGTAGAAAACGGCGTGTTTCTCAGTGAAGGTGCATGGCGATAGATTTTCGCCTCATAAGTTGGCCATGCGATCTGTAATGCTTTAAAAACCTCATTGTCGTCAAGGAATGTAAAGGTACTACGCCGCTTGTCCGCGTTGATAATCGCGCTATAAGCAGGGTCAGATGCAATCGAAGCATTTCTTCTTGCCATTACCGCGTCGTAAGCAGACTGTGTCGTATTGGATGCCTGAATTAGCCTTCGTAATTCTGTAATATAATCCTGCTCCTTTCGTTCTGGCGTCCCTGGAGTAGTTCGGGCATCTATCCAGGCGTGCGCTACATCCATTCCCATCGCAGTGAACACGGCTTTCTGGATAGGATCACGGCCTTCAAGCAAATCAAACCCAATACCAATGGTAGGCGTCTTTATTGGATGCAACTTTAGCCGCTCAGCAGGAGTGCGCGGCGACTCGAAAGAAGTTAACACGTTGAAAAGTGATTGAACGAAATCACCAGAAACAGGACGCCAGGTTATGCTCATTTTTTCCTACCTACGTACTTAGACTTTACGACAAGTCGGCAATCGTGAGGAATATCTTTCTCACGCGAACTCTTTATATCAACTCCGCTACCATAGTCACTAATAAGCACAGGGTCTTTCTCGAATAATTTTAGAGAGGCATGTGTAGTGTTCCACCCACTTATCTTCTCTGGATTTGCTAGATCACCTGTTACCAGGAAAACACGACCGTACCAACCAGGCGTTTTGCAACCGTTCTCCAATGGCGCATATTCACTTCTTACTACAGGAGTGTTAGTATTGAATCTCAGCTGTATCACATGCTGTTCGCCCGAAGCCAACGCAATTGTTGCTGGGTCATTTGGTGGGTAAGCGTTATCCAGTAGACGTGTCTTCCAATACTGAACACGTCCACCGCTATTAATAAATTCTTCCGCCTCCGCTGCATAGGAGCGAGCTTGCGAGGAAGAAGCTAAGCCAGCACTCTGGAAATATTTCTCTGCGCCGTCGCGAGTGTATTGAAGCAATTTCTCTATCAAGGCTTTATGCTCTTTTGGATCAAGCTCAGTCCATGGAGGCTCTGAGAAAATCGGTGCGAGCAAAATAGTCGAACTGCAATAATTTTGGAGTGTAGAAGTGCCACGTACCGACGTCCCTTCGGGTGCGGCCTCGTTCAAATAGGACTTTAAGTTTTGGCACATTTTATCCTCGCTGCCATAAACGGTAACACCGCCATACATCTCGTTCCTTTCTTGAAGGAAGTCCCACTGCATAGGAACGAAAATTTGTTTACGTTTTTTATGGGTGGGGGTAGTTGATGCTCCTGCATATGGAACAAAGATTGACAAGGATTGCAGTTCTTCGATACGAGCCTTGTATTGAGTAATAAGACATGCAGTATCGCGGCAGGTGTCGCGTTTCTTCAGCCATACCAATTGCTCTGATTTAAGCTGCTTATCGGGATCTGCTAGCAAGTAAACTTCAGCGAGTCGCTCGTCCAATAAAGAAGTGACCGTATCAGCACAAATCAACTTGTCGATAGAGCGTTTTGCACCTGCACAGTCGAAGCTAGCGGCACTAACGTTCAGGGTGAGGGATGCCATCGCTGCTAGGGTAATCGGCTCTAGCCACTTTTTTGTCATTTCAGTCCTCCCAAAAAAATTTAGTCTGAACTTTCCACAGCGAGTAAGAAAGTTCTTATTTTCTCCACGCTGACAACTCTGAGCAGAGTTCATGCCGTCGTCGAAGCGGTGAATCACGAGGCGGGCATCATACCGGAGTCATCCGATACGAAAGCCTAACTTGTACGTTTGTTTCACGTAAATTTTCCCTAAGCCAGCCGTGTGCCTAAGTAGAGGGCGAAATTTCACTCGCTGATGCCGCAGAAGTTCATCAGTGCCTGCAGGCCATCTTGATAGGCTTACCGAAAACGCTGGCTCCGGCGAGAAAGGCATGTTCAAGCCGTCAGCATGTACTTCATATTGAGGATAAGTCTGTAGTAGCAACGCTTGGCCTTCGGCCCTGCTTATATTCCGGGGAAAGGTTGCAATGGCAAGCGCAGTCTGTTTTGGCGCCTTGGCCTCGTCAATTTTTTTCAGTATGCCTAGCTCATCTTCTGTTAGGGAAATGCCAGAACTCCGCCAAATCGCCACGTTGTTGGAGCGGTTGAACGTATACCCCCAACCTACTGTGGCCTTCCCGTCGCCAATATCTCTGGTACGAGTGATGTGTCCTTCACATCCACTGATTAGCTGCATAACAAAATTGCTGTATGCTTCAGCCGAGAGATTTCTAGTATATTTCATACAAAACCCTTAAAGCCCTTTGCAAGCCAGACTCGCTTTCCTGCTTGACAAAGCGAATAAACGGCGATTGCCTGTATTTATTTCTGGATAAGTATGACCCACTAGCGCATAATATTCCCCGCGCAAGCGAATCAAAGTGAATGGTTTGTCCGTGAATTCATACCCTCTGCCTCCAGAGAGCTGTATGTAAAGGGTGCAAGTGCCTTCACTAATACTTCCGCAGTCTTGCATCACTTCGTCATTTTTTTTGTCTCCGTCAATATCCACATCTTTGAATATTTTTGCGCGCCCCTCTCCATCAGCATATTCAACGAAACGCTCTGTGGAGCCTAGAGGAGTTTTTTCCAAATCATTAGAAAATTCATTGCAGAAATCACTTTGCCCCGCATGCGTGGTGGCGTGAGAACTGCGCTCCGCTTTCGTTGTGACGGGCAATCCGTTCTTTGCTGAGATTGGCGCCAGGGATTGTAGTACGGCAAGTCGCTGTCCATAAACTCCTGTTAGACAGGTCACTTCCAAGCACGCATCCCGTGTCTTCAACCAAGCCCGCTGTTGGGTTCGTAGTTGCTTATTGCTGCCTAACTTTCGATAGGCTTCGTGAAGCTGCTCATCCAACTTCGACAAGTTTGAATCGGTACAAATGAGTTTCTCTGCTGTTCGCTTTGCGGTAGTACAATCAAAACTTGCTGCACTAGCGTTGATGGCAAGGACTGTTATACCTGTCAATGCAATTGACTCAAGCCATTTTTTTGTCATTTCGTTCCTCCGAAAAAAATTTAGTCTGTGAATTTTCCGCGTGAAATAAGCAAATACTTATCTGCCGCACGCTGACCACTTGGAGCAGAGCTCATACTGTCATCCAAGCGGTGAACCGCGAGGCGGGCATCATACCGGGGTAGTCCAATACGAAAGCCTAACTTGTACGCTTGTTTCACGTAAATTTTCCCTAAGCTAGGCGTATGACTAAGAGCGGCTAACAAGAATAGGTAGACCAAGGTGGTCGCACGTTTCGTCAGACGAGCATAAAACGTCAACTTATCGTCCAGAAGCTGTAGAAATCACAGCAGCCCCTTGTGCAGCCTCACCGGCGTGGCAAAGGAAGCCCTCGCCCATACAAGATGCACTTGCACCTGGCCTTCAGGGAGGAACATCAGTCGCGCACTATGAATAGGACGGATTAGGACGTCATTAATCCAAGAGCGGTGTGCAGCTGTTCAAATTCTGGCCGATTTGACTTGTAGATTAGATGTGGTGGTAAGGAACGCATGGCGTGATGCTTGTTCTTACAATATGCCGAGCGCAGCATGCCAATTGTGGTACGCCACCACAAAACCACATTTGTGCAAATTGATCAACATCCATCATCCTTGAGCAATCCCATGAGCGGCCTAGTGTGGTGTCTCAAAAGTAGAATTAATTAAATATTTGGTATAATTGTCGTAGTTCAATAGCTCATGGAGACTATGACGATGACCAGAACGGGCCGCCCGATCAAGAAGCTGGAACTATCCGAAGAGCAGCGCAGAGAGCTGAATGCACGTTTGGCGCTGCGCAAGGCGCCGGCCGATGAGAAGCTACGAATTCAGATTGTGCTCAGTTGTGCTGACGGCGAAGGAGGCAAAGAGATCGCGAAGCGGCTGGATACCACTGCGCAGACCGTCTCAAGGTGGCGTCGTCGGTACGAGTCGTATGGTCTGGCAGGGCTGACCGATGCACCGAGGTCGGGGCGGCCTCGCACGGTGCTAGACGAACACGTTCAGGCGGTGATTGATCGTGTCCGGAACAGTAAGCCTACTGACGCGACGCACTGGAGCGTGCGCACGATGAGCAAGGCAACAGGCGTGTCGGCGTCCACAGTGCAGCGCATTTGGCACGCGTTCGGGCTCAAGCCCCATCGGCTGGAGACGTTCAAGTTTTCCACCGATCCGAATTTTGTCGATAAGGTCCGCGATGTGGTGGGCTTGTACCTCGCCCCGCCGGATCGTGCCTTGGTGCTCTGCGTGGATGAGAAGAGCCAGATTCAGGCACTGGATAGAACGCAGCCTTCACTTCCGCTTACGTTCGGCAAAGCAGAAACCCGGACACACGATTACAAGCGGCACGGGACGACTTCGCTGTTCGCAGCTCTGGATGTGGCCACTGGCAAGGTCATTGGCCAACTCAAACGTCGCCACCGGAGCGTCGAATTTCTGCAGTTCCTCAATACCATCGACGCAAGCGTACCGGCAGACCTGGATATCCACCTGATCATGGACAATTACGGGACGCACAAGACGGAGAAGGTGCGTGCCTGGTTCGCCAGCAGGCCACGCTACCATCTGCACTTCACGCCAACTTCGGCCTCCTGGCTCAACCTTGTGGAGCGTTTTTTCTCACAAATCAGTGAGAAGTGGATCAAGCGTAGTGCCCACAGCAGCGTCGCCGATCTAGAGCAGTCAATCCGCCACTACTTGGACATCCACAACACCAACCCGAAGCCCTTTGTATGGCGCAAAAGCGCAGATTCAATCCTTGAGGCCATTGCTCGTGCAGGCAAAGTTATTAATTAATGCTATTTCAGGTACACCACACTAGTGTGGTGTCTCAAAAGTAGAATTAATTAAATATTTGGTATAGTTGTCGTAGTTCAATAGCTCATGGAGACTATGACGATGACCAGAACGGGCCGCCCGATCAAGAAGCTGGAACTATCCGAAGAGCAGCGCAGAGAGCTGAATGCACGTTTGGCGCTGCGCAAGGCGCCGGCCGATGAGAAGCTACGAATTCAGATTGTGCTCAGTTGTGCTGACGGCGAAGGAGGCAAAGAGATCGCGAAGCGGCTGGATACCACTGCGCAGACCGTCTCAAGGTGGCGTCGTCGGTACGAGTCGTATGGTCTGGCAGGGCTGACCGATGCACCGAGGTCGGGGCGGCCTCGCACGGTGCTAGACGAACACGTTCAGGCGGTGATTGATCGTGTCCGGAACAGTAAGCCTACTGACGCGACGCACTGGAGCGTGCGCACGATGAGCAAGGCAACAGGCGTGTCGGCGTCCACAGTGCAGCGCATTTGGCACGCGTTCGGGCTCAAGCCCCATCGGCTGGAGACGTTCAAGTTTTCCACCGATCCGAATTTTGTCGATAAGGTCCGCGATGTGGTGGGCTTGTACCTCGCCCCGCCGGATCGTGCCTTGGTGCTCTGCGTGGATGAGAAGAGCCAGATTCAGGCACTGGATAGAACGCAGCCTTCACTTCCGCTTACGTTCGGCAAAGCAGAAACCCGGACACACGATTACAAGCGGCACGGGACGACTTCGCTGTTCGCAGCTCTGGATGTGGCCACTGGCAAGGTCATTGGCCAACTCAAACGTCGCCACCGGAGCGTCGAATTTCTGCAGTTCCTCAATACCATCGACGCAAGCGTACCGGCAGACCTGGATATCCACCTGATCATGGACAATTACGGGACGCACAAGACGGAGAAGGTGCGTGCCTGGTTCGCCAGCAGGCCACGCTACCATCTGCACTTCACGCCAACTTCGGCCTCCTGGCTCAACCTTGTGGAGCGTTTTTTCTCACAAATCAGTGAGAAGTGGATCAAGCGTAGTGCCCACAGCAGCGTCGCCGATCTAGAGCAGTCAATCCGCCACTACTTGGACATCCACAACACCAACCCGAAGCCCTTTGTATGGCGCAAAAGCGCAGATTCAATCCTTGAGGCCATTGCTCGTGCAGGCAAAGTTATTAATTAATGCTATTTCAGGTACACCACACTAGCAGGCTGGTGAGAAACTCCCTGCATCAGTAACTGCGTGGGAAAATCCGACCAGATCAGGGAGGTTTGCTCAGAAAATAGGCGAAAATTGCCTGATTTTTGAACAAAATACTGTATTTCCACAGCTTTCCTGCAGCACAGTGGGACTCTGACGAGTTTCTCACCAGCCTGCTAACGATTGATGTCACCGAGCAGCAGCATCAAGCCCTCAAGGCTGCGGCAGCGCTGCAGGGGAAGACCATCAAACAGTATGCCGTTGAGCGTCTGTTTCCTTCGGTATCCGATGAAAACCAAGCGCTCGACGACTTGAAGGCCCTTCTGTCGCGCCGCATGGCCGAGGCACAGCGCGGGGATGTGACTGATCGCAGCATCACCGAGGTGGCTGACGAAGTATTGTCGGCGAGAGGGCCTTCGTGACCAAGTCGTATGTCCTAACCAAAGGCGCTGCCGCCGACATTCGGGAGATCACCCATTACACCGTCGAGAAGTGGTGTGATTTACGGTGCCGCGCCTACATCGAACAGATCGAGAAGGCGGCCTACGAGGTCGCAACCGGCGACGGGTGTTCAAGGACATGAGTTCGCTGCTTCCTGGCTTACGAATGAAAGCGACGGGGCGCCACTACATCTTCTGTCTTCCAAAGGTTGGCGAACCGGCATTGATTCTTGCCATTTTGCACGAACGCATGGACATCATCTCCCGCCTCAAGAACAGGCTGGGTTAGAACAAAAAACGGGGAGCCCAGCTCCCCGTTCTATCGTCCCTTGGCGACGGCCTAAGGATCAAATCACCATCAGATCCACGAACTCGTTGACCGGCGTTACTTCCAGTTTCTGCTGGTCATCGCACAGCGCGTAAATCGCCAATGCTTGCTTGAGCGGGAACTTGCGGGCCAGGTTGGTCTTGAACTTGGCTTCCAGCAGCGGGATCCCGTCGCCGCGGCGGCGGCGGTGGCCGATCGGGTATTCGCAGACTTCTTCGGCCAGGACGGTGCCGTCGTTCAGTTCCACGGTCAGGCCATTGGCGATGGAGCGCTTTTCCGGGTCGTGGTAATCGGCGGTAAAGGCCGTGTCTTCCACGCAGACGATCTTGTCGCGGAGGGCGTCGATACGGGGATCGGCGGCGATGCTGTCCTCGTAGTCGGCGGCGGTCAGGCGGCCGTGGATCAGCGGTACCGCCACCATGTACTGGATGCAGTGGTCACGGTCGGCCGGATTGTTCAGCGGACCCTTCTTGTCGATGATGCGGATGCAGGCTTCGTGCGTGCGGATGGTGATCTTCTTGATATCGCTCGCACCCTTGCCCAGCGCCGCCAGCTTGGCGTGCAGGGTCATGGCGCATTCCACGGCGGTCTGCGAGTGGAACTCGGCCGGGAAGCTGATCTTGAACAGGACTTGCTCCATCACGTAGCTACCGTAGGGGCGTTGGAACTGGAAAGGCTTGCCCTTGAACAGGACGTCGTAGAAGCCCCAGCCCTTGGCGCTCAGCACGCCTGGATAGCCCATTTCGCCCTTCAGGGTGATCAACGCCAGGCGCACGGCCCGGCTGGTGGCATCGCCCGCCGCCCACGACTTGCGCGAGCCGGTGTTGGGCGCGTGGCGGTAGGTGCGCAGCGCTTGTCCGTCCACCCAGGCTTGCGAGACGGCATTGATGATTTCTTCGCGGGTGCCGCCCAGCAGCTTGGTCACCACGGCGGTCGAGGCGACCTTGACCAGCACGACGTGGTCGAGGCCGACCCGGTTGAAGCTGTTTTCCAGGGCCAGCACGCCTTGGATCTCGTGTGCCTTGATCATGGCGGTCAGCACTTCGCGCATCAGGATGGGCGACTTGCCGGCGGCGACGCGGCTACGGCTCAGCCAATCGGCCGCCATCAGGATGCCGCCGAGGTTGTCGGACGGGTGGCCCCATTCGGCTGCCAGCCAGGTGTCGTTGAAGTCCAGCCAGCGGATCATGGCGCCCAGGTTGAAGGCGGCCTGGATGGGGTCGAGCTGGAAGGAGGTGCCGGGCACCTTGGCGCCGTTCGGTACGACGGTGCCGGGGACGATCGGTCCCAGCAGCTTGGTGCAGGCAGGGTATTCCAGCGCTTCGAAGCCGCAGCCCAGGGTATCCATCAGGCAGAGGCGGGCGGTGTTGTAAGCCTCGGTCGATTGGACTTCGTATTGCCAGACATAGTCGGCGATATCGACCAGGACCTGATCGGGATCGGGCCGGACGTTGGAGATTGCGGCGGACATGACGGTATCCTTGATTTGCGGGGGTTAAAAACTCTTGGGACGGTTAAGGCCGATCATGGGGAGGTGGACGTAGACCTCCTGCAAAATCGTATCGGCCTTGGCGGTATTGCTGGCCTTGCCCAATGCTTCGCGCAGCGCCACCAGGGCCAGACGCAGTTCCGCTTCGGTATCGCAGTGGCTGATCCGGCGCTTGAGCAGCATGGCCTTGATGCCCAGATGGATTTCCACCAGTTTGCGCATCAGCGCGGCGACCGGGCGCAAGTGCTCGGGCAGCTTGGCCGAGACCGGCAGATCTTCCTGCGCGACGGGCTGCTCTTCCTCGTCCAGCAATACCGGTGGTTCGATCTTGACCGGCGCACTAGGTGCGCTGACCGCGACCGCAGGCGGCGGCGTGGCTTCGACGACCGGTGCTGCTTCGGTGGCCAGCTCGCTACCCGGCACGATCTCCACCAAGCCCATTTCCAGCAGCTTGTCGACGATATCGGCCGTATTGCCCAGCGAAATGGCCAGCTCGCCTAGCTGTTGCCGGCTCTTTTGACTATCCACCTGCAACAACAGGGTGCGCAGACGCACCGGCAGCCTGGCCGTTCCTTCGCGCACCTGCAGCGCCTGCAAGCCGGACTCGGTCTTGCGCAAGATTGCATTCATTTACCGTATTTCCCTTGTGTCATGTCCGCACCGTGGCAAGCCCTGGGTCGGTATCGCCACGGCGGGCAAAGTTAGCACAAGAGACTCCAGTGTGTGATTACAGAAGCGCGGTACGAATCCCACCCGGAGGGCAAACCAGGCGGGTCGCGGCGGCGCGGGCAGCGAGCGCTTGGCCGGCAGCGAAAAACCGTTGTATTTATGCCGAGTCCAGGTGGTGCGAACGGTAAGGCACCGCGACAACACCGCCGGTCCGGCCTTATTTCCGTTGCGCCAATGGCACAAACGACAGGTCTTCCGGCCCGGTGTAGTTGGCACTGGGGCGGATGATCTTGCCGTCGATGCGCTGTTCGATCACATGCGCGCTCCAGCCGCTGGTGCGGGCGATGACGAACAGTGGTGTGAACATGGCGGTGGGTACGCCCATCATGTGATAGCTGACGGCCGAGAACCAATCGAGATTGGGGAACATCTTCTTGATGTCCCACATCACGCTTTCCAGCCGTTCGGCGATGTCGAACATCTTGCTGTTGCCGGCTTCCAGCGATAGCTGGCGGGCCACTTCCTTGATGACCACATTGCGGGGATCGCTGACGGTATAGACCGGGTGGCCGAAGCCGATCACCACTTCCTTGCGTTCCACCCGGGCGCGGATATCGGCTTCCGCCTCGTCGGGGCTGTCGTAGCGCTTCTGGATCTCGAAGGCGACTTCGTTGGCGCCGCCATGCTTGGGGCCGCGCAGCGCGCCGATGGCGCCAGTGACGGCGCTATGCATATCGGAGCCGGTGCCGGCGATGACGCGGGCGGCGAAGGTGGAAGCGTTGAACTCATGCTCGGCATACAGGACCAGCGAGGTGTGCATGGCCCGTACCCAGCTGTCGGACGGCTGCTGGCCATGCAGCAGGTGCAGGAAATGGCCACCGATGCTGTCGTCGTCGGTCTCTACTTCGATCCGCTTGCCGTTATGGCTGTAGTGGTACCAATACAGCAGCATGGAGCCGAAGCTGGCCATCAGGCGATCGGCGATATCGCGGGCGCCGGCGATATTGTGGTCGTCCTTTTCCGGCAGCGCGCAACCCAGGGCCGACGCGCCGGTGCGCATGACATCCATCGGGTGGGCGCCGGCCGGCAGGCTTTCCAGCACCGCCTTGACCGCCGCCGGCAAGCCGCGCAGCGATTTGAGCTTTTGCTTGTAGCCGGTCAATTCGGCCTGGTTGGGCAGTTTGCCGTGGACCAGCAGATGGGCGATTTCCTCGAACTCGCAGGCCTGTGCCACATCGAGAATATCGTAGCCCCGGTAGTGCAGGTCGTTGCCGGTGCGGCCCACGGTGCACAGTGCGGTATTGCCGGCGGCGACGCCGGACAGGGCGACCGATTTCTTCGGCTTGGGGGTGACGGGGGTGTCGCTCATCAATTGTCTCCAGGTAGGGCGGCGGCGCGTGGCCGGCTGAATTGCAATAGCGTTTTGTCTTGTTCGTGGCCGGATGTGTTCGCACTACGCGGCCGGCCGTTCGGTACCGTGGTCAGGCCTGCTTTTCCGCCGCGAACAGGGCGTCCAGTTTTTGCTCGTAAACGTGGTAGCCAAGGTGATCGTACAACTCCATCCGGGTCTGCATGGTATCGAGCACGCCCTGCTGGGTTCCCTCTGCGGCGATATGGCCGTAGACATTGAGGGCGGCCTTGGACATGGCGCGGAAGGCCGATAGCGGGTACAGCATCATGCCCACGCCGGCCGAAGCCAGTTGCGCCCGGGTGAACAGCGGGGTCTTGCCGAATTCGGTGATATTGGCCAGCACCGGCACCTTTACCGCATCGACGAAGGCCTGGTACATCTCCAGCGATTCCATCGCTTCCGGAAAGATCATGTCCGCGCCGGCCTCGACGCATAGGCACGCGCGGTCGATGGCGGCCTGCAGTCCTTCCACGGCCAAGGCGTCGGTGCGGGCCATGATGACGAATTCGCTGTCGGTACGGGCATCCACGGCCGCCTTGACCCGGTCCACCATCTCGCCGGCGGAGACGATGGCCTTGCCCGGCCGATGGCCGCAGCGCTTGGCCAGTACCTGGTCCTCGATATGCACGGCGGCCGCGCCGGCACGGATCATTTCGCGCACGGTGCGGGCGATATTGAAGGCGCCGCCCCAGCCGGTATCGATATCGACCAGCACCGGCAGTTGCGTGCGGTCGGTAATCCGCCGCACATCGATCAGGACATCTTCCAGGGTGGTGATGCCCAGGTCGGGGATGCCGCAGGAGCTGGCGGCAACGCCCCCGCCGGACACATAAAGCGCCTTGTGGCCGCTATGCTCGGCCAGCAGGGCGGCATAAGCATTGATGGCGCCGACGATCTGCAGCGGCGCTTCGGCTTGGACGGCGGCGCGGAAACGTGCGCCTGGCGTGGACGGATTCATTGGGTTCTCCTGGACGGCGGTGGCGAGTCGGGTGCAAAAGCCGGGCCAGCGCGAGGGGTGGGTAGGGCGTCGCTGCGAAAGGCTTGACGAATCAGCAGCATAGACCGTGGCGGCGGGCGCGGCTGTGGGCTTGGCGGTGACGGTATTGTCGCAGATTTGGATTCGAATGTTTCAATGTTGGAACCTGTTTCATTGTATGTGACGGGCCCCAGCGCGCTGCAATCAGCTGGCCATGCTTAGGCTCGCTGCGGCCAGACTGAGGAAAGTTGCGTGCCGTACGGTATGGTGGGTATGCCCGTCCTGCTTGCCAAGAAAGCTGCTTGTTCTTATTCTGAAACATTCCGTTTCCCGTTTGCACCATGTCCCGTTCCGCTCTTCCCCAGCTTGGCGTGGTCGCCACCCGTGCCCTGGCCGAACTGGTCCGTCAGTTGGCCGCCGGCCTGGGTCAGCGCTTCGAACTCCGCCTGATTGAAAAACCCGCCGAAGAGGCCGTGGCGACCGCGCGCGAAATGGTGCAGGCCGGCTTGCTCGACGCCGTCATCGCCGCCGGGCGCGGGGCGGAATTGCTGCGTACCGCCCTCGATGTGCCGGTGGCGCAGATCAAGGTCAGCGGCTATGACATCCTGCGCGCGCTGGTTGCGGCGCGGCGGCTCAATCCGCGCGCGGTGCTGCTGACCCGGCGCCGCCTGGCGGATGAGTTCGAGGCGCTCAAGCCCATCCTCAATATCGAACTGACGCCCTTGATCTACGAAACCGACCAGGAGGCGCGGCGTCATCTCGATACCCTGTCGCGGGCGGTCCGGCCGGTGGTGGTGGGCTCCAGCCAGATCGTGCACCTGGCCGGGCAGTACGAGCTGCCCAGCGTGCTGATCTACTCGCTCGAATCCGTCCAGGCGGCGTTCGAAGCGGCGCTGGAACTGACCCGGGTGGCCCGCCTGGAGGAGGCCAAGCGCGAGCGGCTGGACCGCATCCTGGAAAGTCTGTCGGAAGGCGTCGCGGCGGTGGATATGGACGAGCGGGTGCAGACCATCAATCCGGCCCTGGCCAGCCTGGTCGGGGTGGCCGGCGATTGGGCGGTCGGCCGGCGCCTGTCGGAATTGGCGCCGGTACTCTCCCTGGCGGGCGTCCTGAAAAGCGGCGAGGCCCGTCGCGACGAGGTCGTCACGGTGGCCGGCAAGCGCCTGGTGACCCAGCGCCTGCCCTTGATCGAGGCGGGTCAGCAAGTGGGTGCGGTATTGACCTTGCAGGAGTCCGCCGCCATTGAACGGGCTGACCGAAAATTGCGCGCGGAGGCCCGCAAGAGCCCGTTCCGGGCGCGCTACAGCTTGCGCGATGCGGTGGGTGACTCGGCCGCCATGCGGGTAGCGAAAGAGCTGGCCAACCTGTACGCCGGATCGGATTCATCGGTACTGATCAGCGGCGCTTCCGGTACCGGCAAGGAGTTGTTTGCCCAGGGCATCCACCAGTTGTCGAAACGGGCAGGCGGTCCCTTTGTCGCATTGAATTGCGCGGCATTCCCGGATAGCTTGCTGGAGTCCGAACTATTCGGTTACGAGGAGGGTGCCTTTACCGGCTCGCGCCGCGGCGGCAAGCCGGGCCTGATCGAGCTGGCCGACCGCGGCACTTTGTTCCTGGATGAGATCGGCGATATGCCGCTTCCCTTGCAGACCCGTTTGTTGCGGGTATTGCAGGAACGGGAGGTGTTGCGCCTGGGTGCTTCCGAACCCATTCCGGTCGAGGTGCGGGTGATCGCCGCCACCCATGCGGATCTCCAGGCGGCCTTGGCAGCGGGACGTTTTCGCACCGATCTTTATTACCGCCTCAATATCCTTAATCTGCAACTTCCCCCCTTGGCCGCGCGTGGCGAGGACGTGGCGCTGCTGGCCCACCGCTTGGCCGCCGATGCGCTGGCGCGGCTGGGCGCCGACCTGCCGGCCGAGCAGCTTTGCCAGCCGCTGCTGAGACTGGCGAGCGGCTATGCCTGGCCCGGCAATGTGCGCGAATTACAGAATGTGGTGGAGCGGCTGGCGGTTTTCTTCGGCGCTACCCGTGCGCTGGGGGTGGAGGATGTGCGCCGCCTCGCGCCGGAGTTGGCGAGCGGGCCGAAACAAGGGCTCCGCGAGGCGGAAACGCCGCTGGCCGTGACGGCCGATATCGCTCGCCGGCAGCGTGCCGAGGCGGTGCTGCGGGAATGCGGCGGCGACCGGTCCCTGGCCGCCGCACGCTTGGGCATCAGCCGTACCACCCTGTGGCGTTTGTTGCGTGGATAGCGAGGCGACCGGCCGCTATTCCGCGGGCTTTTTCCCGTCGAAGTTGCCGGCTACCGCGATACTCAAGCGGGCTGGATCGAGATAGGTACGCAAGGCCAGGTTGACGTCGGCCAGCGTCAGTTTTTGCAGATTGGCGATCTCCTGCTCCGCCCGGCTCAAGGGCTCGTCATGGCGCACCAGGTTCTGCAGCAGGTCGATCTGTCTGCTTTCGCCGGCCAGGCTGGCTTGCAGTTGCTGTAGCCAGCCGGCTTTCAAGTCGTCCAGCTCATCCTGGCGGAACCCCTCGCGGCGAGCGCGATCGATTTCCTCCCGGATCAGGCTCTCGACCCGCTCTCGGTTTTGCGGCGCGTAGCTGGCCGAGACGCGCCAGCTTCCCCAGGCATCCTGGCGACCGAAACGGGCGCCGCTACTGATGCCGTAGCTCAGGCCTTCCTGCGTGCGGATGCGCTGGAACAAGCGCGATTTATCGCCATCGCCCAGGAGCCGGACGGCTGCCTGAATGGCCAGCCTGTCCGGGTGCAGCAAGCCCACCGGCAGGTTGGTGCGGGCCAGGTAGGTGGCGTTGGCGCGATCGGCGGTCTGGATGCGGAAATAGCGTGGCGCGAGTTCGGTGTACGGCTCGGCGGCAAAGCGATAGGGCGCGGGGGTGCGCCAGTCGCCGAATAGCCGGTTCAAGGCGGTCCGGGTTTGTTCAACGTCGAAATCGCCCACCAGGATCAACTCGCCCTCGCCGACACCATAAAAATCGGTATAGAAACGCTGCATCGATGCCAGGTCGAGCCGGGCGATGTCCTGCTTGAGTTCCGCCGGCGTACTGTAATGGCGGATATCGCCGCGTGGCCAGCTGCCACCGAAGTACTGGTCCAGCGCGCGTGCGGCCAGCTGATCCGGGTCGCTGGTGGTGAGCGAGGCGTCAATGCTCTCGCGCATGCGATTGATGGCGACATCGAACTCCTGCTGGCTGAAGCGCGGCTCGCGTAGCATTTCGGCCAACAACGCCAGCGAGGGCGCGAGTTGCGCACGCTCGGTATTGATGCGGGCGGTGACGCCCTGCGAACCGGCGTCCAGGGTAATACCAGTCCTTAGTCGGCTCATTTCGGCGGCGATGGCAACCTTGTCGCGGCGGCGGGTGGCCGTGCCCAGCTGGCTGTCCAGCATATCGGCGATCGCTTCCATGCCGAAAAGGGAGGTTTCGTCGCCAAAGCGGACATTCAGCTTTGCGTAGACCTTGCCGCCCCGGAGCTTGCGCGGCAGCAAGGCGTATTTGAGGCCATTCGGGAGCTGGCCGGTAATGGTGCGGGCGGCGATATTGGCCACGCTGGGTTCGAATTTCTCGCCTGCCGTCGCACCCTGGTCGCGCCCGCGATAATCCTTGAGCAGTTCGGCGACGGCCGGGGTGGCCGGTATCTCGACGACCTCGCTGCGTTCGGTCGGAATAAATCGGCCGCTGACCCGGTTGGCCGACCGCAAATAGGCCTTGGCGACCCGTATCACGTCCGCCGTACTGACCGCTTCAAGCCGGTCGCGGTTGTAGAAGCCGATTCGCCAGTCGCCGAGCTGGGCGCTGTTGGCCACCATGCCGGCCAGGCTGTGGGCATCCGTGATGGCGTTGTGATAGCTGCTGAGAAAGGCGGATTTGGCCCGAATGACGGTTTCGTCGTTGATGGCGGCCACCAGCTCCTGCTCCAGCAGCCTGGCCAGTGCGCCTTCGCTGCGCGCCATATCCGCCTCCCGGGGCAGCGACAGGCTGACGCGGAATAGTCCGGGCTCGGTAGCGCAGTCGGATGTCGCGTTGCCCCCAGGGCCAGGCGCGGTTCGATCAGCGACTTCTGCAGACGGCCGTCGGCGCCATTGCCGACCAGGAAGGACAGCACCGCCAAGGGCGGGTAATCCGCGTGCATGCAGGCGGGTATATGGTAGTAATTGAACAGCAGGGGCAGTTCGCCGGGCCGGCGCAGGGTCACGCTGCGCTCGCCGTCCTGCGCCGGTTCGATACTGCGGCGGCGTACCAGGGCGTGTGCCGGTTTGGCCAGTGCGCCGAAATAGCGCTCGACCCAGGCCAGCGCCTTGTCGCGATCAAAACTGCCGGCGATCGCCAGGGCGGCATTGTCCGGCCGGTAGAACTGCCGGTACAGCTCCCGCAGGCGGACGGAATCGACCTGCTCCACGTCGCTGCGGTTGCCGATGATGGGTTCGCGGTATTTGTTGAAGCGGTAGGCACTGGCCTGCATGCGCTGGTGCAGCAGGTTGGCGGGCGAGTTTTCGCCGCGCTCCAGTTCATTGCGCACCACCGTCATTTCCCGCGCCAGCGCCTCGGCCGTGACCGTGGCATTGACCATGCGGTCTGCTTCCATCCGCAGCGCCCATTCCAGATTGGTATCGCTGGCGGCGAAGCGTTCGAAATAGCTGGTGATGTCGTACTGCGTGGTGGCGTTCTGCTGCATGCCGCGCTTGCGGAATTCATCGCGCGGGGCGGGAATGCTGGGAGTGCCGAGGAACATCAGATGTTCCAGCAGATGGGCGGAGCCGGATTCGCCATAGAGCTCGTCGCGGCTACCGACGAAATAATTGAGTACCAGGGTGGTGACCGGTTTGCTGTCGTCCTCGATCAGGAACAGTTGCAGCCCATTCGCCAGGCGGTAAGCGCTGACGCCTTCGATCTGCCCCAGCGGCTGTGGCGCGGCCGGGCCTGGGCTGGTGGCTGCTAACGGCGCCAGCAAGGACAAGGCCAGGGAGAGAACGGCAAGCGGATAGGCAGGACCGCGATTTTTCCGCATGGCGCGTGTTCCGGATGGGGTTTTCTCATTCCGGCGCCTGCCGGAACGAGTGGAGCAGGAGGGGTGGCGCCGACAAGCGGCGCCGGATGGAAGCGATCAGGCGCCGTTGCGGTCCAGGAACTGCAGCTTGCCGGTTTTGCCGGCCCATTCGTCATGATCGGGCAGCGGGTCCTTCTTCTCCACGATCGGTGTCCAGGCGGCGCTGCGGGACAATTGCGCATTGAGCTGGATATATGCTTGCTGGTCCGCGGGTACGTCGTCTTCCGCGTAGATCGCCTCGACCGGGCATTCCGCCACGCACAGCGTGCAGTCGATGCATTCGTCCGGGTCGATTACCAAAAAATTAGGGCCTTCGCGAAAGCAATCCACCGGACAGACATCTACGCAGTCGGTATATTTGCACTTCACGCAGGCGTCGGTCACCACGTAAGTCATAACACTCAGTCCTTCGAATTAATTGCGGCGCTAAGGGCGCGTTGAAAATGCTCCGCCGTGCATCTGCACGACGACAGGCTTGTTCAACGTTCCGTGAATGGAAAGAATTGTAGCAGAAGCGCCCGTTCAACCCCGAATAGCATGGTTATTTCCAAAGACAAACCCAGCATAAGACCCTACCGTGGCCGCTTCGCGCCCAGCCCGTCCGGCCCGCTCCATGCCGGTTCGCTGCTGGCTGCCTTGGCGAGCTGCCTGGAGGCGCGCCGGCAAGGCGGCGAATGGTTGGTGCGGATGGAGGATCTCGATCCGCCGCGCGAAGTGGCGGGCGCCGCCGACGGCATATTGCGCACGCTGGAGGCCTTCGGCTTCGAATGGGACGGCGAAGTCGGCTACCAGAGCCGTCGCTTGCCTCTTTACCGGGCTGCGCTGGACCAGTTGCTGAAGGCTGGGCTGGCCTACGGTTGCGCGTGTACCCGCCGGGAAATCGCCGATTCCAGCGTGCGCGGCATCGACGGACCCGTCTATCCCGGCACCTGCCGCGCCGGTATCGCCGCCGGCAGGCCGGCTCGAGCCTGGCGGGCCCGCCTGGGCGATGGGGCAATTATTACCTTTGACGACGCGATCCAGGGCTGGCAGCAACAGGATTTGCCCGCCGAACTGGGCGATTTTGTTCTTTTGCGGGCCGATGGATATTTTGCCTACCAACTGGCGGTGGTAGTCGACGACGCCGAGCAAGGTATTACCCATATTGTGCGCGGCGCGGATTTACTGCACTCGACCCCGCGCCAAATCTATTTGCAAAGAATGCTGAGCTATCCGCAGCCCAATTACGCCCATCTGCCGGTATTGATCAATAGCGCGGGAGAAAAGCTCAGCAAGCAGACTTTAGCGCCGGCGCTGGATCCCTTGCATGCGCCCCGTCTGCTATGGCAGGGTTTGCAAAGTCTAGGACAGCAAGCGCCCGAAGCATTAATATCCGCCGGTCTGAACGATATCTGGGACTGGGCGAAAGCGAATTGGGACCTCCGCAAGGTCCCGGTAAAACGCGTTGTTGCAGCGCAGCCCGCTTAGCCCGGACCGGGGTGTTTCACGCCAATGTCATGTATCTCATTGAAATGTAAGCGGCAATTTTTTTCTTTTTATTTGCCGAAATCGCTGTCTAAACTCAAGTGGCGCGTGAGCTTGCGTGTGTAACCCCATGATGTTAGTTTATTTGTTGGAATTCTGACTCCGCAAAAAAGGTGGGAGCCGTGCGAATCAAATCAAAAATCAAAGCCACTGCCTTGGCAGTAGCCCTAGCGACGATCCCTGCAGTCGTCCATTCGGCCGGACTTGGCCGTCTGAATGTACTGTCCGGGTTGGGTCAACCGTTGCGCGCGGAAATAGACCTTGTCGCGGTCCAGGCCGCCGAGGTCGAATCGCTGCGGGCGGCACTGGCGACGCCCGAGTCGTACCGCGAGGCGCAGATCGAGTATCCGTCCACGTCGTTGGGCTTGCGCTTTAATCTGGAAAAGCGTTCGAATGGGCAATATTTCATTGCCGTCAATTCCGCGCAGTCGGTGAACGAGCCTTTTCTCGATTTCCTGATTGAATTGAAGTGGGACGGTGGCCGCGTGCTGCGCGAGTACTCCGCCCTGCTCGACCCGGTGGGCTATACCCCGGGCGCCAGCACGGCCGCCGCGCCGTCGTCCAGGCCCGCCAGCGCGGCGCCCAGCGTGATCGCACCGGCCAGCAAGCCGCCGCTGCCCGCCAAGCCCGAGCCGGTCAGCAAGCCGCAAGCGGCCAAGAAGGCGGAACCGTCGTCCGAACCCCGCCCGGAGGGCGAGCAGACCTACACGGTCAAGTCGGGTGACACCCTGGCCGCGGTCGCCCATATGAATATGGTCGAAGGCGTCAGCCTGGAGCAGATGCTGGTGGGGCTCTATCGCGCCAACCAGGATGCCTTCGACGGCAAGAACATGAACCGGCTGAAAAAAGGCCGTGTGCTGAATATTCCCGGCAAGGATGAGCTGAGCGCCGTCGAGCGCTCGGCGGCGAACAAGGAAATCCGTGTTCAAGCCGAAGATTGGCGCGCCTACCGTGCCAAGCTGGCGGACAACGCCGGCGCATCGCGCGCCGAGCCAAGCTCCGGCAGCGGCAAGATCACCGCCAAGGTGGAAGATAAAGCCAAGTCGCTGGAACCGGCCGCCAAGGACACCTTGAAACTGTCCAAGGGCGAAGACGGCAAGCTGCGGGAAAAAGTCCTGTCGCTGGAAGAAGAATCCGCCGCGCGACAAAAAGCCCTGGGTGAAGCCAACCAGCGGGTCAGCGACCTGGAGCGGACCAACAAGAAGCTGGAAGAACTGTTGGCGCTCAAGAGCAAGCAGGGCGCCGATCTGCAAAAGCAGGCCGAGCAAGCCAAGAATTCCCTGGCCAAGCCCGAACTCAAGCCGGTCGAACCCAAGCCGCTTGATAGCAAGCCGGCCTTGACCGCGCCTGAGCCGCTCAAGGTCGAACCGCCGCCAGCCGACAAGCCGCTCGACGCCGCGCCGACCGCCACGCCCGCAGCTGTCGAACCGCCTCCGCCGGTCGAGCCGCCCGTGGCCGAGCCGCCACCCAAGCCGAAGAAGAAAATCCTTGTTCCGATCAGCGAGCCTGAGCCGGAACCGTCCATGCTGGAAGATCCGCTGATACTGGGCGGTGCCGGGCTGGCCGCCTTGCTGATCGGCGGTGGTGCCTTCTGGATGTCGCGCCGTCGCAAGAAGGGCAGTTTCGAAGATAGCGTGATCACCGGTTCCGACCTCAAGTCGAACACCATGGTGGGCAATACCGGCGGTGCCGTTATCAGCACCGGCGTGACCGAGAATTCCTTTTTAACGGATTTCAGCCGGGCCGGGCTGGGGACAATCGACACGGATGAAGTCGACCCCATTGCTGAGGCTGAGGTCTACATGGCTTATGGCCGTGATGCCCAGGCCGAGGAAATTCTCAAGGACGCGCTGACCCGCGACGGTACCCGCCAGGAAGTTCGCCTCAAGCTGCTGGAGATCTACAGCGGCCGCAAGAACGCGGCAGCCTTCGAGACCACCGCGCAGGAGCTGTATTCCGGCACCCAGGGTCAAGGTCCGCTGTGGGCGCAGGCCGCCGATATGGGTCGGGCGCTGGATCCGCAGAATACCCTGTACCGCCAGCAGGCGCCGGTGGACACCGGCGCGCTGGACAAGACCATGATCCTGTCGGCCGGTACCTTGGGCGAGATGGGTGATACCGGTCGCTTCGCCACCCCGGTGGTGGAGCGCGTCCAGCCGGCCTCGGCCGAACCTGAGCTGGATTTCCAGCTGGATACCCCGGTGGCACAAGCCAAATCGGCCCTGGAAGCCGGCGAGTCGCTGGACTTCGACCTGGGTTTCGATGCCGCTCCCGCGTCTGCCGCCGCACCTGCGGTGGAAGCGCCGGCCGAGATGGACTTCAATATCGGCGATTTCGATCTGGATGCACCGGCCAGCAAGCCCGCTGCTACCCCGGCCGCAGCAGCGTCGGCTGCCGCAGCGTCGGCTGCCGCAGCATCGGACAGCAGCATCCTGTCCCTGGACATCCCGATCGACCTGCCCGGTGACTCGGCGTCTTCCGAAGGTGCGCTGGATCTGAGCGCGGATATGCCGGAACTCAGCATGCCCGAGCTGTCCATGCCGAAGTCCAGCCAGCCCCTGGCCGATCTCGACACGCCGGACCTGGCCGCCGGACTGGATTTTGACTTCGATATGAATGACGGCGCCGCATCGGCCGGCCAGGCAGCCGATCTGGGCGGTGTCAGCCTGGATCTGGATATCGCCTCCGATTCGGCCGGCGGTGACGATGTGCTCGACTTCGGTGCCGAGCTGGATGACCCGGTCACCACCAAGATCGATCTGGCGCGCGCCTACATCGATATGGGTGACAAGGAAGGCGCCCGGGAAATCCTGCAAGAAGCGCTCAGCGAAGGCAATGCCGAGCAGAAGGGCACGGCGGAGTCGCTGTTGGCACAGCTGTAAAATAAGTTGCGGATGTAGGTTTCTCCGCGCTTTGCTTTAAAATCGAGCGTGGGCCGCTTTTTGCGGCTCACGCTTTATTTATTCATGCGCATGGCGCAGGTGTGGAAATCGATGCGTATAGCGCTCGGACTTGAATACGATGGCCGCGCCTTCTGTGGCTGGCAGGCGCAGCCCAATGGCCTTAGCGTGCAGGACGCGCTGGAAAAGGCCATCGGCCGGATGGCGGGCCATCCGATACGGCTGCATGCCGCCGGACGGACCGATGCCGGGGTACACGCCTGCCAGCAGGTTGCCCATTTCGATACCACCGCGAACCGGCCCCTGACGGCCTGGGTGCGGGGAGTGAACAGCTTCCTGCCCACGGGCATCGCTGTACTGTGGGCGCGGCCGGTGGAAGAGGGCTTTCATGCCCGTTTTTCCGCCACTGCCCGTCATTACCGTTATCTCTTGCTCAACCACCCGGTCCGTCCGGCCTTGCTGGCCGGCCGTATCGGCTGGTTCCACGCACCGCTGGAGCTGGAAGCCATGCGCCAGGCCGCTACCTACCTGCTGGGCGAGCAGGATTTTTCCAGTTTCCGCTCCTCGGAATGCCAGGCTGCCAGCCCGGTAAAGCATCTCACCCGTTTCGAAATCGCGCGCGAAGGCGATCTCTTGCGCTTCGATGTGTCGGCGGGCGGCTTTCTGCACCATATGGTCCGCAACCTGATGGGCAGCCTGGTACATATCGGCAAAGGCGCCATGCCGCCCGATTGGATGGCGGATTTATTGGCGCTGCGCGACCGTACCTTGGCCCCGCCCACCTTTATGCCGGACGGGCTTTACTTCGCCGGCGTCAGTTATCCGGCCGAGTTCGGCATTGCCAGCGAGCCGGCGTTCCGCCACTATCTGGTTTGAAGCCGGTTTCCATTCCTGCTTGAACGTAGTACGGATAGCGATAAGCTCCCCAGCCGAGCGTCTGCATGGCGTCCTTGCCCGGACGGGCGACGACGAGGATAGGGGTGGGAATAAACCTGCGGCAGCGGTTCGACCCCGCCTTGCCGCTTTCACTGTTTTCATATGACACCACGAATCAAGATCTGCGGTTTACGCGACGTGGCAAGCGCCAAGGCGACCGCCGTATTGGGAGCGGACGCCATCGGCCTGGTATTCTATGAACCCAGCCCGCGCCACGTGTCCATCAATGTCGCCCATGAGATCGTGGCGGCATTGCCGCCGCTGGTCAGCACGGTCGGCCTGTTCGTCGACGCCGATCCGGCCCTGGTCGAGGGCGTATTGCGCACCTTGCCGCTCGATCTGCTGCAGTTTCATGGGGACGAGCCGCCGGAATACTGCCGTGCCTTCGGCCGGCCCTATATCAAGGCGGTAAGAGTAAAACCCGGCCTTGATTTGTTAGAATTGGCCGATCGCTACGCCGATGCGCGCGGTCTGCTTTGCGATGCCTATTCGAGCGCGGCGCCGGGCGGCACGGGTGAGCGATTCGACTGGCAGTTGCTGCCCGACAATCTGCCCATGCCGCTGATACTGTCCGGTGGCTTGCGGCCGGAGAACGTCGGCGAAGCGTGCAGGACGGTACGGCCTTGGGCTGTCGATGTGTCAAGCGGCGTGGAATCGAGCCGCGGCGTCAAGGATCTAGCGTTGGTAGGCCGATTTATCGCCGCGGTGCGGCAAGCCGGCTAGCGAGACGCTAAACGAGTACGAACGATTTTTCAGCGCCTGGTGCGCCTTGTTTCAACCGGAAAACCGATGCATATCAACGATCTGTCCATTCCTAGCAGCTACGATCTGCCCGATACCCGTGGTCGCTTCGGCGACTATGGCGGAATCTACGTGGCCGAGACCCTGATGGCTGCGCTTGACGAACTCAACCGCGAATATGCGCTGGCCAAGGCGGATCCGTCCTTTATGGCGGAATACCACTACGAACTGGCGCATTACGTCGGACGCCCCAGCCCGATCTACCATGCGCGGCATTGGTCGGAGAAGATCGGCGGTGCGCAGATCTATCTCAAGCGCGAAGACCTGAACCACACCGGCGCGCACAAGATCAACAACACCATCGGCCAAGCCCTGCTGGCGCGCCGCATGGGCAAGAAGCGGGTGATCGCCGAGACCGGCGCCGGCCAGCATGGCGTGGCAACCGCCACCGTGGCGGCCCGTTTCGGCATGGAATGCGTGGTCTATATGGGTGCCGAGGATATCCAGCGCCAGGCCGCCAATGTCTACCGCATGAAGCTGATGGGCGCGACGGTGGTGCCGGTCACTTCCGGCTCACGTACGCTCAAGGATGCCTTGAATGAAGCGATGCGCGACTGGGTGACCAATGTCGACGACACTTTCTATATCCTGGGTACCGCCGCCGGTCCACACCCCTATCCCATGCTGGTGCGCGATTTCCAGGCGGTGATCGGCGAGGAAGCCAAGCTGCAGATGCAGGAAATGGCAGGGCGGCAGCCTGATGTGGTGGTTGCCTGCGTGGGCGGCGGCTCCAACGCGATCGGTATCTTCTACCCCTATATCCAGGTGCCCGGCGTGCGCATGGTCGGTGTCGAAGCAGGTGGCGATGGCGTGGAGACCGGGCGTCATGCCGCACCCTTGTCGGCCGGCAGCCCCGGCGTGCTGCACGGCAACCGCACCTATCTGATGCAGGATGCCCACGGCCAGATCATCGAGACCCATTCCATCTCCGCGGGCCTGGACTATCCCGGCGTGGGGCCGGAGCACAGCTATCTGAAGGACATCGGCCGGGTGGAATACACCTCCGCCAATGACGACGAATCGCTGGCGGCTTTTCATGAACTTTGCCGCACGGAAGGTATCATTCCCGCACTGGAATCCAGCCATGCGCTGGCCTATGCCAAGCGACTCGCACCGACCCTGCCGCGCGACCAGATCATTCTGGTCAATCTGTCCGGTCGCGGCGACAAGGATATTCCGACCGTCGCCAAGCTTTCCGGCCTCGAACTGTAGCGCTTCCCATTGGCGGCCACCCTGGTGGCTGCCCTGAGCCTCCTATCCAATATATGCATCGAATACAGACAACCTTTAACCGCTTGGCGGCCCAGAACAAACAGGCGCTGATCCCCTTTATCACCGCCGGCGATCCCCATCCGGCTGCTACCGTTGGACTGATGCACGCCCTGGTGGCGGGCGGCGCCGATATCGTCGAGCTGGGGGTGCCGTTTTCCGACCCGATGGCCGACGGCCCCGTCATTCAGAAGGCTTCCGAGCGGGCCTTGGCCCATGGCGTCAGCCTGAGCAATGTGTTGGAAATGGTGCGCGACTTCCGCCGCCGCGACGCCGACACCCCGGTCGTACTGATGGGTTATGCCAATCCCGTCGAAGCGATGGGTTACCAGACATTCGCCGAAGCCGCCGCGCATGCCGGCGTGGATGGCGTATTGACGGTCGATCTGCCGCCGGAAGAGGCGGGCTCCCTGGCCGGCGCCCTCAAGCAAAATGGCCTGGACCCGATCTTCCTGTTGGCGCCGACCACGCCCGACAGCCGCATGGACGAAGTGGCCAAGCATGCCTCCGGCTATGTCTACTATGTCTCGCTCAAGGGCGTGACCGGTGCCGCCACCCTGGATATCGCCAGCGTGGCCAGCAAGCTGGAGGCCCTGCGCGGCCGTCTCAGCCTGCCGATCGGCGTGGGCTTCGGCATCCGCGATGCGGCTTCCGCCCAGGCGGTGGCCCGGATCGCCGATGCGGTCATTATCGGCAGCCGGCTGGTGCAGGAAGTCGAGGAGCACGGGGCGGATGCCGCGCCGAGGCTAACGGCTTTCTTGCGCGAAGTGCGTAGCGCGATGGACGCCGCCCGACCATAATCCCAGATAGGGCCGCTAGCGCGGCCCTTCGATTTTCAAGCGCTTGGTCGGCATGGCCGACGGCGTAGGAGACACCCATGAGCTGGTTGCAAAAGCTGCTACCCCCGAAGATCAAGGCAAAACCCACCGGCCCCGGCAAGTCCGTGCCGGAAGGACTGTGGAGCAAATGTTCGGCTTGCGAGGCGGTGCTGTACCGTACCGACCTGGCCAATAACCTGGAAGTCTGTCCCAAGTGCGGCCATCACAATGCCGTGAATGCCCGCCGGCGGCTGGACCTGATGCTCGATCCGGAAGGGCGTTGCGAGATCGGTGCCGAAGTACGGCCCACCGACTTCCTCAAGTTCAAGGATTCCAAGCGTTACGTGGAGCGCCTCGATGCCGCCCGTGAAAGCAGCGGCGAAGAAGACGCCATGGTGGTGATGCAGGGGGCCATCCTGTCCCTGCCGGTGGTGGTGGCGGCATTCGAGTTCAAGTTCATCGGCGGCTCCATGGGCTCGGTGGTGGGCGAACGCTTTGTACGCGGCGCCCAGGCCGCCATCGAAAATGGCTGTCCATTTATCTGCGTGGCCGCCTCTGGTGGCGCGCGCATGCAGGAAGGCCTGATGTCGCTGATGCAGATGGCCAAGACCAGCGCCATCCTTACCCGCCTGGCCGATCGCGGACTGCCGTTTATCTCGATACTGACCGATCCGACCATGGGTGGGGTATCCGCCTCCTTTGCCTTCCTCGGTGACGTGGTAATTGCCGAGCCGGGCGCGCTGATCGGCTTTGCCGGTCCGCGCGTGATCGAGCAAACCGTGCGCGAGACCCTGCCGGAAGGCTTTCAGCGTGCCGAATTCCTGTTGGAGAAGGGCGCCATCGACTTGATCGTCGATCGCCGCGAAATGCGCCAACGCCTGGCTGCCCTGCTGACCTTGCTGATGAAGCAGCCCGCGATTGCCGCTTGATCCCCACGGCCCACCCAGGCGGGCGGGCCGCGCTTATACGTCCCCGTGCGGCCCATGCCGCCGGGGTGGTCGCCATTCTTTTCGTGAAACTCCATGACTTTTGATGCACCGACCCTGGCCGGCTGGCTGAGCCATCTCGAACAATTGCACCCCAGCGCCATCGATATGGGCTTGGAAAGGGTCGCCCGGGTGCGCGATGCCATGGGTTTGGTACCGACCTTTCCCTTGGTGATCGTCGGAGGGACCAATGGCAAGGGGTCGACCTGCGCCATGCTGTCCGCCGCTTACCGGGCCGCCGGCTTCAAGGTGGGCACCTATACCAGCCCGCATTTGCTCCGTTACAACGAACGCGTGGCGATCGATCTGCAGCCGGCCAGCGATGAAGTCATCATGGCTTCCTTCCGCAGGATAGAAGCGGCGCGCGGGGAGGTGACGCTCAGCTATTTCGAGTACGGCACCCTGGCCGCCATGCAGCATTTCATCGATGCCGCCGTGGATGTCGCGATCATGGAAGTGGGGCTGGGTGGCCGCCTGGATGCGGTGAATATCTTCGAGGCGGACGTTGCGGCCGTGGTCAGCGTGGATATCGACCATCAAAGCTACCTGGGCGATACCCGTGAAGCCATCGGCTTCGAAAAGGCCGGTATTTTCCGCGCCGGCAAGCCGGCCTTCTGCGCCGACCCGCATCCGCCGGCCAGCTTGCTGGCACACGCGGCCGCGATCGGTGCCGACCTGCAATTGCTGGGCCCCGATTTCAGCTACAGCAACGAGACCACCCAATGGCGTTGGCGCGGTCGCCGTGGCCAGAAGCCCGGCTTGCCGTTCCCGGCCCTGCGCGGCGCCTACCAGCTGGCCAATGCCAGCCTGGTGATCGCCATTCTCGACGCCCTGCACGACCGCGTACCGGTAGGCATAGGCGATCTCAAGCGCGGCTTGCTGGAAGTGGAGCTGGCCGGGCGTTACCAGGTATTGCCGGGCCGTCCGTCCATCGTGCTCGATGTGGCGCACAACCCGCATGCCGCCAGCGCGCTGGCCAATAATCTGATGAACCAGGGTTTTTTCCAGACCACCCATGCGGTATTCGGCATGATGGCCGACAAGGATATCGCCGCCGTGGCGGGCCTGCTGCGCGAACGCATCGACGTCTGGCACGTGGCCACCCTCGACACCCCCAGGGCGGCCAGTGCGCAGCAGCTGGCCGACGCCATTCTGGCGACGGGCGCCGCCAGGGTGCATGTTTACGCCACGATTTCAGATGCTTATGCAGCGGCACGGTCGGCGGCTGGGGAAAATGATAGAATCGCGGCCTTTGGTTCGTTCTACACCGTGGCCGACGTTCTCAAACTCAAGCCGCGTTAATCCTGTTCCCGCATATTTCCTCTATGGCCGACGCCCCAATCAGCGAAGAACTGACCACCCTGAAAAAACGCGCACGCCGCCGCCTGGTGGGTGCCATTGCACTGGTCCTGCTTGCCCTGGCTGTTCTGTGGACGGTGATGGATGACAAGCCGCCGCAGAGCCTGGCCACCCAGGGGGTAGCCATCGTCAGCACTTCGCCCGAGTTGGCGAGCACGGTGGCGCCCCTGCCCGCGCCGGTACAAGCCATGCCGCCGGCCCAGGCGCCGGTGAATACGGTGCCGCCGGTCAAGCCGCTACCCGCCACCGCACCGGTCGCTACCCCGCTGCCGGACCCCGCGCCGGTAGTCAAGCCCACGCCGAAGCCGGTTGAGCGGGTGGCCGAGAAGCCGGTGGAAAAGCCGGTCGAGAAGCCCGCCGCCGCCAAACCCGACATCAAGAAGGACCCGGCCCGTATCCTGGCCGGGGTGGACGATGACGCGCCTTCCCGCAAGCCCGCCACCGAAGACAAGGCCAGCGAAAAATTCTTCCTGCAGCTGGGCGCCTTTGCCGATAAGGACAAGGCGCTTGGCTTGCAGGCCAAGGCAAAGGAAGCCGGGGTAGGGGTGCAGACCGAGTCGATCAAGACCGATAAGGGCGCCCTGACGCGCTTGCGCGCCGGCCCCTATGCCAGCCATGAAGCGGCCGAGAAAGCGCGCGCCAAATTGTCCGGCGCGGGCGTCAGCAGCAATATCGTCGGCAAATGACCGGATTTGATTATCTTGTCCTGATCGTATTGGGCCTGTCGGTCCTGCTGGCGGTGTTGCGCGGCGGCGTATCGGAGATATTGTCGCTGGCGGCCTGGGTATTGGGCTTCTGGCTGGCGCAGCGCTATGCCCCGCAATTGGGCGCCATGCTGCCGCCGGATGTTCCCACCACCGAGCTACGCTTGATCGCCGGTTTTGTCGGGATTTTATTGGGTGTCTGGTTTGTATCGGCCATCATACGGATAACGGTAGCGCAATTCGTCAAGGCGACCGGCCTCGCGCCCCTGGATCGGATGATCGGGGCCTTGTTCGGGCTGGTGCGGGGCGTCTTGATCGTACTGGCGCTGGTGATCGTGGCGGGCATGACCAGCCTGCCTCGGCAGCCGATCTGGCAGGACGCCATGTTCAGTCCGCCGTTCGAAGCCATGGCGGTCACGCTCAAGCCCTGGCTGCCGGCGCAGCTGGCGAGCCATATCAAATTTGAATAGAGGGTCTGCCCGGCGGTTCAGCCCCGCCGTGGCAGGTCGAATCGGTTTGTAAAGCAAGGAAGCATCATGTGCGGCATTCTCGGGGTAGTGGCAAAGACGCCTGTTAACCAATTGCTCTACGACGGTCTACTCGTCCTGCAGCATCGCGGCCAGGACGCGGCCGGCATCGTCACCGCGGAACGTAGCGGCGTCATGCATATGCACAAGGGCCAGGGCCTGGTGGCGGATGTATTCCGCACGCGCAATATGCGCTCGCTGATGGGCAATATCGGCATTGGCCATGTGCGCTATCCCACGGCGGGGTCGGCCTCCAGCCTGGCCGAGTCGCAGCCTTTCTACGTCAACAGCCCGTTCGGCATCGTGCTGGCCCACAATGGCAACCTGACCAATCACACCGAGCTGAAGGAAGCGATGTACCGCAACGACCTGCGGCACATCAATACCCATTCCGATTCGGAAGCCTTGCTGAACGTCTTCGCCTACGAGCTGCAGAAGCGGGCCATCGGCTTTGCGCTCAAGCCGGAAACCATCTTCGACGCCATCGCCGCCGTGCACCGCCGGGTCAAGGGTGCCTACGCCGTGGTGGCCATCATCGCCGGCTATGGCCTGGTGGCATTCCGCGACCCCTTTGGCATCCGCCCCTTGGTCCTGGGCGAGCACGCCACGCCCGATGGCGTGGAATACCTGGTCGCCAGCGAATCTGTCGCCCTGGATACCATGAGCTTCAAGATGACGCGCGACATCGAACCGGGCGAGGCCGTCTTCATCACCATGGACGGCGAGCTGCATAGCCGCCAATGCGCTACCGAGTCCAAGCTGGTCCCCTGCATTTTCGAACACGTCTATTTCGCCCGGCCCGACTCGGTGATGGATGGCATCTCGGTCTACCAGGCCCGCCTGAACATGGGCGACAACCTGGCCGAGAAGATCCGCCGCGAACTGCCCGATCTCGATATCGACGTGGTCATCCCCATCCCGGACACCAGCCGCGCCAGCGCCCTGCAACTGGCCAATCACCTGGGCCTGCCGTATCGCGAGGGCTTCCAGAAGAATCGCTATATCGGCCGGACCTTTATCATGCCGGGCCAGGCCACCCGTAAAAAATCGGTGCGGCAAAAGCTCAATGCCATCGGCCTGGAATTCAAGGACCGTAACGTGTTGCTGGTGGACGATTCCATCGTGCGCGGAACCACCTCCAAGGAAATCGTGCAGATGGCCCGCGAAGCCGGCGCCAGGAAAGTCTACTTCGCCTCGGCGGCGCCACCCGTGCGTTTCCCGCATGTCTACGGCATCGATATGCCGACGCGCGAGGAATTGATCGCCACCGGCCGCAACGACGCGCAAATCGCCGAGGAAATCAGCGCCGACGCCGTTTTCTACCAGGATCTGGATGCCCTGGTGCAAGCGGTGTCCGATGCCAGCGGCGGCCGTATATCGGTGTTCGAGACTTCGTGCTTTTCGGGCGAGTACATCACCGGTGACGTGGATGACGCTTACCTCGACGAGATGGAAGCGCGCCGTGCCAGCCCGCTGTCGAAAGATAGCGATGCCAGCCAGGTGCTGGATATGAATGTGGGTGTGGCGGAGCAGAATCTGATCTGACGCAATGCATTTCGCCCAAAAGCAAAACCCACCGAATGGTGGGTTTTGCTTTTGGGGTGTCAGCTTCGTCGTTCTGGCCATGGCGAAGCTTAGTGTAGGGCGTTTTCAGTAATTACGTATTTGGGGCGTAATTGAAAGCCGTTAAACGCCGGTTCAAGAACATCCTGCCGCGCTTTTTTTACAAGCGCGAATTCCTTGCTAAATTGGGATGTGGCAGCGGAAGCCATCTTCTGGATAAGTAAGTTGTCGCGTAACAGTTTGCTGTCAACAAAATACCAATCCGCACTCCCGTCCGGTCGTTCATCTTTTAATAGAACGCGGTTTGATTTGCCTGAGGTATTCAAAATTTCGAGGATGGCATCTCGCGTTTGTTCAGGTGAGGCGCCACGCGGCGTATTTATCCAATTCTTTGAGGCAGCGGTTGCGCCGATATAACGAGGGCACTGTTGTATGGGTGGCCGCGGGTCTAGCGCAATCGCGAAAACGGGATCATTGGGTTGAATATGGTCCCCATGGACACAGAGCACGATCTTTGGCTGGCCCGCGACTTCTCGTCGTTCGATCGTGAATCCGATTGGACTCGACAGATCCAATGCCTTCCAGGCAATTGTATTGAGATCGGCCACGCACTTATCCAATTGCCGGTCCAGTGATCCATCTTCGGACCGAACGGAGCCGCCCTCCAGCGTTTTCTGGAGGTTCAAGAGTGGTACTGCAATCTTTCCGACTAATTGATCTGCGCTTTGTGAGTCTACTTTGGACCCACGCGCGTGGTAGTCTTTGAAACGGAGAGGATGCTTCTCGTTGAAGAACGACCGCAGCGAGTCCTGGCAAGCTTGATTTTTAGTCGGTGCGGGCTTGCCGGGCACCGTCAAGGTGTGATCTTGATCATCGCGTCGGGCATGTAATGAAAATTCGTTACCAATGACTGAAGATTTTTTTTCCAAGGAAAAAACAAAGGGCCGTGGCTCATAGGAAGCGCTTGAATTCAAGTTATAAATAAGCTGACTCAACTTGTCTTCCTGCTCTTGATTGCCTTCGCAATCTGCCGGTAAATTTTGAATGGTGAGTGCTGCCTGAGCGACCTGCTCGCCCAATTTCGCGGTACGCGCGCATTGCTCGGGAGTTTGGCCATCAATTGGAAAATTTAATATTTTGCAAATGAACTCTCTTATCAGGGTTGCCCAATCTTTTGACGCAGGGGTGCCTGTCGGAGTGGTTGGGGTTTGGGAACTTTCAGATGCGGGAACTGACCTGTTTGGCGATACTGAAAATTGCATAAAATATCCTTTTAAAAAAATTATTAGATACGATGTGGCTGAGGAAGATAATTAATAGCGAAATTGGATGTATGCTGCTTCTGATTTTCTAATGGTGATATATTTTTCTGACCGGCAGGGTTGGCCGGAAGTGTCGGTAATAGAGGTAAAAAAAGCGCACGGACCAATTAAGTCCGTGCGCCCTGTTCGGCGATACAGTCAAACCCGTATCGTCACACCAGCCTTAGCCGCCATGCGACTGGGAGCCGCCGCTCAAGCCAAATCCAGATCGGCCTCGTCCTCATCCTCGGCTTCCACCGCGCCCGGCAGCGGCATGCTGATGCCGACGGCTTCGCGGATCTTGCTTTCGATCTCGCGGGCGATGGCCGGGTTGTCCTTCAGGTATTCGCGGGCATTGTCCTTGCCTTGGCCGATCTTGCTGCCCTTGTAGGCATACCAGGCGCCCGATTTGTCGATGATCTTGTGGGTGACGCCCATTTCGACGATTTCGCCTTCACGGCTGATGCCTTGTCCGTAGAGGATATCGAAATTGGCTTCGCGGAACGGTGGCGCGACCTTGTTCTTGACGACCTTGACGCGGGTTTCGTTGCCGACCACTTCTTCGCCGCGCTTGATGGCGCCGGTGCGGCGGATATCCAGGCGGACCGAGGCGTAGAACTTCAGCGCATTGCCGCCGGTGGTGGTTTCCGGGCTGCCGAACATCACGCCGATCTTCATGCGGATCTGGTTGATGAAGATCACCATGGTGTTGGTGCGCTTGATATTGCCGGTGAGCTTGCGCAGTGCCTGCGACATCAGGCGGGCTTGCAGGCCGACGTGGCTGTCGCCCATTTCGCCTTCGATTTCGGCCTTGGGCACCAGGGCCGCGACCGAGTCGACCACGATGATGTCGATGCCGCCGGAGCGGACCAGCATATCGGCGATTTCCAGGCCTTGTTCGCCGGTATCGGGCTGCGAGATCAGCAGGTCGCCGACGTTGACGCCCAGCTTGCCGGCGTAGACCGGATCGAGCGCGTTCTCGGCGTCGATATAGGCGGCCACCCCACCCAGCTTTTGCACTTCGGCGACTACCTGCAGGCAGAGGGTGGTCTTACCGGACGATTCCGGACCATAGATCTCGACAACACGGCCGCGCGGCAGGCCGCCCACGCCCAAGGCCAGGTCCAGGCCCAGCGAGCCGGTGGACACCACCTGCAGATCGTTCTCGATCTGGGCTTCGCCCATTTTCATGATCGAGCCTTTGCCGAACTGCTTTTCGATTTGCGCCAGCGCGGCGGAAAGGGCCTTGCTCTTGTTGTCGTCCATGATTTTCCTTTTGGCTCAGGGAGAACGTTCGTTCACCGATAGAATGGGCCGAATATAGCACATGTACCCGGCCTGTAAAGTGCTCGATTGCCGTGCCGCCATGATTTTTTGCTGGTCGCCACTACCCATCGCGCACATGAAAAAAGCAGCCTGGCGGCTGCTTTCCTCTCGACTGTTCCGCTGGGGATCAGGCGCGCTTCTTGAACTCGTTGGTGCGGGTGTCGATTTCGATCATGTCGCCGATTTCGATAAAGGCAGCCACCGGCAGCTCGAAGGTGGTGCCCTTCAGCTTGGCGGGCTTCATCACCTTGCCCGAGGTGTCGCCGCGCACGGCCGGCTCGGTGTATTCCACTTCGCGCACGATGGTGGTGGGCAGTTCGACCGAAATGGCCTTGCCGTCGTAGAACACCACTTCGCAGACGTCGGTCATGCCGTCGACGATGAAATTGACGGTTTCACCGACATTTTCGGCTTCGACTTCGTACTGGTTGAACTCGGTGTCCATGAATACGTACATCGGATCGGCAAAGTAGGTGTAGGTACACGCCTTCTTTTCCAGCACGACCACGTCGAATTTTTCGTCCGACTTGTAGACGGATTCGGCACCGGAACCCGTCAGCAGGTTCTTCAGCTTCATCTTCACCACGGAAGCGTTACGGCCGGATTTGGTGTATTCGGCTTTCAGAACCACCATGGGTTGGCCGTCAACCATGGCAACGTTGCCTGTGCGGAGTTCTTGTGCGGTTTTCATGCGATAGTCCTGCGAAAAGGGATAAGCGTTTGATAAAGCGGCGCATTATAGCTGCTTGCGGCCCATCTGCGCCACCTCGCCACGCTGAGCGCCCATATGTGCTGCTTTCTCAGAGGCAAAGTGTGCCAATTGGTTCATCAGGTCGGCGCGGCCGGCCAGCTCGGCACACCACGCGCGGCAGCCTTGCGCCATGGCGGTAGCGCCCTGCAGCACGGCCGGCCAGGCCGCCACGCAGGCAGGCCCGTCGCCATCGTTCCAGGCCTGCGAGAACGCCTGCAAGGCCTTGCCCTTGTCCGGCGGGAGTGCCCCGGTGTAGCGATCCAGGAAGGCAGCCAGCTTCACCAGGTGGGCTTGCTCCTCTTGCGGGTAGATATGCCAGGCCAGCGGACGGGCTGCCCACTGCGCCCGCACGAAGCTATCTTCGCCACGGACGAAGTTCAGTTCGCAACTCCACAGCAGGCGATCGTAGTCGTCCTGGCTTAGGAAGGGCAGGGCAATCAGCGTCAACCGGCCGCGTTCGATGCGGCTGCCGGGCGGGAAGGCGCTACCCAGCCAGGCTTCCACCTGCCGGCGTGGCTTGCCCTCGGCCACCAACAGGCAGAGCGCCGCGGATTGCCAGTGGTCGAGCAGTGCGGGCAGCGCCGCGTTGTCGTAGCAGAACAGCGACAGCCAACCTTGCTCGGCCGCGACGGTGTGTCCCGTCACCGCCTGCAGCCAGTCATGGCGGGCAGGGCCGGCTTGCCATGCTTCCCGCTCGGCCAGCAGGGAGGATTCGCGCAACAGGCCGCCGGTGGCGGGGGTGAAGCCGGGGAAGAAGAAATGGTGGTCGAGGGGGAGGCGTGGATGGCGCGAGCCCAGGCCGTGGCAACCTTCCACCCAGTCCTCGGCGGACAGGTACTCCAGGTTGATCCAGACCGGCGGCGGGGTCGCGCCCGCCATCGCGGCCAGGAAATTTTCCGGCGGATGGCAGGCGAAGGCCTCGATCACGACTTGATGCGGGGCGACGGTGGGGAAGGGCAGCTGCCAGTGGCGGATCTCCACCCCCTCGATCCACTGTTGCGCCGCGCCGCGATCCAGTTCCGGCCGCAGCATCGCCAGGGCGCCCGGATCGTCCACCCACAGCCGTACCGCTTCGCCGCGTTCGGCCGCCAATTGACGCGCCAGCCGCCAGCACACGCCGATGTCACCGAAGTTATCGATGACGGTACAAAAAATATCCCAGGACAGCCGCATCGAACGATCAGCCGGGCAGGGCCAGGCCCTTGGGCCACAGCAGCCAGATCTGGCCTTGCTGCTTCATCCGCCCGGCCAGTGCGCCTGCTTCGTGGCCAAATCCCCAGAAAAAGTCGGCACGGATCGGGCCGCGGATGGCGCCGCCGGTATCCTGGGCCTGCATCAAACGGTTGAGCGGCTTGCTGTCGTTCGGCCAACTGGTGGACAGATAGACAGGGCTGCCCAGCGGCACGAACTTCGGATCGACCGCCACGCTGGCGCCGTCGCTCAAGGGGACATTCAAGGCGCCGATCGGACCGCCTTCCGCATTGGCCAGGACACGGAAGAAGACAAAGCTGGGATTGCTGTCCAGCATGGTTTTCAGGCGGGCGGGATTCGCCCGGGCCCAGGCTTGGATACCTTGCATCGACGCTTCGCTGGCTTTCAGTTCGCCCTGGTCGATCAGCCATTTGCCGATCGACTTGTAAGGATGGCCGTTCTGGTCGGCATAGCCCAGCCGCAGCACGCTGCCGTCTTCCAGCTTGATCCGGCCGGAGCCCTGGATCTGCAGAAAGAAGGCTTCGACCGGGTCATCGGCCCAGGCCAGCGCCAGGCCGGCGATGGGCGCCTTGCCCGCTTCGATCTCGGCGCGGTTCCAGTACGGCACCACCTTGCGGCCATCGAGCCGGCCGCGCAGGCGCAGGCCCTTCAGTTCCGGATAGCTGGCGCCCAGGTCAAGGGTCAGCAGATCGTCCGGTACCCCCAGCAGCGGCGTCATGCCGGGTTTCGCCTCGCGGCTGCCTTTCAGCAGGGGTTCGTAATAGCCGGTGATCAAGCCGCTTTGACTGCCATCGCTGCCCTCGATCCGCCATGGCTGGAAACGACGCTCGAAAAAGGCGCGCACGCCGGCATCGTCCTGGGGCGCCAGCGTGTGGGCCTCGGCGCAGATATCCTTCCAGCTGGGCCGGCTGGCCAGGCGCTTGCACGAGTTCAACCAAGCCGGCCAGGCCGCCAGCAGATTTTCCCCCGGCCACCCCGGCAGGGCGCTCCAGTCGGCATTTTGATAACGCGCGGTCAGCGCGGCAGCCTTGGGTGCGTCACCGCACTGGCAATCACCGGGCTTGCCGGCGGAAGAGAGGGGGACCGTGCCGGCACAGCCGGCCAACAAAATAGAAAAGAGGGAAGCGGTAAGTATGCGGCGCATAGCGATGGCAAGGCTGGAGAAGCCTTGAGCTTACCGGAACTGCGGGAACAAGGAAAAAGGGAAGTACCTCATTACGAAGGCAGCAGCAAAAACGCCCGGCCTCCTTGTGGGGAGTGCCGGGCGCCGCAGTGAACCCCGAGCCTGGACTGAAGGCCGAGCGCCCCCTAGAAGTTGTGGTTGATACCTACCTGGAAGCTGGTGGGATCCGCGCCACGCGGGGTGTATTGCGCGCTTTGGATCTCGCCGTTGGCTTGCGCCGCGCCGCTGACATAGAAATTGTAGGCGGCGGCCGATTCATTGTTCACCTTGGCATAGGTGGCGAACAGATTGGTGCGCGGGCTCAAGGTCAGCAGGCTGGTGAGCTGGAAGTACTTGCTGCCCGAATTCACGTCCTTGACGCCGTGGATCTCGGCATCCATGGCTTGGGCGTAGGTCGCGATCAGCTCCAGCTTGGGCAGGACCTTGTGGCTGCCCGATACCACCCAGGCATCGCGCTTGTTGTCGGCATAGCCCAGTGCGGCGTTGTATTTGTTCACCTGCCGCTCGAACACCACGCCGGCGCGGGTATCGGGGCTGAAATACATGCCGTAGGCGGCCTTGATGCCATAGGCGCTATCGAGCGCGCCACCCATGGCATACGGGTCCTTGTCGCGCATCATCGCCACGCTGGCGAAGACACCCTTGTTCATATAGTGGAACGTCAACTCGGCGCCCCACGGGTTCATCTTGCGCCGCGCGGCGGGGTTGAGCAGGTTCTTGTCCAGCGCATAGGCCACGCCTTCCATGCCCTTTTCCTCGCGGGTATGGAAGGCGGCGGCGACGGTCAGGCCGCTCATGGAGGGGGAGCGGTACTGCACCACGTTGTTATAGCGATGGCCGACAAAGTAGAAACCATTCTGCAAGGTGTAGGCGCGAGCCTGTTGCAACACCTGCTGGTTGAGCGCGCTGCCTGGCGTAAATGCCTGGGTGGCGGCCTGGCCCAGGGCGGACTGCAAGGCAGCCCCGGCGGTGGCGGGGTTGACGCCGGAGGCGATCAGGGCGCCGGCTACTTGCGGATTGCTGAATAGGGTCTGCACGCCGCCACCGGCCTGTGTCAGGATCTGCTGCACGCTCAGGTCGCGCGCATAGGCGGCGCCGATGGCGTTACCCAGCGTGCTGCTGATCAGGGCGTTGACCGGTGTGTCCTTGCCGATAGCCGCAGCGACGATGGGCGCCAGTGCGACGCTGAAAGTCTTCTGCGCCACGACCGTATCGTCGGCGCCCACGGCGTTCGATAGCTGGTTGCTGCCCAATACCGCCAGCGCGCTGCTGTTGAGGCCGGAGCGCAGCAGATGCAGCTCATTCGGCACGTGCTTCTCGTAGTACATATCCATGCGGCCGAACTGCACCTGGCCCCAGTCGCCGCGCAGGCCGACGAAGGAAGGGCGGTTGGCGAAGCGCGAGGTGCCGGTATTCGGCGAGGTGGTGGCGGCGTAGCGATCGTCTTTCGGGCCCAGGGCGGTGCTTTTGCCGCTGGTCGAGCAGCCGGCGAAACCGCAGGAGTCATCCGGCTTGATCTGGGTTTCGATCTGGAAATAGGCCGTCAGATTGTCGCTGATGGCTTCGCTGCCGCGAATACCCAAGGTGGAGGCGCCATCGGTGACGCGGGTTTGGCGTTCGATATTCTGGTTCGACAGGGTAGCGCCTTTGGCGGAGATGCTCTCGACGCCGAGTGTCATCTTGCCGTACACGGTCACCGCTTCTTCGGCGAAGGCCGGTAGGGCAAATGCTGTGAGCAGGGCGGTCGCAAGCAGGCTGCGTTGCATGGTTTTCTCCGCGAATTTCTTGGGTGGATTTGAGTAAATGCTAGCAATTGTCTCAAGCCAAGCGCTTGCTCGGCAAGGTGCTTGTTGTACTGTTGTGAAAGTACCGCGATGCTTTGTTGTAGTTCATTGAATTGAAAAACAAAAAACGGACACGCAAGCATGTCCGTTTTTTGTTTTGCACCCTATTACTTAGAATGCGTGCATCAAACCTATCGATAAAAAGCGGGGGCTCGGCGCTTTCACGGTGCCGTCATCGGCCACGATATCGGCTGCGGGCATGGGCGCAGGACTCACCCGGCGGCTGATATTGTCATCCGATAACACCCGGCCCTTGAGCCGGTCGCCCGAGAGTTCGGCGAATACCACGGTGCGTTTGCTTAATTGGTGTTTGGCGCCGATGCTGAAGCGGGTGAAGCTGGCATCCTTTACCGTGGCGCCATTGAGCTTGGGATTCTGCCCGACGATCACGCCGGCTTTCAGCGTCGTATCACCCATGGTATAGGCGGCGGTGGTGACAATGGAATTGCGCTTGACGATATCGCCCTGCGCCATGTATTGGAGCTTGGCGTGCTGGAAGCCCAGGCCGAATTTAAAGGCGTCGATGGTATAGACACCGGCCAGCAGCACGGCGGTGCTGTCGCGGCCGGGAGCGGCGATGCTGTCACGGCCTTGCATGACTGGCAGATTCTTTTCCTTGTTGAAGGCGGCGGCGAAATACATGGGCCCTGCCTCGTAGCGGCCGGCCAGCGAGATCTTGCTGCCACCCTTGTTTCCCGGGGCTTTGTTCTCGTCATTGCCGACCATCACGCTGCCGGAGAAGCCGTGTGCCGTGGGCGAGTCGTAGCGCACCGCATTGCTGAAGCGGTTGTTGATTATCCTGCCGAAAGCTTTCTCGTTGTGCTGCTCGAACCGGTAGATGGCCAGGTTATTGGCGCCATCGACCGTGCTGTCGAACACATTCGCCACATCGGCGTAAGGCGTCGTGCCACGGCCCAGGCCGATCTTGCCGAAACCGCCCTGCAGGCCGACCCAGCCCTCGCGGTTGGCGAAATTGTTGGTGGCGGCATCGTCGGTGCCGACGGCGGTTTCGAGCTGCCACCAGGCCTGCAGGCCGCCGCCCAGATCTTCATCGCCCTTGAAGCCGATGCGCGAAGGCGTGTTGCCTTGATCGATCTTGAATTGCTTGACCCGTTGATCGACACCGCCGATTCGGTCGTGCGAGCCATTGTCGGAATAAACCCCGGTCACATTGACCTGGCCATATAGCGTCACGGTGCCGGCGGCGAATGCCGGGGTGGCGATTGCACCCAGGACCAGGGTGGCAATCAAGGACTTGCGCATAAAAATTCTCCAATTGGATTAATGTCGCGGAGAGCCTTATCCAGGCTCAACTAATTGGATATTTTGCGCGGCAACGAGATTGCACTCTGTCGGGATTCTTCCAGGCCTTTTCTATATGTGAAATTGTACAAAAGTACTATCAAAGCGTGGGCGGCCGTCCGACGCGTGTCTGGTGATAATATATAACAGGAAAGTGGCCCATGTGCGTAATGGCCGAATCCTGAATGCGATCGTCGCGTATTAAAATTGGCATTGATTTAAAAAGAAAAAACGGGCATGCAAGCATGCCCGTTTTTCGTTTTGCACGATTACCCGTGAGGGCGTATCGATTAGAACGAGTGCATCAGACCGATCGACAGGCCGCGCGGATCGGCAGCGTCAACGGCATTGATGCCGTCAGCCGAAAGCGTCTTGCCCTTGACCTGGTCGCCGGAGAACTCGCCGAACACAGCGGTGCGCTTGCTCAGCTGATGCTTGGCGCCGATGGTGTAACGGGTCCAGCTGGAGTCGCTGATCGAGCTGCCGTCCATCTTGAGCTTCTGAGCCAGGATCACGCCAGCCTTGAGGGTGGTGTCGCCCATGGCGTAGGAAGCGTTGGTGACGAACGAGTTACGCTTGAAGGTGGAACCGGCGCTGGAAGCCTTCAGCTTGGTGTTCTGGAAGCCCAGGCCAAACTTGAATGCGTCGATGGCGTAGGTACCGGCCAACAGGAAAGCGGTGGAATCGCGACCCTTGACGGCGGCCAGATTCTTTTCCTTGTTGAAGGCGGCGCCCAGGAACATCGGACCAGCGGTGTAGCGGCCGGCCAGCGACCACTTGTTGCCGGCGTTGCCAGCGGCGGTCTTGTTCTCATCGGTACCGTACATCAGGTGACCGCTGAAACCGTCCATATTGGCCGAATCATAACGAACCGCGTTGTTGAAGCGGTTGTTGATTGGCTTGCCGGCGAACTTTTCGGCATCGGCGCTTTCGGTGTAGATGGCCAGGTTGTTGTAGCCATCGACGGTGCCGTCGAACACGTCGGCCAGTTGGGCGTAAGGCGTCTTGCCACGACCCAGGCTGATCTTACCGAAGCCGCCTTGCAGGCCAACCCAACCTTCGCGGCTGGCGAACGCGCTGTTGGCTGCGTCGTCGGTGTTCACGCGGGTTTCGATCTGCCACACGGCCTTCAGGCCGTTGCCCAGATCTTCGTCGCCCTTGAAGCCGATGCGCGACGGGGTGTTGCCTTGGTCAACCTTGAATTGGGTAACCTTTTGATCGACACCACCAACGCGGTCGTGGGAACCGTTGCTGTGGAACACGCCGGTCACGTTGACTTGACCGTACAGGGTCACGGTGCCGTCAGCGAACACCGGAGCGGCGATTGCACCCATTACCAGGGTGGCAAGCAAAGACTTGCGCATAAGAATTCTCCAATTAGTTTGAGTCTTGAGTCGTAGGGAGCCTGTCCGGGACTCAGGCTGTTGCGAATTTTGCGCGCTAATGTTGCTATGCCGCAATCGGGTTTACCCGGATTGGCAGCGGTTCGCGGCAATTCACTGCGTTTTCCGCAACACTTTATTCAGTCAATAACAGAAAACTTGCCGGAACCGCGCCAAAACCGCTGATCGCGATGATCGTGAGCAACGGTTTTGGCGCATGTTCGTACGAGCGTCCTGCTATTGCTTTCCCAGCAACTGCGCTGTTTTAGCGCGGCCGCTTGCCTGTTCCCAGAACCTGCGCTGGTGTTAATTGTGGCATCGGCGAAAAGTTCAATACCCTGTTTCGATCTCTCATCCATCCATGGTTCGGCATAATGCCGAAAATGCTAATGGAATCAGCGTAGTTAATAATCCGATGAGAAATAAATATATTTATCTCCACGTCGGCTTATCCACTATTCGAAGCAAGAAAGTGCCGCTGCCACGTAGCCGGGCGATAGCCCGGCACGGCGCGATTTATACGGAAATCAAATGACAGGGTAGTGACAAGCCATGGCTTTGTTGCGAAGCACCATGGCAAAGGGCAGGGGGCCCTGGCGCCTAGTTGAACAAACCAGCCAGCGCCTTGCCTGGCGAGGGCTCGCGCATAAAGGTCTCTCCGACCAGGAATGCGTAGACCTCGTGTTCCAGCATCAGTTCCACGTCGGCCGCATTGACGATGCCCGATTCGGTGATGACGATGCGGTCGGCCGGGATGCGCTCCAGCAGATCCAGGGTGGTTTGCAGGTTGACCTCGAAGCTGCGCAGATTCCGGTTATTGATGCCGATCAGCGGCGTGGCCAGCCGCATGGCCTGTTCCAATTCGGCGGCATCGTGCGATTCCACCAGCACCGCCATGCCCAGCTCCCGGGCCTGGGCTTCCATTTCCAGCATCTGGCTGGTTTCCAGCGCCGCGACGATCAGCAGGATGCAGTCGGCGCCCATGGCACGGGCTTCGTAGATCTGGTAGGCATCGACCATGAAATCCTTGCGCAGCACCGGTATGGCGCAGGCGGCGCGGGCGGCGCGCAAATAGTCGGCATGGCCCTGGAAGTACGGCTGGTCGGTCAGCACCGATAGGCAGGCAGCGCCATGTTCGGCGTAATCGGCGGCAATGGCGGCCGGTTGGAAGTCGGCCCGGATCACGCCTTTGGAAGGGCTGGCCTTCTTGATCTCGGCAATCACGGCCGCTTGGCCCGCCAGGTACTTGTCGCGCAAGGCGCCGACAAAATCACGGGTGGCGCGATCCGCCTCGGCCTCGGCGCGCACGGCCGCCAAAGACTTGAGCTGCTTGGCGGCAGCGACTTCCTCGGCCTTGGTGGCAAGAATCTTTTGCAGGATATCGGACATGCTTAAACCTTGAAATGTTGGGTAAGGGCGACCAGCGCGGTCAATTTGGCCTGGGCGGCGCCACTGGCGATGGCGGCATCGGCCGCCTTGAACCCTTCGGCCAGGCTGGCGGCCAGGCCGGCGGTATAGATGGCCGCGCCAGCGTTCAGCACCACGATGTCGCGGCATGGCCCCGCCTGGTTGGCCAATACGGCCTCCAGCCTGGCTTTCGATTCGGCCGGGCCATCGGCGTGCAAGGCGGCCGGCGGACAGAACGCGAATCCATGGTCGCGCGGGTCGAACTCGTACTCGCTGATCTCGCCATCCTTCAACTCGGCGATACGGGTGCTGCTCATCAGGCTGATCTCGTCCAGTCCATCCAGGCCATGGACGATCATGGCATGGCGGCTGCCCAGCTCCTTGAGCACCCTGCACTGTATGCCGACCAGGTCGGGATGGAATACGCCCATCAGCTGGTTCTCGGCGCCGGCCGGATTGGTCAGCGGGCCAAGGATATTGAAAATGGTCCGCACGCCCAGTTCGCGGCGGATCGGCGCTACATTCTTCATCGCGCCATGGTGGTTGGGCGCGAACATAAAGCCGATGCCGACTTCGGCCACGCACTGCGCGACCTGCGCCGGCGACAGCGCGAGGTTGACGCCCAGCGCTTCCAGCACATCGGCCGAGCCGCTGCTGGACGAGACACCGCGGTTGCCGTGCTTGGCAACCTTGGCGCCCACAGCGGCCGCCACAAAGGCAGCTGTCGTCGAAATATTGAAAGTGTGGGCACCATCGCCGCCGGTGCCGCAAGTGTCGATCAAATGGCGCCGATCGGCGATTTCCACCTTGCTGGCCATTTCGCGCATCACGCTTGCCGCTGCTGCGATTTCCAACACCGTTTCGACCTTGACCCGCAGCCCGATCAGGATGGCGGCGGTCTGGGTGGCCGACATCTCGCCGGTCATGATCTGGCGCATGACCGACAGCATTTCGTCGTAGAACAATTCATTGCCGTCGATCAGACGGTTCAGCGCGGCTTGCGGGGTAATCATCGAAGGACCTGTGGGCGGAAGAAGCGGAAGGGAACGATTCTAGCCGTTTTTCCGAACAAGGCACCCTAGCTGCGATGACGGCGGGCATCCGCCCAATCGAGCAATTGTTGCGAAGCCATCCCCAGCGCAACAGCGGTGCGGTTGAAGCCCGGCAGATAGGTAGGCAGGCGACGGTGCTGGATGCGCGCGAACAGATCGAAGCGTTCAGGCCGGCCGCACATCGCCTCGGCGACCAGCTGGCCGGCCAAGCCGGTCAAGGCCAGGCCATGGCCGCAGAAGCCCTGCACGAAATAGACCTTGTCCGCCAGGCGGCCGAAGTGCGGCAGCTTGTTCAACGGGACATCGACATGGCCGCCCCAGGCATGATCGATGCGCGCCCCGGCCAGCTGCGGAAACACCGCCAGCATGCGCCGGCGGGTGCCCTCGGCGCGATTGGCGCGGGTGCCGCCGGCCCGGCCGCCAAACAGCAGCCTGTGGTCCGAGGTGGTCCGGAAGTAGTTCAGCACCCGGTTGCAATCGGCCAGGGCCGCGCCGCCTGGCAGCAAGGCGCGCGCCGCGTCGGCGCCGAGGGGCTCGGTGGCGACGATAAAACTTTCCACCGGCAGGAAATAGCGCGCCAATGACGGCACCAGTGCACCTGCGCCGGTATTGACCGCGAAGAGCAATTTTCGGCAACGCAGTCGGCCCCACGGAGCTTGCACCAGTAGCCGTTCGCCGTCCTGGCGCCAGGAACCCACACGGGACTGTTCATACAAGCGTGCGCCGGCTCGTTCGGCGGCTTGCGCCAGGCCTAGCGTGTAAGCCAGCGGATCGAGATGCACCTCGTGAGGATCGTACAGTGCGCCGATATAGGCATCGCTGGCTACGTGCTGCCGCAGCGCGGAACGATCCAGTTCGATCAGATCGGGATAGTGATAGCGTTCGGCGGCATGACGGCGCCAATGCCCCAATTCAGCCATCTGGCCGGCATGGACGGCGGCATAGAGATAGCCGTTTTGCGCCAGCTCGCAAGCTATGCCAAATCGCGCCACCCGGTCCTTCAGCAGGGCCAGCGCATCGCGCGACATGTCCCACATGACCTGCGCGCACGTTCGACCGACCGCCGCTTCCAGGGCCGGCATGGCTGCCGCGTAGCCCTGCAAGGCCTGGCCGCCATTGCGGCCGGACGCCCCGGCGCCGAACCATTCCGCTTCCAGCAAGACCACCGACACACCGCGCTCCGCCAGCTGGAGGGCGGTGGATAACCCGCTGAGCCCCCCGCCGACAATGCCTACCTCCGCCTCGATGTCGCCATCGGGGACGGGACGCGGGGGCCGGACTGGCTGGCGCGTGGCGTACCAGGAAGGATCGGTGCCTTGATCGCGATGCATGGATAGGAGGCTGACCGGATCGAAGGCCGACCCGGCAGGCACTCAGGCGTAGGTGGTAAGGAAGTTCTTCAGCATCTGGTGACCATGCTCGGTCAGGATGGCCTCAGGATGGAACTGCACCCCTTCGATGGGCAGCGACTTATGCCGCACGCCCATGATCTCGCCGTCGTCGGTCCAGGCGGTGATCTCCAGGCAATCCGGGCAGCTCTCCCGCTCTATTACCAGGGAATGGTAGCGGGTCGCGGTAAACGGCGAGGGCAGGTCGCGGAAGGTGCCGATATTGCTGTGGCTGACCGGCGAGGTCTTGCCGTGCATCAGCTGCTTGGCATGGATGATCTTGCCGCCAAACGCCTGGCCGATCGATTGGTGGCCCAGGCAGACGCCGAGGATGGGAATCTGTCCGGCGAAACGCGTGATGGCCTCAACCGAGATGCCCGCTTCGCTGGGCGAGCAGGGGCCGGGCGAAACCACCAGGTACTGTGGCTGCTTGGCGGCAATTTCATCCAGGGTGATCTCGTCGTTGCGATGGACTTCCACCGTTTGGCCCAGTTCACCGAAGTACTGGACCAGGTTGTAGGTGAAGGAGTCATAGTTGTCAATTATCAGCAGCATGTTGGCTGTAACCTTTTGAATTGTATGTTGTTCATTGGGTGGTGGCCTTGTTTTTGTGCGGTTTTATGTGCGGTATTTCGTGCTACGGATGCGGATAAATGCGGACAAGATCTGGAGCTCAGGCACCCAATTTAGCTACTTGGCCTATCCAGACATCTATCGACGATTCGAGCCAACGGGCAGAGTAACCGATCTTTATCGGAGCCGGAAAGCCATCGTTTTTGATCATGGCGTAAATTTTGGATTTGCCGAAGCTGACTTTGCTTTCAACGTCAGTGATGGTGAGCAAGCGCATATTAGATTCCTGAAGAGTGCAGCCTCAGAGGTGAGGGGCTGCGTGGGGAGGGTAGGATTTGTGAAGTGACAGGCTGTCGTCGTTGATCCAGCCCAAACTGGCCCGCAGGACGGGAAGCGCGACGTTCGTGCCGACTGAAAGGTTTCGTAGAGACTGGGGGGGGGCATAGCCTGCACTGTGTCCTGCCCATTGGTCCGTATTGGTGCACTTCCCTTTCCTGCGAAGGCTGTAACGGGCCGGTAGGCCGGGAAAGGCCTCCTCAATGACCGCTCCCTCCGCCGCCATGGTCTGCAGTTCTACGGAAACGGCCTTTATGTCGAGGCACAGGCAATGCGCCAAGTCGGTGGCTGTAACGCTGCTGCCAATCTGCAATGCGGCAACTAAAAGTGCCCTGGTATTCGTTCTGTTCAATGCTTTCTCCGTGTTCATTGGCTACGTCGTTAAACCGTCACCATTTGTCGGAGCGCATCGGCAGCCACGGCCGCAAGCGGCGCCATCTCCGCTTTGGCAATGCAACGAAGTGCGGCGATGGCGATAGCGGTATCGCGCTGAAGAGCTTTCAGGTGCATTTCAGCGATGTCCGCCCGGACTGCCAGATTGGCGTTGTGATATTCGAGTTCGATCAACGCGTCGTCGTCGGTGTGACCGCCGGACAGCGTGCTGGCGTCTAAATACATGGGGTAGCTTCCTGTATGGATATCCCGCCATCGGCGCGCTATCTCGTCCGGGCAGGAAAAAGCCCCCAGCTTTTTTGGCTGTGGGGGCTTGTGATTGGGACAATCGAATCGTCCGCGCCGGCCCTAATTCAGGCTACGCGGCGAATTACGGACGGATTTCGGTCTTTGATAGGGCGTCAGAATGGGATGTCATCTTCAAAATCATCGAAGCCACCGCCGCTAGCCGGACCGGCCTGGGGAGCGTTGTTCTTGCCTACCGATAGCTTCTTCAGTGCCTTGTCCTTGAGCGAGGCTTTCATCCGGTCAAGCATCTCGGCCTTGGGTGCCCGGCGCAGAATCTCGGAGGCCAGCATGCGGGTATCCGGGTTGAAGACGCTGTACAGATCTATCCGGTTGGCGACCTTAATTTCTTGCACTTGATCGAGGTATTCCTCGGGCGCTAGTTGCAGCAGCAGGCCGATGCGCTTGCCGGCCAGCTCGGGATAGGCTTCCACATCCTTCGGCATCTTGGCGCCGGCCTTGTGATCGTACAGCTCGATTGTCTGCCGCGTGGCCTGGATGCCACGTAGGGACAGGCACGTCATGATGGCGTGCAGTACATTATTGCCTGTGAGCATTTCGCCACTGGCCTTGGCCGTCCACAGCGTAATGCGCGCCTCTTGCTTATCGGTATCCTCGAAATGCAGTTCGATACCTTCGGTACCGGTGCGGCTGGATTTGACCGCAATGGCGTATTTGAAAGCGCCGATATACTCGCCCGTGGTTTGGATGCGGCTGGATTTCGCATCGGCCTTTTCGGCGGCCTTGGTGTCGAGATTATAAGAACGGGTCATGCAGATTCCTTGTTGGGGTATTAGACAGCGGGTGCTTGCGTAGTCGAAATGCCGTAGTAGTCGCATAGGCAGGCATCCACAGCAGCCAGGTCGTTGTCGATCAGTTGGTCGGGGAACATGTCGGGCGGCGCCTTGACCGTGTCGCTGCCGTTGTTGATCGTGCTGAATTGGAAGCGGCGATCCGTCACCACGGTGCGCAGCACGATGGTGAACAAGCCTTCCAGGGTGATTTTGTCGTCCAGCAGCTTGCCGATGGTCTTCATCTTCACGCGGCCGTAGTCGTCGTTTTGGGTATGGGCCAGGATGTAGACCCGGACGTCGTCGGGCAGGTTGTTGGCGACGGTGAGGATGTCCCAGGCGTGCCGGCCGATCTCGGTGTACTTGTCGAACCCCCTCTCGTTGGATCGCCGCATGAACTCGTTCGCCAGCACGTATTGGAAGTCATCCAGCACGATGATTTTGCGGCTGGTCTTCTGCATCAGGTTGATGATGCGAGCGCTGAAGTCGCTGACGAAGATATTGCCGGGTTGTTTCTTCTCTCTGTCCATGCGCGCCCAGCCCGTCGCTCGGAATGGCAAGGGCTTGCGCACGGCCTGGATCAACAGCGTTTGTGCGGGATCAAGATTGCGCAGGCTATAGGTCTTCCCCGTCCCGGATTCGCCCAGGACGATGGTGGCAATACTCATGGGTATCCTTATCGAATATCGAGGCGCTGACCGCGCGCCAGGTGGGCACGGGGCACGTCGCGGCCGGCTTTGATGGCTTCGGCGATCAGCTTCTTGTCGGGCTGGGCCGGCGGGGGATCGGGTTGGCGCATAAACTCGGCCGGGATCTGGCTTGCGGCATCAATCACCACGCTTTCCGGGTTGCTGCGAATCGCCACCTTGAAATAGGGGCTTTCGATGACCCTGATCTGGGTCGCCTGCATCGCGCCCTTGAGATAGTCGCGCAGGCTTTCGGCCCGGCTTTCCATGGCGCGGCGGCGTTCGGCCATTTGCTTCTCGGCACCTTTGATTGCCTCGGCATTGGCTTCGAGGTTGCGGATAAACATCGCCACATTGGTGGCTTTGATCTCCAGGGCGCCGGCTAGCCCTTCGAGGGTATCGGCCACCATTTCTGGCGGTAGGTCTAAGTCGGCCAATTTCTCTGCGGCCGTGCGGTATTCCTTGGCTAAGACATATAAAGCGGTCATGCATCTCCTTTTGGATAACTACGGTTCAAGCCAGCCGACCAGGGCGTATAGGCCGATCCAGCCGACGAGCCACAGGACAGCCCAGACGGCGATTTGCCAGGCGGGTGGCTCGGTGGCCTTGCGTGGTTTGTGGTGTTGCATCGGGTAGTAGGGATAAAGGTGGTTCATGCAGCCATGCGCCAGCAGTCGTCTTCATCTCGCTGGCCCAGCACGCGTTCGATTTCGAGTATCTGGTTGACCGTCAGCAGTGGATAAATATCGACGTCGCCGGCCATGGCCCGTGTGGCGAGGTATTCCTCGGCGCAGCCAGGATAGAAAGCACCACGTGCCTCGGGTGGGGTGTAGTCATAGCTGACGTTCAGTTCGACGCCGCAGTAAGTGATGGTTCGGGTAAAGGACAGCAAAGCGAGATTCCAAAAAAATTGCCGCGCACTGCATCAGCAGCGGGCGGCGAGAAAAGCGCCTGCATTACCAGGCACTCCAGGGTGAAGAGAGGGTTCGCCCTCAAGGCCGGGAACTGGCCAGCATTTACTGCCACACAAGGCTTCCGACCGGACGTGGCAGCCCAATTCCCGGGCTTGAAGGCACCCGACTTCCCGGGTGGTCAGCAGCATAAGCACATTCGCGGCGGCGTCGCGTTGCTCCCGCCTAACAGCGTCCCATGTGCCACGGCGGAGGGACTTCCATGAAACAAGCCAGCCGACAACTCCGCAGTAGTGCTATCGGCTCGCTTGTGCGCTTATCGTGTGAAGTGCGGCACTCGCAGCCTTACGGTGGCTGGACAACGCGTCCGGTGATCTCGCGCCACCGGCTGGCGCTTTCCACGTGCCTGCTGCTTCCTCTGCGCTAAGGGCGTGATGCCCATCTGCATACCGGTCCGCTCGGGCGCTTCCGGTCGTGCATCGCATCGGCTTGGGGCCGTGGCGTGGTTTCCTGTGAATTGTGTAAAGAGCGGGCGGCGCTGGGCCTAGGAGGACAGCCGGCGTGTCATGGCTTACTTCAATCCTCCCTTGCTGCCGTTTGGCAGGCTTGAAGCGAATGTTAAATATTAACTTCAAGTAAGGCAAGCATAACTTCACGAACTCTTGAAGAGAAAGTGCGTTTCGCCTGCGATAGGCAAAAAGAAACCCGCCAGGTGGGCGGGTTGGTGGGGGAGCAGCGGCGCTTAGTCGCAGCCGTGATCGGAAGAGGTAGGGGTAAGCGCGATGCCGTGGGCCGGAATGCAGGCTACTGGGGATCATCTCGCTCGTTTGCACGTCACATCCCAATCAAGTTGACGCTCATATCGACCGGCACCCCCAGGATGCGTAGCGCAGTCGCATGCTCCTTGGGGACGATGACATCCTGAAAGCGAACTTTGTCAGCATTGTCCGAGACGATGCGGATGCTGCCATCCGGTTCCCGGAATAGCCGCTTGATATAGAACTCACCGTGATAGTCGATGGCATGGAGCCGGCCATTGCGCATCTCGCTGATATCGGTATTGATGGTGAGCCGCGCACTATCCGGGATGGTCGGCTGCATGGAGTCGCCCTCGACCAGGATGGTCGCCAGCTTTTCCGGTTTTAGGTTGTTCCTATGGCACCAGCCGAGTCTGAATCGATTCGGTGTGCCTTCTTCATCTACTTCCCATTGCAAGCGACCTACACCGGCCGCCATTCTCAAGCTCAAGCGTTTTACCTCTACCTCGCCATGTTCAAGTGCCTCGCCTTCCTCCCAGACCTTGATGGGTCGAGGGCGAGTGGTGATGTTGCCGGCGCCAAGCGGATTGTCGGCTGCTGCTTGATGGATGCCGGTCTGTAACCACAGCCGCGAGACGCCGAGTGCTGCTGCGATGGCGTCTAGCCGTTTGCCGCGTGGTTCGGTCATACCGAGTTCCCATTGACGAACGCCTTGATAGCTGACGCCAAGGGCGTCAGCGAGCTGCTGAATCCCTAGCTTCTTTGCCTCTCGGGCATAGGTAATGCGATTTGCGATTGTGTCCATGTTCAAATTCTAAAGCAGAACTTCAAGAAAATGTTGAAGTAAATATTGCACTTTCCTTGAATATTTGCTTCAATACGTCTGCATGAACAACCACTTACTTGAAGTAATTGAATCGTCCGGTGGACGAACCAAGGTGGCCGCCAGGCTTGGCGTGACCTACCAGGGCCTCAACGATTGGCTTAATCGGGGTGTCGTCCCGCCTGAACGGGTGCTGCCACTGTGCCGCAGCTGTGATTGGCGAACGACACCCCACCAGATTCGGGCGGATGTGTATCCGCATCCCGATGATGGTTTGCCTCAGGCCTTTCGCAAACAGCTTGTCATACCAGGGGAGAGTGTCACTGCTAACTCGATGGATCACTAAGAAAAGGAAAAGCCCTGCGGGCGTTGTCGCGCCAGGTGCAGGGCTTTGTGTTCGGGCAAGGAACGAAGGAAATTATGAATCAACTTAAGCAATTGCACCAGCGCATCGCCGATTGGCTGCGCGAACGTCGCATCTCCCGCTTCAGGGTCTTAATGGCGGCCGCCTACACCGCTGGCGATATCGTGAATGCACGTCGCCTTCAAAGCCGCTTCCTGGGCGAAATCCGGGCGCGCTCGCCTGAACAGCGTCAGCGCATGGCTGCGTTTTGGGCGGAAAGGATCGCACGATGAGCAGCGTCGTTCGTCTGGTCGATTACCGCGCTTCCAAAGCCGCTGAACCGGTGCAGGAGACCCGCATGCAGCATGGCTTTGTCGCCATCCCCACTACGGTCGAGGATGCCCTGTTGCGCTCGTCCTTGAGCAAGCAGCAGGAGCGAGTCTTCCGCGCCATTCTGCGCAAGACCGTGGGCTACAACAAGGCCTCGGACTTCATCGCTACCACCCAGTTGGCAGACATGGTCGCGATGGACGAGGGTGACGTTCGTCGCGCCCTCATGACCCTGGAATCCATGGGTTTGATCGTGCGTGGACAACGTCGTGCCATTGGGACCGAAATCGCACCAAACCTTGATATATCGGGCTGGAATCTCGTTCGTGGGGAATCGCCACGTTCTATCCAGAAATCCCCACGTTCGTGTGAAATTCCCACGTCTATTCGTGGTGAATTCCCCCCCACAATAGACAACTCCAAAAGAAAAGAAGAACCCCCTGTAGTCCCCCCAGCGAAAAAGGCGCCACGGCAAAAGCGGACCGAGCAGACGATGCGTGCCTGGTTGGAGACGACCAAGGCTGCTGGCGAGACGCCGATTCCTGAAGGCGACTCGGTGTTCCAGTACGCCGAGCAGGCTGGCATCCCGAGAGACTTCCTGCGTCTCTGCTGGTGCGAATTCCGTGACCGTCACTCGGACGGCGTGAAGACCTACAAGGACTGGCGTGCTGCCTTCCGGCTGTGCGTTCGTGCTGACTGGTACCGGCTGTGGGCGGAGAACCAGCAGGGTGAGAAGTACCTGACCACTGCCGGCAAGCAAGCGGCTGCCGTGCATGGGGTGGGCGAATGAGCGACATGACCTTTCCCCCACTGCCGGTGCTGTTCAGCGAACACGCCGAGACCGCGCTGATCGCTGGCCTGCTGATCGACAGCTACGCCCTGGACAACCTTGCCGACCAGCTGCTGCCGCGCCACTTCTTCCTGACGGAATGCGCCTTGGTCTACTCGGTCATGCTGGGCCTGTTCCATGCGAATCGCCCCATCGATGCGGTGACCGTCGCGGAGGTGCTCGAACAGCGTGGCCAACTAAACGACTTGGGCGGCCTGGCTTGGTTCTCCTCGCTGGTGAACAACTCGATTGGCTCGGCCAATGTGAAGCGCTACGCCGAGATCATCGTCGAGAAGGCGATGATGCGTGGTGGCATCTCGGCCGCTTCCTCGCTGGTTGAACGGCTGGAAGCGGGCGACTGGGAGCATTCGCCGACCGAAGTGCTGCAAAGCGTGGCGGCACAGATCGAATCGCTGGCGGACACCGATGCCTGCGATGCCGACACCGTGACCGCCTCCCAGGCAGCGCACAGCGCCGTGCTGGAAATCCAGGCAACGCTGGAGGCTGGCGACACACCACGAGGCGTACAAACCGACATTGCCGAGCTGGATGCCGCACTGGGTGGCGGTTTCCGCGACGGTGACTTGGTGATCGTGGCCGGCCGGCCCGGTATGGGCAAGACCGTGCTGGCGATGAACATCGCCGAGCGGCTGGCCGAACGTGCGCCCGTGGTGGTCTTCAGCATGGAGATGGGCCGCGAACAACTGGGCATGCGCCAGATCGCCAGCTTGGGCAGTGTGGACCTGGGTGGCCTAATGCGGGCCGAGCTGTCTGAAGATGATCAGCACTGCATGGTGGCCGCGCTGGGCAAGATCGACGCGCTGAAGCTGGAAATCGATTTCCGGCCAGCGCTGACAGTTGCACAGGTGCGCGCCAAGTGCCGCAAGTTGCGTCGCAAGAACGGTGGCCTAGGGCTGATCGTGGTGGATTACCTGCAATTGATGCAGCACCCCAACGCGGAAAACCGCGTGAACGAGATCACCAAGATTAGCGGTGGCCTCAAGGCGCTGGCCAAGGAGATGCGCTGCCCGGTGATTGCCCTGTCGCAGCTGTCGCGCAAGGTGGAAGAGCGCATGGACAAGCATCCGCAGATGGCCGATCTGCGCGAGTCCGGCTCTATCGAACAGGACGCCGACACGATCTTGTTCGCCTACCGCGATGAGTACTACCAGCCGGATTCGCCCTACAAGGGCGTGGCCGAGATCGGTATCGCCAAGCAGCGTATGGGCGAGTCGGGCAAGTGGGTGCGTGCTGCATTCCAAGGCCAATACAGCCGCTTCCGCAATCTGTCGCAGGACTGGACGGCGCCCGTGACGGCCAAGCCCACAACGCGCAAAGGGGGCTTCGCATGAGCGACACGACCGAAGCATCGAAACAGCCCTACCAACAAGCCGGCACGACCGATGCCGACAAGCAATTTAACCAAGGAATTGAGAAGCACATGACCCGAAATAGCGAACTGCACACCCTGACAACGGGACTGACGGACTTGGACGAACTGCTGGGCGGTGGCCTGCAGCCGGGCCAGCTGGTTTTGGTCGATGGTCCGCCTTGCATCGGCAAGACGGGGCTGGGCGTGGGTATCGCACTAGCCAATGCCAAGGAGGGCGTGGCGACGGCCTATCACAGCCTGGAAATGTCGGCAGCTCAACTGGGTACGCGCCTCGTGGCATCCGTAAGCGGCGTGGACCTTTCTCGGATCAAAAGCGCACGATTATCCGACGACGAAGTCAGCCGATTCCAAGCCGCAGCCGTGCAACTGTCGCCCATGCCGATGTGGTTCGTAGATCCCACGCGCCGCACAGTTGCCCAACTCACCAGAGATGCCTGCAAGCTCAAGCGCGAGCGAGGACTGTCGCTACTGGTCGTCGATCATCTCCATCTGATTGCGGAGGAAGGCGCCAGTCTGGCGTTGTCCTTGGAGATGGCCATCTCCCGATTGAAGCGGCTGGCTGTGGAGCTGGATATCTGCATCGTACTGATGGGGCATTTGCACAAGCGGCCTGCACAGCTACACGCCTTCTTCCACCCCCACTTGAACGACCTGCGTTACCAGTCCGCCATTGAGCACTATCCGGATGTGGTTCTGTTACTCCACCGTCCGGGGTACTACGACCCGACTGTTGATCAAACGTGGGCGAACATTGTGGTGGCGAAGCATCGGACGGAAAAAACAGGCGTTGTATCGGTAGCTTGGCAGTCGGCGTGCGCCCGATTCGTGGATGCGCCACCTCCTCGCTTCACATCCCCCCACCAATGCTACGCGGAGGCCGCATATTGAGCGAACGCATGGAATATCGCGTGCCGGCCGAACCTGCGCTGCGCCCGATCATGCTGCGGGTGTGGCAGCAGGTGAAGGGGCTGGTCGAAGCCGGCGTAGTTGCACGCTTGCGGGTGGAAGCCGGCGACGCCCGTAGCAGCGAGCAGAACGAAAAGATGTGGGCCATGTTGGCCGATATCGCTCGGCAGGTGGAGTGGTACGGCCAGTGGCTGACTGCCGAGGAGTGGAAGCACGTCTTTTCGTCAGCCCTGGAGAAGCAGCGAGTGGTACCTGCCCTGGAAGGCGGCGGCTTTGTCGTCCTGGGCGTATCCACGCGTCGCCAATCGAAGCGCTGGTTCAGCGATATGTTCGAGCTGATGTACGCCTTTGGTGCCGAGCGGAATGTGCGCTGGTCTGCGCCGGCCTGGATGGAGGATGCCGGCCGATGAGCATCCACAGCAAGAAATTGCGCGGCAGTGCCCAGGGCGAAGACTGCACCTTCCAGATCGCAGGCATATGCCAGGGACGGACTGACACCGTGGTGTTGTGCCATCTGCCGGATGAAAGCCATGGGATGGGCTTGAAGGCGGATGACATTAGCGCCGCATTCGGGTGCTGGGAATGCCATGACGTAGTGGACGGCCGGGTACGGCATGCCTTCGCGCCGGGCGAAAAGGACTGGTATCTGCGCCGCGCCCAAAGCCGGACCCTACGGCGGTGGGTGGCGCTTGGCCTGGTCAAGGTGGCCGGATGAGCCCGGATTGCCGACGCTGCGCCGAGCTATCGGTCTTCGCCAACTGCGGCGCCATTCTGCGTGGCCGTGTGCGCAAGGCCGACGGTACGGCGTACATGCCCGGTTCGCTCAGCGGCCCGCCAAACCCTACCGCGTGGGCAGCCCGATGCGGCGCCTTCGTAGAAACCGGCTATGCGGTCAGCCTCCCAAAAATGGGACCGCAATGGGCTTAACCTCTCAACAACTGAAAGCAATATGGATCTAAAGACACTCAGTTTTACCGTTCCCGGCGAGCCGCAAGGCAAGGGACGCGGCCGCATCGTGCGCTGGGGCAAAAAGGCCGGCATCAAGACCCCGGACAAGACTGTCGCCTATGAAGGCCTGGTCGCCCACAGTGCCGCCAAGGCGATGGCCGGTGCCGTGCCCTTCGTTGGCCCGGTCGCCGTATCGATGCATATCACTGTCTCGGTGCCGCATTCCTGGCCCAAGCATCGCCGCGAGCATGCCCTTGCAGGCCGTGTCCTGCCGACCAAGAAGCCCGATATCGACAACATAGAGAAGGCGATCTTCGACGGATTGAATGGCGTGGCCTGGCGTGACGACGTGCAGGTGGTCGTGGTCAGCAAATACAAGTGCTACGGCGAGGCGCCAGGCGTAGCCGTAGAGATTCGCGCCATTGAGGAGGCCGCCGCATGAGGGTTCCACACGCACCCATTCGCAGCAGCCTGACTAATCATGCCGCGAGCGGACCGGCAGCCGACGCCGAATTGAAGCAGATGCGTGCCGCCGCCTGGCACCAGCAAGGCGTGGTCGTGGTGCGGCTGGCCGACGTGCCCGATGACTGGGACCGCCTGCATCTGGCGAACATCGCCACCCAACTCTATGGACAACGTAACAAGGAGGCCCGCTGATGGCAATTTTTAAGAGCGTGCCGCAAGCACTCCATTTCGCCTACACCATCCAGGCTTATGAGATCGGCGCCGAAAGCGCCATGACCAAGGCACTGCGCCGCATCATGATGGAACTGGGTATCTGGGAGGAACCCGATGCGACGAATACCTCGGTAGACTTCAGCGGCCTGGACCGCATTGAAGTCCGCGCCCAATGCGCCATGATTCGCCAGATGGTTGACGATCATCTGCCGTGGGCAGAGCGCTGCGCCATCGTGGCCCGCTATGAGCCCGCCGAACGCGTCGAAGAAAACGGCAAGCGCCGCTTCCTCTTCTCGCCGGTTCGCTACGAGGCCATCCGGGCGCTGTCGGAATATCTGGCACCGTCGTTCGGTCGTTACAGTCGCGACACCATTGACCTGATCGTCGCGCGCGTGTCGGATCGTCGGGTGGTGGAAGGTAGCTACCGCGAAGTGGCCGCCAAGTTGGGCATGGCGCATACAACCTTCGCCGACGTGTACAAGCGGGTACGGGGAAGAGTAGTGGAATTAGAGAACCAAGCAACTGATAGGTTGCTTGAGCGACTAATGCCAGAGATTGTAGCGGAAATTTAAGCGAGACTGCTTAAAATACCATCTAAGCACGGTATGGATAGATAGCGATTTATCTTTACCGTGGAGGAGTGTAATCTTGCCTAACAAAATCGAAGATCAATACTAGTTGCAAGTTGGTAGAGCTTACAAAACAACGTGATTCGGTTGATAATATGACAAAGAAGAAGAAGACTAATTTCCCTACTGCGGATCACAATCACGAAATCAGCAAGGCCGCAAAGTTCCTGTTAAGCGCAAAGTGCCCAAAGGCATGGGAGCTGAAAGAACGGGATGGTGAAGGAGATTTTGGTCTTGACTTCGAAATTCAAGTTGCAAAAGACGGTCAGATTTATCAAACTTTCCGCGTGCAATTGAAAGGCACAGAATCACCATGTTTTGTTGAAAGAAAAACCAAGATAAGTATTAATATTGAAAGAACGACCCTGAATTATTATGCTCAAATTGTTGAGCCTGTTATGCTCGTTGTCGCCATTGTTTGCTTTGATGAGAATGGGAAAGCAGATTTGTCAAAAAGTGAAGTTTATTGGCAGTGGATTCAGGAAGAATTAAAAAGGACTAGAGGGGCATCGCTTGCAATAGATAAGTCGAAGCATAAGACGAAGGCCATACATGTTCCTTTAATTAATAAAATAACTCCTTTTCTCGATATTTCTCCTTACCTTCAGCGCAAGATTGATCACGTAAGGTCTGCGGATGACTTGGATGCATTAATTCGCAGCGCAAGCGGAGAGAATTTTTCTCCCGCTGATAATACACTTGCACATTTCGTAAATTTTTTAAAAAATGACCCTGAGAAAGCACGGCTGATCTTTTCGTTTGATTATGGGTCTGAGTTAACTCCGGGCGGAGCTGCACCAAAGGACAAGCTTGCGGAAGCTCACTTTAATATCAAAGTCGGCAAGACTGCTTTGGCAGAAGAGTTTCTGACGAAAATGAAAATAGGTGATTATAAAAATTCACCCATACTCCATGCTTCTGTTGCGAGCCTAGAAGGCAAGGTTGCTCTTCAGCGCTTAAGGAAAGAAGATGCGCTTAGATTTTTCGAAAAAGCATACCAAATTTCTCCCGAAGAAAAATACCTTCTTGCATTGGAAGAACTACGCCTATTAGACGCGATCGACAAAGATGATAACGAAATTATCTTGAGCATTGAGAAAAATTTAGCAAATGTAAATTCTAACGAAGGTCTTGGACTGCTAGTTCGTGTGCAGTGTTTTTTAGAGAATTTTGAAGATGCTGCCAAGACCATGCTGCGTATTGATAAGTCTTTAAGGAATTTCCCAGAAGTAGTAATTCTAAGCTGCCAAAGAAAATGGAAGGACGTGCAGAGCCGGGTAGATAAGGCGCTGCTGGAGCCAAGCGTGTCTGGACGTGACGCGGTTGGGCTTAATTTGTTAGCGGCTACAGCTTGCTGGCAAATTGGATTGGAATCTACAACAATTCCATTAGCTACAAAAGGAATGGAAATCCCTTTGCAAGGTGTGCCTGACCTGAATGTAGAATTTGCTAAGAAATCTTTAAGCTATTCCATTGCATGCCTAAAGGGACTAAAGGAACTGGGATGGTTGCTGAATGTTGAGATCATAGTCCCCGTCGCTGTTCTCAGCGCGGCCTCCGTCGGCCAACAAGCACAAATCATTCCGTTGCTGGAGGAGGCAGCTATCGAGAGGCCTACCTATCCTGTTTTGCAAGAAAATTTAGAGTTGTTATATATTAGCGCAGGAGATTTTAAGTCGGCACTCAAAGTTAATACCAGGCAACGCCAAAATGACGAAGTGCTTGTTCGAAGAGTGTGTTTGCAATTTCAGCTAATGAACTATGTGGAGTGCGTTATTTCCGCAATGGAAGTTGTTTCAAAAGCGCTGCCCACTTACAAGCAAACGCCTTTAGCACTCGCGTTAGCGTATGGTGCTGCATTAAAAGTAGCTCGTATAAGTGATGCGGATAGGATTTTAAAATATCTGCGGGAGAATAAAGATTGGTGTGAGTTTATATATTTCTCTGAGTTCGTGAAAAAAAGTTTAGAGAGTGATGAGCAGGATGCCGGTCTCGTGCCACTGCGTAATGGGCTAGTTGAGTTTCCACAATCGCAATTGCTTGCGTCTAACTTATTTTATAATCTAAGGGTCTATAATTTGCAGCATGCCTTTGAGGCGGTATCTATTGCGCAGAGTTTGCGAAAAAACTTTGCATTAAATCAATGGGATTGTCAGCACCTAATCGAGGCATATATTCGACTTGAGCGCTGGGAAGATGCGGAGCAAGAAGGCCGACGCGCCATTGCAAAGTTTGGCGAAACAGGAACACTTCTATCGATGTTGGCAGTTGTATTAGAAATGCAAGGAAAGACTGGGGAGGCAGTAGACCTATTGAAAAAAGCAATCTACTTGGGTCAACAAGGAATCACCACGCTACGTAATTATCTCGGGATATGTTTGCGTTTAGGGCATATGGATGCATCGCAAGGAACAATAGAGAAATTGCTTGCGATAGTGAAAGATAGAGCGGAGCGTGTAGATTTTTTACGGATGAAAGTTTTAATTCTTGCACACCAAGGATTATATGAGAGGGCATTTACAGTTGTTCAGGAAATTGGGCGCCTTGTAAAGCAAGATAATGAAGCAGAAGAAGGTTTGTACATAAATTTGCATATGAACATCGCACTAAGTGTTGATGGGTTGCCGAGCGAAGAAGCTCGAGATATTTCGGAAAGGATACAGAATTTTTGTGAGAAATGGCCAAATTCAAATATATTGAGAGTGATGAGAGTAACGGGAGGAGAGGTTTGCACTGTAGATACACCATCTACTGGGGAGGGTATGGTGCGAACCAACTACTTTCAGCAGCGATTAAAACAATATAAAGAGAGAGAGGCGCACGCAAAAAGTGGTGATTTTTTAATTCCATTCATCACAAGGCCAAATTATGTTTTCTCTTACATTCACGACTGTTTTACCCTTTGGGCGGCGGCCAAGCGTTCGAAACCGGAAGAAAAGCAGTATCATCTGATATCGGCATCATTGGAAAGCAAAAAGGTTAGCGAGCGTGATTTATGTGAAATCCCGCTTCTAGATCTAACTGCACTTTTAGTGCTGGTTGATTTGGGGCTATTTCATCTTCTATTTTTGATGTTTCCACGAATTGCAATTCCTAAATGCATAATTAACTACATTAGTCGAAATGCATGTAGCCCTTTTCTTAATAAGGAGATCAATATCGCTGCCAACGCAATATTGGTGGAGATTAATGCCAACTTGCTGCGAATAGATCAACCCGGAGGAAGTAAAAAATCTGCAGAGTCGATCACGGGAGATATATTTTCAGATTATTTGGATCTGGCTGCATCCGGCCGGTGGATTGTATATACGGATGACGGTGTTGCAAGGGACTGGATAAATTCCGAGTGTCCTGGATTGATATCTTTAAATACTGTTGAATTTCTACTGCTCGCAGATTGTCAGGATCGGCTAACGCCAATGGAAGTAGCCTCGCACTTGGGTAAATTAATATCGTGGAATGTAGAGATTACAGTCGCTCCAAGATATCTTATCGCCTCACTCAGTGGAGCTGTGGAAGAAAAGAGGGCGGAAAATGCAGCGAAAAGACTGGATAAATTTCATAACCATTTACCATTTACGATCTTGGCGAGAGCCATATGGAACATGGGGAAGTCCCCGCTGAATTTAACTATTCAAATGGGCACAGTTCTAGCTGAAATATTGAATGATGAAAAGTCAGAGGAAGAAAGTATCGCTGCGGTCTGGGCTTTCTGGTTTTTAAGGGTTAAATTTCATAAAGATATACAAACGCGTGCCAGATATTATTTAACAGCTTCTCTTTTACTCGCGATTTTGAATATTCCGGTGCATTTGGTATCGCGTGCAATTAGAATTTTCTTCATGGTTATTGAGATCGACGTAGGGGCTGAAAATATGACGCATCAAGAGCAAAGAGATGCCTTAAAAATGGTAGGGGCTGAGATTGGGAAACTAGCCACCACTCAATCTTTTGATGGAGAGATTTGTAGATATAAAATCGCAAGCGCATTTACACAAGGTACAGAGTATGGCGAAATATTTAGCGATGCGTACTTGGCGGCTTTTAAGGAGTCCTGCGAAAGGATGGAGCATGCTGGTTCAAGGCATGAATTAGAAAGACGTTAACTAGCATATCATCAAGACACGCAAAATTTACTATCTTAGTTCGTACACATCAGGTATAGTATTGCTACTTTCCGAAGGAAATCACGCCTAAGCCCGCTCGGTTAACGCTGCGCGGGTTTTTTCGTTTCCGTCTTCGGCACCTTCGATGGCTGCAATGTGAAAAACCCTTTCCCAACCGAATGCCGGCCTGTCTAAAGGCAGGGCTAGGCGGTAGCCTTGATTGACAGCTGAACTTCTCCTAAGAGTGTCCATGCCGTTAGAAAGTGCCTCTCCAGTTCGTCAAAATATGGTTCATCCAGTATGTCTCTACGCGGTGAGCCCTCAAAATAGTGAAGCTCCTGCACGGTAACATTGTGGCCCAATGTGCCATGAGCAAAGGCGTTCCGATACTGCGTTACCTTCTTGAGGCTCTTCTCAAGCTCACCCTTTTTGGAGCCAGAGAGGAGGTCAAACTGCTCGACAGCGATGGATAAAAGCTTTCGTTTGGCGGCAAGTGAGCACCAATCGGAGCTTAATACGGAGCCAAAGACAAGCTCTCGATACTCTTTGACTTCCCGAAAAATCGTGTCTGCAATTATCCCAGCAATTACTTGATCAATTGCTGAGGTGGCTGAAATTATTCGCCCAGACATTCGTCGTATTTCACGCGCCTCGTCGAAGTCTTCCTCTAAAGTGAAAAGCGGATGACCTTTATAGAGTGCGGGGAGTTTCAAATCACGCATTTTTCGCTCCTGGCTTTGCAATTTTTATCCGGCTTTGCCTGCACATCCAGCGGAAAAGCCCAACTTTGGTCGCGAAATTGCTGCGCAGTGAAACTCATAGTTTAACCGCTAAAATTTGCTACAGGAAGATATGCCTCACCAGTCTGTGATACATGGCGGCGGATGCGGGAAATAATTTCGCCAAAAGATAGAGTGCCGGATAAGAAAAGGTATAAATGCATAGCATCAAACAGTAATAACGTTGTCTTACGACCAGAGGCTTGAGCGATGGCGACACTAGAGAAGCCCGATATAGACAATATAATCCCCATTGTGTTGTCTGCCTTATCATCTACCTTTGCTCGAATAGAATCAATATCCGTAGCACTGGATTGGCTACCAGTGAATTTTAATTCAATTAAATAGGTTGTACCGTCATGTGTAAGCGAACCATCGATTTGCCGGCCAGCACTTACGTATGGCCGACGGTTTTGAATTTCGCAAAATTCAAGTAGATCGAAGAACCAGTCCTGAAATTCATACCCGCCTTGTTGAGTGCCCACTTTCAAGTGCAGTGATTCAAGACGCTGTTGTAGCTTGGCTTTATCTGTCAAAGTTCGCTGGATTGTCTGTCGCTCTTCTTGCGCTTTGGCCTTTGCTTGTTCTCGTTCCCGTTCTGATCGGATTTCTTCATCCTGTGCTTTGAGATATGACTTTAGCTCAGCAACAGCTTTTGTTGCTTCGGAGATTTTTTGCGCAGAATCTTCCCAATTACGAAGGTCAGGAAACGTCGCTTGCTCGGACAAAGACTGAGCCATTCCGTATATCACGGTCTTGCCACTGTCAGTGATCTGATGCTTCTGGAATATTCTATCCAGAAAATCCCGTTTGCTTTCGTCGGAGTTCCAAGCACTAATGATTGCCTCCGAAACGTTAGAGGCGCGCAAGAACTTGCGCAGAGACTCTTTCCGCCAATAGGACTTCAAGGCGGCCTCGTAGGTAAGTTCGATTAATCGAGGGGTAAATTTTGTCGCCATTATGTCAAAACTCAGTTAGGTCAACGACATCATGAAAATTCGACGGTACTTCCAATACAGCATAGTAAACCTAACCATCATCCACGACAAAGCTTGGCTGCTTTACGCCTGCTAGTAGAGCTGAGTCACGCAAGTGTTTGATATTAAATGGTGTATTCTTCGGTGTTCGAGTAACTCTGACGACTGGCGGGCGGCCGGTCTGAATCGCCTGCAGGTGGGCGAACCATCATAGTCATCGAGATCCGCGAATTCACCGAAGCCGAGTACGACAACAACTGCCTCTTGGCGGATCGCAGCTCGTTGCCTGGTCGTACTTACCTAAACGTCGGCCAGCTACGCAAGGTGATGGCAGTAAACGCACCAGGCCGCCGCACCCTGATTGTCGATCCCTCGGGCTACAACTACGGGCGGTATGTCGGATTCGCGGTGGAGTGATTCCCTGGGCCCCGCGCAACGCCTATGTGATCGTTGCGCGGTGGGCGGAATACTCGGGGTGCGAGCCGGTTCGTGTGCCAGCCGCGCAGCAAGTGGGGACAATCTGACAGAACAATCAGGAATCTTCTATAAATAGCGCAAGATCGACTTGATTCTCGATGAATCTATATAGGCACCGCCCGTGGCTGCCCTTATCGCCTTAGCTCACATAGTCGGAGCCATCGTTGTGCTCATTGCGTTCAGCGTGGGCGTGATGATGTTTGCTACTTGGGTGGGTGAGCGCAATCGGAAGGCCGTGCTTGAAGAGATTTCTCTCGCGCTCGGCATACCTGCCGAAGAGTTGGATGGTGCAGAGCACGTATCCAAGCTGCTTCAATTTGGAGCCGAGAGACTTAGCTCGGAACTCTTACGCAATCGCATATCAGATATGTGTGGTTGGATTCAAACTGCATGGGGATGGCTCGGGCCGCTCTTGCAAGTTGGGGTGGTTCTCGGTGTCATCTGGGCCACCATTGCCGTGGATGTTGCCAATGGTGTCAATGCGTGGTGGATTGTTGGTCTTGCACTTTTTTTCTGGATCGCGTCGCTGCTCTTCGGATTTGCCTGCAAGCTACTAACGGGCCGTGTTCCTGGGCAAGCTAGGCTGACCCGAAAGTCACTCGCCGAAGCGGTGCGGCGGCAGCGTCATGTCACCGTGCATAGCGAGGATTAGTCGCCATACCACCTAACATACAGCTGACGCGCAATTCGCGATTGCGGTTGCTACTGGACCTTGAGGTTGTTCAAAGGAACGTTGTCCCGATGAAAGAAGCTGACCTTGTTCAGTTTGCTAGTACATGTAGAAATGCGATGGAGGGATGGGCTACTCGATCAGGGTCGATGTTTCACAGATTCCCTATCGGCGCATGCGGTGATGCGACTAACCTCATCGGCAGGCTATTAAAAGAGCATTTTGGACTGAACGGCGAGTACGTCTGCGGTGAGCAGCACCCTACGCTGGCGTCAGGTAATCATGCTTGGTACGAGGCTGCCGGCTACATCATCGACATCACACATGATCAGTTTGAGGATACGGGACTCGTTGGGTGGGTGTTTCCGCTCAGTAGTACTTGGCACACGTCTTTCGGCGAAATTGAACGTAGCACTTATTGCGAGGGTTGGTTTGGTTACCCATACGATGCCTATGCCGCGATGCTGGCAGCTCTGGAGGCCAGGTAAGCGACTGACCCTACGCCAGTTCAAATGGAAAGCGGAATGCTCGGTGAGCGCTCCGCGCCGCACGGTTGGTAAAGCGAGGTGAGGATTAATGCCCAACCGATCAATTGGCCTATGTGCTTGAATTTTTCTCACGTGTATGAACGAAGGTAGCGGCTGCCCCCTCGTAGACCAAATGCGAATGATGGGTATGCTCAGTGAAGGCCGACGCTTTTAGAGTCAAGATAAGCATGTTGGGATGACCGCCCAGGTGTCCTCCGCCCTGGACATCTGCGACCTCTGTGATTTCGAACGGACCATATGGCAAATTCACGAAGTCGCCAATGAACACCTGAGGGGCACTGCCGGTGTATGGAATCGTCACCTCCATCGCTGCCTTGACGTTGTCGCAAGCTCCTGTGTATTTCTGCCCATTGATACCGATATCTACGGGGTAGTGCATTTCTTTGCCTTCAACCATCAGATGCTCCTCGCCGAGTTGAATAGACTTGGTGGACCACGACGCCGGCAACCAACCTTAAAGCTGCCGAGTGAAGCTCATTGTGCAGCGGCGGCTCTAACGCTTCAACAAGAATATTTCGCAAGTAGCTGAATTCAAAGAACAATATTGATCATATTTGAGTAAGCAAGCTGCCGGGGTCCCTGCCGATCTCCGGCGCCTGCGGGTCGGCATACCCGCGCGTTGCAGCTAGTTACCAAGTTTTTCGTCGGTTTCGTTTCCTATCGGCCTAGCTGTGCAGACCATCTCCCACCGCTCCCCGCAAAGCCTTGTGGCATAAGGCTTTCAGCAGTTTTCCCAATTGCGTTATCCGCTCCAGTAGCGTTCAGCCCAAACGAATTTACCCGTCAAACCGTTTCGTTTTGAAGCGTTTGGAGTCCCATGCCCACAGTTTCCGTCGATACCCTCGCCAAGTTGCTGGATATGACCCCGCGTCGGGTCCAGCAGCTGGTCAAGGAGAACATCCTCCCCAAGCCCGCCGCCCGTGGGCAATACGAACTCGTCGCCTGTGTGACCGGCTACATCCGCCATGTGAACGGCCAGCTCGATGGCGACGTGGGCGACCTCAATAGCGAGAAGACCCGTTTAACCCGTGCCCAGGCCATCAAGGTCGAGCGCGAGAACGCCTTGGCCGATGGCGTACTGATTCGGGCTGCCGATGCAGTGCAAGCCTGGACGGAAATGATCTCCGCCGCCAAGTCCCAGCTGCTCAATCTGCCGGGCCGGCTGGCACCGTCCTTACTCAACGCCCGAACCGCCAAGGAAGCCGAGCGAATCCTCACCGAAGCGGTAGACGAAGCCCTCGCCGAGCTAGCCGACTGGAAGCCCGCCGATGATCCCGAACCTGCAACAAGCCTTGCGCCTAGCCTCGAAGGTGTGGGCGCCGCCGAGGCGGATCACGGTCAGCCAGTGGGCTGACGAAGCGCTTTACCTCTCGCCCGAGGATAGTGCCGAGGCCGGCAAGTTCCGCACGGATCGCGCCCCCTATCAGCGCGGCATCATGGATGCCTTTCATGCAGAGGGCGTCGAGGAAGTCGCCGTAATGGCTTCCTCTCAGGTCGGCAAAACGCTGATCTTCAAAGCCGTCATTGGCTGCTTTATTGCGGAAGACCCGTCGCCCATTCTGGTCGTGCAACCGACAGTCGAGATGGCCGAGGTGTTTTCCAAGGACCGCTTGGCGCCGATGATCCGGGACACGCCGGCCCTTCGCGGCAAGGTGCTGGAAGCCAAGAGCCGTGACAGCGGCAATACCATCCTCAAGAAGAATTTTCCGGGCGGCCATATCACCCTGATCGGCGCCAATGCGCCGGCCGGCCTGGCAAGCCGCCCCATCCGCATCGTGCTGTTCGACGAAGTGGACCGTTATCCGGACTCCGCCGGTACCGAAGGCGACCCCGTCAACCTGGGCCGCAAGCGCACGATTACCTTCCGGTCCCGTAAAAAGATCGGGATGTTCAGTACGCCTGGCATCAAGGGCAAGAGCCGTATCGAACGGGCCTGGCTGCGCTCGGATCAGCGCCGCTATCACGTACCTTGCCCGCAATGCAGCCATATGCACGTCCTGCGCTGGGCCAATATGCTGTTCGACCCAGCGCAGCCCGAGCTGGCACGGATGGTCTGTCCGCAAAACGGCTGCGTCATCACCGATGCCGACAAGCCGGCTATGTTGGCAAGCGGTCAATGGATTGCCGGCAATCCTGGCAGTCACATCGCCGGCTTTCACCTGAACGAGCTGTACTCGCCTTGGCGCTTGTTTTCCGAAGTCGTCACCGAATACCTCAGCGCCCAGGGCAATCCCGAGGAGCTGAAGACGTGGTGGAATACCTCCATGGGCGAGCCCTACGAGGAAGCGGGCGAGCAGGCCGACGCCGAAGGTCTGGCGAAGCGGCGTGAAAGCTATGATGCCCAGACCCTGCCAGCCGACGTGCTGGTGGTGACCGCTGGCGTCGATACCCATCCCGACCGTTTGGAAGTCGAACTGGTCGGCTGGGGCATGGGCGAAGAATCGTGGGGGATCGAGCCCATCGTGTTGCATGGTGCCACCGTCGAGCCGGATGTCTGGCAGCGGCTGGATGCATTGCTGGCGACCGTGCGTTGCCAAACCGAAGACGGCCGAACCCTGCGGGTGATGGCAACCTGTATCGACTCGGGCGGTCATTCGGTCCAGCAGGTCTACGAGTTCTGCACGCCCCGCGCCGCTCGCAATATCTGGGCGATCAAGGGCCAAGGTGGTGCCCGGCCGGTCTGGCCCAAGCGGCAAAGCAAATCGAAGAAGTATCAGGGCCATATCCTGCGCATGATCGGCGTGGACACGGCTAAGGACGCCATCTACGCCCGCTTCAATATCACCGAATCGGGCAAGGCCGGCTACTGCCACTTCTCGCTGGCCTACGACGAAGACTGGTTCACCCAGGCCACCGTCGAAAAGCGCCTCACCAAGACCGACAAGCGCGGCCAAGAGATCCGTATTTGGGAGAAGCCGGCCGGCGCCCGCAATGAGGCGCTCGATTGCCGTGCTTATGCCTATGCGGCCCTCCAGGGCTTGAAGATCGAACGGCGCTTAGTGTTGGCACGTCGCACCATCGTGCCGGCTTACGAAGCACCTGACCCCGTTGTCCCACTCACCCCACCGCCGCCCGCCCGGCCCGTTGAAACCACGGCACGAACGCCCCGCGCCCCACCCACCCCTGGGGCGAGTCGTTTGCCAGCGCGGCGGACTGTGCACTCCGGCTATCTCAAGCGATAGCCGACCGACTTAAAAGAAAGGAACCCATGGCCTTTACCCAAGCCGATATCGACACCCTGGATAGGGCCATTGCCAAGGGCGTGCGGGTGGTCCAGTTCGCCGACCGCAAAATCGAGTACGGCAGCTTCGCCGAGCTGCGTGCCGCCCGCGATGCCATCCGGTCCGAGCTGGCTAAGCAGGCCCATCCCGGTCGTGCCAGGCGGGTACTGTTCTATCACGCTGGGAAGGGCATCGAATGAAGCGTTCCCGACAAGGCGCTCAGGGCATGCTGAAGCCTGATCGCCTTAAAGCACTGGCGAGCCCCTACGAAGCCGGCGGCGAAGGACGGCGCGCACGCAACTGGCAGTCGTCGGATGCTGGTCCGACCAGTTCGGTGCTGGGCAATCTCGCCAGCCTGCGCAGCCGCTCGCGGGCCGCCTACCGCAACGATCCCTATGCTATCGCCAGCGTGGATCGGATCGTCAGCAATATGATCGGGACCGGCATCGCACCGAAGCCCAAGCATGCCGATCCTTTCATTCGGGCGCTGCTGCAGGAACTGTGGGACGACTGGGTGGAAGAATCCGACGCCGATGACGCCACGGATTTCTACGGCCAGCAGGTGCTGGTCTGCCGCACGGTCGAGCTGGCCGGCGAGTGCTTTGTACGCCTACGGGTGCGCAAGCTCAGCGATGGGCTGGCGGTCCCGCTTCAGCTGCAAGTGCTGGAACCCGAGTTCGTGCCACACACCAAGCACGAGATGACGGCGAACGGCAATGTGATCCGCGCCGGCATCGAGTTCGACAGCATTGGCCGCAGGGCGGCGTACTGGATGTACCGCAGCCACCCTGGCGAAGGTTCTGTACCGACCAGCACCTACAACGACCTGGTTCGCGTCCCTGCCGATCAGGTACTGCACATCCGCGAAGTACAGCGGGCTGGGCAGTTACGCGGCGTGCCGGGCTTGACCGCCATTCTGGTGCAGCTGAAGCACCTGAACGAATTCCAAGACGCCGTGCTATTCCGGCAAGAAGTCGCCAACCTGTTTGCCGGCTTTATCCGCAAACCGGCGCCGGATGACGTGCCGGTCGGCCCCGATGGCCTGCCGCTGGAGCAGCATGACGACATCGCGCCGATGGTCGGGCTGGAGCCCGGCACCATGCAGGAGCTGCTGCCGGGTGAGGAAGTGGAATTCAGCACCCCGCCCGACGCCGGCAACAACTATGGCGACTACATCCGCCAGCAGTTGCAAGCCGTCGCGGCGGCGCGTGGCATCCCGTATGAATTGCTGACCGGCGACCTGCGCGGAGTCAGCGACCGCGTCATTCGGGTTGTGCTGAACGAATTTCAGCGCCGCATCGAACAGATCCAGACCAGTCTTTACGTCCACCAGCTGTGCCGCCCGGTGCGGGCCGCCTGGCTGGATGCCGCCGTGTTGGCAGGCGCGATTGCCTTACCCAACTACCCCGCGCAACGGCGTGCCTACCTGCGTACCCGCTGGGTGCCGCAGGCCTGGAAGTACCTGCACCCGCTGCAGGACGTCCAGACCCGCCAAGAGGAGGTGAAGGCCGGCTTCAAGTCGCGCGACGAAGTCGCCATGAGTCTGGGCTACGACACCGAAACGATCGATGCCGAGAACGCCGCCTCGCTCCAGCGGGCGCAAGGCTTGGGCCTGGTCTACAGCACCGACCCCATCATCCAAACCAAGACAACGAAAGAAGTTGCATGAGTCTAAACCTGCGTGCCAACGTGCCGCGCATTTACGCCAAGGCTGGCACCGATGAAAGCGGCCGGCCCTGGTACAACATGGCTAAGCCTGAAACAGCCGGCCAGGCCATCGAAGTCATGATTTACGACGATATCGGCGGCTGGGGTCTAAGAGCTGCCGATTTCATCCGTGAGCTGAAGGCCCTGGATGACGGCAAGTCGGCGATTACTGTCGCTATCGATAGCGATGGCGGAGATGTGTTCGACGGCTTCGCCATTTCCAATGCCCTTGCTCGCCTGGGTGACCGCTGTACCGTGCGGATCGATGGCTTGGCCGCCAGTGCTGCCAGCGTGATTGCCTGTGGTGCCCATCGCGTTGTGATGGCCGAAAACACCATGATGATGATCCACAACCCTTGGACCTGGGCATCGGGCGATGCCGAAGAGCTGCGCAAAACCGCTGACGTCCTCGACAAGGTGACCGGCGGACTGCTGGCAACCTATCGGGCCAAGGCGCCCAAGATGGACGCGGCCACCCTGAAAACCATGCTAGATGCGGAAACCTGGTTGTCTCCCTACGAGGCGGTGGCCCTGGGCCTGGCCGATGAAATCAGCGGGACGGTGCAAGCCAAGGCGCGGGCGTTGTCGCCCATCCTGGCCAAGTATCGGAAATTGCCGCAAGCGCTGGTGGAGAAAGACAAACCAGCCGAGACAAAAGCTGATCCAGCGCCCCAGCCCCCACAGGAACCCGCCCACAACGTCGCCGCCCTGGCGGCCCGCCTCACCCAAGCCTGTATCCAGGCTGGGCACCCCCAACTTGCCGAGAAACTGATTGTGTCTACTGCCCTCAAGGACGAGGCCACCGTGGCCGCTGAAGTCAGCCGTATCGAAGCCGTATCGGTCCTGTGCCAGACTGCCAAGTTGCCGGAACTGGCAGGCGACTACTTGGCTGTGGGGCTGGGTGCCGATGCCGTGCGTGCGCGGTTGTTCGACAAGCTGATCGCCGCCGATGTGGGAGAGATCGACAACTGTGAGCCGGTACCGGACGCGACCCAGACGCTGGCCCGTTCGCCCAATTCCACCGAAATCTACGCGGCCCGCAAGGGCAAGCCCAAGGCAACCAACCAAGGAAGCAAGTAATGGCAAAAATCAAAGTCGAAGGTAACCATACCGGTGAGTATTTTCTGTCGGAGGGCGAAGGGAAGATTTCCAGGGAAGCGATTGTGGTCGCGACTGGTCCCTTCCTGCCGGCCGGCCAGGTGCTGGGGATCAAGACGGTGGGCGGGGAGTATGTGCCCTATAGCAATGCCGCCAATGATGGCAGCGAGGTGGCGGTCGGCATTCTGTATGCGCCGCTGCCTGAATCGACGGTGTCTCGTCGCGCCGTAGCGCATGTCCGGCTATGCGAGGTGTCGGCAGAACGGCTAGTGGGGTTGGATGTGGCCGGACGCGCTGATCTAAAGGCGCGTCAGCTCATCGTTCGCTGAAAAGTGATGGGTGAGTAGTTAAAGGCCGTGGTAGTCACATCAAATCGGGGAGTCAGCGCCATAACTTTTGCTTCCATCTTTGGGGTGAATCCATCACGTCCAACTCCCTCAAGGCATTCATCACATCATGTTCTTCAAAGCCTTTCTCGTGCGCATATTCGTAGATAAAGCTTAACGGCGATTGACCATTATTGGCGGCCCGCCTGGCACCTTCATGAACGCCTCCCAGGTTCGGTACCCGTTCCTCAAAGACTGGCATCAAATGCTTGATATTCCCAGATGCTCGCGAGTATGCATCTGGGGATATAACTTCTTTCTTTACTTTGACTGGCGGGGCAATATGTGGTCTGGCGGCTGAATTTTCAGCTTCTATCTTAGATAGCTTCGACAGACCATCTTTCAATTCGGGGAATAATCGCGCTATCAACAAATTGTACCGGCAATCAGGTGAGTAATTGGAGGCGGGGCTTTTAATTTCTCCGGCGACTTCGTCTCGCCAAGCCGTGATACGTTCTTGTTGAATATGATTTACCGTAGGCTTGTAAAGCCTAATGGCCAGCAAGTAGATAGAATGAAAAGATCGTGACTGTGCCTGATCCATCAACATGGTGTTGATAACCTGCCAGGCCGAATTAAGATTATAGCCAATCGCTCGGTCAAGTTTTAGAGAAAGTATCCGATTAAGAATGGCTTGAAATCTGGCATCCCAGAAGGCATTAAATTCAGCATACCCTCGAGACTTGAATTCATTGACATAAATATATAACACTTCCCTGGTGTGCTCTTCCTTCCAGATGGCAGCGCTATTCTGCTTTTTGTTATAGATAGTCCTGGTCTTTGCTACAGCTTCCGCATAGGCTACTACCGCTAGCAATAGCTTAGATAAAAGTTCAGCAGGTGATAACTGTTTGATTTTTTGATGAGCAGTTTCCTGTACGGAGCTTTTCTCTGCATCAGCTACTTTTTTAGTAAGTTGTTCTTGAGCACGATCCTGCAACATCTGCAAGTGTGGGTGATAAATCCACGTTTTTGTCTCCAGTCGATGGATGAGCAAATCGGTAAACGCTTCCAGCGTAAGCGTGCCGGCAAACCGACTTAGATTAATTTCCAGCGCTGGGAGACCAAGCGCTGCGATTCGTTCCCGTCTGGCCGGATCGATAGAATTGCTTACTGTTACTTCGATGAGCAGCTGACCGGTATCGAAAGTCTTAGAAACAGGAAAAGTGATCAATAAGTCTGGGCGAAGCTGACCAATTCTCTTTTCCAGCGTGGCCGACAAAATCGATAGCTGCATGGATGGCAAAGTCTGAGTTTCAGTCAGTGCGCTGCCATCCCTTAGGGTTGCATAAGCGGTAGCCGAGGGAGGCGGCAGATTAAGTATGGGGCTGCTGCCTAGGATTTCCTTTGCCTTAAGGTGCAGTAGCGTTTCGTAGCGCAATTCATCCGGGATAGTAGGATCAAGCTGTTTAAAATCATACCAATCCAAAGCGGTTTTTGCCTTGTCCTGAGCGTCCATTTGAGCAGAAAATAGCAAAGGGTCATCATCGCCAAATTGACACCAATGCACGCCGACGGCTAGGCGCTGACGTATCTGTGTCGGGGACATGCCAGCAATATCAGGGTCGTCGGTGAGCAGTAGGATGGTGGGAAATCCTGAACTGTCGGCAACCTCGTTATCTGCAGTGATGCTGGATACCAATTTAACTTTAATTTGGCGCCCGCCCACAAGTGTGAGAATTGCCGTATCTGTATCGTGAATTGCAACCGTATTGATGATCGCCTTTTCAGGTGGCGATTCGACAAATGCTTCATAGCGGGTACCGCTAAGCCCAACGAAGTATCCGCTGCGTCCACGACCTGGGAGTTGAATTATCCCATCGCTCCTAAGTACATTGAGCGCAGCAATCCGGGCAGTGATGATTTGGCAATTAGCGACGATGGCCCCGCGCTGGTGAGCAAAATGCGGACGCTGTTGTCGATTTCCGGACCATTGGATCGGCGGTGCACCTGCCTTGCGTGCAGAAAGGGGATACCCGCAACCAAAGCATACACAGTCACATTTGTAACCTCGGCGTTCCTTGCCAATTTCACCAATGTACCGGGCCTCCCCGGTCTCCACCTCCTTGGCCCAAGTCATTGTCGTTGATGGTGTGCTGGATTCGGTTAGCGGCTCAGCAGCCAGCATGGTTTGGATTTCGTGCGCCATCTCGGTATCTGAAGTCTCTCTAACTGATGCGACAGTAGCAAAGGCCAGGGTGAGACGAAAGAAATTTACCCCTCCTAACAAACGTAAGCCGCCGATCTAGGGCAATCCCGTCACAACCGACCCAGTCACGTGCTGGGTTTTCTTTTTCTGGAGCCTCATGGCAGAACTCTCCATTTTCCAAGACGACGCCTTCTCGGTGTCGTCCCTGACCGCCACCATCAACGACCAAGTCCCCGTCCCCAGCAAGCTGGGCGATATGGGCCTGTTCGACGAGGAAGGCATCAATACCACCACCGTGCAGATCGAGAAGGACGGCGAAACGCTGTCCCTCGTCCCCGCCGGCCAACGTGGCCAGCCCGGCCTGGTCGTGCATGGCAGCAAGCGCACGCTGATTCCATTCAACACCATTCACCTGCCGCAAACTGCCAGCATTACCGCCGACGAGGTCCAGGGCGTGCGCGCTTTTGGCAGCATGACCGAGCTGGCCGCCATTGGTGCGGTGGTCGAAAAGCGCTTGAAGAAGATGCGCCGCCAGCTGGACGCCACCCATGAATTTCACCGTATTGGCGCGGTCAAGGGTCAGGTACTCGATGCCGATGGCAGTTCGGTATTGCTGGACCTGTACGACCGCTTTGGCATCGAGCAGCAAGTGCTGCCGTTCGAGTTGGGCAAAGTCGATACCGATCTGCGCCTCAAATGCGGTCTGCTGCAGGATCTGATAGAAGACACGCTGGGCAATCTGACCTTCAGTGGCGTGCGGGTGCAATGCGGCAAGAATTTCTGGAATGCGTTCATCTCCCATAAGTCCTTCCGCGAGACCTTCCTGGCGACCGAGATGGCCGCCAGCCTGCGCGGCGATCCCCGCGAAAGTTTCGAATTCGGCGGGGTGACCTTCGAGCGCTATCGCGGTCGCCTGGGCGGCATCGGTTTTGTCGGCGACGACGAGGCCTATGCCATTCCGGAAGGGGTGACGGATCTGTTTATCACCCGCTTCGCCCCGGCCGACTATATGGAGACGGTCAACACCACCGGTCTACCATACTACGCCAAGCAGGAAGCCATCCCCTTCGGCAAGGGCATCGCCATGGAGGCGCAATCCAACCCGCTGCACCTCTGCACTCGGCCTCGCGCCGTCATCAAGCTGACGAAGTAAGCGGATGGACGATTTCCGCGCCCTCAGTGGCGCTATGGATGGCGTATTGCTCGATGTCCTGGGCGATGCTGCCCTGGTGGACGGCCGGCCGGTGCGGGGTATGTTCGCCGCACCCTGGCTGCAACCGCAGTTCGGTCGGTTGAAGACTGCCATTGTTGAGCCGCAATTGTCCGTGCGGGATGCCGACGCGGTGGGGATTGTCAAAGGCGCCACCGTGGTGGTCGATGGGCTTGCTTACGAGGTGGTCGGCATCGAACCGGATGGCACGGGCTGGACAGCGGTCATTCTGCGGCCTGCCGCATGAGCGAGCCGCTGAAGGTTGAACTCGATACTCGCCAGGTAGACGAACTGCTGCGTGGACTACCGCCTTCCGCCATGCAAGCGGCTTGGCGGCGGACCCTGCGCAAGATTTCGACCTGGGTAAAAAGCCAGGTCGCCAAGCTCATTGCCAAAGACACCAAGGTGCCGCAGAAGGTACTGCGCCAACGTCTCTACTTTTTCTTGCGCTCGCGTGACAGCGGCAAGGTCTGGCTAGGACTCAATCCCTTGCAAGCCAATCGGCTCGGCACGCCTCGCCAGACCCGGCGCGGCATCACCGTCGGCAAGCATCGCTTTGCCGGCGCCTGGACCATGGCACAGCGGGCGCCGACCGGGCCGGTGTTTCAGCGTACCGGCAAAGCGCGCTATCCCATCGTCGAGGTCAAGCTTGAATGGGATGACCCTGGCGAGGCGGCTTTTCAGAAAGTCGCCGCCCAGGTCGAGGCCCGCTTGTTGGTCGTGCTGCGCCAGGAAGTGAACTATGAACTGCAGAAGGCCCTTGGCCGGATAGGAAGCCATGGGACTCGATAACCTGGGCCAATTGCACGATGCCATTGTGGCCGGCTTGCGTACCAAATTGGGACCGGCCGCCAAGACTGTGGAAGCCTATCCCGATATCGGCCGCCGCATCGATATACCGGCGGTGTTCCTGGAGCTGTCGGAGATCGAGGCCGGTACCGATCCTGGCACCGGCGAAACCGCCCTGGTCGTGCATATCCAGGCGCGGGCCGTGGTCGATCCGAACCAGCGGCAGGCCTACCTGCTGGTGCGCGAATTGGCCGCCCACATCGCCGTCGCCATTCAAAGCGAGAACTGGGGCCTGCCCATCGGTTTGGCGACCCTGTTGCAAGCCGGCGAAGACGCCATGAAGCCCGAACTCGATAGCTATCTGGTTTGGCTGGTCGAGTGGACCCATGAAATCCACTTGGGCAAAACCACCTGGCCGTATCCGGATGAAACCGGGCTGTCCCTGCTACTCGGCATCTACCCCGAAACCGGCGAAGGCCGGGCCGACCGCTATTGGCCGGCCGGCGAACCTCCACCCCCTGACTGGGGAGAAAGCCACCATGTCCGATAACTACGCTATCAACGAAATCGACCGCCGCCTGGCGGTGCTGCTGGCGGCCGGTACCGTCGAGGAAGTCCGCCACAGCCCACCGGCTCGCGCCAGGGTTCGCATTGGTGATTGGGTGTCTGCCTGGTTGCCCTGGACGTCATTCGCCGCCGGCCAGGTGCGCAAATGGCGACCGCCCAGCAAGGGCGAGCAAGTCCTGATGTTGTCCCCCAGCGGCCTGCCAGAAGGCGCCTTTATCCTGCCCGGCTTCAACACCAACCAGCATGCCCAACCCGATCAGCGCCCGCATGCCACGGTCGAGCAGATGCCGGACGGTGCCAAGGTCGAATACGACTGGCAGGCACACCAGTATTTGATCGAGGCCCCACCTAACGGCCGCATCGTGCTGCGGGTCGGCGCCACCGAGCTGGAATTGCGTAGCGATGGCGTGACCCTGCGCACGCCCAAGTTCGAGGGGGTACAGGCATGAGCTATGGTATTGCCGTGGCCGGCCTGGATGCAGCAGGTGGTAGCCAGCTGGGCGGCGGACAAAGCTGGTTCAGCGTGGACGGTCAGCCGGCTGTGCTGCTGGGCGATGCTGTCGCCGGCCACGGTCTTCCACCACACAGCCCTTCGCCCAGCATGGTGCAGGGTTCTTCCTGGCTGACCCTCGACGGCGAGCCGGTCTGTCGGGCCGGCCACGCGGCATCCTGCGGGCATGGTTCCAGCGGCCGCCCCTGGTTCACGCTGCCTGACTGAGTTGCACCTGTTCTCCTGTCTTCTTCCCTTCGCCCCGCCTTCGAGCGGGGCTTTTGCATTCTGGAGCCCCTATGGCCAAACCCCTGACAAGCGATGCGATTCCCGTCGCCCCGCGTACCTATCGCGACAAGTCCTTTAAATCCCGCACCCTGGTGCTTGAAGACGGCCGGGCCTTTATGGTCGAAAAGTCCCGCATCGTTACCGATGTGCCCGAACTGGTCGCCTATCTGGACCAGCACGACGACTTCGAGAGCGTGGCCGCCTGATGGTCGCCCAGCCCTTTATCGGCATGCACCGCGACACCGGCCAGCCGATCTCGGGCCGGGAAGCCATCGTGCAAGGCATTCACGACATTCTCACCACCCGCATCGGCAGCCGTCGCATGCGGCCGCGCTATGGCTCGCGTCTGCCCGAGATGGTCGATCTGCCGTTCAACGGTGGCCTCAAGTCGGCCATGCAGGCGGAGATCGCCGAAGCCCTCAATGCCCCCCATAACTGGAGCCCACTGCTGACCGAGCCGCTGGTGCGGGTGAAGCGCGTGACCCTGCGGTCCATCGTCGAGGGCCGCTTCGACTTCGTGATCGATGCCGAAATCGATGGCGAGGCCGCTTTGATCGAGGTGGCACTATGAACAATCTCATCGACTTGGCCCGCCTGCCGCCCCCGGCGGTGATCGAGGAGCTGGATTTCGAGACGATCTTCCAGGGCAAGTTGGGTCGGTTCCGTACCCTGTATCCGCAGTTCAGCGCCGTGCTGGAAACCGACCCGGTAATCAAGCTGCTGGAGCTGGCGACCTATGACGAGCTGACGCTTCGGGCGCGGATCAATGATGCCGTCCAGGCGGTATTACTGCCCTTTGCGAGAGGCAGTGATCTGGAGCAGCTGGCCGCCTTGCTCGGGGTGTCGCGGCTATTGCTTGATGCCGGCAACCCCGCCGCGCAGTCGCCGGTACCGGCCACCTACGAGGACGACGAACGATTACGGCTGCGTGCCCAGATGGCCCTGGAAGGCGAGACGGTAGCGGGCTCGCGTGATAGCTATGTCTTCCACGCCCTCAGCGCCGATGCCCACGTGGCCGATGTGGCGGTGGATAGCCCGGTACCGGGCACGGTGCGGGTGACGGTACTGTCGGTGGACGGTGATGGCTCGCCCAGTGCGGGCTTGCTCAGTACGGTGGCGGCCTATCTGTCCGCCGAGGAGCGCCGGCCACTGAGCGATACCGTGCAGGTGCGGGCCGCCTCGCTGCGTCCCTTTGCCGTTCGCGCCACGCTGTACCGCCGCCCTGGTCCCGACGGCGACCCGGCGGAAGCGGCTGCCCGTGCTGCCTTGGCGACCTACCTGGCCGACTGCCGCAGGATCGGCCGCGATGTCCCGCGCTCAGGTCTGTACGCAGCGCTGCATGTACCTGGCATCGTGCGAGTGGATCTGTCGGAGCCTGCCCTCGATCTGGTGATGGCCGGCAACGAGGTGGCGCTCTGCACCGAGCTGGCGATACAGGTGGTGAATAGCGATGAGCGCTAAGTTACTCCCTAGCAACGCCACTACCCTGGAGCGGGCCGTCGCCGACAGCACCGCCTCGCCGCTCGATCCGGCCGTGCTGCGCGCGCTGTGGTCGGCCGACCATTGCCCGGCGCCGCTCTTGCCTTACCTGGCCTGGGCGATGTCGGTCGATGGCTGGGCCTATGCCTTGACTGATGCGCAACGGCGGCAATTGATCCGTGAGTCGCTTGCCTTGCATAGGAAGAAGGGCACGCCCTGGGCCATCCAGCGGGCGCTGGGGATTCTGGGTTTCGCTGAGGCCCGCCTGATCGAGCATCCGCCCGGTGCGCATTGGGCCGAGTTCGATGTGCAATTGATGCTGCGCAGTGCCGAAGATCAGACCGCCGTGGGCAACGCCCTCAGCGTAATTGACCTGTGGAAGCCCCAGCGTTCGCACCTGCGCCGTCTGGCTGCCATCCAACAGGTGCCCGGCACCATGAAGGTCGCCGCCGCTACCTGCCTGGGCGAGACGTCCCGCGTCATGCCTTACCAACTCCGCCGGCTACCCGCTCCACCTCTGCCGCTCTACCTGGCTGCCACCACCACGCTCGTGGAGGTGCTGCACATCCGGCCGCGCGGCGCCCCTTTATCCCGATAGGAGCCCTATGGCCGATGTACAAAACTGGTTCACCCTGCCCACCGAGGCCGGTTTAGCCCGGATCGCCCAAGCCCTGGCGAAGCAACAGACGATTGAATTGACCCAGATGGCGGTGGGTGATGGCGGCGGAGTGCCGGTGGTGCCCGAGGCGAAGCAGACCCGCCTCGTGCGTGAAACCTGGCGCGGTCCCATCAGCCTGGTTGCTATCGATGCGCAAAACGCCGGCTGGATCACCGCCAATATCGTGATTCCCATCGATGTGGGCGGTTTCACCATCCGAGAGATCGGCCTGTTCGATTCGACCGGCACGCTGATCGCCGTCGCCAACTGCGCCGACCGCTACAAACCCGTGCTGAGCCAAGGCATGGGCGTGGACACGGTGATGGAGATGGTGGTCGCCCTGGGCAATGCCAGCGCGGTCAATCTCAGTATCGACCCCAGCAAGACCTTGGCTTCGCGCCAATGGGTGCTGCAAGTCATGGGCCAGCAGACCCAATTGCCGCTGGGCGGCCTGCCCAATCAGATCCTCGTCAAGAAAACCGCCGCCGCTGGCGATGCCGAATGGCGCGATGTGCGCAGCTTGTTCAGCCGGGCGGAACGGTTTTTCCACGGCCAGATTTAGTCGGCGCCGCACTACCCGTTTCTTTCTCCCGTTCTCTCGATTTACTTCCCCTATGGAGACTTAATGCCGACATTTGGCAAAATGTGTATTCCCCGCGCCGACACCTGGGAGCCGCTCTACACCATCCCCGCCGGCGAGCCGACGATTAATATCAATATGGTCAATTGCAGTACCAGTACGGTGAATGTCGGCATCGCCATTGGTGTTGGCGGCGTGGTCAATGGCGACCGAATGGAATGGAAAACCCCGCTGGAGCCCGAAGGCACGATCAGTAATGTGCTGGAACGTAGCGGCTTTACGCCCTCGGCGGGTGAGACCATCTTTGTGCGGGCCAGCGCCGTGGGTGTGGTTGATGTGCGTGCTTATGGGTTCTCTAACTGATGGGCCGCCGTATCCTTTCTTCGACCTCGGGCAATGTCGCGGCCCGCTCGGTCTTTCCCTGGCCTGCCGCGATTCCGCGCCCCGCCGCCCAGGGCGACAATACTGGTGCCTCGGCCGGCTACCTGCCGGTGTCCTGGCTGACAGATGGCAGCGCGCTACAGGTTTTCTCGTTGCCGGGGTTTGCCTTGCTTAATCCTGCGGGCATGCCGATCTGGACTAAAACGCTGACGGATTTTCCGACCATCACGGCCCTGGTGCGCGAATCGATCTATTTTGACGCTGTCGATCAGGCAATCTGGTGTTTGTCCTACTTCACCGGTACCACGCCGGCCACGATGTACCTCAACAAGATTGTGCTGGCGAGTGGTGCTTTGACCGTGGTCGGTAGTTTTTCGGCGCAGACCAACAATGCCTTTGCCCATAACAACCACCTGTTGACCCGGCCCGTCGAGGGCGCCGGCAATCTGTCGCTCTATAGCGTTTCCGCCGTCAACGGCAATGTATACCGCACGACCATTCATCCCATCACGGGTGCCATCGTGACCGGCCCGACCGTGGTGACCTCGGCGAATGGCGTGCCTTTGAACAACACGGGTAACGGATTTGCCTATGTCAGTGCCGACGAATCCATCGTGGTGTTGGCCAGCGCGAGCGTGCAGTCGGGGTCCACCAACACCGATCCCATCGTGTTACCGCTGGCGAGGAACGGTCGGCAAGCCGCCGTCATGGCGAACCAGATCGGCTTCCCCGTCAGCATGGCGAGCAATGGCGCGACATCCTTGCTTCGCCACATTGGGGGCGGCAAGTACACCGTGTTTCATCCAGCGGGTGGTCGGCGATTGACGGGCGGGGTGTACACGCGGCTGGCACTCGATTCGTGGTTGAACCAAGTCGCCACTTTGGCGGGGATCTAAAACCATGATGAAACGTGTGCATTTCCCTATACGAACCGACGACTCATCCGGATTAATTACATATCCGGACCAGATTCGCTTCTTCAGCAATGCCGATCTGGCCGCCATGCCGGGACATATCATTGCCGAGTACAGCGGCAGCCTCGATCTGCCCCTCTACGGCCCATCCAAACCATCCGTCCGCCCCTTGTTGGTCATTACCCAGGTCACCAGCGACCGATCCACTCAAACCACGGTTGCCATGGATCGCCATGAGGTGATCTGCCCCCAGGGCGCAACGCTGAGCTTTACCGCCGAGCTGCGCGGCGAGGACAGCGCAGTGCTGCCGCTGAGCGACAGCTTTCGGTTGCCCATCCGCCAGCAGGGTGGTCGCGATGGCTTGCTGCTGGCGACCCTGGTCGAGGGCATCGTCACCGTGTCCGCGCCATTTACGGTACCCGGCGATGATGGCACTTGGCTGGTCGATGAAGCAGCCATTAATGCTGGACTGCCGGAAGCCGCGCAGATGCGCTTTGCGGGGATGACGGTCAGTGTCTTCCGGGCTTAGTGAGCTTGGGTGTATCCGCAATAACGGCGGTCCTGCGCATCGAGATCCAACAGCCGCTGTGCCAGTCGTTCATCCTCTAGTGCGTAGCGATTTGCGTCGCGAAGGTAATACAAATAGCCGTGGCTCGGTACGGGCTGAAAACCCAGAATCGCTTTGACGTTTACGTAAGGCGCTATGCAGGCTTGAACGCGTTCAAGATAAGGCACGGCAGTGGATCGAGGCGCTGCTATCGCGACGATCCCGTCTCGAATCAGGGTCTCAGCCGCCTCGTTGACGTTGTCCAATTGATCAAATACTTTCAGCTGCATTCCGTAGAGGCCAAGCCGATAAACAGCAATCTCCTGTAGCAAGTCCTGAAATTTAATGCTGGAAGGGTCGTGTCGATTCAAATCAAAAATATAATGAAGGTCGGCATTTTCGACGATGCTGGCGCTGCCTTTTTTTGGTGCTAAATGCGGATAGGGGGTAACGGAGTTCATCAGCCAATTTGAGTATAGCTGGACAGCCGAATCCGATCCCATTATCGCCACAATGCCATGTTCCATAAATGCATTTACCACCTCATGAATACTGTCTTTAGTGCTGAATATCTTATTCGCAGTACTCATGCTATAGCCTTTGTTCCTGGCGAAAATAATCTTCGCTGTGTTTGATGCTATCCCTTCTTTTGGGATGGCGCATCCTTCATGTGAAGGAAATGTGGCGAAATAAAGTATTTTTATTTTCGACGGATGGAATTTCTGCTGGCCTCATTACTGGTGTTTCCTTCACCCCATTGAGCCATTTTGGTAGTAATGGTTCGCAGAAACCAGCAGGGTGGGCGGGAAGGCTTGCTGCTGCGACCATGGTCGAGGGCATCGTCACAGTGTCCGCGCCGTTTACCGTGCCCGGGGACGATGGTGCCTGGACGTCGATGAAGCGGTAATCAATGCTGGCTTGCCGGAAGCCGCACAGATGCGCTTTGCGGGAGTGGCGGTCAGCGTGTTCCGGCGTTAGCCCGCCAGGCGCTGTCCGCCGCGACCCGCTATGCGCATGGATAAGCTAAGCCGTATTCGCTCCCTCACGCGATGCGAGCCATTGCGTCGCCAAATCCTCCATCAAGCGCTGGAAGTTTTCGCTTTGCGGATCGTGCCGATTCGAATCGAAGACGAAGTAAAGGGCCTCGCTGTCCATTTCGCAGGCGGCACACTTTACGGGTGCGACATGCTCGTATGCGCTGATGCATCGGAACAGCCAGTCAGTGTGCTGGGCCGCAGATCGGGCTTCCCCCGCGAGAGCGGCGATACCGTAAGCAAAAAAGGCGTCTGCTTTTTCTCGAATATTGTCCTTGGTTTGATAGATACGATGCTTGCCAGCCATGGTGCCTCCTTGTTTCCCCCGCGGAAGCTCAGTGCTCCATAGAATATATTCTACACCATGAGGGCCTGCAGCTGTGCGGCGGCGATGACCGAACTCGAACCAAATCGACTCGCGGCCCGCATCCTTCATTTGGACGAACGTCCGAATAAATGCACCCCGCACATTTTCCTTTGGCCCGCCTCGCGGGCTTTTCCTTTTGGAGTCTCATGCCCAGCTTGAGTTTCTTTCACGGCGTAACCGTCACCCTGGTCGATGCCGGGCCGCGCCCCATCGCCATTCCATCCTCGTCCATCATCGGCCTGGTCGATACTTTTACCCCGGCCGAAGGCTTGGCTACACCCAATCAACCGGTCCTGCTGACCAGCTACCGAGAGGCGGTCCTTAAGTTTGGCGCCGGCAGCAATCTGGCGAAGGCGGCACGGGGAATCTATGCCCAGGCCGCCGCCGTGATCGTGGCGGTCGGTGTGCCTGTGGTTGCCGATGGTGCCGCGCTGACCAGTGCGGTGATTGGCGGCGTCACCCAGGCCGGCGCCCGTACCGGCATGCAAGCCTTGCTGGACGGCAAGAGCCGCCACAATGCCCAGCCACGCTTGATCGTCTGCCCCGGCCACTCCGCCAAGCAGCCGATCGCTTCGGCGATGGATAGTCTGGCGGCCAAGTTGAAGGCGGTCGCCATCGTAGACGGACCGAATACCGACGACGAAGCGGCCATTGCCTACTTCACCAACTTTGGCTCCAAGCGCATCTATGCCGTCGATCCTGGGCTGAAGATTTGGGACACCACGGCCAATGCCGAAGTGGTGGTGCCGGCCTCGCCGTATGCGGCTGGACTGTTCGCGCGGACCGACAAGGAGTATGGCTTTTGGGCCAGTCCGTCGAACAAGGAGTTCGTCGAGGTCACCGGTACCGGCCGCCCAGTCGAGTTTCTCGATGGCGACGAAACCTGCCGCGCCAATCTACTGAATGCCGCCCATATCACTACCATCATCCGCGACGGCGGGTTCCGGCTATGGGGTAACCGTACCTTGAGCGCCGACCCGAAGTGGTCCTTTGTCACCCGCGTTCGCACCCTCGATATCGTGATGGACGCGATCCTGTACGGCCACAAATGGGCAGTGGACCGCTCGATCACCAAGACCTATGTCAAGGACGTAACTGAAGGCTTGCAAGCCTTTATGCGTGACCTCAAGGCGCAGGGCGCGATTATCAATTTCGAGGTCTACCCAGACCTGGAACTGAATACCGCCAGCCAGCTGGAACAAGGCCGCGTCTACTGGAATATCCGCTTTACCGATGTGCCGCCGGCGGAAAACCCCATCTTCCGGGTCGAGGTGACCAACCAGTGGATTACCGAAGTCCTCAACACCAATAAATAGGGGAGGCCGACATGGTCCCGCAAGCGCTGTACAACATGAATGCCTTTATCGACGGTAAGGGCTACGCCGGTCTGGCGATGTCGGTCACGCCACCCAAGCTCAAGCTGAAGACCGATGACCATCGCCCTGGTGGCTCGGATGCCGCCATCAAGATAGATATGGGCATGGAGACGCTGGAAGGTAGCTTTACTCTGTCCGGCCTGGATGCCGGCGCGCTGAAGTTCTTCGGCCTGGCCGATCAGACCGCCTTCAATGGCAGCTTCCGGGGCGCCTTCAAGGATCAGAAAGGCGCCGTGGTCGCGGCCATTATCAGTATGCGCGGCATGCTGGAAGAACTGGATATGGGCGACTGGAAGCCTGGCGAGAAGTCGGAGAACAAGTTCGGCATTGCGCTCAGCTATTACAAGCTGGAGCTGGATGGAAAAGTGATGTACGAGATCGAGCCGCTGGCCTGCAGGCGAGTGATCGATGGCGTCGACCAGCTGGATAAGGTGCGGGAGGCGCTGGGCATGTAGCACCTAGCCGAATACGTCATATGCATGCTAATTCAAACTATCAATCTCTCATTTCATCTTGGGTAGGCCTATAGATCTGAAAGAGTGTACGGATGGTGTTATCCGTTTCCCAAGGCGCCTGGCAGCGATTTCCATTAAACCAAAACTGCACTTGGCCCAATACTCCTTGGGTTATTTTATTTCTATAAACCCATCTCAACTCCGCGCCCGTGACGCTTCTGGATATGCCCTCGTCAACATCTATTCCATTATTTCGAAAACCGCTTTTCTCGCAGACTTCGCGGTATTCCAGGCCGTCTAGGACAAAATGGATGTTCTTGCCGCATTCAATCCCAAACTTAATTCCACCTTTACATTTTCGACGGACTGCCTCATTGGTGTTCGAGTGCAATGCTGAACCATATTTCGCATCTAGTTGGTAGCGTGCAATCAACTGATTATCCATTATCTTCGTGCCATAAGGAGGGCGCTCAAATGGCAGCACAGCAAATTGATCAATGTAAATCATGCCCCTATTATGAAAGGGATTTCCGGGCAATGAATAAAGGGAGCGAGGTTCGGCCAATCCGTATATCAGATCATTTGCATTTGTAGCGATATCGACCCTAAATGGCATTTAAATACTCCTAGGCACTTAATCAATTTTAAGTGGCACGATTGAGCCTGCAATGGGCTATTGTCGAGCAATCTACGCCTATTTGGTCCTGGAGGTAATCTATACGGAAGTATAGGGATATTCGTTAGGTAAGCCGATTTTTCAGACTTTCGCTAATTGGTAGTCGCCATAACCGCGCAATTTCAGCGCTCTATTTCCTTTGGAGTTCTATTTCATGAGCAGTGCTTGGCTGCAACACGGCAGCAATCAAATCACCATCAATCTACGACAAACCGCCACCTTCAACGGCGTGCTGCGCGACAGCCTGACCCTACGCGCCCCGCTGGTGCGCGATATTCGCAACGCCCAGCGCCTGACGAGCGACGAAACGGAACGCGAGATGCAGCTGTTCGCGTCCCTTGCCGAGGTGTCGGTGTCTGAGCTGGAGGGCATGGCCTGGCGCGACTACCGTCGCCTGCAGGAGGCCTATTTTCGCCTGGCAGCCGATGACGATGCTGCCGGCGGACCAATTGCGCCAGCTCATGCAACGGCTGGCTAAGGAGCTGCATTTCCAGCCGTCCGAGATTGAGCGCCTCTCGCTCGATGAGGTGCTGTGGTGGCTTAGTGGCGAGTCGTAAAACAAGGAGACAAGATGGCGAGAGAAATCGCGCTCGGCCTGGTCATCGGCGGCGCGGTCGGCGCCTCGTTGGGTAAGGCATTCGCGGAGACCAAGGGCAAGGTCGCGGATCTGCAACGGCGCACCCAGGATGCCAAGCTGTGGCACAAGGTCATTGGCGAGACCCGGCAACTGCAGCAGGAATTCAACACCCTGCATCGCACCGGCAGTGCGGCCGCCGATGGGGTGCGCCGCAAGCTGGACGGCAATATCGCCACCCTGCGTCAGGCCGGCATCGAAGTGGACCGGCTTGAGCAACACTATCGCCGGCTGGGTCGCACGGCACGCGGCTTGGAACTACAGGCTGCCGGCCGACAGCGGATCGGCGCCGGCATGGAAGCGGGTAAATCCGCCCTGGCCGATGCCGGCAAGTTCGCCCTGGGCATGGCGGCGCCGGTCATGGTCAGTGCCGACTATCGCGCCATCGTTCGCGATATCGCCATCAAGGGCGGTATCGCCCGCACCGCCGAGGAGGAGAAGCTGTCGCGCGGCATCGTCAGTGCCTCGGCCTCCAGTGGCATGGCCCGCAACGATGTCGCCCAGGCGGTGAATGTGATGGTGGGTGGCGGGATGACGCGGCAGCAAGCGTTGGATTTCGCCCCGGATGCGGCCAAGTTTTCCATTGGCCAGGCATCCGAGGGGCCCGACACCGCGAAGCTGATCCAGGCGCTGGCGCAGAATGCCAAGATCGGCGACCCGGAAGGCATGCGCAAAGCGCTAAACAGCATCGCTTACCTGGGCAAGGCTGGCTCGTTCGAATCCGCCGACATGGCGCGCTGGTTCCCCGAGCTGCTGGCGGAGATGCAAAAGGTCGGCATCGTCGGCCAGGAATCGGTTTCCAGTTTGGGTGCGCTTTTGCAGGTGCAAATGAAAACTGCCGGCAGCGCCGACCAAGCCGCCAACAATCTGAAGAACTGGTTTTCCAAGATTGGTTCCGAGGAAACGAAGAAGCAGTACAAGGACGCTGGCATCGATTACGAGGCCAAGATGCGCGAGGCCATCGGCAAGGGCTGGAACACCGTCGAAGCCTCGTTTGTCCTGGCCCGCGCCTATGTCGAGCGCATCGATCCGACCAAGGCCAAACAACTGGCCGAGGCGGCCAAGCAGATCGCACAGCAAGACCCCACCAAGCAGCAGGCCATGCTGCAGGCGTTCGCGGAGACCATGAAAACCGGCGATCTATTCGCCGACATGCAGGTCAAGGCAGCCCTCACGGCGTACATGCAAAACAGCGCGCTCTACGCCAATCTCAAGCGCGACTCGAAGGCCGCCAGCAAGGACATCGAGAAGGATCTCGCGGACCGCCGCGACAGCGCCAAGCAGCTATGGAGTGAGGTTGGCCAGGCCTGGGATGATGCCGTGCGCCGTGTCGGCGATGCGCTGCAGCCGCTGTCCGATACGGTGGGCAACGCCTTGCGCGGGATCGGACAAGGCATCGGTACCATCGCCAGTGCCGTGCCACAAGCGACCGCCGCCTTGGTGGTGCTGGGCGCCTCGTTGATTGCCTGGAAGGGCATGAAAGCCGGCGCACAAATCGGCCGCGGTGCCTTCGGTCTGGCACGCGGCGGGCTGCTGGCCGGCCGTGGTCGCCTACCTGGCCGGCTGGGTCAATTGGCAGAACGGGCAGGCAATGTGGTGGGTGCTGCCAGCGCCCAGGCGGTGTACGTCACCAACTGGCCGGTTGGTGGCTTCGGTACCAGCGGTATCGATCTGCCCAATAGTCGCACGCCCGGTGGCACCCCGCCTGTCGGCCGCATGGGTCGTGCCTGGCAAGCGGTGCGCGGCGTGGGAGAGCGGGCTGTCGGTGGTGGCCTGAACCTCCTCAGCAAGGCGGGCCGCCCTGGTCTGGCCCTGGCTTCGACGGGCAGTGTCGCCAGCATGGCGCCTACGTTGGGTTCCGTTGCTGGTAGTGGCTCGACGGGTTTGATTGCTACGTCTACCGGCATGGTCGCGGGGGCTGCTGCAGCCGGCTATGGCGTCGGCACCCTGATCAACAAGGGCGTGGGCAAGGTCACCGGCGGCGGCGATGGCTGGGCGGGTGGTGGCGTGTTCCAACAGCTGCATGGTGAGGAACTGCGCCAACTCAACGCCCCGATTTCACTGGCCGAGGTCAACGCCTTGCGCGCCAAGCAGGGCAAGCCAGCGGTTACCAGCCTGCCCACGGCGCAGCCCGCACCGGCTCCCAAGCCAGCACCGACTGCGAACCAGCAACTCACCTTCGCCCCGAATCTCGCTATCACCGTCCAAGGCGACGTCAAAGACCCGCGCGCCCTGGCCGCAGAACTGATGCCGCATCTCAAGCGGATGTTCGAGGACTACCGTGCCCAGGTTGCACGCGGTGCCCTCCATGATGCCGCCCACGTTTAAGGAATCCATATGGCACTCGTTCAAGCAATCGGCCAAGCCGCAACACGCGCGGCAGCCGCCGCCGGGCGCGTCAGCCTGGTCGCGGCGAAGCTGGCGCAAGATCCCGGGCAGGGTGCGGCCATGCTGCAATCGGTCGGTGGGCAAGCGGTGGCCGATATCCAGGCGGCGACGTCTGCCTTGTCGCAAGGACGCGGTACCGGGCAAGGGCTAGCCGATACCGATCGGTCGGCTATGGGTCGTGCGTATGGCGCCCTGGACAATGCCGTTGCGGCGATTCAGGACAAAGCCGGCCGTATTGTTGCTGCGGTCACCCAGGCCGGCAGTGCGACGCAGCAGATTGCCAAGCAGCTGGCGGAAGCGGGCCAAGCCTTGAAACAGGCCAATACCCGCGCCCAACAGCAGCATCCCTTGGCCGCCAGCCCAGTACCGACCGCTACACCGTCGCCGACCACCCAGCGCGCGGCTACCACGTCGCCCTTCACCGGCGCCACCGGTCCCGCTTCGCACCTGCTGATTCTGAGCGCGCCGAGCGGTACCTTCTATTTCAACCTCAGCACCGCCGCGCACGACAGCGTGAAACGCCAGACGGCCTACAACGTCGCCAGCCAGGACCGGCTGACGCGCCGGCCCGCGCTGCAAGCGGTCAGCCAGGGCGGCGAAACCATCACCTTGTCCGGTGCCATCTTCACCGCCGCTGACTTCGGTACCGGTGCGCCGGGTATCGGCCAGCTCAACCGACTGCGCAAGATTGGCTACGCTCTGGAGCCGGTCACCCTGACCACCGGTTACGGCGAAGTGCTGGGGCGCTGGTATTTGACCAAGATCGACGAAGAGCAGGCCGGCCTGCTGGCGAATGGTGCCCCTCGCAAACAAACCTTTACCTTGGAGTTCCTGCGCTATGGCGAGGACTATACGAACGGCTGAGGGCGATATCCTCGATACCCTGTGCCAACTGATCTACGGCTATCTCGATGGGACGGTGGAAACCGTCTTGGCTGCTAACCCGGGCCTGGCCACCCAGGCTCAGCCTTATCCGTCCGGCCAGCTGATCACCTTCCCGGATCTACCTGCCCGCCGGCAAGACGCGATCCAGCTGTGGGCGTAGGCATGAAGCCCGATTTTCAAGTGCTGGCCGACGAGCAGGATATTACCGCCCTGATCCGCGACCGGCTGATTGAGATCCGCATAAGCGATAAGCCTGGCCTGGATTCCGACAGCTGCGAGATCGAGCTGGATGACCGCGACGGCAAGCTGCGCTTTCCGCGTAAAGGCGCGGTGCTGGCGGTGTCGCTGGGCTGGGTAGGCGAAGGCTTGAATCGCCTGGGCCGCTACCGCGTCGATGAGATCGAAGTCAAAGGTCCGCCGGCCGCCATGCTGATCCGCTGCAAGGCGGCCGACGTCAGCGAGGACAGCAAGACGCACCGGCGCAACAGCTGGGAGGACACCAGCCTCTCCATCATCGTCGGCGACATTGCCGGCCGGCATGGCTGGCAGCCGGTGTGTGCCGTTCAAGCCGAGATCGTACGTGCCGATCAGGTGGGCGAAAGCGATCTGCACTTTCTCACCCGGCTGGCACGTTTGCACAACGCGACAGCGACGGTGAAGGCCGGCAAGCTGCTGGTCCTGCCGCGTGATAGTGGGCAGCAGGCCAGCGGTGGGAGTATGGCCGAGCTGACCATTTCACCGGCGCAATGCCATAGCTACTCGCTGGTATTCCCGGATCGGCCCGCGCACGCCAAGGTCCGGACGCAATGGCACGACCCGAAGGTTGGCCAGCCGGTCCCACTGATCCTGCCCAACCCATCCGCACCGCCTGGCGCGACTGCAATCCACATCGACCGCCATACCTACGCCAATCCGCATGCTGCCCGCGACGCGGCGGATAGCCGGTTGGGCGCCCTCAATCGTGCCACCGCCAGCGGCCACTTGGTCCTGGCACGTGGCGATGCCCGTTTATGCGCGGAGCGTAAAGTGAGCCTGAAAGGCTTTAAACCGCAGGTGGATGGGGTTTTTCTGGCCGAAAGCGTGGAGCACGCCTTTTCGCACACGGGCTGGATCACCACCGTGCAGTTGAACGCCGGCAATGCCGGCAAGGCCCAGGTCGGCCGCACCAGCCAAACGGATCTGCCTATCCCCGCGCCGCTGCCTTAATCCGCAACCCCAGACAGTGTGCCCCGCCGTGCGGGGTTTTTTATTGCCGATGTCCTTGGAGGTACCTATGCAAAATCCCATCCCCCCCGACCGCTGGCGCGAGCAGGTCGATCACAAGCTGGCCGATCTTTCGACCCAAATGCAGCAAAACACCGCCATCACCAGCGAGGTGCGCGAAATCCTCGACACCGTGCGCGGCGGCATGCGGGTACTGGAAGTCCTGGGCACCATCGCAAAATGGGTGACGCCCATCGTGATGCTGGTCACCGCCGTACTGGCCTTTATCCATCAGCTAGGCTCGGGGGATAAGCCGTGAGTACCCGGCTGCGTATCCTCACCGCCAGCACCGCCGCCGTGCTGGCCCTCGCCACACCCTTTGTCATCCGCTGGGAAGGCAAGCGCAATCGGACCTATCTCGATGTGGCTGGCATTCCCACAGCCTGTATGGGACAGACCGGCCCGCGCGTCAAAATCGGTGCGACTTACAGCGATGCCACCTGCGAGGCCTGGCTACGGGAAGAACTGACCGAGACCTATGCCGCTATCAGCCGTTGCGTTCCTGTTCCCATGACGCCCAACCAAGCCGCCGCTCTGACCGCCTTCGCGTACAACGTCGGTTCGGCCGGCGCCTGCCAATCCGCTGCTGCTCGCTATGCCCGCCAGGGTGACTGGGGCAGTGCGTGCCGCGCGATCCAAGTCAACGATGCGGGCCAGCCGGCCTGGTCGTATATCACCGACGCCAAGACCGGCAAGAAGGTCTACGTGCAAGGTTTGGAGAATCGTCGGGCAGCGGAGCGGGCGCTGTGTGATTAACCCCGCAGGCCTTTACTGGTCTTACGAGCCCCTAGCGGGGGTGGGCTTGCGCCCACTACCGGTCGTTGCGCTGGTTCTCGCAGAGGGAGGGGAGATTGCGAGGGTGTGTTGCTTCGCAACTGGCCTAGCTGCGTAGCGGATAGCACCCACTCTTCATAGCGCTGCACGTCGATCAAAATCCGGTTGTCCGGTGCCTTGATAACCACGTCACCGTGCCTCCAGATGCCGCGACTTATCTTGGCGCGGATAGCATGGGGGGTGTAGCCGCTCAACTCGGCGAATCTCTCGACGGTTACAAAGCGCAGCATCTCTCAAGCCTCGCAAGCTGTTGTTGTGGTACCAGATGCTAACTTCGTTTCATGCCGCGTTAGGCACTCTGTCCCTTATGTCCCTGATTTTGTTTTTCATTTCCAGTTTCTCAACGCAGCATTGAGATCAAGGAAATTTTTTGCCGCTGCAAGTTGAGGCTTCATCTTTTCGATATCAAAGACTCCCGGCAGCGTTGAAATCAGTTCGGCAATGCTTTGCACTGACTGCCAGTCCTGAGGCTGCTCATAGAACCGAAAGAGATGCTGACCGCCTTGAAGCGCCACGTGTTCTTGCGCGGCTTTTTCCACAACAGGTAGAGGAACAGCATGCCTCGTCGCGAGAGAATCAGGCAGCAGAGTTAGCCAATAGAACCCAGGCAAATATTTTTGCGAATCTCGGCCAACCCAACTCTCGATCGTATTCACGCCTTGCTTAGTCACCACTCGATTTCGATGCTCTCTTTCTTGCGGCTCACAGGCAAAGCCGAAGATCGGCTGTGCAGTCGCCATATGGATTAAGAACTCCTTAGCAAGTGATGGATCAACATCTAAAAAACAATCGCAAATAGTTGATTTTCCCGTCGCGATTCTGATGCTGTAAGTGATTCCGGGAGCAAGCAAGAAGAAACCTGATTGGCTTTTGGCAACGAAAGCGGCAAATCTCTTCTTGTCTTCAATCTGATCGGCCGCGTTACTAACTTCCTCCGTGTGGCTGAAGTAAACAGGTCGAAGCGCTACCGGCAACGTCTCGAATGCCGCTACTACTCGCGCAATATTATTTTCAAACTCAAACCCTGCTTCCAGCATCTTTACCTCGGTCCCAAGTCAGAACGACGAATAATTGTGTCAAACGCTCGGCTACAAGCACCGCTGATGCACGTCTTCTCCCCGGTGATGAGCACCGACTCGCGCCCAGCCGCTCTGGCAGCCTCAGTTTGAACCCTTAGTTGCCGCGTCAGACTAACGTTTATAGTGTCTTTAATTTCAACAGATAGCGAGTTCGTCAATGCATCTGGTATGGCTCGACCTTCGGCAGTTGAAACTACTGTCGTGTTCTTCGACAAACCAAGCTCTTGAAGTACCCGTACCTCTGATGCTCTTCCGCGAACGCCGTTGGCGACAATGCCTGCCTCCTTTGCGGCCGTTGAATTTACCGTACAAACCACCGCCTGGCGAGAAGCACCATAGCCGCCGGAGGTCATCACGGTCGCTAGCGCCTCACCAAACATCACGCCGGTATGGGCAACAGCCGCACCCCGGTTGCCGTTTTCCCAAGCGGTGAGAGCATTGTCCCACGCCACTTGCCCAGGAATGACTGCGCGCATCCAATCGGGACTTCGGAATAATCCGAGCGGATCGCTATAACTGAGCGGATTTCCATCCACATAGGCATAGGTATTGAGCCCGCCAGCCAAGCCTATTGGGTCCGACTGGATGTACCGTCCGCCCGCCGCATCGTAGTCACGGTGCCCATTGTAGAACAGCCCAGTCTCGCGATCGAAGTACTGGCCAGGATGGCGCATGTTGTAGGCATAGGCGCCGCCAGTGGCCTCTGGGTCTTCATTGGGGGCGCTATTACCGAATGGCTCGCCCTGCCACGCCCAAATCGGTCGCTTAGTGGCGTCGGTGATTAACCGGGTGGTGCCCAAGTGGTCGGTATGGATATAGCGAACCGCACCGAAGTCGATGACGGCGATCGGGGTGTCATGGAGATAGACGTACTCGCGCTTGGTATTGCCCAGCTGGTCGCTTTCGGCGATCAGATGGCCTTGCATGTCGTAGTGGTAGACCGTGGTCTGGCCTTGGTAGGTCTTGACGATGCGCTGACCCAGGGCATTGACCACGTATTGCGCCCCGGCAGCAGCGATGAGCCGTCCACGGGCGTTGTAGATGTAGCTTTGCTTGGTGTCGCTCGTACGGCTGCCATTGGCGTCATATTGGTAGACACTGCTTTGCGGGCCGTCGCTGGCAGTCAAGCGGTTGCTGGTCGTCTCGACGCGCTGGACAAAGGTCTTGCCGTTGACGGTCAGTTCGGTGCGGTTGTTGCTGACGTCGTATTTGTAGGCCTGGCTCTTGGTGCCGTCCTGCCAGCTGCTCAGGCGGTCGTAGCCATCGTAACCGTACTGAGTTTGCTGGCCAGCGGGCAGGCCAAGCTTTTGCAGTAATCGCTCCCACCAGCCGCCGCTGATCTTCTGGGTCTTGATGCGGCTGCCAGTGTCGTAGCCCAGGGTCAGGGTGCTGTCGCCCAGGCTAATCTGGGTCAACCGACCGTCAAGGTCATAGCGGCTGGTGTGCAGTTCGCCATTGCCATAGGTCCAGTTCTGCGCGGCGCCGAAGGGGCGGTATGTAATGTCCTTGGCCAGTACCGTTGTGGCGGCGGTGGCATTGGCTTGGGTGAGGATCTGGTTGATCTGGCCGGCGGCATTGAAGTTGTAGGTGATGGTGCGGCCGCTGGGGTAGACGCGCTGTTTCAGGCGTCCCGCGCTGTCGTAGTTCTCACGAGTGATGTATTGCTTGCCGGCGATGGTGCGCCATTCACCCATGGGACGGCCGAGGTCGTCGTAGGGGATGCTGATCTGATCGCCTTGCGAGTCGGTGATCAGCTGCAGCTTGCCGGCCCGTGGGCCGGTGGTGCCGTAGCCGAAGGTAACGGTGCTCTGGTCGGCGTAGGTGAGCTTGTCCAGACGGCCGGCGAGGTCGTAGTGGAACTTGGTGGTTTGCCGCTTGGCGTCGGTGACGGTATCGGTACCGCCTTTGCCGTTGGGGACCGTGGTGGTGACACCGCTATCGGGACTGGTCTGGACGAGGATTTCGTCGAAGCCGTTATAGGTATAGGTGGTGACCAGGCCGCGCGGATCGGTGTACTTGGTCAGGCGGTTGCGTCCGTCGTAGTCGAAGCGCTGGATGCGGGTGACACCCAAGGCCGTATCGGTGCGGGTGATCATGCGATCGAGCGCATCGTACTCGAACACGCTGAGCCGGCCCAGGTCGTCAGTACGCGTCTTCACCAGGTCGTTCGGGTCGTACGTGTATTCGGTCCAACCACCGTCGTTGCGGATTTCCTTGGCAAGATTGCCGTGCAGGTCGAATTCGCGCTTGATGGTTTGGACGGTGGCGGCGGCCAGCGGCAGGCTGAGGGCCAGCGTGGCCGCGAGTATCAGTTTGGAAAATTTCATTGGGCTTATTTTATCAGGCTTAGCTTGCGGTACGAGCAGTGGGACGGGCCAAGGGGGCCCGGTCAGCGTCAATTTGGGCGACCAGCTGGGCCAGGCTGTTGCTGCTGTCCTGTAGCTCGGTGAACTTGCGATTGCCCATGGCATCCAGGGTGTAGACGATGCGGTTGCCGAGGTTGTCGCGGATCACGGTCAGGCGGTGGGCTGTGTCGTAGTCATAGTTCAGCTTGCGGCCGTCTGGAGTGTCGACCTGGCTCAGCTGGCCGGTGGGGTGGTAGCTATAGGTGGTCACCAGGCTGCCGACCGTGCGGGTCTTGAGGCGGCCGCGCAGGTCATAGCCCAGCGTGATGGTGACACCGTCGGGCTGTTTGATACGGCCCACCTGGCCGGCCGGGGTGTAGTCCTGATAGAGGGTGACCAAGCCAGCGCCGTCGGTGGCTTGGCTGAGGTTGCCCTGGGCGTCGTAGACGAAGGTGCTCACCGACAGGTCCGGCTCGGTGGCGGTCCACAGCAGGCCATTCGGGTAGTAGGTGTACTGCCAGACGCGGGCGCTGCCGGTCGGTGCGGCATTGAAGCCTTGGCTGCCGTTGGGGTCAAGGGTGGCTTGCTCGGTGCGGCTGAGGATATTGCCCTTGCTATCGGGGACAAAGGTGGTGCGCAGTGAGGGGGCGGAAATAGCCAGCGGGATACGCAGGTTGGACCACCATTCGGTCCGGGTGGTGCGGGCTTTGTCCGTGCCGGCAGACTCGATACGCTCGATTTGAAGGTTGCGAGCCAGTTCGTATTTGTAGGTGGTGGTCGCGCCCTTGAAGTTGGTCACACTGGCCAGGTTGTTTTGCGCGTCGTAGGTCTGGCTGCGGGTCTGCACGGGATCGCCGGCACGGGCACCGCTGCGGGTTTCCTGGCGGGGGCGGGTCACGTCGAGTTGGCTGGCCTGGCCATAGCTGTGGCTGACGCCGAGCGGATCGGTGAAGCGCACCGACTGCAGCTGGTTTTGGGCGTCGAATTGGTACTGGTCCACCTGATAGTGGTTTTGCTTGCCGGCTTCCCAGGTAGCAATGGTCAGGCCGGTGGTGGCGTCGTATTCCCAATGGGCGAAAGGCTTCTGGTTCTCGTCGATCAGGTCGCTAATGGCAGCCGGGGCATTGGCAATGGGCGACACCCGGACCAGGTATTGGTATTGGCGGCGATAGCCATCAGCGTGGCTGACCGAGACCAGCTTGCCGGCCTCGTAGCCGTAGGTGATGACCTTGCCGCTGGGCGGGGTGACTTGCTTGATCAGCAGGCCGTCGTAGTCGATGCGCAGTTGGCGCTGGAAGCTGTCGCGGACCAGGAAGATATCTTGGTTGGCATTGGTAGTGAACGTCAGGGTGTAGCCATTGCGTTGGACTTGGCTGACGGGCTGTAGATAGTCGTCAAAGGTCCATACGCTATCGTCGCCATCACGGTACTGCCAGCCGCCGCCCGGCAGTTCGGTCAGGCTGGCATTGACATCGGCGTCGGCTTGCCAACGGCGGGGTTCACCGTCCAATAAGCGAAACGACATCGTCCGTTGACCAAGCTGGAGCATCATATCGAGACGGTTGTAAGCGGCGCGTGTAAATAGACGGATATCGTAGTTGTGGCGCCAGCCGCTGGCATCCCAGCCGCGTGCGGCCGTACCGGCAGGCACGCGACGCAGGCTGTCATAGTGGCGGGTAAAGGCGAGCGATGACGCACCCGTGGCGGCGTAATCGGTCTCGTCGATCAGGGTGCGGCCCCGGTCTAGACCAATCGGATCGCCGATCGCAGCCGGAATGCTGCATTGGCAATCGTCCTGCGGCGGCGTTTTATCCTGGGTATTTTGCGTGGGGTTGGTCGGGACGGCGCATTGACCTTGCTGGGGATCGTATTCCTTGCCGGCCGGGCATGCGCAGGTCCCATCGTCCCGCATGGAAAAGCCGGCAGGGCAGAAACCATTGGGGCCGCCGCTGCGGCAGTACTGCTTTTCTGGCTTCACACCATTATTCCAGCCGTACTCCCAGCCTGGCTTGCACATGCCCTGACGAACGTTGACGGCGCCGAGACAGTGATCTGGTGCGCCGTTGCTGCCCCGATAGCAGATGGCGTCCGCGTAGCTCCAGCCCTGATTGTAGTAGCCGCCTTCCCGTAGATATTGCTGGACGCTGCGGTCGGCCTTCGTTTTGCACCCGGGTACATTCTCAACGTCTGACGGTTGATCACCCATGCAGGGGCTTTTTTTGTGAATATCCATCCAATACATCGGACCGTAGATATAGACATAACCGCGCTCTTCGCCCGGCCCCGCCACGGCGGCATAGGAGAGTAGGTAGCAGGCAACAAGGAGGAAAAAACGTTTCATTTACAAGGTCTTGAAGAAATCATTGCGCGAATTTTGGTGAGGCCAGAGCGGTGTCTGGCCTACGCGGGGCCGACAATATATCCGCAAATCTCGTCACTAGCTTGACGAGGCGACGGACGGTAGGTTTACCGGAAGGACTCCAATTGCGCCGGCGTATTCACGCAGGACGCTCAACCGGCGCCAGCCTCTTCTTCTACATGCTATCGAGATTGGGCTGGATCGACTAAGTGCGCGTCTGAAGCCAGTCGAGTCTGGTATTTTGCTTGAACAGGATGGTGTGCAGGTATGCCAGGAAGATCAGACACTCTGTTCTAAGCTACGCCGCTACGGTACTGATGGGGCGAGCCGAAAACGGATGATCGTCTGGAAGGGCACGGTTGCCCATGAGGTCTGGGCTCTATGTAGGTGCTGACCAGAGGTAATTTCACGTGTGACTAGCGTGTGAATACACAAGCCAATTGAAGCCGCTCCAAGCCACCGAGTGATGGTTTGGAAACTGCGAAAACCTTGTAGCTACGTGGTTTTGAGCGGCTTGGCGCGGTTTAGAGATGGCGCCTCCGACAGGAATCGAACCTGTGACTGCCTAATACTTATTCTAGCCAGGTCGGTACGTCAACATCGGTCCAGATGGCAGCAAGTGAGCCGCCAACGTTTCCTTACGCGGTTTCCACTGCTGATACCTGCACGACGTTCGGCATAGGCCGCTGCGCATCAATCCAGTCTGCCCACCACTGCAGCATCTCGCGGCGCTCCGGTAAATACTGGGCGTGGTTGTAGGCAGCTTTAACCTGATTTCGCTCAGTGTGAGCGAGTTGGCGTTCAATGACGTGCTCGGGAAATCCATTCTCGTGCAGCACAGTAGTGCCTGTGCCACGGAAGCCGTGGCCGGTCACTTTGCCCTTATACCCAATGCACTCGATCACCCGCAAAATAGTGGTGTTCGTCATGCCTTCATTTGGCCGGCGCATGTTTGGGAACAGGAAATTCCGCTCACCCGTGAATTTATGCAGCATCCGCAGTTTTTCAACGGCTTGTCGAGACAGGGGGACGATATGCGGGCGCCCCATCTTCATCCGCTCCACCGGGATGCGCCACTCGGCGGCTTCCAAATCGAATTCAGTCCACTTAGCCAAGCGCAATTCAGTAGTTCGTACCAGTGTAAGCAACAACAGATTGGTGGCGATGTTGGTGAGGCCGTAGCCTTGATATGCATCGAGCGCGACCAGAAACGGTCCTACATCAGGTGCTTCAAGATGGGCGTGGTGTTTAACCGTTGGCATGCGTATGGAACCGCGCAGCGCGTAGGTAGGGTCAATGTCAACGATCAAGTTGGCAATGGCATGACGGAAGATGCCGCCAGCCCATTGGCGAACCAGCACCGCGATGGACTTGGCGCCGCGCTCTTCGACTTTGCGGATAGCAGTTAGGATGTGGGCGGAGGTGATCTCCCCAATGGGTAAAGCACCGTAAGTGGCCAGCAGATCCCGCTCAAGGAAGGTGTTTACTTGGCGAAGTGTGTTGGGCTTCCAGTGGGGGGTGCTGTAGGTAATCCAGTCATTGGCCACTTTGCGCAGAGTGACCGAACGGTCGGACCGCTGAATCAACTTTGCTTGATTGCGAGCCTCGGTTGGATTGATACCCTGGGCAACCAAGCCACGGACGCGCTCGCGTTCGCGCCGGGCATCGACCAACGAGACGGCTGGGTACTCGCCTATGGTATAGCGGCCGGCCTTCTTCGGTGTTAGCCAGTAGCGGTACAACCAGACTTTCTTCCCGCTGGGGCGAACTTCAAGGTAGAGGCCGTTCCCATCCTGTAAGGCGATGGGTTTTTCCTCAGGCTTGGTGTTCCGGCACTTCATTTCTGTAAGAGGCATTAGGACGGACAACCGCACATGATTTTTATGTGCGGTATTGTGTGCGGTTTTTTTGTGGACGGCAACGGATGGTTGCGGAGAAGTGCAAACGGAAACCGCGCCAGATCGGCGCGGCTGGGTAGGGAAGGGGACAATTACGGACAGCTCAGTGGACCAATGCTAATTTTCAATTACTAGCAGCATGTCGGCTGTAACTCTTTGATTTGTAAAATATTTTTGTTTGTGCGCCTACGCATGACCAAGTTTGCCCCAATCGAGCTACCGAGTAATACATTAGAGGTATTACTCTGATCGATTTTCAACCTAAGCGGTGCGAGCACGACGAGGAAGTGGCAATGCCGGCTGCGGCGACGTGTCCGGGTTGACATTTACACCTTGGACGACAGCGTCGTGGTGACGCTGTTCCAGCTTGGCTTCCACTTCAGCGCGTGTCTTTGGGCGCAAGACACGCAAGACAGACTTCTTCATACGCGTATCCCTTCTTTTGCAAGATATGCATTGAGCACTTTGATGCTGGGACTACCTGGCGATAGATCAAACTGCATGATACGTCCGTAGCCATTCAGGCGCCACCATGCGAGACCATCGGGTTGCTCAAGCAACGCTTGGATCGTAGTGACGGCATTGTTCGATCCGCTGTCTCTACGCCACTGCAGTTGTTCGGACTCGGTGAGCGATGCGTCATAGCCAAGTTGCGCCCAGACGTAGTAGCCCACCATTTCGTCGTCATATTTGCCCGCAGCAAAGGTCATGATTGCGCGAATATCAGGAAACAGTTGCGCAGCTTTCACTTCGGTTGCCTAGCCCTTTTCCGCGATGGATGGGGTGGAGTGCAAATAAGTCGTTAGAAATCAGTATGATGCCGTCTTCGACTTGGGTCAGGCGTCGCTGCTGGTCAATTTGGAGAAATGGATGGCTTGCAATAAAAACCAGATCGTCGTTGCTTTCTTCAACGAGGATGAGACTGTCATCCAAAGCGCCGACGAGCTTCCCCACGGTCGTGGCATCAAGTGCTATGCCGTTCAATTCATATTGTTCCGTCGTCAGCAGTTTGATTTTCCCGTTGAAGTACTGCTGGGTCAGTGGGTCACGAGTATCCATGGAAGTACCGCCGAGTACGTTAAATTGGATTTGGAGGCCCAGGCGGGGCGGCAGACTTATCCGTTGACCAAGCGGCGGTTATTTTGTGCCCCGGGATTGTTTACTTACGCGCGGCAAAGTATGCGACCTGCTATGCAGTGTCAGGAGACTGGGCCTGCATCTACGGAACTGTATCCGGGTTGGATGATGGTTCTGTATTCGGGCTTCGACGTAATGGACTGCAACCCGCGTCAAACAAGGTTGAGCGGGTTGCGCGGCAAAGTCGGTCCTATCCACGCCTACGCATGCTTGCACCAATCAGTCCCAACCCCGCCAACAGCATGGCGTAACCCTCTGGTTCCGGCACCGGCGCGGTAGTGATGCGATCATTCGTATGCGTGGGATCGAACAACGATACGCTGGTGTCGGCGCAGTACTGATTGCAGCCCAAGGGATCGTCCCAATAGCTGAACGTGGTCAGTGTGTACTTGATATTGGCCGTTTGCCCGCTGGCGAAGCTGCCCAGGTTGACCTTGCCGATATAGTCGTCGAGCGAATAGGAAACGTAGTTGGCGTACGGTTCCGCGTTGCCGCTATTTTCGTACAGCTGGCCATTTCCCAGGTCGAAACCTTCCTTGCTGAGCGAAACTGCGCCGTTGACGACTTTGAGTGTCTGCGCGGCGCGCCAGACCGAATGGCCGTTGACCTGGATATCGGCAATAAAGCCACTGTGGAAATTGTGCTGGGTCGCGGGGTTCCACTGGCTGACGCCCATGCTCAGCTGGCTGAACTGCAGATTCATCTGGTAGTCGCGCTGGCTGCCGGAAGTATTGCTGATGGTGTCCTGCCAACTGGCGCTGCCGGTGGCGATGCCGGCCGCCGCGCTATAGGCGTTGGCGCCCATGCCGTCGGTGGCGGAGCGCGCCGCCATCATCACCGGGTAATAGGGCATGTCATCGGGCGGATTGCGATTGCCGCTGGGGAGGGGCAGATCGTCGGTGCCGACCAGGGCTTCTTGCGCGTCGGTAAGCGAAGTCGAGCCCGCCCGGGTCCAGTTCGGGTTGCGCATGCCGGCGGGATCATAGGAGACGCTGGCCGTGGCACTGGCCGCCTGGGCAGCTTGCAGACCGAATAACAACAGGCCACATGCGGCCAAACGAATGGCGGGGAACTGGATGGACATGGATAGGATTTTCTCGAAAGGAATGGGAAAGCGGCTAATGAACGGATAGCGCGGGTCAAATACCCGCAGCAGTATCCGGCATCCTTCTCCATTCCATCAATGATCCGTTCGGACCACGGCGGCCCAGCGTAAACGCTGGTGCTGACGAGAGAACCTAACTGTCCAACCCTTTCTGCGCCATCTCGGCAGCGCGCAGCACGGCGCGGGCCTTGTTTTGCGTTTCCTGCCATTCGGCGCTGGCCACCGAGTCGGCGACGATGCCGGCGCCGGCTTGTACATACAGTATCTGGTCCTTGATCACGGCGGTGCGTAGCGCGATCGCCACATCCATATCGCCATTGAAACCCAGATAGCCGACCGCGCCGGAATAGATGCCGCGCTTGCTGGGTTCCAGCTCGTCGATGATCTGCATGGCCCTCACCTTGGGCGCGCCGGAAACCGTACCGGCGGGGAAGGTGGCGCGCAGGATGTCCAGGTTGCTCATGCCGGGCTTGAGCGCGGCTTCCACGCTGGAAACGATATGCATTACGTGCGAATAACGTTCCACCACCCGGTCGTCGGTGACCTTGACGCTGCCGATCTGCGCGACCCGGCCGATATCGTTACGGCCCAGGTCCATCAGCATCACGTGTTCGGCGATTTCCTTCGGATCGGCCAGCAGTTCCTCTTCCAGCGCCAGGTCCTCTTCGCGGGTCTTGCCGCGGGGGCGGGTGCCGGCGATGGGGCGCACCGTGACCGCGCCGCCCTCGTGCCGTACCAGGATCTCGGGCGAGGCGCCGACGATATGGGTATCGCCCAACTGGTAATAAAACATATAGGGCGAGGGATTGAGGCTGCGCAGCGCCCGGTACAGCGTGATGGGCGGCTGTTCGAAGCGCATGCTCATGCGCTGCGACAGGACCACCTGCATGATGTCGCCGTCGACGATGTACTGCTTGGCCTTTTCCACCGCGGCCTTGAAGGCGGCTTCGCCGAACTCGGATTTGGCGGTGGTGGTCGGCGTGGCTTCGGCGCGGGGTAGGCGGGCTGGATCACGCAACTGCATGCGCAGGCCATGCAGGCGCGAATGGGCTTTGGCAAAGGCTTGCGGTTGGCTTGGGTCGGCATAGACGACCAGGTAGAGCTTGCCGCTCAGATTGTCGAAGATGGCGATTTCCTCGCTCAGCAGCAGCTGGATATCGGCCACGCCCAGCGGGTCGGGCTTGTCGCAGGCCGCCAGCTTCTTTTCGATCAAGCGGATGGTGTCGTAGCCGAAGTAACCGACCAGGCCGCCGGCGAAACGCGGCAGGTTCTCGCCCGGCGGTACCTTGAAGCGGGCTTGGAACTGTTCGATGAAATCCAGCGGGTCGCCGTCGTCGCGTTCGACCACCTCGCCGTTGACGCTGACTTCGGTGGCGCGGCCGCGCACCGTCAATACGGTACGGGCAGGCAGGCCGATAAAGCTATAGCGACCGAAACGCTCGCCGCCCACCACCGATTCCAGCAGGTAGGAATAGGGGGCATTGGCCAGGCGCAGGTAGACGGACAGCGGGGTGTAGAGATCGGCCAGGCCTTCCTGGACGACGGGGATGCGGTTGTAGCCTTGACGCGCGAGCGCGTCGAATTCGAGTTCGGTCATGGTGTGCTTCCGGGCAAGGATGGGGAAAAAAACGCTGGTCTGACGCGATCAACTAGCGCCATCGCCAGGTCAGCCCGCTGTGCCGTTTGGAAGTCATCATGATGGGTTGGGTACGCCGAACGAAGGAAATGAAGCTGCATTCTTCACGAAATCCACCGCCTCGACAAGGTTGTCGATATGGCCGGTGCAAGCCAGTCCGGAGATATCGTCGTAGCCGTAGCGCAGTAGCAGGCAAGGCGAGCCGGCATTGTCGGCCGCATCGCGATCGAAGTGCGAGTCGCCTATCATCAGCAGTTCCGCCGCCTGGATACCCCATTGTGCGCAAGCCGTCAGCAGCGGCAAGGGATGGGGCTTCTTTTCCGGCAGGCTGTCGCCGCCCAGTACGATCTCGAAATAGTCCGCCAGGCCGGTGCGCTGCAATACCGGCACGGTAAAGCGTATCGGCTTATTGGTGATGACGGCCAAGGGCAGGCCCATGTCGCGCATGGCCTGCAATCCCTCCAGCACACCGGGATAGGGGCGGGTGGCGACGGCCAGCAACCGGTCGTAATGGCGGCAGAACGATGCCACGCCGGCTTCATGCAGCTCGGGATGGGCTTGTCCGTCCCGGTCGTCCGTCAAGGCGCGGTGTACCAATTGCCCCATGCCGCCGCCGACAAAACTCTCCAGACGAGCTTGCGGCAGGTCCGGCAGGCTGTGTTCGCGGCGCATGGCGTTGGCGGCGGCGGCCAGGTCGGCAATGGTATCGAGCAGGGTGCCGTCCAGGTCGAGGGCGATGGCTTTGATGGGCATGGTTCAGGTTTTACGTGCTTACCCTGCCTTGCTGGCTGCGGAGCTGAGCGAGGAGGTGTCGTGGTCGGAGGCGCCCTCTGCCTGGAGAAAACGCATTTCGAATTCCCTGGCCGGCACCGGCGGACTCAGATAATAGCCTTGCATGAAGCGGCAGGCGAGTTGCCGGTAGAAATCCTGCTGGGTTTCGGTTTCCACCCCTTCGGCCACCACTTCCAGGCGCAGGCTATGGGCCAGCGCGACGATGCCGGTGACGATGGCCGCGGCGTCCGGGTCGGTGGTGACATCGCGGGTAAAGGAGTAATCGATCTTGAGGGTGTCGACCGGGAAGCGTTTCAGGTAGGCGAGCGAGGAATAGCCGGTGCCGAAGTCGTCGATGGATAGATGAACGCCCAGCGTCTTGAGCTGATGCAGGATGGAGACGGTGTCGTGCGCGTGTTCCATCAGCACGCTTTCGGTGATTTCCAGGACCAGGTGTCGCGCCGGCAAGCCCGTTTCGGCCAGGATGCGGCCGACCAGCTCGACAAAATTGGCCTGCCCCAGTTGCACGCTGGAGAGATTGACGGCGATCTGCAATTGGCTGTTACCTGCGTTCAACCAGCTCATGGCTTGCCCGCAGGCGGTGCGCAGCACCCATTCGCCAATCGGGATGATCAGGCCGGTTTCTTCCGCCAGCGGGATGAAATCGGCCGGCGATACCATCCCTCGGCTGGGGTGCTGCCAGCGCAACAGGGCTTCCATGCCGACGATACGGCTGTCGGCCACTTCGGCTACCGGCTGGTAGTAGACACGCAATTCTTCCCGTTCCAGGGCGCGGCGCAGGGCGCTTTCCAGGCGGAGGTGCTCGGATACGCTGGCGTCCATGCCGGCTTCGTAGAACTGGAAACCGCCATTGGCACGCTTGGCCCGGTACATGGCGGTGTCGGCGTGGCGCAGCAGCACGCTGGCATTGTTGCCGTCGATGGGATAGAGCGAGATGCCGATACTGGCTGAAATAAAGATGTCGTGCCCATCGATATCGAAATGGTTGGCCAAGGCGCGTTCGATCTTTTGCGCGGCCGTGGCGGCCGTGGTGGCATCCGGCAACTCGTCCAGCAGGACGGTGAATTCGTCGCCGCCCAGCCTGGCCACGCAATCGCTGCTGCGCAGGCTGTGGCGAAGGCGCTGGCCGACCAGTTTGAGCAGGCGATCGCCGGTCTCGTGGCCCAGCGTGTCGTTGACGAATTTAAAGCGGTCCAGGTCGAGGAACAGCAAGGCCAGGCTGTGGCCGTGCTGTTCGGCACGGACGATGGCTTGCTTGATCTGTTCGGTGAACTGGGCGCGGTTCGGCAGGTCGGTAGTGGTGTCGTGATAGGCCAGATGGCGCACATGCCGGGCGCTGCGGTTGGCTTCTATCACGCGCCGCACCCGTTGCTGCACCACGGCCAGGTGGATGGGCTTGGTGATGTAATCGCTGGCACCGACGGCGAAAGCGCGTTCGATCGAGCCATTGTCTTCCAGCGCGGTGATCATCAATACCGGGATATCGCGGAATTCCGGCATCTCCTGTAGCCGGGAACAGGCGCTGAAGCCATCCAGTACCGGCATCAGGCCGTCCATCAGGATCACATCGGGACGGTTGTCCGCCAGGCTGGCCAAGGCTGCCTCGCCGTCGGCTGCCTCGCTGACCTGGAAACCGCTTCGCTCCAGGGCCTGGCGCAGGGCGGAGCGGGTGCTGCGGTCGTCGTCCACCACCAGGACCAGGCCTTCCTCGCCGCGCGTTTCGCTGGCCTCGCCCTGATGCTGGCGAAGTTCGGCCAGCAGGGCCTGTTTCACCAAGGCGCACTCGGCATGCAGGCGAGTGAGCAGGGATTCGGCCAGGGCGATCTGGCCGACCTCGGCCAAGGCTTCGATCTCGCGCGCGAGGCCGGAGACAATGGCGGCGCCCAGCGTGCCGCTGGCGCCCTTGATGGCATGCGCGGCTTGGCGCAGGCGTTCGCCGTCCTGGGCGGCGGCGGCCTGCTCCAGTGTTTCCAGATACTTGGGCAGGTCTTCCAGATAGGGTTGGATGGCCAGGCCCAGGCTATCACCCAGCGCTTCGCGCAGGGTGTTGAACACGCCGCTGTTGAGCGGCTTGCTGCCGATTTCCAGTTGCTCGGCGCTGGCGCTCGGACCGGGCGAACCGTCGATGGAACGCTTTGACCAGCGCGCCAGCTTGTTGCCCAGGCTGCCCAGGGTCAGCGGTTTGGCCAGATGGTCGTCCATGCCGGCGGCGAGGCATTTCTCCACGTCGATCTGCTGCACATTGGCGGTCATGGCGACGATGGGAATGCGCCGGCCGGTCTCGGCTTCCAGGGCGCGGATGGCGGCGGTGGCCTGATAGCCGTCCATATGCGGCATATTGCAGTCCATCAGGATCAGATCGAAGGCCTGCAATTGAAAGGCATGGATGGCGGCATGGCCGTCACCGACGATTTCGGCATGGCAACCCAGCATCAACAGCATGCTTTCGGCCACGGCCTGGTTGGTGCGATTGTCTTCGGCCACCAGGATCCGGCAACGCCCCACCGGCGCGGGTACGGCTGCGATTTCCCTGCCGGCGCTGGGGGCGTCCAGCGTGGCGATGCACTCCCGCAATTTCTCCAGCCGCAGCGGTTTGCTGAGCCAAGCGTCGATATGTCCGTTCCCCGGTGGCTGGCTGAGACCGAATCGGTTCATCGCGACGATGCGCAGCCGTGCCAGGTCGGCATCGGCGCGGATGCGGGCGACCAGGTCGCCGCCGGCGGCGCTGGTGAACTGGCTGTCCATGAACAGTAGCTCGCAGGGCGTCCCCGCGGCCAGTTGCGCTTGCAGGATGGCCATGGCCTCGGCGGTATGGCGGGCATTGAGGCAGCGAAAGCCCAGGGCCGACAGGGATTGCGCCAGGAAGTCCCGCACCACCGGGCTTTCGTCCACCAGCACTACGCCGCGCCCCGTGCCGGGGTGGGCGGTGGGGGCGAGCGCTTCGTCATGGGCGGGTCCCAGCGGTAGCGTGAACCAGAAGCGGCTGCCTTTGCCCGGCGCGCTTTCCACGCCGATCTCGCCGCCCATCAGGTTCACCAGTTGGCGGCAGATGGACAGGCCCAGTCCGGAGCCGCCGAAGCGGCGATTGGTCGAACTATCGGCCTGGGCAAACGATTCGAAGATATGCGCCTGCGCTTGGCTGTCTATGCCTATGCCGTTGTCGCGTACTTCGAAGCGCAATAGCCAGTCCTCGTCGCGCTGTTCCAGTACCGCGGCCTGCACGACGATTTCACCCTGTTCGGTGAATTTGATGGCATTGCCGATCAGATTGGTCAGTACCTGGCGCAGACGGCCAGGATCGCCGTTAAGCCGGGCGGGGACCTCGTCGCCGACCAGGTGGCTCAGTTCCAGTCCTTTCTTCTGGGTTTGCGCGGCCAGTAGCTCGATCACATCCTCGATCAAGCCATTGGGGCTGAAGTCGCTGTGCTCCAGCTCGACCCGCCCGGCCTCCAGCTTGGAAAAATCGAGAATATTGTTGATCAGGTCCAACAGATATTGCGACGAGTTCCAGGCCAGTTCGACAAAGTGATGCTGCTTGTCCGGCAGCGAAGTGGCCATCAGGATATCCAGGGTGCCGATCACCCCGTTGAGCGGCGTACGGATCTCGTGGCTGACGGTGGCGGCGAATTCCGCCTTCAGATGGGCATAGCGCACCGCTTCGTCATGCGCTTGGCGCAACTGCTGCTCCCGCTGCTCCAACACCACGATCATGCTATTGAAGGCTTGCGCCATTTCCGCGATGTCGGGCGGGCCGTCCGTGGCCGCCCGCACGCCGGACTCGCCTTGTTCGGCCCGCGCCATCTGGCCTGCCAGCTGGGTCAAGGGCCGCATCAGGCGCTGGGTAAGCAGGCGGATCAGCAGCAGCAGGACGAAAGCGGCCAGAAAGGAGGTGCCGAAATTGACCGCGAACATCTGTATCGTCATCTGCCGCAGGGTGGCCTTGCTTTGCACCAGCCGCACATAGCCCAGGCGCTCGCTGCGCGGTTCATCCACGGCGAAGGGCGAGACTTCCGCCTCCTTGCCCATGACCGGCGAGACGAATTGCCAACTGTCGTCGGTTTCGATTTCCAGTCCGCCGATACGGTCCGGGGGCGGCAGTTCGGGCCGCTCGGGCAGGCGCTGGTCGCCCTTGCCGCGCACCAATAGCGGCCGGCCGTCGGCGTGGCGGATTTCCAGCCGGGTGATATCGGGAAAAGCCAGGGTGACGCCGACGGCGGCGTCGGCGTTCTCGGCTGCGTCGTACAGCAGGGCCAGCTTGCTCTGGCGCGCCAGGCTTTCCGCCAAGCCTTCGCCCTGGGCCCGCAGCACCTCGCGGATCTGGCGGCTGCCCTGCCAGGAGCTGGCCAGGGACGAGAGCAGCGCCAGCAACAATACGCCCACCGTCACCGCCACGCTCAATTGGTGGCGGAAAGACTTGTCATGCAGATAGCGCTCTAGCAGTTTCATCCGGCTTGGCTCACGGCTCGGGGAAGATAAGATCGAAACTTTGCTGCTGCTTGTTACTGAGGTTTAGTCCAAGGTGGCTGGCGGTACGCAGATTTACCGCCAGAAGTACTTCCTTGAGCGGGCGGGTGGCCTCGGCGGCCTCGGCATTGCCGGCCAGCTGGCCCAGCGCGAAATGGGCCAGCTGGCGGCCCAGGCCAAGGTTGTCCGGGTAGAGCGAAAACAGGATGCCACGCTTGACGTGCCCAAGGCTGCTGGAGAACACCACCAGGTTGCGATTCCAGGCTCCCTGCAGGACCAGCGGCAGCACGGCCGACTCTTCCACGGTGGTGCCGTCCTGCGGCAACCATAGCGCGTCGGTGTGGGCGTCGCTGGCCGACAGGATGGCCTGGTAATGTTGCATGGCGGTCTTCAGGTCGCCGGCCTCGCGTACCTGCAGTTCCAGCCCCTGCGCCTTGGCCGCCTGGCGTGCCAGCTGGATCAGCCAGCCATTGTTGCGCGGGTCGTAGACGACGAAGACCCGCTTGGCCTGCGGAGACAGCAGCTTGAGGCGGATAAACAGCAGCTCGGGATCGGGCGCCAGGCTATGTACGGAAATGCCGCGCGCCTCGTTCTCGGGCACGGCCAATACGCCGCCGGCCACGATATTGACGGTGGCCCGGTCCAGCGCGGCCGCGGCGCGCAGGCCGTTGCGGCCCAAGGCGATCACGACCCGTACATTCTGGCGCTTCAGCTCGCCGTTCAATTCCTGCTGGTTCAGATTGCTGCCGATGGCAAAGCTGGCGACGCGGACCTTGGTCTTATCCTCGATGCCCTCGATGATTTTGGAGAATACGCTGCGGTAGGGCTCGCCGATATCGGGGTAGAGCACGGCGATATTGCCGGCGCTGTAGGCGGCGACCTTGAGAAAGCCGCCACCGGTCGAAGCGGCCAGCATCATCGCCTGCTCCTGGCGGGCGCTGGATTTCAGCCGATACAGCGCCACATCGGGATGCTCGAAAATGCCGCTGAGAATCTGCTGGAATGCGTTAGGCGCGTACTCGTCGGCACGGTCGTACAGCACGGCCAGGGTGGGATGGCGATTGCGCGGTTCGGCGGTGTGTGCAGCGGCGTGCGCAGCGGCATACGTGCCAAAGCCGGCTATCAGCCAAAGCGCCAGCATCGCCAGCCCGGTCGCGCGACGGACATCGACCCGGCGGATACCCTCGGACCCATCCCGGCGTGGTCGGTGGAAAGGCACTATCGCGCTAATCCTTGTCAATTAGATGCTTGTCGTCAAAGCCTGCGCTGCAATTGCAGGAACCAGGCACGGCCGGCCTGCGGATAATCGCGCGGGATCAGGCCAGGCGCCTGGCTGGGCTCGCGGATATCGCTGTTGAATATATTACGGGCAATCAGGCTCATATCCCAGGCGCTGCGGCTATTTCCATAACTCAGGGTCAGATCGGTGCTGGTGTAGTCAGGCACGGCCGGCCGGTTGTCGCCAGCCTGGCGGCGGCGGTCCGCCACCCGGTTGACGCGGCCGGCCAAGCGCCAGTTATCGCTGAAGCGCCAGTCGCCCTGCGCCGAAAGTTGCTGGCGCGGCGCATTGCCGGCATCGGTCTGGCTGGTCTTGTCGGTTGAACGCTGCCAAGCGTAATGACCGCTGACTCGCACGGTGCGGCTGGCATCCCAGACCGTTTCCAGTTCGAAGCCATGGCCTTTCTGGCGGCCGCTATTGCCGGCGGTGGCGCCAGTGATGGGGTCGCTATTGGGGAGGAAGCGGATGATGTCCTTCATCTGGTAGCGGAACAGGCTGAGGTTGAGCTGGGTATTGCTGCGCACCTGCCAATTGACGGCGGCCTCCAGCGAATCCAGCTTTTCCGGCTTGGTATTGATGTAGCCCAGTTGCACGGGGTTGTTGACGTTATACAGCTCGCTGAACGACGGGGCGCGGAAGGCGCGGCTATAGAGCAGCTTGGCGGTCAGGTTGAAGGCGGCTTCCCATACCAGTGCCAGGCGAGGGTTGGTGGTGCTGCCAAAGTCGGAGTAGTGGTCGCGACGCACCCCGGCCGTCAGGAACAGGTCCTTGGCCAGCTGCCATTCATCCTGCGCGAACAGATAGCGCAGGGTCCGCTTATGCGGCAGTTGGAAAGACGCCACATTGGAGACGTCTATCATCCCGCCGGTGGGTACCGGCACATTCCCCACGCCGGGGACAAAGGCGAAATTGAAGTTCTTGGTTTCGTGGACATCGAACAGATCGTTCTTCTCCCAGCCCATGCCGAGACGCAGCCTATGGTTGGTCCAGCCGGTATAGACCGCCGTGCCGCCCACGCGGGTACGGCGCAGCTTGGTACCGGGCGTACCGCGCATACCGTCGGGGAAAGCACCGCCAAAGGCGCCGGGCGGAAACAACACCAGATTGGTTTGCTGGCTCATATACATATGTGCCAGCTGGGCGCTGATTTCCCAGTCCGGGCTGAATTGCTTGTCCTCGTAATTCAGGTCGGCGGTCAGCCGCTTGTTCGAGCCATGGCCAGCCGGATCGAGCGCCGATGCCACCCCGGTGCCGGTGCCTACTTTATCCCGCCACTTGTAAGCGGTGCGCAGGCGCCATTTACCCTGGCTCAGATCGATGGCCGCGTCGATATCCTTGTGGCCGTACTCGGTGGGGCCGGGGGCATAGGAAATGCGGGTTCCGAACAGGCCGTCCAGCGGTGTCTGATTGTCGATCTCGACCGTGCGGCGGGCGCCGTCGGTACGGCCGGCCGACAGATAGGCCGCCACCTGCATCGCGCCCACATTGCCACCGTACAGCCACCAGGCTGCCCCGGTACCGAACGATCCGCCGCGCGCGCCGAGACGGTGGCCGCCGATCTCGGTGGCGGTCTTGGTGACGATATTGATCACGCCGGCAAAGGCGTCGGCGCCATACAGGGCGGATCCCGGGCCGCGAATCACTTCGATGCGCGAGACATTCTCCAGCGGCTGGCCGACCGATACGCTGCCCGGGTCGCCGGTGAAGACCGAAGTCATGGGAATGCCGTTAACCAGCAGCAGTACCCGGTTATTGGTATCGGACTGGATGCCGCGGATAACATAGACCGGGCTGCCGACCTGCGAGGAACGGTTGATATGCATGCCCGGCACCGTCTCCAGCACCTGGTCTAGATCGATGGCGCCCATCGCCTCGATTTCGGCCGCCGTGATCACGCTGGCCACGGCCGGTGCCCGGCTGACCGGTTGGGCGCTGCCGGTGGCGATACTGACAAAGCGCTTATCGCCGTAGGCCAGCGCCATGTCTTCTTCTTCCATCTCGGCCGCCGCCCCGTATCCGCACGTCAACGCTACCAGCAAGCTGATCTGACTATATGGCCATCGTTTCATCGTGGTTCTCCGGCTATGTACCATTCAATCGAGTGAGCAAGGGAGCGATAGGGGGCAGGGTGGCCGCTTCAGCCGGGTAGCCAGGGGCGTCGCGCTTCACCCTCGTAGCGGATACCCGTGCAGGGGGTGGGAAAGCGGCTGCCGGCCGGTAGCTCGCAAGCCTCGCCATAGCACGGCTGCATGCCGGCCAGCAGGCTGGGAAACATGAACTGCTGGAAGGTTTGGGCGCTGAATCCCAGATCGGCGCCGAAGGCGGCAACCAGGCCGCCGTAGTTCATGCGCAGCGGCTTGCCGCTGCCCAGCAGGAACTGGTCGAGGGCGAAGGCAAGGCGCACATGCGGACCGTCGTGCAGACCCAGCGATTCGGCCACCCGCATGATGGGCGGGATGCGCTCGTCGCCATTTGCCAGGGGGCGGCCGTAGCCAGCCAGCTTGCGCCTGGCGGCGAGGTGTTCGGCCACGCAATCCGCCAGGCTGGCGCCCGCAGCCATTTTTTGCCGGGTCGCCAGAAAGTAGCTGATGGCGCGGAATTCATTGCGGCGCCCGTAGATGGAGGCCTCGGCGATGGCATTGCCGGCGCAGATCGCCAGATTGGCGGTGCTGCGGCTGGTACCCGCCAGCGCCGCCACCCGGTTGCACCAGATGCGCGCGTCCGGATAGCCGGTCACCACCCAAAGGGCATTCATCAGGCGCGTCTCGGCGGCACTGGGCCGGCGCGCTGTGATGCTGTAGGCGTAAAGCGCCAGCCACTCCATTTCCATCAATTCGCCGTGCAGATCATGGCCCCGGAATACCGCCCGGCTCCCGGGAAAGGCGCCGCCGACCCTGGTACGAAAACGCCCGCTGGCCTCGGCAAGATGCTGGTAGCCGCTCATGATGGGGCTTTCGTGTCGGGCTGGGCGGGATCGTCCTCCAGCTCCAGCGGGGGAAAGGGGAAGCGCTTGAAGCCATACTCCCATTGTTCCAGCGCATGCGCGGCCGCGCCCGGCAGGCGCAGCAGCAGGTATAGCATCTCGCCCTGCGCCGGGTTGAAGCCCAGGTCGCAGAGGCAGGCGGCGGCAGGTAGCGTCAGGGCCAGTGGCAGGCCGGCGGCCTGTTCCAGCGCAACGCGTTGGGTTTGCAGCCAGGGCAGGCGAGGGCCGGGACTGAGCCTGGCCAGCACCGCCAGGGTCTGGCACACGATGGTGGTGGTGCTGACACCGTTTGGATCGAAGCCGGCCGGGTGTTCCGGCGCCGGCCAGACATCGATTTCGGCTTCGGGCAGCTTGGCCAGCCTGGATTGCCAGGCGCTCAGCTCGGTACCGCATTGCTGCCAGCCCTGCATGGCCAGCCATACTTCGCGGCCGCCGCCATATTGACCTGCGCCTACCGCCAGTGCCGCCATCAGGCTGGCGGCGGCGGTGGAGCCGCCGATGCCGCCGCACATGGCGGCATGGATGGACGGATCGCGCGGTCCGGGATTGGCCAGCGCCACCGCCAAGGCGTCCAGCAGGGCGGTTTCGGCCGGCGTGGGCCGCTCGGCGCGGAACAAGAGATAGAGCATTTCCATCCAGCGTGCCTGTCCCAGCATCTCGCCGTATACATCATAGCCATGGCAATAAGCGGCCCGGCTGGCGAAGGGATTGTCCGCTTCGGCTTCTTCCAGCCAGATGCGGGTGTGGATTACCTGTTCCGGGGCCGCCTGGCTCATTGCTCGGTCCCCAGGGTCTTCATCCGCAGGCTCATGGGCGGGACTTCCTCGCCGTCTATCCGCACATCCAGCAGGGTGGGGCCGCGCCGGCGCAGGATGGCATCGAAATCCAGGCTGTCGAAATCCTCCGGGCGGCGGATCAGGAATCCCGGAATGCCCATGGATTCGGCCAGGCGCCGGTAGTCGATGTCCGGCAGTTCGAAGGCGGTCGCCTCGGCGCCCGCCAGCCTTTGGCCGTGCTTGACCATGCCCAGTGCGGCATCATTGAGAATGACGAACAGCACGGTCAGCTTCTCGGAGGCGGCCACGGTGATCTCCTGGCCGCTCATCAGATAGCTGCCGTCGCCGGTGATGCAAACCACCGGGCACTCGGGATTGCCGCGCGCACCGCCGACCGCGGTGCCGATCGCCCAACCCATGGGAGCGAAATCCATCAACACGCGCAGCCAGCCGGAATGGTCATGGCGCCGCTCGCCCAGTTCCGGGTGCGTGCGGCCGAAGTCGTGCTGGTGGCTGATGCGCCGGTCGCGCGCCTGCAGATAATGGATCGCCCAGGCGGTGCTATTGCCGGCGTCGGCATAGAAGCGGGTGCTGGGCGGGCAATGGCGCGATAGCTCGTGCATCAGCCGCTGGGGTTTGATCGGGACCGCATCGGACTCGTACTTGTTCGGTTCGCGCAGCATGCCCTCGATGCTGCGCAAGCTGATCTTGCCGGCCCGTTCGGCTGCCTTGGCCTGGTCGCCGCGCAGGATATCGACCAGCATTTCGCACACGCTGCTGATACGGCCGCGCACATGCAGGCGGGCCATGGGCGAGCGCATCAGATGTTCATCGTCCACATCGATATGCACCAGCCGGTTGTTCAAGACCGTGTCGCACCAGGCCGCACTGGTCCATTCGCCGAGGCTGACGCCAATGGCCAGGACCACATCGGGGTCGTCCAGCAGAATGGCGTTGGCGGTGTAATGGCCGGCGAATCCGAACACGCCGCGATAGAGATGATGGCGTGGGTTGACCAGGCCCTTGCCGTCCGGGGTGGTGACGAACAGGGCATTGGTCAGTTCGGCGAGTTGCAGAATGGCTTCGGTCGCTTCGCCGCAGGTGCCGCCGAGAATAATGGCGATCTTGTCGGCCCGCCGAATTTCCTCGGCCAGTTGCCGGACCACATTGATATCCAGCAGCGAGGGTTTTTCCAGCAGGGAGCGCAAGTCGTAATTCAGCCATGAAGAGGGCGCGGGCGCACGCAGGATATCGACCGGAAAAGAAAGATGGGCCGGCCCATAGGGCGCCCGGTGGGTGCGCATCAAGGCGCTGACCAGCTTGCTCTCGACTTGATCGGGGTGGGAAACCAGCGAGTTATAGCGAGTGCAGTGGCGAAACATCCCCAGCGTGTTCACGCCGGTGCAGGCCGATTCCTGCAAGGCGCCACGACCGAAAGAGGGTAACGAGGGTTGACCCGTAATGGCCAGCATGGGGATGCTGTTGTCGTAGGCGCAGGCCACGCCGGTGATCAGATTGGTGGCGCCCGGACCCGAGGTGGCGATGCAGACACCGAGCCGGCCGGTCTCGCGGGTGTAACCCTCCGCCATAAAGGCCGCACCGGCCTCGTGCCGTGCCACCACCGCCCTTGGCCCGCCGCGCCGGGCGCTGCGGGCTAAGGCGTTGTAGACGGGTTCGACCGCGCCGCCCGGTACGCCAAACACGTACTCGACGCCAATGGCTTCCAGATAGCGCACCACCAGTTCGGCCACGTCCGTGCCCTGAAGCGTGTCGGTTTGTCCGCCCGCTGCCTTGTTGTCCGCCATGTCTCGCCCTCTTCGCCTTATGTGCGGCTGCATTTCGCTGGCAGCCGCAATATTTATAGGCGCTTATGCAGGCAAGGGCCAAGTGGACATGCATGCCCGCCATTGCGGCAGGCGCGGCGTGGGCTTAGCTGGCGAAGGTGCGTATATCGAGCAGGTCCCCGAAGCCCATATGCGTGCCATGCAGCAAGCGCAGGAGATCGGCCCCGGCCCGGTCCGGGTCGCTCAGTGCGCCGTCGGCCTGGTAAGCCTTGAAGCGTTCGACCAAGGGGAAGTCCTCGGGCGTACTGGCGCGGATGTCGGCTTGCATATCGGTATCGATAATGCCGGGCGCGACGGCGGCGATGCGGATGCCGTTGGCGTGTTCCGCCTGTTCCACCCCAACGCAGCGGCTATACATGTCGAGGCCCGCCTTGCTGGTGCAATAGGCGGTCCAGCTCGGGTAGGGATTGCGGCCGGCGCCCGAGCTGATATTGAGGATGCGGCGATCTCCCGGCCTTTCCTGCACATGCGCGATAAAGGCATTGCTCAAGTGCATGGCGGCGGTCAGGTTGACCGCCAGGCAGTGGACAAGGTCGCTGTGCTGATAGCGGCCGGCCGGCGCGATGGGGCCGGTGACGCCGGCATTGTTGATCAGGTAGAGGTCGCGCGCGCTGCCCAGCGCACCGCAAAGCGCCCCGGTCAACGCTTCCAGCTGGGCCGCGTCGGCAAGGTCGCAGGGGAAAAACCGATAGCCCGGCATATCCCGGCCCAATTGCGCCAGTTCGGCACTCTCGCTGCGGGCGACGGCCAGCAGCTGGCCGCCCCGTGCGGCGATGGCGCGCGCGATGCCCAGGCCCAGGCCGCGCGAGGCCCCGGTGAGGATATAGAGGGCTCCGCTCATGCGCCGACCTTGGCCAACTCGGCGCGCATCGCTGCGATGGTGGCCTGGTAGTCGGGCGAATCGTAAATGGCCGAGCCGGCCACGAAGGTGTCGGCACCCGCGCGGGCGATCTCGGCGATATTGTCCACCTTGACGCCGCCGTCGATCTCCAGCCAGATCTCCCGGCCGGTGCGGGCGGTATATTCATCGATGCGGCGGCGCGCCTCGCGCAGCTTGTCCAGGGTCGCCGGAATGAACTTCTGGCCGCCGAAACCGGGATTGACCGACATCAGCAGCACCATATCGATCTTATCCATCACATAGTCCAGATGGGACAGCGGCGTGGCCGGATTGAACACCAGGCCAGCCTTGCAGCCTTGCTCCTTGATCAGCCCCAGGGTGCGGTCGATATGCTCGCTGGCTTCGGGATGGAAGGTAATCAAGTCCGCGCCGGCCTTGGCGAACAGCGGCACGATGGCATCGACCGGTTTGACCATCAGGTGTACATCGATCATGGCTTCGGTACAGGGCCGGATGGCCTGGCACACCAGCGGGCCGATGGTCAGGTTGGGGACGTAGTGGTTGTCCATCACGTCGAAATGGATGATATCGGCTCCCGCGGCGATCACATTCCGTACTTCCTCGCCCAGTTTTGCGAAGTCGGCGGACAGGATGGAGGGGGCAATGCGGAATGTGGGCTGGCTCATGGCGGGCGCTCGGCGAGAGGGGAAAGGTACGATTTTACCGGAAAGCGAAGGATGCCTTGTTCAAGCCGACATTTTCGCGTGTAATCAGTAGGAGAACGTCCGGGCCAATTCCCCGGCAAGCGTAGCCGGGCGCCGAGCCCAGCGTTTTACGACCGCATTTTTTTCCGAGCCACTTCATGGGCGAATCCCGCAAGTACGATATCACCGTCACCGTTCAAACCCAGTACCTGGCCGAGCAATCGGACGAGGATGCCAATCGGCACGTATTCGCCTACCACATCAGCATCGTCAACACCGGTTCCGTGGCGGCCCAATTGCTGACGCGGCATTGGATCATCAGCGAAGCGGACGGCAAGACCCAGGAAGTCCGCGGCCAAGGCGTGGTGGGCGAACAGCCCCAATTGAAGCCGGGCGAGGCCTTCGCCTACACCAGCGGCGTGGCGCTCAGCTCGCCGGTTGGGACCATGCATGGCAGCTATCAGTTCCGCGCCGACGATGGCCAGAGTTTCGACGCACCGGTGGAATCCTTCGTCCTGTCGGTGCCCCGTATTTTGCATTGAGTTGTCGCTTATTGCCGCGTACGCGATCGGCCGGCTTACAAGTCCACAGGTGGCCGCCAAGGCGTATTTGCCCACGCGGCCCTATCCCCAAGATGTTCCGCCAGTATCCGAAACCCTGCCAGCAAGCCGACCACGTCTTCCAGGCCGGCGCGCTCGCCGTGCCGCAGCAGGCAATCCTGCCAGCGCCGATGCAGGCGGTCGTCGAGATGGATGGTCCAGGAAAATGCCGGGTCGAGGAAAATGGCTTCGCTGCGCGGCTGGTCGAGGCCGGCCTGGCTGGCCGGGTGCATGCGGCGCATGCTGGCTTCGATCTGCGGACACACCACCAGGTCGAAATAGAGGCGCTGCATGGTGTCGTTACCCACGCTGGGATCGCTGGCCAGGCTGATCAAGCGAGCCCGGAATGCTTCCGGAAAGCCTAGCGGCAACGGTCCCGGCAGACGTGTGTGCGGCACGGGCGGCGCCGGCTGCAGATAGTTGGCGAGCGGTTCGTAATAGGCGAGGGCGGTGAGCATTTTGCTACTCCAACGAGGTGTTAGAGTAGTAAAGCAAGGGATGGGCCACCTTCTCGCCACTAGCCGGGAAAAGCTTCTCCCTGCAAGGCCAGCAGGCCGCCATGGCCTGGCCAGGCGCGCAGTTCAACGGTGTGCCAGGGCAATTTGGCCGGGTCGAGGATTTCACTCAGACGCTGCAGGCTCGCCAACTCCAGGCCCTGTTCCCGCCAACCGGCAAGTAAACGTTGCAAAAGCGGCAAGCGCTTGCCGCCATCGCCGTGCGCCTGGATGGTGAAGACATGGCCGGTAAGGGGAATGCGCTCGGTCATGGCCAGCAAGTCGTCTACGGCGGCCGTGCCGTCGCGATTGCCCGCGCCGATCAGTTCCGACAAGGTGGGCAGCGTGGTGGGCAGTTGCAGGACGCGGACCGGCTCTCCCTCTATGACCGGCAAAAACGGGTGTTTGCCGCGTGTGTCGCTGGCGTAGTGCAAGCCTAGCTGCTGTTCCAGCCGCAGGGCGGCCCGATTGACGCGCCAGCCTGGCAGGGCAATGGCATGGGGCGCCTCACCCAGCACCGCTTCGTAGGCGTGGCAGGCCGCCTCCAGCTCGCCGCGCACCCAGCTCGCCTCGGCGCCGGCAATGCACTTGATCCAATTCACCCGGTCCCAGCCGCGCAAGCCCGTTTCGAAGCCAGCATCGCGCACCGCCCGGATGGCGTCAGCGGCATGTTTGACCAGCTCCGGCGCCGGAATCAGGCTGCCATACCAACGTGCCGCACCGCGCGGCCCGTTCAATTGGCGATTGAGACGAATCTGCTGGCGGCTTTCGCCTACCTCGAACAGGGGGCCGCCGGTGCGGCCGCTGCGGTCCGGCCCCATGGCGAAGAAAAAACTGGCCTTCGCATCATGGTCGCGCAGCAACCCCAGCAACCGGGGGGTGATGTCGCGGGCGGCGGCAAGGCTATCCACCTCGATTCTCAGCGCAAGCAGCATGGCTGCGGTACTCCCTGGATTATTCTTGTGGCGGTGCGCATTGTCCGTACTAGCGGGCCGACCCACAAGCGCGGACTGGAAAGTCAGCGGCCGCGCAGCAGTAACACCACAGCGCCGGCACCGCCGTCGGCCGGTCCTGCCTGGCAAAAGCCCAAGACCTCCTCGCGTTGCGCCAGCCAGTTGCGCAGCTTGTTTTTCAGCACCGGCTCGTTGTTCCTGGAGCTGAGACCCTTGCCGTGGACGATGCGCACGCAGCGCCGTCGCCGCGCCACGCAATCGAGCACAAACCCGCCGACCGCCATGCGCGCCTGGTCGCTATTGAAGCCGTGCAGGTCCAGGCTGGCTTGCACCGGCCAATGGCCGCGCTGCAACTTCTTCAAGGTGTCGTGCTTCTGGCCGGGACGCAGAAAGCGTGCTTCCTCATCGCTGGCCATGCTGTCCCATGGCCAGAAATCGGACATGCCGTCCTGGCTATCCCGTTCTTCCTCGTAAAGATGATGCAGAGGCCAAGGTGAAACGGCCTGGGGGGGATGCGGGTAGGGTAGGGATTGCCGGAGCGGCGTGACATCGGCCACCGCCTGCATAAAGATCGCCTGTTCGGTGGCGGCCGGCGGTTTTTTCGGTGGGGACGTCGGTTGCGCGCGCACCTGCTTGTCCGCCCGCATGCGGCGAGCCAAGGGTTTCAGCAGTTCGGCGAGGGGAGTCTTTGGACGCGACATGGCGCGATTTTAGCGCAATGGCGGCATTAGGCCGCCATTGCGGCTTACGCGCGGATGCCCTGGCGGGGTATAGGCGACGGTATGAACTTTCGCTGAATCGTTTGGGTCGAAAAAAGCGGGGATTCTAAATAATCGGGGCCACCAATTTGGAGGACGAGAAAAGATGACGTGTCATGTAAAGCCGTCTGCGGCCCACATCGGCGGTGTCGATGAATTCAAGACGGTGGCAACAGAATATTGCCGGTCGAATGCGCGCGGTAAGCTGTCGGTGGAATGGGGCGGTACCCATTACCAGGTGGAAAAATCCGAAGAGGGGGTGGCCAAGCAAGCATCCCATTACCGTATCGTTCGCTTTTTTGCCGCGATCATTCAGCTCTTTACCCATCGCATAGGTGATGGATCCTGGCAGAGCCGTACCCAACGCTTGCAGCATGCCTGGTGCGAAGTAAGAAACGAGGCCCGGGTGGCGGAGCAGGCGCTGATCGCGAAAGCTCGACTTCATCGCTCCAAACCCATAGCAATACCCCCGTCAGCGTGGTCGGGCGGCAGCGTTGTCTACACACCCCCGACACCCCCGACCTCCCCGACACCGGCACTCCCCGCGAGTGAAATTCCGAGCAAGAGTAGCGACATCCTCTCACTGTCCGATCCGCGTCTTGCTAAGGTAGCTTTCTACGAAGCCAAACCCTTGCTTCGGAGAAAATCAGATAAGTACGCATGAGCCGCTCTCGGGCGGGCGGGGGGTAGGGGGCATCGCGGTGGACCGGTCCTGCAAATCCTTCAGGACCGCCTGCGCAAGCGTGTGATCGCGGCAGATCTGCAGTGCCTGAGCGAGCGCTGTATGGGCTTGTGCGTAGCGCCCAGCCTGCAGATGCGCTTGGCCCGCCCGGGCCAGCTGATTGGCATTTTCGATATCCGGTTCAATCGCGGCTTGCAGCAGCACGATGCCTAAATGTCTGGCCGTATCGAAGTACACCAGGTTCGCGGCGATCCGGAAGTATATCGATGCCTGTTGGAAAGCGCCTTGATCGCGCAGCTGCGTTGCCTGTAGGACCAGGAGCTTCATCTGCTCGTAAGCTGAATTGCGATTTCGGTTTATGCCTTCGGAGATGGCTGCCAAGACCAGGTCATCAAACTTACCGCTGCGCGGTGGGCTCAGCTTCAAGGTGGTGAGCAGGCCGTTGTACTGTAAGACCTCGGCAAGTGCCTGGGCGCCGGCGTTGCCGATCGGGTTGCCTTCCAGCGTGAGTTCGGAAAGGCAGCAAGGGTTTGCCAAGGCATCGGCCAAGTCAAAAGCGCCGGTATCGCCGATTTGATTTTGGTTCAGATTGAGCGAGGTCAGCGAGACCTGGGTTTGTCGCAGGGCGGCGGCCAGGGCTCGGGCGCCGGCATCGCCCACCTGGTTGTTGGTCAGGTCGAGCTTCTCCAGGCTGGGATGGCTCAATAGCGCCTCGCTCAGTGCCTTGGCGCCCAAAGCTGTCAGCCAGTTGTCGTTCAGTAGCAGCCGTTTCAGGTAGCCGTTGCGTGCCAGCGCGGTAGCCAGGACCGCTGCGTCCGCGTCATTCAGCCCATTGCCGCTGAGGTCAAGTATGGCCAGGCGGCCGTTGTCCGGCAAGGTGTTCGCCAGGGCTTCAAGGGCTGCGTGGCCGAACTGGCATCGTTGCAGCTCGAGCGTACTCAAGCCGGGATTGGCCGTGAGCGCCGCAGCCAGGGCTTGCATGCCCGGCAAGCCGGCTCGACAGCCATTCAGGCGAAGCTGGATCAGGCTGCGGTTGTCCCGCAGTGCGTCGGCCAGGGCCTGCAAGCCGCGGTCGCCGAACGGGTTGTTGGACAGGTCGAGCGATTGTACTTCGCTGTTTTGTCGCAATACCGCCGCCAGGGTCACCATATCGGCGTCGCTCATGTCTTTGCCGGCGAGTGCCAGATTGTCCTCGTCGTTATCGCGCAGGGCGTCCAGCGCCTTGCGCAGGGCAGGGTTTGCAGGGCGCTCCGAAAAGTCCGCCGTGGCTGCTTGGGTGGTGGGTAATCCGTGCGATGGAATGCGAAGCATGCTTTTATCCTTCCTCGATCAACAGCATTACCTTGCCGTGGCGCTATATGCTGATATGGCAAGGTAAGGCCCGTATGTGGGCATATCGGCAGACCCGCGAAGGCGGATCCCGTCATCAGGGTGTCCAAGCCACAAGGAGTGGGTGATAGCTGGCAGGAGGGCATTCGAATTTCGCTGCGCGGTATCACTTTTGGACGCGGGATGAAAACGACAAGGGCCGCCCATGGGCGGCCCTTGTACTCAGATGGCCTTTAGGGTGACCTGGCCTGTAAGGCTTGCATGCCCTCCAGTGCGAACGTGTGGTCAGTGCAGATTTGCAGTGCCTGACCGAGCGCTGTGTAGGCTTGCACATAGTGCGTGCCCCGCCTGTAGATGCGCCAGACCTTCCCAGGCCAAATGATTGGCATTTCGAATGGTCGGTTCAATCAAGGCCTGACTCACTCATTTCAATCAAGGCCTGGCTCACCAAAATGCGTGCAAATCTCGCCGAATCGAAGTGCATCAGGTTCGCGGCCTGTCGGTAGCAAGCCGATGCCTGTTGGAATGCACTTTCTTGGCAAAGCCCCGATGCTCGTAGCACCAAATCCTTCATCTGCTCATCAGCTGAATTGCGATTGCGGTTTATGTCTGCGGAAATAGCGGCCAGGATATGGTCATCGAACCTGCTGTCCCGCGGTTGGCCCAGCTTCAAGTTGGTGAGCTGGTTGTTGTGCCGCAAGGCTTCGGCAAGGGCCCGAGCGCCGGCGTTGCTGAGCAGCGGGTTGCCTTCCAGCTGGAGTTCGGTAAGGCAGCAATTGTCGACCAAGGCACTGGCCAGGTGGAAAGCGCCGGTATCGCCGATTCGATTTTCATTCAGGTTGAGCGAGGTCAACGTGACTTGGGCTTGCTGCAGCGTGCTGGACAAGGCCCGCGCACCGGCATCGCCCACTTGGTTATAGGCCAGGTCCAGCTTCTGCAAGGCGGGATGGGTCAACAGCGCCTCGCCCAGCGCCTCGGCGCCCAAGCCCGTCAGCCGGTTGTGCCGCATAAACAGCCGATCCAGATTATGGTTGCGCGCCAGCCCTGCGGCCAAGACGGCCGCGCCGGCGTCCTCCAGGCCATTGTCGCTGAGGTCGAGCGCGACCAGGGTGATGTTGGACGGCAAGGCGGTCGCCAGCGCTGCGAGGGCCGCCGGACCGAGCCAGCACCGCTGCAGTTCGAGCGTGCATAAGCTGCCGTTGGTCCTGAGGGCCGCCGCCAAGGCCTGCATGCCCGCCAAACCGGCTTGACAGTCATTCAGACGGAGCGTTACCAGGCTGCGGTTGTCCCGCAACGCATCGGCCAGGGCCGCCAGGCCACTGTCGTCGAACGGGTTGTTGGACAGATCAAGCGTGTGCACCTCGGCGCCTTGTCGCAGTGCCGCCGCCAAGTCCGCCATGTCGGCGTCGTTCATGGCTTTGTCGGCGAGTTCCAACTCGTCCTCGCCGTTGTCGCGCAAGGCGTCCAACGCGCGGCGCAGGTCTGGATTTTCGGGGCGTTCCCAAAAATCCGCCGCGGCTGCTTGGGTGCTTGGTAAACCATGCGACGGAATACGATGCATCTTGCTTATCCTTCCTCGGTAGACAGCATCGCCTTGCCCTGGCGCCGTGTCGATGTGGCAGGGAAAGGCGAGGTGTTTGGGGTGTATGGCAAGACTCGCGAGGCGGGTCCGGTCATCCAGGTGTCCAAGGAATGTGCTGTCGCCGGCAGCAAGGCATTCGAAATTTGCAGTGCGGTATCGTTTTTTGACGATCCATGAAAACGAAAAAGGCCGCCCATGGGCGGCCCTTGTATTCACGTAGCCTTGCGGCAAGCGCTTATTTCAGGGTGTCGAGATACTTGTCGGCATCCAGTGCGGCCTGGCAGCCGGTCGCGGCGCTGGTGATGGCCTGGCGGTAGATGTGGTCCTGCACATCGCCGGCGGCGAACACGCCGGCCACGCTGGTGCTGGTGGCGCCACCCGCATTGCCGCCCTTGGTGATGATGTAGCCGTTTTCCATTTCCAGCTGGCCGGCAAAGATATCGGTATTGGGCTTGTGGCCGATGGCGATAAAGCAGCCGGTCAATTCCAGGTCCTTGCTGCTGCCGTCCTTGGTGGACTTGACGCGAATGCCGGTCACGCCGCTGTCGTCGCCCAATACTTCGTCGAGCGTACTATCCAGTTGCAGGCTGATCTTGCCGGCCGCTACCTTTTCCATCAGATGCTCGATCAGGATCTTTTCGGCGCGGAAGGTATCGCGGCGGTGCACCAGGGTGACGTGGCTGGCGATATTGGCCAGGTAGAGCGCTTCTTCCACGGCGGTATTGCCGCCGCCGACCACGGCGACCTTCTGGTTGCGATAGAAAAAGCCGTCGCAGGTGGCGCAGCCCGATACGCCCTTGCCCATGAAGGCCTCTTCGCTGGGCAAGCCAAGATATTGGGCAGAGGCGCCGGTGGCGATGATCAGGGCATCGCAGGTGTACTCGCCGGCGTCGCCGATCAGGCGGATGGGCTTTTCATCCAGCTTGGTGGTATGGATATGATCGAACACGATTTCGGTGCCGAAGCGGCGGGCATGCTTCTCGAAGCGCGCCATCAGTTCCGGGCCCTGCACGCCATCGGCGTCGGCCGGCCAGTTGTCCACGTCGGTGGTCGTCATCAGCTGCCCGCCTTGGGCGATGCCGGTGACCAGCAGCGGTTTGCGGTTGGCACGGGCGGCGTAGACGGCGGCGGTATAGCCGGCGGGGCCGGAGCCGAGGATAAGCAGGCTGCTGTGCGTGGTGGTGGGCATGGAGGGCTTCCTTTTTCGTTGTAACTGGGTGGAATCGTACTGCCGCGGCGGGCGGCTTGTGCAGGGCGGAATGCAGCCAAGGTGAGGCTTGCGCGAGGTATCTTCAAGCAGGTGGAGGCACGCTTCGCGCCCTATCCCTTAAAATTGGCGATAGTATAAGTCCGGCCCTGGAGAGGAATTAAATTGATTGTTTCAATGCTATCGATAGTCGGACAGTGCGGGAGAAGCGGCCATGAATAGCCTGAGGCTGTTGCTGGCGGCCGCCATGCGCCTGTCGGCCTTGCGCCGCTGGCCGGTGCGGCGGGTACTGATGAAGCAATTGTATTTCTGCGGCATAGAAGCCTTGCCCTTGCTGCTGTTTATCGGCATCTCGGTGGGCGGCATCGTGGTGGCGCAACTCCACTATCAGATAGGGCAGAGCGGCGAAGGCAGCCTGAGCCTGTTGGCACGCATTACCCTGGCCGAGTTGGCGCCCATGTTGACCGCCATTCTGCTGACGGCCCGTTCCAGCTCGGCCATGGCCAGCGAGTTGGCGATGATGCGGCTGCATGGCGAGCTGGCGGCGCTGGCGCGGATGGGCGTGGATGTGCGCGCCTATCTGGTGATGCCGCGCATTGTCGGGATGATGCTGGCCAACACGGTACTGACATGCTATTTCGCCCTTGCGGCCCTGCTCACGGGTGCGGTCGCGGTGGCGGGCTTCGGCTGGTTGACGGAGCTGGCGCGCCTGCCTACCTCCTTATCCGTGTCCACGCTTTGGCTGTGCCTGGCGAAAAGCGTGGTATTCGGCGCTGCCATGGCCACGGTCGCCTGCGCCCGTGGCCTTTCCGGCGGGCTTAGCGTCACCGACGTGCCGATCGCGGCCTCCAGCGCCGTTATCCGCGCGGTGCTGACCCTGTTTGCGCTGGATCTGGGCTTTATCCTGCTGGGGCATATCGCATGAGTATTCTGCAATGGGTGCATGCCGGTCAGCCGCTGGTGCTGGAAGAGGGTGGGCGTTGCCATTTGCCCCTGGCCGGCCATGCCCGAGGGGAACTGTTCGAGCAGGCGGCCGAGAGCGTGGCCGGCCCGCATGGTTGGCTGCCGGGCGAAGGCGGCCTGTTGGCCAATCTAAGGGTTTGGGAAAACTGCCTGTTGCCCTTAAGCTATTTTGCCGATCCGCCCGGGGCGGCCCAGGAGGCACGCTTCACCAGGCTGCTCGATGGCTTGGGCATGCCGCTGGAGGAGCGCCAGTCGTTCGCGGCGGCGCCGGCTGGCGGTTTGAACGGCCGCCAGCGCCGTATTGCCTGCGCCTTGCGTACCCTGATGGCACGGCCGGCGCTGATATTGGCCGAAAGCGAATGGTTCGGCCGCCTGGATGAAGGCGATGCCGCCAGCTTGAGCAGGCTGTTCGCCGCCGAATGCCCGCATGCCGCCTGGTTGGTGCTGGGCGTCCAGCGGCCAGGCCTTATCTGGGGTTTTGACGATGATACAAATGAGAACCGGCCATGAAGCTGTTGCGTGACAACGATCCGCGCTTTCGCGCACTGCCTTGGAAGCTGGCGCTGTTCGGCCTGACCGCCCTGGCCAGTGCGGCGCTGGTGCTGCTTTTTTTCGCCTGGCGCCAGGGTTACTTCGAAGCGAAGACGCCGCTCAGTTTTATCAGCGACAACGGTAATGGCCTCAAGGTAGGGATGGCGGTCAAATTTTCCGGCTTCAAGATCGGCGAAGTGACCGATCTGCGGCTCGATGACCGGGGCCGCGTGCGCATCGCCCTGCTGATCGAGGACCGGCATCTGAAATGGGTCAAGGCCGATTCGGTGGGGCGGGTGGCCAAGGACGGGCTGATCGGCGACGGCTATATCGATGTCGGCGTGGGCAGTTTCTCGCTGCCGCCGGTGGGGCGCGATGCCGAACTGGAATTCGTGCCGGCCAAGAGCATGGACGAAATCATGCGCGAGGTGCGCGACCGGGCCATGCCGGTGATCAATGAAGTAGAGGGCATGATCAAGCGGGTCAATGATCCGCAGGGCGACCTGCATCAGACCTTGGCCAATCTGCGCACCTTCTCGGCCGGCTTGAACGACACCCGGGCCAGGCTGGACGAGGCGCTGGTCAGCATAGACAAGCTGGCCGGCAAGGAAGTGCCCGCCACCTTGGCGGTCACCCGCCAGGCATTGCAGCGGGCCGATCAATCGCTGCAGCAGATCGAGACCCGCCTGCCCGGATTGCTGGAGAAGACCGACCGTACCCTGGGGCACCTGGAGGCCAGCGGGGCAGCGACCCACAAATTGATCGAACAGATCGGACCGGATGCGGTCGGCTTGGTGCAGGAAGGGCGAGAACTGAGCCGCAAGGGCAATGAGACGGTGGATGCGGTAACGGGTGCCTGGCCCTTGAATAAATTGATTACGCCGGCGCCTGTTCAAGCACCGCGCAGCGATAGCCAGGGAGTGGCGCCATGAAATGGTTCCCGTGGTTCTCGTGGATCTTGCCCTTGCTGCTGGCCGGCTGCGCCGCTCAGGGCGTAGCGCCGCCCGCTTTGCAAAAGCAAGCCGCTGCAGCCAGCCAGCAAGCGGCACGTGCCAGTACCGGGCAGAATTGGCGTGCCGCCGCAGCACTCTGGCGCGAGGCGGCCAGGCGTCATTTGGCGCTGGATGACTGGACGATGGCGGGCGGCGCGCAGTTGGGACAGGCGCAAGCACTGCGGGCGCTTGGGCAATCGGCAGAGGCCGTGGCATTGCTCGATGGCTTGTTGCGGAGCGATGCCTATCCCGCCGCCATCCGTGCCGAAGCGCACTATCAATTGGCCTTGCTGGCAAGCGAGCAGGGCGAAGCGGATGCCGCCCTTGTCCATCTAGACGGGGCGCAAAGGCTGGCAGACGGGAAGTCCGGCCTCGCGGCGGCCATCGCCAATCTGCGCGGCCGCTTGGCCTTGCGTGGCGGCGATGCTTCGGCGGCGCGGCGTTTTGCCGCCGAAGCGATCTCTCTGCCAGGGGTCGAACCGCATGAACGCGCCAATGCGCTGCGCTTGCAGGGCAGGGCGGCCATGCGGGACAAGGACTGGCCGGGCGCCCGGCGTGCCTTGGATGCCGCGCTGGTGCTGGATCGTGGCTTGGCCCGCCCTGGCGCCATTGCCGCCGACCTGAAAGCACTGGCCGAGCTGGCCACGGCTAGCGGCGATCCGGCGGCCGCGAGCCTGGCCAGCCGCGCAGCAGCGGTCTGTGCAGCGGCGGGCGACATGGTCTGCCGCTTGGATTGACTCGGGCCTGGTCTTGAATAAAGCAGGTCAATATGCGTATAATCGCCGACTTCCCAGAATCACGGGAAGCAAATCTACCCGTTCGCGCGAGCCAGGGTGCATCGCTTCAGGGCCGGAAAAACCGGTCTGTTCGATGTGTCGGTCGCGGGCGGCAAGACCTTAACCCTCGCATTGGAGTTACCCATTATGTCCGTCAGCATGCGTGAAATGCTGGAAGCCGGCGTCCACTTCGGCCACCAAACCCGTTACTGGAACCCGAAGATGGCACCTTACATCTTCGGTCATCGCAACAAGATCCACATCCTGAACCTGGAAAAGACCCTGCCGATGTTCGAGCAGGCCTTGGCCTACGTGCGTCGCCTGACCGCCAACAAGGGTTCGATCATGTTCATCGGCACCAAGCGTGCCGCCAGCGAAATCGTCCGTGAAGAAGCGCTGCGCGCCGGTACGCCTTTCGTTGATCACCGCTGGCTGGGCGGTATGCTGACCAACTACAAGACGGTCAAGCAATCCATCAAGCGCCTGAATGAACTGCAAATCACCCTGGCCGACCCCAACAATGGTTTCTCCAAGAAAGAGCTGCTGATGCTCAATCGCGAAGTGACCAAGCTGGAAACCTCGCTTGGCGGTATCAAGGATATGAACGGCCTGCCGGACGCGATCTTCGTGATCGACGTCGGTTACCAGAAGGGCGCCATCGTCGAAGCCCAGAAGCTGGGCATCCCGGTGATCGGCGTGGTCGACTCGAACAACTCGCCTGAAGGCATCGATTACGTCATTCCAGGCAACGATGACTCGGCCCGCGCGATTCGCCTGTACGCCCGTGGCGTCGCCGATGCCATCCTGGAAGGCCGTGCCCTGGCCATCCAGGAAATCATCGCCGCCAGCAGCGGCGCACAAGCAGCGTAATCAAGCTGCCGCACGATGTGAACAAAAAGGGGCGCGTAGCCCCTTTTTGTTAAGTCCATACTGAATAATCAAGGAGTACCGACATGGCGGAAATCACCGCAAAGATGGTTGGCGAGCTGCGTGAAATGACCGGCTTGGGCATGATGGATTGCAAGAAGGCCCTGGTCGAAGCCAATGGCGATATCAAGGCCGCTGAAGAAGCGCTGCGTATCAAGAGCGGCAACAAGGCGAGCAAGGTTGCCGGCCGCACCGCCGCTGAAGGCACCGTGGCTGCTTTCGTGAACGGCAAGATCGGCGCCCTGGCCGAAGTGAACTGCGAAACCGACTTCGTCGGCAAGGATGCCGGTTTCCTGGCGTTCGCCCAAGCCGCAGCCGAAGCGATCGTGACCGGCAACCCGGCCGACGTGGAAGCCCTGGGCAATGTGAAGACCGCTTCCGGCGAAACCGTGGAAGAAATGCGCAAGGCCATCATCGCCAAGCTGGGCGAGAACATCAATGTTCGCCGCTTCACCCGCTTCGATACCGAAGGCCAGCTGGCTACCTACCTGCACGGCTCCAAGATCGGTGTCGTGGTCGATTTCGCCGGTGGCAATGAAACGCTGGGCAAGGATATCGCCATGCATATCGCCGCCTGCAAGCCGAAGTCGCTGGATGCGTCGGGTGTGGATGCCGCTTCGATCGAAACCGAACGCCGCGTCGCCATCGAGCGCGCCAAGGAAGCCGGCAAGCCGGAAGCCATGTGGGAAAAGATCGCCGACGGTACCGTGCAGAAGTTCCTGAAGGACGTGACCCTGCTGAGCCAGCCCTTCGTCAAGGATGACAAGCAGTCGATCGAACAGCTGCTGAAAGCCAACAATGCCAGCATCAAGACCTTCACCATGTATGTGGTGGGCGAGGGCATCGAGAAGAAGGTAGTCGACTTCGCCGCTGAAGTTGCCGCTGCTGCAAAGGTTTAAGTTGTAGACGTTATACCGACAACCGCCCTGGGTGACCTGGGCGGTTGTTTTACAAGTGGCGTCGGCAATGGTGAATTTTTCCCCTTCCGGCTGCTACAAAGAAGCGATTTCCATTTCGACGAAAGTATGCCCATGAGCCAGTCTCCCATTTACAAACGCATCCTCCTAAAACTGTCGGGCGAAGCGCTGATGGGTGAGGATAGTTATGGCATCAACCGCATCACGGTCGAGCGCATCGTGGCGGAAATCAAGGAAGTGGCCCAGTTGGGCATCCAGGTTGCTGTCGTGATCGGCGGCGGCAATATCTTCCGTGGCGTCGCGCCCGCCGCGGCCGGCATGGACCGCGCCACCGCCGACTACATGGGTATGCTGGCCACGGTCATGAACGCCATGGCCTTGCAGGACGCCATGCGGCAACAAGGCCTGGTCAGCCGGGTGCAGTCGGCCCTGACCATCCAGCAAGTGGCCGAACCCTATATCCGCCCGAAAGCCATCCAGTATCTCGAAGAGGGCAAGGTGGTGATTTTCGGTGCCGGCACCGGCAATCCCTTCTTCACTACCGATACCGCGGCTGCGCTGCGCGGGATGGAGATGAATGCCGATATCGTGCTGAAGGCAACCAAGGTGGACGGTGTCTACACCGATGATCCCAAGAAGAACCCCGATGCCATCCGCTATTCCTCGCTGACATTCGACGAGGCGATCAGCAAGAATCTCAAGGTCATGGACGCCACCGCGCTGGCCCTGTGCCGCGATCAGAACATGAATATCCGGGTCTTCAGCATCTTCAAGGCCGGCGCACTCAAGCGCGTGGTGCTCGGCGAAGACGAAGGCACGCTGGTACACTGCTGATCAATGTCAGGTCGGGGACGCCCAGTCGGGGACGCCCACTCAGGGCGTGCCTCCGACCGGCTCCGGCCTTGATTCGCACGTACCAAATTCAAACCATCATAGGACCGGGAATTGTCCCGGTCGCAATGTCATGTCGGCCCAGCCGACTCTAGCAGGAGCGAGAAGCATGATCGCGGATATCAAGAAGAACACCGAAAGTAAGATGCAGAAATCGGTGGAAAACCTGAAGAACACCTTGGCCAAGGTTCGTACCGGCCGTGCCCATGCCGGTCTGCTCGACCACATCATGGTCGATTACTACGGCAACCCCACCCCCATCAACCAAGTGGCCAGCGTCGGCCTGATGGATGCGCGTACCTTGTCGGTATCGCCGTTCGAGAAGAAGATGGGCGCGGTCATCGAAAAGGCAATCCGCGATTCCGACCTCGGCCTGAACCCGGCCAGCATGGGTGACGTGGTGCGCGTGCCGATGCCGGCTTTGACCGAAGAGCGTCGCCGCGATCTGATCAAGGTGGTGCGCGGTGAAGCCGAAGACAGCCGCGTGGCCGTGCGTAATCTGCGCCGCGATGGTAACGAACAGCTGAAGAAGGCCGTCAAGGACAAGCTGATCTCGGAAGACGACGAGCGTCGCGGTACCGATGACGTGCAAAAACTCACCGACAAATATATCGCCGACATCGACAAGCAGCTTGCCGACAAGGAAAAAGAGCTACTGACCGTTTAAGGCGTACCCCGTGGTCTTCTTCAAAAGCTCTACCAAGGATATACCGGCCGTCGCGGCCGTCCCCGCCCATATCGCCATCATCATGGACGGCAACGGCCGCTGGGCCAAGAAGCGGTTCCTGCCTCGGGTAGCCGGCCACAAGCAGGGGGTCGAAAGCCTGCGCGAAGCGGTCAAGGCCTGCGACGAGCTGGGTGTGAAGTACCTTACCCTGTTCGCCTTTTCCAGCGAGAACTGGCGCCGGCCGCCCGAAGAAGTGTCCTTCCTGATGGGCTTGTTCCTGTCGGCCCTTGAGCGTGAGGTGGTCAAGCTGGATAAGAACGGCATCCGCCTCAAGCTGATCGGGCGGCGCGATCATTTCGCGCCCGAGATCGTCCGCTCCATCGAGGCGGCCGAGGCGCGCACGGCTGCCAATACCGGCCTGACGCTGACCATCGCGGCGGACTACGGCGGCCGCTGGGACATCCTCAACGCCATGCAGGCCATGCTGAAGGAACGTCCGAGCCTGCGCGAGGGAGAGATCGGCGAAGAGGACCTCGCGCCGTATCTGGCCATGTCCTACGCGCCGGAACCGGATCTGTTCATCCGCACCGGCGGCGAGGCGCGGGTATCCAACTTCCTGCTATGGCAGTTGGCTTATACCGAATTCTATTTCACCGAAGCCTTCTGGCCCGATTTCGACCGGGCGGCCCTGGAAGCGGCCATTGCCTCATACCGCCATCGCGAGCGTCGCTTCGGCCGCACCAGTGAGCAATTGAAAGACGCTGCATGTTGAAGACCCGTATTCTCACCGCGCTGGCCTTGTTGCCGCTGGTGCTTGCCAGCCTGTTTCTGGCGCCGCCGCTGGGCTGGGGCGTGTTTGCCCTGCTGGCGCTGAGCCTGGGTGCGTGGGAATGGGCCCGTTTCGCCCGTTTCGATCGTGGCGAGATGATCTGCTTTGTGGTGGGCTTCCTGGCGCTGGGCACGGCCTGGCTGTTCATACCCTTGGCGCGTAGCTGGGCGCTGCCGCTCGATGTGCTGGCATTGTTGTTCTGGCTTTTGCTGGTACCGCTTTGGCTGCGCCACAAATGGACGCTCAAGCACAAAGGCCTGTCCGCCCTGGTGGGTTGGCTGGTGCTGTTGGCCGCGCTGGCCGGCGTGACCCGCATCCGTGAATTGCCGCAAGGCGCCATATTGCTGCTGGCCATGCTGGCGATTGCCTGGGTGGCCGATGTCGCCGCTTATTTTGCCGGGCGTGCCTTCGGCAAACGCAAGCTGGCGCCCAGCATCAGCCCGGGCAAGAGCTGGGAAGGTGTGTATGGCGGACTGTTGGCGGTCGCGCTGTATGTGTTGGCTTTACAGTATTTTGGCGTGCCGGTGTTTGCCCAGCTGTCTTGGTGGCTGCTGCTGCCGCTGGCCTGGGCCTTGACGGCGGTCAGCGTAATGGGTGACCTGTTCGAATCCCTGCTCAAACGGCAGGTCGGCTTCAAGGACAGCAGCAATCTCCTGCCCGGGCACGGTGGCGTGCTCGACCGGGTGGATAGCCTGCTTGCCCTGGTGCCGGTCGCCAGCGCGCTGCTGTTCGGCTACGCGCGCCTGGCGGTCTGATCATGAGCACCCAGGCCATTACCGTATTGGGTTCCACCGGCAGCATCGGGGTCAGTACCCTGGATGTGGTGGCCCGCCACCCGGACAAATACCGGATCGTCGCGCTTAGCGCTCATAGCCAGCTGGACAAGCTGGTCGAGCAATGCCGGGTCCACCTGCCGCGCTATGCCGTCCTGGCCGAGCCGGCAGGCGTGGCCGAGTTGCGAGATCGCTTGCGGCTGGCCGGCCTGGCGCAGATCGAAGTCCTGGCCGGCATGGAGGCGCTGGAACATATCGCCAGCATGCCGGAAGTGGATGCCGTGATGGCCGCCATAGTCGGCGCCGCCGGCATGCGGCCGACCCTGGCGGCCGCCCGGGCGGGCAAGCGCGTGCTGCTGGCCAATAAAGAAACCCTGGTGATGGCCGGCCGCCTGTTCATGGACGCGGCACGCGAGGGCGGCGCAACCTTGTTGCCTATCGATAGCGAGCACAACGCCATCTACCAGTGCCTGCCGCAACCGTTCGACGATGGGGCGGGGCAGGGCGTGCGCCGCATCCTGCTGACCGCATCGGGCGGACCGTTTCGGCAATTCAGCGGCGAGCAGCTGGCGGCGGTGACGCCGGAGCAGGCGGTCAAGCATCCCAACTGGTCGATGGGCCGCAAGATCTCGGTCGATTCGGCCAGCCTGATGAACAAGGGCCTGGAAGTCATCGAGGCGCGTTGGCTGTTCGACCTGGCGCCCGAGCGTATCGAAGTGGTAGTCCATCCGCAGAGCGTGATCCATTCCATGGTTGAATACGTGGATGGTTCGGTGCTGGCGCAGCTGGGCAACCCCGATATGCGCACGCCGATTGCTTATGGCCTGGCGTGGCCGGCGCGCATCGATGCCGGGGTGACGCCGCTCGATCTATTCAAGATTGCCCGGCTCGATTTCGAAGCGCCCGATCCGCAGCGCTTCCCCTGTCTGGGGCTGGCTTTCGAAGCCTTGCGACTTGCCGGTGCGGCGCCGGCGGTGTTGAATGCCGCCAATGAGGTTGCCGTGGCGGCCTTCCTGGATAGACGGCTGGCGTTCGACGCGATTCCGCTGCTGAATGCGGCCACCATGCAGGCCGTCGCGGCCAGCTTCGATGCCGGTTCCCTGGCAAGCTTGACCGCCGCCGACCAGGCTGCCCGGCAGTATGCCGACGGTTGGTTGAGCCGGCATGCTTGATGGTGGATTCGCTGTTTTTTTGACCGCTTGATCGCACGGAGCTTGCCATGTCCTATTTGATTACCGTGCTTGCGTTCGCGTTCGCCGTCGGCGTGCTGGTGGCGATCCATGAATATGGCCACTATTGGGTGGCCAAGCGCTTCAACGTCAAGATCCTGACCTTCTCCATCGGCTTCGGTAAGCCCTTGCTGCGTTGGCAGCGAGGCGAGACCCAGTGGCAACTGGCCGCCATCCCGCTGGGCGGCTACGTCAAGATGCTGGACGAGCGTGAAGGGCCCGTGCCGGCGGCGGAACTGGACCGTGCCTTCAATCGGCAGACTCCGCAGGCCCGTATCGCCATCGTGGCGGCCGGCCCGCTGGCGAATTTCGTACTGGCCATCCTGATCTACTGGGCCATCTATATGGTCGGCGTGGAAACCGTGCGGCCGCGCATCGGCATGGTCGCGCACGGCAGCATCGCCGAGCAAGCCGGTTTCCGGCCAGGCGATACCCTGCTGGATATCGATGGCGAGAACGTCGAAAGCTGGACCGATGCCCAGCTGACCTTGATAGACCAGGCCTCCGCCCGTGCCGACGTCAAGGTACTGGTCCGGCGGGCGGATAGCCAGACCGCAACCCTGGCGCTGGATTTCGCCGAGGTAGACAAGGAAATGATCAACGGCGGACTGGGCGCCGCCCTGGGCCTTTATCTCGGGGTGACGCGCATCGGCCAGCTGGAGCCCGCCAGCGTGGCGCAGCGGGCCGGGCTCAAGGTGGGCGACCAGCCCTTGTCGGTTGCCGGCAAGCCCACGCCTGATCCCGGTACGTTTATCAAGGCTATCCAGGCAAGGCCGGGACTGGCCACGCAGCTCGAGGTCCGCCGCGATGGGCGGCTTATCTCCCTGACCCTGACGCCCGAGGCCAGCCAGGATGGACCAAAACGCTTTGGCCGGATCGGCGCCGGCCTGTCGGTCGATATCGATGCATTGGCCGATATCCGCCAGACCGTGCAGCGGGGGCCGGTAGCCGCCATGGGCAAGGCCTTGCGGCAGACCTGGACCATCTCCAGCCTGTCGCTGCGCATGATGTGGCGGATGGTCACCGGCAATGTCTCGTATAAGCAACTTTCCGGGCCGGTGGCCATAGCCGGTATCGCCGGACAGAGCGCGCAGATCGGTCTGCACGCCTACCTGGAATTTCTCTGCCTGATCAGCATCAGCCTAGGGGTACTCAACCTGCTACCCGTGCCGGTGCTGGATGGCGGTCATTTGATGTATTATTCCGCCGAACTTTTGCGGGGCCGGCCCCTGTCGGAACGCGTGATGGAACTTGGTCAGCGCGTGGGCGTCGGACTCCTCGCGGCGTTGATGATTGTGGCCCTGTTCAACGACATAACGCGATTGGTGGGTAGTTGAGGGGGCTTTGAACCGCGTGCGATCACGCAGGGCCTCCACTATCCAAACTCCATCCAGCGGTGGACGGGCTAAAGGCTTGTTCCGCCAGATCTGAATATGAAACCGACCTCGATCTCGCTCGCCCTATTGGCCGCATTCGGCCTCTCACTTCCCGCCCAGGCTTTCGAATCCTTTGTCATCAAGGATATTCGTGTCGAGGGTATCCAGCGCACCGAAGCCGGTACGGTGTTCAACTACCTGCCGGTCAAGGTGGGCGACCGCGTCGACGACGAAAAGGCCGCAGCCGCCATCAAGGCGCTGTTCGCCACCGGCTTCTACAGCGATGTCCGTATCGAAGCCGATAAAGGCGTGCTGGTGGTGTCGGTGGACGAACGTCCCATCATCGCCAACATCCAGATCGAAGGCGCCAAGGAATTCGAATCGGATCAGCTGCTGAAGGCACTGCGTGAAAACGGCCTGGCGGAAAGCCGTACCTTCGACCAAGCCATGCTGGGCGCGGCCGAGCAGGAACTGAAGAAACAGTACTACAGCCGCGGCAAGTATTCTGTACGTGTCAAGACCACGGTCACCCGCCTGGAGCGCAACCGCGTTGGCGTGGCCTTCGATATTTCCGAAGGACTGGTTGCCACCATCAAGCAGATCAATCTGGTGGGTAACGAAAAGTATGCCGAGAAGGAGCTGAAGGACACCTTCCAGCTCAACTCCGGCGGCTGGTTCAGCTGGTTCAGCAAGAGCGACCAGTATTCCAAGCCCAAGCTGCAGGCCGATATCGAGGCGCTGCGCTCGTTCTACCTGGACAACGGCTACCTGGAATTCAATATCGACTCGCAGCAGGTGGCCCTGTCGGACGACAAGAAGGACATGTTCCTGACCGTCAACCTGAGCGAAGGCCAGCAATACCGCATCAGCGACCTGAAATTCGCCGGCGACCTGATCGTGCCGGAAGAAACGCTGCGCAAGCTGCTGGACATCACCCCGGGCGAGGTGTTTTCGCGCAGCAAGATCAATGCCGCCACCACGCGCATCTCCGACCGCCTGGCCGACGAAGGCTATGCCTTCGCCAATGTCAACGCGGTGCCCGAGGTCAACAAGGAAAAATTCGAGGCGGCCTTTACCTTCTACGTCGACCCGGGCAAGAAGACCTATGTCCGCCGCGTCAATATCAGCGGCAACAGCCGCACCCGCGACGAAGTGATCCGGCGCGAACTGCGGCAGCTGGAAGCGGCGCCCTATGCCGGCTGGAAGGTCAAGCGTTCGAAGGAACGGCTCGATCTGCTGGGTTATTTCACCGAGGTCAATATCGATACCCCCCTGGTGGCGGATAGCACCGACCAGGTGGACGTGAATGTATCGGTAACGGAAAAGCAGACCGGCAATATCCAGGTCGGCGCCGGCTACTCGCAGTCCGACGGCATGGTGCTGAGCGGCTCCATCGCGCAAGCCAATATCTTCGGTAGCGGCAAGTACCTCAAGCTGGAGTTGAACACCAGCAAGAGCACCCGGGTCTACGCTGCTTCTTTTACCAACCCGTACGCGACGCCCGATGGCGTGGCGCGCGGCTTCGATATCTACAAGCGGCGCTACGAACCCAGCAATAACGTGGTCGGCACCTATTCGAACGACACCCTGGGCGCCGGCTTGCGCTGGTCGGTACCGGTCAGCGAGTACGATGGCGTCAATTTCGGCTTGTCGGCCGAACGTTCCAAGCTGACGGTGTATGGCAATAGCCCGCGTGAGTACAAGAACTTCGTCAACAAATACGGCGATCGCAACCTGACCCTGTTGGGCACGGTCGGCTGGGCGCGCGATACGCGCGACAGCGCCTTGTTCCCCACCCGCGGCAAGTTGATGACGGTCAGCGGCGAAGCCGGCCTGCCCGGCGGCGATATCAAGTACTACAAGCTGACCGCCCAGCAGCAATGGTTCGTCCCGCTCAACAAGACTTTCACCTTCCTGTGGAATGTGGAAGCCGGCTATGGCGGCGGCCTGGGCGGCCAGAAGTTGCCGTTCTACTCGAACTTCTTCGCCGGCGGCGTCGGTTCTGTGCGGGGCTATGACAGCTCCAGCCTGGGACCGCGTACCGTCGATACGGTACGCAATGCCGACGGTACCGTCACGACCCTGAATGCGTCCGATGCCACCGGCGGTAACCGGCGCCTGGTCAACAACTTCGAACTGCTGCTGCCGGTGCCGGGCATGAAGACCGACAAGTCGGTGCGTCTGTCCGCCTTTGTCGACGGCGGTGCGGTGTGGGGCGAGGGCGACAAGTTGCGCTTCAACGATATGCGCTATTCTGCCGGTCTGGCCTTCAGCTGGATCGCGCCGGTGGGCCCGATGAAGTTCAGCTATGCCAAGCCACTCAACAACAAGCCTGGTGATAAGATAGACCGCTTCCAGTTCTCGCTGGGCCAGATTTTCTGATGACGGGCGCCAGTCGGCGCCTGTCGTACCTGTGATGAGGTAGTGATCGTGAAACCCCTGTTCAGTCTGATCCTCGCCGCCGGCTTGATGGCGCCTGCGTTGGCGCAGGACATCAAGATCGGCTTTGTCAATCTGGACCGGATCCTGCGCGAATCGGGGCCGGCGGTGAAAGCCACCAAGAAGCTCGAGAAGGAATTCGCGATCCGCGAGACCGACCTGAAGAAGCTGACCGACCAGGTGCGCGGCCGCCAGACCGATCTGGACAAGGGCGGCCTGACCATGCCCGAAACCGACCGGCGCAATAAGGAACGCGAGCTGGTCAAGCTGCAGCAGGATCTGGCGCGTATCCAGCGCGAATTCCGCGAAGACTTGAACGGCCGCCGCAATGAAGAGTTGTCCGGCATACAGGAGCGGGTATACAACACCATCCAGCAGATCGCGGCGGCGGAGAAGTTCGACGCCATCCTGCAGGAAGCGGTTTATATCAATCCCAAGTTGGATATCACCGACAAGGTCATCAAGGCCTTGGCGGAAAAGTAGCCATGACGGGGACTTATCGCCTGTCCGACCTGGTGGAGCGCTTGGGCGGCGAATTGATCGGCGCGGACGTGGCGATACGCCAGGTGGCCACCCTGGCCTCCGCGCAAGCCGATGAAATCAGCTTTCTGGCCAATCCGAAATACCGCAAGCAATTGCAGGAAACGCGTGCCGGTGCGCTGGTATTGGGCCCCGCCGCGCGCGATATGTCCGACAAGCCGCGCATCCTTGCCGACAATCCCTATCTCTACTTTACCCGCGTCAATGCCCTGCTCAATCCGCCCCGGCGGCCGCCGGCCGGCATCCATCCCAGTGCGGTGGTGGCGGCCAGTGCGCGCATCGAAGCCGGTGTCAGCATCGGCCCCTTGGCCAGTGTCGGCGAAGACAGTGTGATTGGCGCCGGCACCGTGATCGAAGCGGGCTGCCGCATCGGTGACCGAGTGGAAATCGGCGAGGGTGGCTGGCTCCATCCTGGCGTGGTGATCTACGCCGACAGCCGCCTGGGCAAGCGTAATATCGTGCAGGCCAATGCCGTGATCGGCTCGGATGGTTTCGGCAATGCCTGGGATGGCTCGGCCTGGCTGAAGATCCCCCAGATCGGCCGGGTGCTGATCGGCGACGATGTGGAAATCGGCGCCTCGACCACGATAGACCGGGGCGCGCTGGATGATACGGTGATCGAGGACGGCGTACGGCTCGACAACCAGATCCAGATCGCCCACAACGTGCATATCGGCCGCCATACCGCCATGGCCGGCTGTACCGGCGTGGCCGGTAGCACCCGTATCGGCGCCTATTGCACCTTTGGCGGCAGCGCCATGATCCTGGGGCATCTGGAGTTGGCTGATCGGGTCAATGTCATGGCCGGCACGCTGGTCGGCAAATCCATTCTGCAGGCCGGCACCTATGTCGGCCAGTATCCGGTCCAGACGCACCAGGACTGGCTGGCCAATGCCTCGCATTTGCGCCGCCTGGATGCACTGGCAACAAAGGTAAAAGAACTAGAACGCAAGGGCGGCCGCAATGAAGCTGACCAGGGAGACCTAAACGCATGACCCAAGAACTTGAAACCATGGATATCCAGGGCATCCTGGATCACCTGCCGCATCGATTCCCCTTTTTGCTGATCGACCGGATCACCGAACTGGTACCCGGCGAGCGCATCGTGGCACTGAAGAATGTCTCCTATAACGAGCCATTCTTTGTCGGCCACTTTCCCCGCTACCCGGTCATGCCGGGCGTGTTGATCATCGAAGCCATGGCCCAGGCGGCCGGCGTGCTGAGTTTCAAGACCACCGGCGACAAGCCCAAGGATGGTTTTCTCTATCTGTTCGCCGGTATCGACAATGCCCGCTTCAAGGCGCAGGTGGTGCCGGGTGACCAGCTGCTGATCGAGGTCACCAGCGAGCGCCGTATGCGTAATATCTGGAAGTACAAGGCCGTGGCACGGGTGGCCGGCAATGTGGTGGCCGAAGCCGACCTGATGTGTGCCCAGGTGAAGACCACCGCCAAACCGGCGGTCTGAGGCAAAGATGGCGAATATTCATTCCAGCGCCCAGGTGCATCCGGGCGCCAGGCTGGCCGACGATGTCGAAGTCGGTCCCTTCAGCGTGATCGGCGAGCATGTCGAAATCGGCGCCGGCAGCAAGGTCGGTCCCCATTGTGTGATCGAAGGTCATACCACGCTGGGACGCAACAATGTCCTGCATGGCTCGGCCTATATCGGCTGCGCGCCGCAGGACATGAAGTACCGGGGCGAGCCGACCCGCCTGACGATAGGCGACGGCAACAGCATCTACCAGTTCGTCACCATCTCCACCGGCACCGTCCAGGATGAAGGCATCACCAGCCTGGGTGATGACAACTGGATCATGGCCTACGTCCATATCGCCCATGATTGCCGCATCGGCAGCCATACCATCCTGGCCAACAATGCCACGGTGGCCGGCCATGTGCACTTGGGTGACTGGGTCTTCCTGGGCGGCTTCACCACTATCCACCAATTCTGCAAGATCGGACCGCACGCCATGACGGCCTTTACCGCCGCCGTGGCCCAGGATGTGCCGCCCTATGTCACCGCCGCCGGCAATCGTGCCGCGCCGGCCGGTGTCAATAGCGAAGGCCTGCGGCGGCGCGGTTTCAGCGCCGAGCAGATCACCGAGATCAAGCGCGCCTACAAGATTCTGTACCGGCAGGGCCTCAGTCTGGAGCAGGCCAGCGCCGAGATTGCCGCGCGCGCGCAGGAACGGCCCGAGCTACAGGTTTTTGTGGATTTTCTGTCCAGTGCCACGCGCGGCCTGATCCGCTGAGCTGGCGCTTCTTCGTCGAGACCCTATGCAGTCCTTGTTTGACGGCCATGCCGGCCCTCGCATCGCCATCGTCGCCGGAGAAGCCTCCGGCGACCAGCTGGGCGCCAGCCTGATCGAGGCGATCAAGCGGCGGGTACCGAATGCCCGCTTTGCCGGCATCGCCGGCCCGCGCATGCAGTCCGCCGGCGCGAAAAGCCTGTTCGCCATGGAAAAGCTGGCCGTGCGCGGCTATCTGGAGGTGATCAAGCACCTGCGCGAATTGCTGGGCATCCGTGCCGAGCTGCGGCGTGCCTGCCTGGCGGAAAAACCGGACCTGTTTATCGGTATCGATGCACCCGATTTCAATCTGGGCCTGGAACGCAAGCTGAAGGATGGCGGCATCACCACCATCCACTATTGCAGCCCGTCCATCTGGGCTTGGCGCGGCGAGCGCATCCACAAGATCAAGGCGGCCACCGACGAGGTGCTATGCCTGTTTCCGTTCGAAAAGCCGCTGTACGACGAAGTGGGCGCCAAGGCGACCTATGTGGGCCACCCCATGGCCGACGAAATGCCGCTGGTCATGGCCAAGGAAACCGTGCGCGAGACGCTGGGTTTGCCGGAGCGGGCACTGATCTTTACCTTGTTGCCGGGTAGCCGGGTCAGCGAGCTGAATTACCATGCCGACCTGTTTATCGAAACCGCGCGCCTGCTGCACGCCCGCTACCCCGAGGCACAGTTCCTGGTGCCGCTGGTCACCCGCGAAACCCGCGACCAATTCGACACCGCCCGCTACCGCCTCAAGGCGCTGGACCTGCCGCTGCGGCTGATGTTCGGCCACTCCCTGGAAGCGATGCAGGCAGCCGATGCCATCCTGGTGGCCTCCGGCACCGCCACGCTGGAAGCCATGCTGGCCAAACGACCCATGGTGATCGCCTATCGGCTGTCGGAAACCACCTACAAACTGGTCAAGAAAAAGCTGCGCCTGCCCTATGTGGGCTTGCCTAATGTGCTGGCCGGCCGTTTTGTGGTGCCCGAGCTGTTGCAGGCGGATGCCACGCCGGCCAACCTGGCCCAGGCCTTGTCGAACTTTATCGATGACAAGCGCTTGGGCGAGGCGCTGGACGAACTGTTCAGCCAGCAGCACGCCAAGCTCAAGTGCGACGCAGCCGAACGGGCCGCCGATGCCGTGGTCGCCTATCTGAAAGGCCGCCAGCCATGCTGATCTGCGGCGTGGACGAAGCGGGCAGGGGGCCCCTGGCCGGCGCGGTCTTTACCGCGGCGGTCATCCTCGGGCCCGATCACGGGATTATCGGCCTGGCCGACTCGAAAGCCCTTACCGCCGCCAAGCGCGAGCGACTGGCCGACGAGATCAAGCAGAAAGCCTTGGCGTGGACCATCGCCCATGCCAGCGTAGCCGAAATCGACAAGCTCAATATCCTGCATGCCACCATGTTGGCCATGCGCCGCGCCGTTGAAAACCTGCGGCCCTTGCCGATCGAAGCGCTGATCGACGGTAACCGCGTGCCGACCGGACTACCCTGCGCCGGCCGCGCCATTGTGCGCGGCGATGCCACCGAGCCGGCTATTTCCGCTGCCTCCATCCTGGCCAAGGTGGCCCGCGACGCCGAACTGGCCGAGCTGGACCGCCTGTATCCCGGTTACGGCTTTGCCGAGCACAAGGGCTACCCTACCCCCGCCCACCTCGCCGCCTTGGCGAGCTTGGGGCCCTGCGTCGCCCATCGGAGCGGATTTGCGCCGGTACGGGCGCAATTGTTGGCGCGGCAGCTGAGTTTCTAGAGAAAACGTAGGACAACGGCTTGCCACGGCCCTTCCGGCACTTTTGAATTTGTCATTTTTCTCCCGCGCCGACTAGTATCTAAGCGTTGCGCGGATAAAACTTCGGCATTCTCAGGCCAACGGGAGCAGCGTTCGATGTTCGTCATCATTGGCTACGTGTTTATGTGCGTCTGTATCTTCGGCGCCTATGTCTCGCATGGCGGCCATCTCGGTGTGTTATGGCAACCTTCCGAACTGGTCATCATCTTCGGCGGCGGTCTGGGCGCCATGCTGGTCGCCTACGGCCCGCAGCTCAAGGCCATTCTTGCTTCAATTCCGGTCCTGTTCAAAAGCTCGCCCTACGGCAAGGCCTTTTACATGGACCTGTTCGCCTTGATGTTCGAGATCCTGTCCAAGGTGCGCAAGGAAGGGCTGATGTCGATCGAAGGCGATGTCGAGAACCCCGATGCCAGCCCCATGTTCGCCAAGTACGCCACCATCGCCAAGGACCACCACGTGGTCGAATTCATCTGCGATTACCTGCGCTTGATGGTGGGCGGCAATCTGAATGCATTCGAAATCGAAAACCTGATGGATGTGGAAATCGATACGCACCACCATGAAGCAGAGATACCGGTAGGTTTCTTCCAGAAACTGGGCGACGGCCTACCCGCTTTCGGTATCGTGGCGGCAGTGATGGGGGTGGTGCATACCATGGGTTCGCTGCACCTGCCGCCGACCGAGCTGGGCAAGCTGATCGGTGCGGCCCTGGTGGGTACCTTCATGGGTATTTTGCTGGCCTATGGCTTTATCAATCCGCTGGCCTGGATCCTGGATGGCAAGGCGGCCGACAGTACCCGCGTCTTCCAGACCATCAAGGTCACCCTGTTGGCCAGCTTGAACGGCTATGCGCCGCAGGTGGCGGTGGAGTTCGGCCGCAAGGTCATGGCCGGCCATATACGACCGTCTTTCCTTGAGCTGGAAGAATACGTGAAGAACAAAAAAGCCTAGATCGCATTCCCTTCGGTGCAAAAGCATGAAAGGTAGAAACGGTGAGCGACGATTCGCAGCGCCCCATAGTAGTCAAGAAGATCAAGAAAGGCGGCCATGGTCACCATGGCGGCGCCTGGAAGATCGCCTATGCCGACTTCGTCACGGCCATGATGGCCTTCTTCTTGCTGATGTGGCTGCTGGGCTCCGCTACCAAGGGCGAGCTGCGAGGGATCGCCGAGTATTTCCAGAACCCCTTGCGCGTGGCCATGAGCGGCGGCTCGGGTGCCGGCGAATCGACCAGCGTGTTGCAAGGCGGCGGCATGGATCTATCCAAGGCGGCCGGTTCGCAGCGGCGCAGCCCGGAGAAAGGTGAAAGCCGCAAGCTCAACGAGCTGAAGAAAAAACTGGAAGATGCCATCCAGAACACCGCAACCGGCAAGTTGGCGCAATACAAGGACCAGATCCTGCTGGATATCACCCCGGAAGGGTTGCGCGTACAGATCATCGATCAGCAGAACCGTCCCATGTTCCAGAGCGGCAGCGCCCAGATGGAGGGTTATGCCAGCGAAATCCTGAAGGAAATCGCGGTGATCCTCAATGAGGTGCCCAATCGCCTTTCCTTGTCCGGCCATACCGACGCGGCGGGTTTTTCCGCCGGCGACAAGAATTACAGCAACTGGGAGCTGTCGGCCGACCGCGCCAATGCCTCTCGCCGCCAGCTGCTGGTCGGCGGCATGGACGCCGGCAAGATCCTGCGGGTGGTGGGCCTGGCCGGCTCGGTCCCTTTCGATACCGAGAACCCGGCAAACCCGGTCAATCGCCGCATCAGCATCATCGTGCTCAATAAGGAAGCCGAGGAGAACATCATGAAGTTGGCTGGCAAGGCGGCCGGCGATGCGGAAGCGGTCACCGATCCGGCCGAAGCCCTCAAGTCGGGCGCGGCGGCAGAAGCCAAGCCGTGAACCCCGCGCTGCTGAGCCTGGCAATCCAGCTGGCGGCCGGTGGCGCCGCGCTGGCAATTGGGTACCTGTTCAACTGGACGGCCTTATCCACCCTGTTTGGCCAGCTGTGTATCGCGGTCGTGCTGTCCCGGCTACTGGGACAGCCGATCTGGTGGCAGCTGCTGCACGCGCTGTTCGCGCCGGCCATCGTCTTGAGCCTGAGTCTTGCGCTGCCTCCCTGGATCTATCTATTGGCCTTTGTCCTGGCCTGGTTGTTGTTCGGGCCCATCGCCCGCAGCCGGGTGCCGCTCTACTTGAGCAACCGCGCCGCCATGGATGCACTTGAACGCTTGTTGCCGGAACAGGCCAGCGTGCTGGATGTCGGCGCCGGCACCGCGACGGTGCTCGCCAGGCTGGGGTGCAGGCCGGGACTCAAGGTCAGCGGGGTGGAGCATGCCTGGCTGCCTTGCCTGCTCGGATGGCTGCGGCTGAAACTGGCAGGCAACCCGGCCCGGCTTTTGTGGGGCGATATGATGCGGATGGATCTTGCCAACTACGATGTCGTCTATGCCTTTCTCTCGCCGGCCGCCATGCCGGCCTTGTGGGCCAAGGCCCGCCGGGAGATGCGTTCAGGCAGCTTGCTGATCAGCAACAGTTTCACCGTGCCCGATGTGGCCGCCGACGAAGTGATCGAACTCAACGACTGGAAGGGCGCGAAGCTCCACTTATGGCGAATGCCCTGAGCGCCGCCCCGCCGGCCGCGCAACCCAAGCAGAACGAAAGGAACGAAGCCTGGCTGACCTTCTGGGCCCGCCGGCCCTTGCCCATCCTGCAATCCACCAAGGCCGCCCTGGCGGGCTTCGCCGGCCGGCTGGACACCGTGCGCAGCGACGAGATCATCGCCGCGGTGTTGCGCGACCCCTTGCTGACCGCGCATATCCTGCGCCATATCAACCAGCGCAAGCGCGGCAGCCTGGCCAGCGATGTGGTGGCCTTGGAAAGCGTGGTCTTGCTGATGGGCGTGGATGCCTTTGTCGGCCAGTTCGCCCGCTTGGCCACGGTCGAGTCGATGCTGCTGCCCAAACATCCGGCCCGCTATTTCGCCCTGCTGCGCGAGGTCGCCACCACCCGCCTGGCGGCCAGGCTGGCCAAGGATTTCAGCGAACTGCGCTATGACGCCCATCCGGAAGAAATCAATATCGCCGCCTTGCTGGGCCATATGCCGCGCATGCTGCGGCTGCTGGAAGCCGGCTTGCCGGACGCCGCGCCCGCCAGCGACCTGGACGAACTGCCGCCCTTGTTCGCGCGCTGGAGCCTGCCGGAAGTATTCTCCAGCCTGCTCGACCACCGTAGCCCATCGAGCCAACGCAGCCTGTTGCAGCAAGCGGCCGTGCGCCTGGCGGATAAACTGCAGATGGGATGGTGGCAGGACGGTGTTGCCGCCGATGTGCACCTGGCCGCCCATAGCCTGGAGATGGAGCAGGCCGAGGTGTGGCAATTGATTTGCGGCGCGTTGCTGCACTTCGCCCGCAAGGATTGGCCATATGCGCAGATCTTCCCGCCGGCCCGCTGGCTGCCCATGCTGCCCGGCGAATGGCCGCGGCCGCAAGCCAAGGCCGCGCCGGAAGCGGCCGGCAAGCCTTCATTCGATTCTCTGCTGCGCGAACTGCAGCGCGCCGGGCAAGGCTCGGGCACCTTCAACCAGATCATGAACCTGTCCATCCGTGCCCAGGCCGAGGGCCTGGGGATGAAGCGCATCGTGTTCGGCTTGCTGATGGCCGGCCACAATCTGCTCAAGACCCGCTATGTGGTCGGCGCCGCCGATGATGATCCGCTTCGCAGCCTCCAGGTCGATCTGACCGCCCCGCACCTGTTCACCCGCCTGATGCTCAAGCCGCAATCGATCTGGCTCAAGCCTGGCAACCGCGCCCAATTCGAAGCGCTGCTGCCGCGTGGTGTGCGCCAAGCGGTGGGCGAGGGTGATTTCGTCGCCATGTCGCTATTCGTGGACGACAAGCCGGTCGGCCTGTTCTACGCCGACAACCACGGCGGCCCGCTGACCGAAGCGCAATACAACGGCTTCAAACAGGTTTGCCAGCTGACCGGGCAGTGCCTTACCTGGCAGGCGGGGCGTTTATCGCGGGGTGGATAAGGGAATATTTTCCGGCGCTCCCGCATCCACGGGTAGGCGCTCGGAAAGCTCCCTGTCGATCTGCTTGAGCGCTTGCCAGGCTTGAGGCTGCTTGTAGTCTATCGTCAGCGCCCGTTCGAAGCTCAGCCGGGCTAGTTCGCGGTGTTGCGCCTGTAAACGGAGTAGGCCGAGTCGGGTGAGATCGGCGGCACGGCTGATCTGCCCTTGTGCAGCGTCCATGGTATCGGCGAGCATGTCCTGCTGGATTTCTCCCAGGCCCAGGCGGCGGGTTTGCTGCAAAAAGACGCAAGCACCATGGGGATTGCCTGCCTCCAGGGATTTCTTGGCCAGTTTGTGCAGGATGGCTGCGGTATGAAATGCACTCTCTTCGTTGCGCAGCAGCGCCGAGTCTATGAATTTCAGCGCGATGCCTAGTTCAACCTTATTCTTGACGCGCCTATCGGATAGCGATAATTGGGTGAGCCGGTAATTCTGAGCGAGCGCAGCGGCGAAATAGATGGCGCCTTCATAGGCGATGGGGTTGTGGGCCAGGTGCAATACAGTCAGGCTGGTATTGCTTACAAGCGCCTTCGCCAAGCCTTGTGCGCCCAGCCTGCCTATCCTATTGGTAAAGAGATATAGACGAAGCAGGGTACCGTTCTTCCCGATGGCCTCGCCCAAGCTGCAAGCCCCCGTGCAATCGATATGGTTCAGCCCCAGTTGAAGTACATTCAAGCGGCAATGGTCAAGGGCAAGGGTGCGCGCGAGACTTGACGCGCCGGCGTTGCCGATCCGGTTATTTGTCAGTTCCAGTTCAAGCAAACCACATTGCGGCTGAGCCAATGCATAGGCAATTACCGCTGCGCCAGCGTCGCCGACATCGTTATGCCTTAGCTTGAGTGCGGTGAGCGTGTTCGCGTCGGAGTGTATGGCTTCGGCCAGTGTATGCGCGCCGCTTGTGTCGATTTTGCAATTTTTCAGTTCGAGTTGGTGCAATTGGCAAACAGGGTCTGTGAGTAGCGCGGCAATTGCCGCTATCCCGTTGCGGCCAACCCGGTTGTCATGCACGGAGAATCGCGCAAGGCTGGCTTGTCTCCGCATCACGGCGCTGGCGATTGCTTGCATGCCCGTGTCGGTGATGCCGAGGTTGGACAGCGAAAGATCCTTGAGATGGCTGTTTCCCGCCAGGGCAGTGACAAATTCTTCCAAGCGCGTGGTATCGATCACGAAAGTGGATTCGTCGTCGGTAGGGAGGCCACACAGGCTGCAACTGGAAAATGCCGGATCGTTGGCGGACAACCGAGCCATAGCCGTGTGCCACGCCGGGTCGTACGCCGGCAGGGGAGCGGCACTTGCGTACCTTGCACCCGGCGGAGTGGAAATAATGGCTTGCATCGTGCGCTCCTTGTGCGCCGGCGGTACGAACTTTTGTTCACCGCCTTCCCGGGCCGGCCGTTGGTGGACTTCCAGACTTTCTTGGATGGGATGGCTCCCGCCAAGATGGGGAGGGCTAGCTAGTTGGCTTCGGTGGATGAGGCGGACTTACTGCTTTTCGGGTTGTCCTGGGCTGGGCGGACATTTGTAGCGCCACCCGTGTGACCGCCAGGTAAAATATGCGCCGTCCAATCGAATATCTGCACGCCATCCGCCCATGGACCTGATCCAGTCACTCCAGAACCCCCTGCTCAAGTCCTGCGTCAAGCTGGCGAACAATCGCCGGGAACGCCTGAAAAGCGGGCTGACCCTGCTCGACGGGCCACACCTGCTCACCGCGGCATTCGACGCGGGTCGGCCACCCGACCGCCTGCTGGTGGCAGCCAGTGCCTTGCACAAGGCTGAAGTCGCTGCGGTACTGGCGCGTTTCGGCAAGACGCCCAGCGTATTGGAAGACGCGCTGTTCGCTCAATTGAGCGATCTGGAGTCGCTGAGTGGCATCCTGGGCGTGTGGCCGATACCTGCTGCACCGGCGCCATGGACCAGCGGCCATATCCTGGCGCTCGACGGCGTGCAAGATCCAGGCAACGTCGGCTCCATCCTCCGCACAGCGGCGGCAGCCGGGGTGGACCAGGTGTGGCTCGGCACGGCCTGTGCCGACGTCTGGTCGCCCAAGGTCCTAAGAGCAGGCATGGGTGCGCATTTCCTCGTACCGGTATTGGAGCGGGCCGATCTGCCCGCGCTTCTGGGGGGATTCAAGGGCCGCAAGGCAGTGACCGCCTTGGCCGGTAGCGTGTCGCTCTACCAGGCGGACCTGTGCGGCGACCTGGTGCTGGTGATGGGCAGCGAAGGGCAGGGTGTCAGCGCCGAGGTCCTGGCCGCCGCCGATCTGCGGCTGGCCATTCCCATGCGGGCCGGGCTGGAGTCGCTCAATGTCGGCGCCGCCACGGCCATCTGCCTGTACGAACGCCTACGCCAGACGGGCGGCCAGCCTGGCTAGGCCGATCTTGCGCAGCCAGCCGGCTACGTCCAGCAGCATGATCATATTGCCCACCACGGCGCAGGCGATACCGGCGAAGGTCCAGCTGCGCCAGACAAAGCCCTCGAACCATCCGGATAGCAGCAGCGCGACGATGGGCACGGCCACCGCGATATAGCCTGAGCGGGCGGCGCCGATCCGGCCCATCAGGGTCAGATAGCAGGCGAAGGCCACCACCGAGCCAAACACCGCGAGATATAGCAGCGAGGCGAGGTATTGGGGGCGCCAATCGAATACCAGGGGCTGGCCGCTAAGCACGGTCAGCAGCAGGGCGGTGGTACCACCCACCAGCATGCCGTAGCCGATGCCGGGCAGCAGCGGGACGGCAAGATTGCGATTGCGTTGCGCCACCAGGTTACCTATCGACGCCAGCAGGGCCGCGCCGAGGCCGCAGGCGACGCCAAGCCAGCTGGAAGCGCCGCGCACTTCGCTCAATTCGGGCCAGAACACCAGGGCGATGCCCAGAATGCCCAGGCCCGCGCCCAATAGGGACTTGGTGTCCAAGGCCCGCCCGAACGCCAGCCGCATACCCAGGACATTGAGCAGGACCATGCTGGAATTGAGCACCGCCATCAAGCCGGAGGCAATATGGTGCTCCGCCTCGTATACCAGCATATAGCTCAGGCCGAACATCAACACACCCTGAAAGGCGGACCAGCGCAGCTCCGCCAGGCTGAGCCGCAGCCGTTCGCCGCGTAGCGCGCACCAGCCAAGCATCAGCATGCCCGCCAGCAGGAAGCGGTAGGCCACCGAGGCGCTGGCCGGTACCGCGCCGTATTGAAAGGTAATGGCGAGCCAGGTGGAACCCCAGATCAGGGTGGCGGCGAAGTAGAGCAGGGAATTGGGCACGGTAACAACCTTGGCGGCGTCCGAGCCGGATGGCTCAGTCCGGCAAGATTACGCCGCTATTCGCAAAACCGTCAGACACGGCGACGGCATTCGGCGACCGACTGTATTGGCTGGGCCGGCATGACAGTTTGCCCAGCGATTCAACCGTCCCCGCTGTTTTACCCCACTCCCCCACCTTGCAGCCATGGAGGGGCGTGGCTGAGGCATAGCGCATTGCCTTGCCGGTAGGGCAGATATGCAAAGTAATCTATTTTTAACGATAGATTGAGCAGCTTAAGAAAAATAAAATAAGAGTGCGTGTACTTTTTATAGATACGCGAGATGGCTTGCGCTTTTGTCGATACTATATTTTTTGCGTGGTTCCATGAAATGAGATGTCAATCAGTGAAAATTATCATTTGGCATACGAACTTATGCTTCGCGCGGAGAAGGTGTTTTGGAAGGCGCGGTTTTTATATATAAATTAGGAAAGAATAGTAATGGATCTGCCAAATATATCATACAAAGTAGCCCCTTTGGATAATACTACCAGCTACGCTAACCTTCCGCTTGCGGATCAGAAACTTTCGTCCACTGATACACTGGGAAGCATCGAGCGTGGTCAAAAGGATAATAATTTTGGCGAAACACTCAGGAATCTGACGCAAAAAGATCGCACAAGCGGAGTGCATAGTCAGAAAAAGGAAAAACCCACAAACGGAGTGCGTAATCAGAAGAAACAAAATGGAAGTGTTGCTTATGATCATCTTGGTTTGGCTGGCACAGGCTCTGCGAAAACTTCGGATGCCCGGCGTGGCCGCGATGACGCTTCGGTGGAGGCGCTGCGCCAAGCTGGCGCTGCGGTGCGGGCGCAGCGCGAAGCCCTGCGGGCGCAGCGTCCAGTCAGCTTACCGGCAGCTAGTCAGTCGAGCCGGCCGGCGCTACCGCTGGCGGCAAGTCAAATGGAGATCGACAACCCCGTTGTGAACGAGTTTCTCGGCATTCCCGCTTTGCGTGGCGCGGCTAGTATCACTATGGGTGTAGATGAGGACGGTAGGAGTCTACTTAAGTGCGAGGCGGTGCTTCTGTATAATGGAAAAAAATATTACGATGTTAATCAGAGGGCGCGCAATTCTACATTGGCGACTGATGAAAAATTATCGATTTACAGCGAGGCCAAAGAGAAGGCTGAAAGGCCGAATAATACGTGGGCTACTGCACATGCTGAAATTGGGGCAATGGAGCAGGCATATAAAACAGGTCAAAGGGGAGGTGCTCCCGTGATTTATATTATTGGTAAGCCGGTATGTGGCTATTGCCAATCTGATATAAAGAAAATGGCACTTAAATTGGGGCTGAGCGGATTGACAGTTGTTCATCCTGACGGCGTGGTTGAATTTACGGACCCTGAAGACTTTAGCAGGAGTGGTGCTCAATGGAAAGTATGATCGAGAAGTGCTCGCATCGTTTGGTCGGTGAAGCATTTTCGGATTGGAAAAACACACCAACTTTGCCATATGTATTCGAACGGCTGGCTGATATCAACGCTGGGCGGCTTGAATGTCTGACGCTTTTTACCACCGACGGAAAGAACATGATGTTCCTTGGTAAGCCAGGACTGACGCATATTTGCCTGTTTGCTTCCGATAAGGAGACGTATATCTTCGACAATGGAACTGCGGACACGACCAAAGTAGACATAGCGGGCGATTATTGGCCCTCGTTCCAGTTATGCCGTGATGGGCAAAGATCGAAGGATATCGCGAGGGAGTTTTGTATAAGCGGCCGGCCCCTGGCTGCTCAGAAGTGGATTCACTATGTTGAATCCTAAGACCAGGCAGTGACAATCGACCCGGGACGCCCTACACGCTTTGTGTGGGGTGCCCCTCGCCGGCAGGGGGGTCAGGCCAGCGCGACCGACGGCAGGCTGGCGCTGCGGCTGCCGGGTAGCGGGTGATTGTCTTGGCGGTGATAGCCGAAGACCAGCGAATACTTGCTGGTCTCGGTCCGATTCCAGCCGGCGGCGTGGAAGGTACGGGCATGGAAGAACACCACGTCGCCCGGCGCCAATTCGGGGAAGACGGCCTGTTCGATCAAGGCCTGGTTCTCCGCCAGGTCCGGCCGCAGAAAGGCGCGGTTCTCGAAGCGCTCGGCGGAGATGTCCATGGTATGGCTTCCCGGTAGAAAGCCCAGGCAGCCGTTCTCGCGCACTTCCATGCCCAGTGCCAACCACACCGAGATCAGGTTGCTGTCTTCAAAGCTCCAATAGCGGATATCGCGATGCCAGTGGGTCACGCTGGAGAATGCCGGCTGCTTGGTCATCAGGCTATTGTGGTGGGCCTGGCTCAGCGCGATATGTTCGCTGCCCAGCAATTGCCTTACCCGGCCCGCCAGGCTTGCGTCCAAAGCCCAGCGCCTAAACACCTCGTCACGGGCATAGACCTGCTTCAGCCGCCTTGCCGTCTGGCCACCGGCCGCCTCGCGCGAGCTGGGCGCGCCGGGATAGTGGGTGTCGGCTTCATATTCGATCGGTTCGATGGCACGGGCCAGCTGGTCCTTGCCGGTGGCGAGCAGAGCTTGCCGCAATTCTGCGTCGGCCATGGCGCGGACGACGATAAAACCCTGCCGCTGAAAGGTTTCGAGCTCGGCAGGCGTGAACAACTGAGTAGTCATTGGCAACTTTCGGCAGAAACGACAACGCGGCCGGAGGGCCGCGTTGCTGGGGACTCGGTTGGCCGCGATTCTACTCCGCCTCCGCACCGGCCGAAATGCGCGCCTACATGCTTTCCAGGATTTCCCGGCCGTTGATGGGTTGGACCGGGCGGGCATTGAAGGGGAACTCGCGACGGAACCGTGCCAGCTGGGCGCTGGAAAGCTCGACGGGCGTCTTCAGGATCAACCAGCGCACACCCTCCGAGCAGGGCGGGGTGGTGAGCGACCCGGTCAGGGTGTAGTACTTCAAGTTGCCTGGCAGCAGGCCGGCGGGGCTGAACGAGCGCTCTTCGTAGCTGCGGCTTTCGCCGTGTTCTTCCGGCAACCGCTCCCAATGGGTCTGCAGCAAGGGGTGTTCCTTGCCTTCCTTGAACAGCACGGCGACGACCGCCAACTGTCCCGCTTCGCTCTTATGCACCATATGGGCGACCAGCGGGAATTGCTTGCCGCTGATCAGCTCTTCACTGGGCGTATGGAAATGGAACTGCTTCAATTCATAGCGCTCGCCCAGGGCCTCCAGCCAACTGCCCGGATCGATATTGACCTGGATGGTGTGGCCATTATTGACGATGGCCAGCTTGCTCATGCCGTAGGAAAACTTCAGCGGTGCCAGTTGTTGGCCCACGGCGCCGGACACATTGACGGGCGATTGCTCTTTGCCTTCACTGCAGGGGGTATTGGCGGCATTCAGCCTGGACCAGTTCTGCGGTCCGGTCTTCGGCCCGGTGTAGCTCCAGTGGTTGGGATCTTCCGCATGCACATCGGCGGCCTTGTGTTCGTGAGCGGCACTGACCGGTTTGCCCATCTTGACGGGTTTCGCCGCCGGGGCTTCGTTCGCCAGCAGCGGACCGCTGGAAAGCAGCAGGAAGAGGCTGGGCAACAGATGTTTTTTTACCATGGATAGTGAGCGGACCGGCCTGCAAATCCGCGAGGGGAGGATTAATGGAATATAAAGTCTAGATAGGCGCCTAGTGCTTTGCCAAGCTAGGGAAACTGTAAACAAATCTACTGGAACCATTGCTGTGTCCGCTACGCCGGCGACTGCTTGGGCCCGTATTCCTTACTGAGTGCCCCTAAGGGGTATACTTATCTGTATCAGACTGGAGGCTTGCATGGCCGCTGCGCTATCCATCGATCTCGATCTGCCCCTCGCCTGGCTGCATGCCGCGCCGCCGCCAGGTACCGACGGCGTATTGCTGCTGCGGGTCTTGGCCTTACTGGAGGCGGCGCCGCCTCATCTTGACGATGAAGACGGTCCGGAAGCGTTGCGCTGGCAGGCGCTGGAAGCGCGGGTGGACCTGACCTTGCAGCTATTGGGCCAATTGCTGGCCCGGGGCGAACCGCTGCCGCCGACGCGGCCACTGGTCCTGCATGGCGGCGGTGCGAGTTGGCTGGCGGCAACGGCCTTGCCGGTCGGCGATGTCGGCACCTTGGTCTTGCACCTGTCACCGCGTATTCCACAGCCCCTTTATTTGTCGGCCCATATCGACAGCTGCCTGGCGGAAGCGGGCGGCTGGCGTGTGAACTGCAGCTTTCAGCATCTGGATGCCGAGTTGCAGGACTGGCTGGAAAAAACCATCTTTCGGCGCCATCGCCGTGAAATCTTCGAGCGCAAACACCCACATGATGATTGATTTACCCTCCGCCTGGGCGGATCTGCTGGCGGATCAAGTCCGCCAGCCCTATTGGACGGCACTGCAGCAATTCCTTCAGGCGGAAACGGCCGCCGGCAAGCAAATCTACCCGCCAGAACCCTTGCGTTATGCTGCCCTGGCGGCGGTTGACCCGGCTGATGTCGGCGTGGTGATCCTGGGTCAGGATCCCTACCATGGAGCCGGCCAGGCGCATGGACTGAGTTTTTCGGTCCCCCTGGGCGTGCGTCCGCCGCCTTCCCTGGTCAATATCTTCAAGGAAATCAGTCGGGACCTGGGATGTTCGCCGCCGCAACACGGCAATCTGGCGGGATGGACACGGCAGGGTGTGTTGCTGCTGAACAGCGTGCTGACGGTGGAGGCGGAAAAAGCGGGCGCCCACCGCAAGCGCGGCTGGGAGCAATTTACCGATACGCTGATTGCGCGATTGGCGCAGCGCCATGACGGCATCGTGTTTTTGCTGTGGGGAGCTTACGCGGAAGCCAAGACTGGCTTGATCGATGCTGACCGGCACTGTGTATTGCGTTCGCCTCACCCATCGCCGCTCTCCGCCTACCGCGGTTTTCTCGGCAATGGGCATTTTTCCGAAGCCAACCGCTACCTGGTCGCGCGGGGCAGGGCGCCTATCGATTGGGCCCTGGCTTGATTTCCCGGGCCGCCTACTCGGCGGCCCGGCGCTCCTGCGCTTTAATCGTGCATCAGCCCTGCCGCTTGGCCGCGACGGTGTAGATGCATGATGTAGAGCATGGGAATGATCAGCAGCAGGCCAAAACCGATAATGATGCTGTACATCGGGGGTACGCCGCCCAGGCTTTGGAAATAGGCGAGCGCGTGGCCGTGCATATTGTCGCTGAGCGGGCTGCTGAAATATTTCACCAGCAAGGCATGGCCGCCGACCATGACCAGGATGCCGAGATTTTCGTTGAAATTCTGCACCGCGATCGAATGGCCCGCGCCCATCAATAGATGGCCACGGTGTTGCAGCATGGCATTGAGCGGCACCACGAAGAAGCCGGCCAGGGCGCCGACCAGGAACATCTGTGTGCCGGCCAGTACGACATTATTGATAAACAGCATGCTGATGACCATGACGCCCATGGCGACGCCGGCAGGCAGCACCCGGAAGGCTTGCCGTAGCGGAATCAGGCGGCCGGCCAGGATGGCGCCGGCGGCCGTGCCGAAAGCGACCACCGCGACCAGGCGGGTGGCTTCCTCCAGATTGAAGCCCAGCCAGATCACCGCCCAATTGATCACGACCAGGCGCATGGTGGCGCCGGCGCCCCAGAACAGGGTGGTGACCGCCAAGGACAGCTGGCCTTGCGGATCGCGCCACAACTTGATCACGCAATCCCAGAATTCGCGTATCAGGAAGCGCGGGCTGTAATGGATGGGCTTGAGTTCCACGTTCAGCTTGGGGATATAGAGATTCACCCAGGCGGCCGCGAGATAGATAAAGCACAGTACGACCAGGGCAAAGACCGGCGCGCTCAGCATATGTAGCGGCGTGATGGCCAGCCATTCCCCCATGCGCGGCCCGGCGATCAGGCCGCCCAGCACGGTGCCGAAGATAATGGCGCTGACCGTCGCGCCCTCCAGCCAGCCATTGGCGGCGACCAACTGCTCATGCGGCAGGTATTCGGTCACGATGCCGTACTTGGCCGGCGAGTAGGCAGCGGCGCCGAAACCGACCACGGCGTAGGCCAGCAGGGGAGGCAGGCCCACCAGCATGCCGACGCAGCCGAGCAACTTGATGCCGTTGCACAGCATCATGGCCTTGCCCTTGTGCATGGAGTCGGCGAAGGAGCCGGCAAAAGGGGCCAGCACGACATAAGAAACGGTAAAGCACCATAGCAACATGGACTGGTGCCAAGCCGGTGCCTCCTGGATCTTGAGCAGTGCCAGGGCGGCGATAAAGAGAGCATTGTCCGCCAGCGCAGAGAGAAACTGCGCGGTCAGAATAGTGTAGAAACCGCGATTCATCAGAAGGCGTCGCTTGGCAAGGCGCGGTGTGGAGGAAGCGGCTTTATACCATAGCCTCCCGATAGATTGATGTCGCGTGGATATCGGCGACCGCGCCGAGCGGCTAAATTTCCCGCAAGCGCTTGCTCGCCAAGGTGGCGTCGCATCCTCATATCCCCCGCGATTTTCGCCGTCAACCAACGCTGTATATGGCTTATAGCCCAATGAGGGCGGGGCCCTTGCGAAAAATTCTAATAAACGGAGGCAAGCGCGCCTTGTCTTCGGGCGAGGCTTTCTTTAGATTCGATTCCTTTCATTAAGTAAGACCCGAGGGAAGGAATGGCGCTAATCGTCCAGAAGTACGGCGGCACATCGATGGGTTCGCCCGAGCGAATCAAGAATGTGGCTCGTCGCATCGCCAAATATAGGGCTCAGGGTCACGAGGTGGTTGTCGTGGTCTCCGCCATGAGCGGTGAAACCAACCGGCTGATTGCCTTGGCCAGGGAAATCCAGGCCGAACCGGATCCGCGTGAGCTGGATGTCATCATCTCCACCGGCGAGCAGGTCACCATTGGCCTCCTATCCATGGCCTTGAAAGCGATCGGCCTCGACGCCCGCAGCTACACCGGCGGGCAGGTGCGGATATTGACCGATGCCTCCCATACCAAGGCGCGTATCCAGCATATAGATGAAGCGCCCATGCGCGCCGACCTGGCGGCGGGCCGGGTGGTGGTGGTGGCCGGCTTCCAGGGTGTGGATGAGCTGGGCAATATCACCACGCTGGGCCGTGGCGGCTCAGATACCACGGGCGTGGCGCTTGCCGCTGCGCTCAAGGCGGATGAATGCCAGATATATACCGACGTGGACGGCGTCTACACCACCGACCCGCGCGTGGTGCCGGAAGCCCGCCGGCTGAAGACGGTCACTTTCGAGGAAATGCTCGAAATGGCCAGCCTGGGTTCCAAGGTATTGCAAATCCGCTCGGTCGAGTTCGCCGGCAAGTACAAGGTCAAACTGCGCGTGCTCTCCAGCTTTCAAGATGAAGGCGACGGCACGCTGATTACATTCGAGGAAGAAGACTGCATGGAAAAAGCCATTATTTCGGGCATCGCCTTCAACCGGGACGAGGCACGCATCAATGTCACCGGCGTGCCGGACAAGCCCGGCATCGCCTACCAGATACTGGGGCCGGTCGCGGACGCCAATGTCGATGTGGACATGATCATCCAGAACGTCGGCGTGGAAGGCCATACCGACTTCTCGTTCACCGTGCCGCGCAATGAATACCAGAGTGCCTTGCGCATCCTGGAGGGCGTGCAGGGCCATATCGGTGCCAAGTCCATCTCCGGCGACGACAAGATCTGCAAGGTATCGGTGGTGGGCGTGGGCATGCGCTCGCACGTGGGCATCGCTTCGACCATGTTCCGCACGCTGGCGGAAGAGGGCATCAACATTCAAATGATCTCAACATCCGAGATCAAAATCTCCGTGGTGCTGGACGAAAAGTACCTGGAACTGGCTGTGCGAGTGCTGCACAAGGCATTTAATCTCGATCAAGAGCCATGAACGCTTGACGTGTCCCAAATGCCCAGCTATAGTGGCGCCCTCTTGAGACGGAGAAGTGGCCGAGTGGTCGAAGGCACTCCCCTGCTAAGGGAGCATACGGGCACAAACCTGTATCGAGGGTTCGAATCCCTCCTTCTCCGCCAAGTGTTTCACGGCGGTTGTTTTGAAAGTTGTTGTTGTATTGAAGTATCAGTGCGCTCGTAGCTCAGCTGGATAGAGTACTTGGCTACGAACCAAGGGGTCAGGAGTTCGAATCTCTTCGGGCGCACCACTTAACAACAACTCAGGCAGTCGCAGTAAACGCAATCTCAAGTAATGCGCCCGTAGCTCAGCTGGATAGAGTACTTGGCTACGAACCAAGGGGTCAGGAGTTCGAATCTCTTCGGGCGCACCATAAATACCCACGACAAAGGCCGCTTACGCGGCCTTTGTTGCAAAAAGACAACGTAAAATAATAAGGTAGATGTCTTTAGTGGTATGTGCATGTCTTTCAGTGGTATTGTCCTGTTTTCTGATATTGCGAGCTGTCGCCGATCTCGAATTGATTGATGCGGCGTCAATTAATACGCTAGACTCGAAAGTTGAGTCTGCGGTTATTTGGTGTCATGGCGCCGGTTAAGCGCAATAATCGATTTCTGGATGGCAAGTTCGGCGTGATCCGCCTGGGCTTGCCGACGTTGCTTAACCCTGCCTTACGGCGTGGCAGGTATAGAGGGTAGACCATGGATTTTGCGCAGCAGCAGAGGAATCCTTCGAAGCATTTGATTGGCTTTGGCTTCGTTATCCTTTTGCACGTTGGAATTGCCTATGCCCTGATGATGGGCTTGGGTAAAAAAGTGATAGCTGCTCTTCCCGAGTCGCTGGTAACAAAGATCATCGAGGAAGTTCAGCCTCCCCCTCCTCCGCCGGATGTTCCACCGCCTCCTCCCCCGGATTTTAAGGCACCACCGCCGCCGCCATCGTTTGTTCCTCCGCCCGAGGTTCAAGTTGCTGCGCCGCCGCCTACGAATGCCATTCAGCAAGCCACGACGGTCAAGCCAGCGGATACCACTTTTGCCCCGGCCCCCCCGCCTGTCCAGAATGTGCCGCCCGCACCACCCGCACCACCTAGCGTCAGGGGTCTTTGCTCCAACGTGAAGGAAGTCGGCGAAGCGATGCAGGACAAATTCGTTGCGCTGGCAGCCAAGGAAGAAATCACCCATGCCGAAGCGACCGTGGAACTGGTCATCGGCCCCGGCGGTGAGATCAAGAGTGCTCGCGTGACCAAGTCGTCCAATCCAAAGGTGAATTCACTTGCCGTTGGTGCGGTCAAGCGCCTCGCTTGCCGTGGACAGGGGACTGATGTGACAACTTATTACCCCGTTGAGTTTACCCTCAAGGACGAGTGATTTTTGGCGGGCAATTCCTATAGGTGTATCCCATCTATCGGTTTGCCATGTTAAATCGGGAAGTTTTTCGGCTCTTCGCCGAACCCAATCTAGCTAAGGAACTGGAAGCATCATGTCTGTAGCCCATCGTTTTTCCGCATTTTTCGCGGCAGTCGCCCTGGCCGCTGCCCCCGTAGCAACGGTTCTTGTGTCCCCGCTGGCTTTTGCGGATGACACGCCGGCCGCTGCCGCTCCGGCCGCAGCCGCTGCGCCGGCCGCCGCCGAAGCACCCGCAGCCGCCGCTCCGGCCGCAGCCGAAGCACCCGCTGCAGCCGCAGATGCTACCGCCAAGGATCCACATGGTGAATATGCGGATAACCCCTACGGCCTCAAGGCCTTGTGGGGCCAAGGCGACCTGATTGCCAAGGGCACCCTGGTCATTATGCTGATCATGTCCATGGGTACCTGGTACATCCTGGTGACCAAGCTGTACGAGCAACAGAAGCTGATGCGTCAAGCACATGCCGCCCGCGATTCCTTCTGGAGCGCAGGCTCGGTGAAGGCTGGCGTCGGCGCCCTGGATGAGGGCAGCGCCTTCCGCTTTATCGCCGAAAGCGGTGTCAACGCCAACGAACACCACGAAGGTGCTTTGCTGGAACAGATCGACCGCAACACCTGGGTGACCATGTCCATCCAGCGCTCGATCGAAAACGTGCAGAACCGCCTGCAGGACGGCCTGGCCTTCCTCGCTACCGTGGGTTCCACCGCACCTTTCATCGGCCTGTTCGGTACCGTGTACGGTATTTACAACGCCCTGGTGCAAATCGGCATGTCCGGTCAAGCTTCCATCGACAAGGTGGCGGGTCCCGTCGGCGAATCGCTGATCATGACCGCCATCGGCCTGGCTGTCGCCGTACCTGCCGTGCTGGGTTACAACTGGCTGGTTCGTCGTAACAAGAGCGGCATGGAAAAAGTTCGTGCCTTCGGCGCCGATCTGCACAATGTGCTGATGAGCAACGCCCAGACCGCTAAGCGAGCCTAATCATGGGAATGAACGTCGGAAGTGACTCCGGCGGCGATGACGAGGTAGTGTCGACCATCAACACTACCCCGCTCGTGGACGTCATGCTGGTGCTGTTGATCATCTTCCTGATCACCATCCCGGTAGCGACCCACACCGTGCCGGTTAAATTGCCCAGTGAAACGATCAAGGCTAACAAGACCAAGCCGGAGAACATCAACATCGCCGTTGATAAGGATGGCGATGTGTATTGGAACGAATCACGGGTGCCGGACAACAACGCCCTGGTCGCCAAGCTCAAGGAAGTTTCGGTCAAGGATCCACAACCCGAAGTCCAGATCCGTGGCGACCAGAAGGCGCGCTACGAGTTCATCGGACGCGTGATCGTAGCCTGTCAACGGGCGGGTATCGTGAAGGTTGGTTTTATCACCGAACCGCCGCATGGCTGATCCGGCCATTTGACCTGAAGGACCGCAATACGGCCCCACGCCCCATTGGCGCAAGCCAGTGAGGCGCCCTCGCGAAAGCGGGGGCAGGGGAGTAGCAATCAATCTACGGCAATGCTTGCACGAGACATCTTTCATCCCCAGGGGTGGCGCTCGATGCAATGTCCATTTGAGAAGGAATAGCCATGGGCATGAATGTAGGCTCTGGTAGCGACACCGGTGAACCGGAAGTAATGGCCGAAATGAACACCACGCCGTTGATCGACGTGATGTTGGTTTTGCTGATCATGCTGATCATCACGATCCCGGTTCAATTGCACGCCGTGAAGCTGGATATGCCGGCCGGTACGCCTCCGCCAAAGACCACGGAGCCGATCGTGCACCGTGTCGATATCGATTTTGACGGTACGGTTTATCTGGACGGCACGGTCCTGGCGGATCAGGCGGCACTGGAAGCAAAGTTCCAGGAATACGCGGCAATACCTGATCAACCCGAAGTTCACATTCGACCCAACAAGTTGGCCGCCTACAAGAGCGTTGCCGCGGTGATGGCCGCCGCACAGCGCATAGGGGTGACCAAGATTGGCATGGTCGGTAACGAACAGTTCATGTAACACAATGGAAGCGCTGCGCAGGTGCGAGCCTCGCTGATCTGCGATTCGTAACCTGCCAGGCGTCTCCCAAAGGCGGCGATATCAAATTTGCGATGTCGTCGCACTTTGCTTTTTCACGCAACGGAAAAGTTCAAGAATGACAATGCGCGCCCGTCCTCTCTACGCCGGCCTATTACTTTGGGCAGCTCTCGGCTTCCCCGTTCTGCTCTCGCCGCAACATAGTCCCGCTGCGGCCGCCGCCGAATCGCAAACCGTCAGGCCCGAAATAGGCAAGCCCTTGCAGGCTGCCAGCAATCTACTCAAAGCGCAGAAATACAAGGAGGCCCTGGCCAAGATACGCGAAGCGGAAGCCGCGGCCGGCCAGACACCCTACGAAGCCTTCGTGATCCAGCGTATGCGCGGCTTTGCCGCAGCCGGCGCGGGTGACGCGCAACTGGCGGCCAAGTCGCTGGAAGCGGCCATGGCGTCGGGCAAGATGTCGAATGGCGAAAAGCTCAATGCGATGGAAGCCCTGGTCAGCGTGTTCTACCGCGCCAAGGATTATCGCAGCACCGCCGCCTGGGCGTCCCGCTACGCCAAGGAAGGCGGCAGCAATCCGCAGATCACCGGCCTGATTCCGCAATTGCGCTATATGAGCGGCGATGTCGCCGCCGCCGCCAAGGAACTGCTGGCCCAAGTCCAGGCGGACGAAAAGGCTGGCCGTGCACCCAGCGAGGAAAAGCTGCAATTGCTGGCCAATTGTTATCTGAAGATGAACGATAACAACGGTTATGTGGTGGCCCTGGAAAAACTGGTGGCCCGCTACCCGAAAAAATCCTACTGGACCGATATCATCAGCCGCGTTCAGCGCAAGTCCGGCTTTTCCGAGCGGCTGTCGCTCGAGCTGTATCGGCTGAAGTTCGTCACCGAAAATATGGTGACCAGCAACGATTATATGGAAATGTCGCAACTGGCCCTGCAGGAAGGCTTCAACGCCGAAGGCAAGAAGATCGTCGATAAAGGCTTTGCCGCAGGCGTTCTCGGTACCGGCAATGAAGCCGAGCGGCATAAGCGTCTGAACGATCTGGCCGCCAAGCGTGTCGCCGACGAGCAGAAGATGCTGGCCCAGCTGGAAAAGGAAGCACAGGCCGCCACGGATGGCATGGGCTTGCTGAATCTCGGTGTCAATTACATCGGTATGGGCCAGTCCGCCAAGGGTCTGGCTTTGATGGAGCAGGGCATGGCGAAGGACGGGTTCAAACGCCCCGACGATGCCAGGTTGCGCATGGGTATCGGCTATCTGATGGCCGGACAGAAACCCAAGGCGCTACAGACCCTGAAGTTGGTCAAGGGTACCGACGGTTCGGCCGATCTGGCCCGCCTATGGACCTTGTACGCGCAGCAGCATTGACGTGCCGATCGGACCGGATGGGGGCAATCCCGCCGGTCCGGTTTTCGATGGCGTGACGATTCCGGTGTTGCCGTTAGGGCGATCCCCTCTGCGACACCATTCTTCCAGTTGCCGTTTTCCCAAAGCGAATCCCAAGATCATGAAACTTGCCATGTTCGCAGGCCTGACCTGTTGCATCGCTGGCCTTGCCCTACCCGCCAGTGCTCAATCGGCAGATATGAATAAAGTGTTGCGCTACTACTTCCGCGCGCCGGAAGCGGGTTTCGACCCGGCGAAATACACTGACCACTATTCCAATAATATCAACTACACCATCTTCGAGTCGCTGTACGACTACGACTACCTGGCCCGGCCCATGAAGCTGGTGCCCAAGGTTGCCGACGGTATGCCGCAGATGAGTCCGGATGGCATGCAATACACCATCCGCCTGAAGAAAGGCATCTACTTCTCCGACGATCCTGCCTTCGGCGGCAAGAAGCGCGAGCTGGTGGCCAGCGACTTCGTCTTCGCGCTGCAACGCGTGGTCGACCCCGCCAATCGCGGCGCGCCATGGGACTTTATCCTCAAGGGTAAATTGATCGGTCTGGACGAAAAGATCGCCGCTGCGCAGAAAAAAGGCGCCAAGTTCGATTACGACAAGCCATTCGAAGGCATCAAGGCGCTGGACCGCTACACGCTGCAATTCAATCTGAAACGACCCGACTTCCTGCTGCCGCAGATCCTGGCGATGCCGGCGGCCGGCGGCGTGGCGCGCGAAGTACTGGCCAAATACGGCGAAGAGTCCGATGCCCATCCGGTAGGCACCGGCGCCTACAAGCTGCGTACCTGGGAGCGGCGTACCCGCATCATCCTCGAAGCCAACCCCAATTATCGTGGCCACACTTATACGCCTGCGCCTGGTGCGGTGGGGGTGAACCCGGAATTGGCCGCGCAATTGTCGGGCAAGACCTTCCCACGCGTCGGCGTGATCGATATCCGTATCATCGAATCGCCGCAATCGGCGTGGCTGGCCTTCGATGACGGCGGCCTGGATATCATGGCCGAACTGGGCTCCAATTTCGCCAATATGGTCGCACCGGGCGGCCAGCTGGCGCCCAAGTACGCCAAGCATGGCTGGCGGTACTACCGTAGTTTGTCCACTTCCGTGCAGTGGAAGATGTTCAATATGGAAGATCCGGTGGTCGGCGGCTACAAGCCCGAGCAGGTGGCCTTGCGCCGTGCCTTCACGCTGGCCTTCAATTCCGCCTGGAACAACTGGGTGGTGCAGATGGGCCTGGTGGAACAGGCTCATTCGCCGGTCAGCCCCAATGTCATCGGCTATGATCCCAAGTTCCGCAATGCCTTCCTGAAGTTCGATCCGGCGCGCGGCAATGCGATGCTGGACGTCTTCGGCTACAAGGATTGCGACGGCGACGGCTATCGCGAATTGCCGGGCTGCAAACCGCTCGAAATCGCCTACCTGACCTCGACCGGCAAGGATACGCGCGACGACGAAGAGCATGTGCAAGCCACCTGGCGCCGCCTCAAGGTCAAGAGCGATGTGAAGAAGATGCAGTTCCCGGACCTGGTGAACGCACGCCAGAACGGCAAATACCAGATGGCCTATGGCGCCTGGAATGCCGACTACCCGGATGCCGAGAACTTTATGCAGCTGCTGTACGGCCCCAACTCCGGGCCGGCCAATGAATCGCGCTTCCGCAATGGCCAGTTCGATATGCTGTATGAACAGATCGCTTCGATGCCCGATTCCGAGACGCGCAACGACAAGCTGCGCCAGATGAGTCGTATCGTCGGGGCCTACGCGCCATGGATGTACGAATTCAACAAGCTCGATACCTTTGTTACCCAGCCCTGGGTAAATGGATATCTGCCGCACCCTGATAACTTCCCGCATTTCGCGAATTGGGATATCGACATGGACCAGCGCCTCAAAGTGCTCGGTACCCAACCTTAAGCCCCTGGCGTCGTAATAAGAATAGTGGAGACTGCTATGAAAAAGATCAGCATGCTGATTGCTTGCCTGTGGGCGCCTTTGGCGATCGCAGCCGAGCGCGGAGAGATCGTTCAACCGGCCGCGGCGGATGTGCCGCGCCTGTGCGACGAAGCGATGGCCAAGGTGAAAGGCACCGTGGCCAGCCTGGAGAAGCTGCCCCTGGCCGAAGCCTCGCCGGCAACCGTGCTCAAGCCCTGGAGCCATACCATGGGCGAACTGGTCGAGTTCTGGTGGGGAGGCGGCTTGCTGGCCAATACCCACCCGGACCAGCAAGTCCGGCAAGTCAATGAAGCGTGCGACCTGAAGATTTCCGCGCTGATGAATGGCGTAATGCAGAGCGAGGCGCTGTATCAGCGTTTCAAGGCGGTCAAGCCGGCCGACGCGATCGATGGCGAGACGATCAAAGGGCTGCTGACCGAATTCGAAGACAAAGGCGTGAACCTGCCCGCCAAGCAGCGCCAGGAAGCGGCCAAGCTGTTTGCCCGCCTGGATAAATTGCAGCAGGACTTCGCCCGCAATGTGCGCGAGAACAAGACCAAGCTGACCTTCACCGAAGCCCAGCTGAAAGGTGTGCCGGAAGCCTCCCTGAAGAGCTTCAAGCGCAACGGCAAAGGCGACTACCTGGTCGGCTTCGACTACCCGGAATACCTGCCGCTGATGGAAAACGCCGAGAACGAAGCGGTTCGGCGTGAAATGTATTACGGCTATCAACGCCGGGGCGGCGCCAAGAACCTGGCCATCCTGCAAGAGGTCAGCCAATTGCGTAAGCGCCTGGCCACCATGATGGGCTATCCCTCCTTTGCCGCCTGGGCCACCCGCAGCAATATGGTCGGCAAACCCGAGGTCGTGCTGGACTTCCTGGGCAAGGTCAAGGACCAGGTCGTCAGCGTGGAAAAGAAGGAACTGGCCGAGCTGGCCGCCGACAAGGCCGCCCATACCGGCCAGGCCGGCGTCAAATTCAATCGCTGGGACCTGGCCTTCTACGAGAGCCGCGTAAAGAAATCGCGCTACCAGTTGGACCAGGAGGCCGTGCGGGCGCAATTCCCCACCGAGCCCACCATCAACTGGATGATGGCCGTCACCAGCCGCCTGTACGGCGTCGAGTTCCGTCCCAATACCAAGCTGCCGGTATGGCATGAGGATGTAAAGGGCTACGACGTATTCGACAAGGCCAGCGGCGATTACCTGTCCAGTTTCTATATGGATCTGTTCCCGCGCGACGGCAAGTACAAGCATGCCGCCGCGTTCACCGTCAAGCAGGCCAGCCTGCTGAGCGGCAGCACCCCGGTGTCGTCGTTGGTGACCAATTTCAGCCGCAAGGGTTTTGACGAAGACGAACTGGAAACCCTGTTCCACGAGTTCGGCCATATCATGCACGGCGTGCTGAGCCGCACCCGCTACACCCTCAACGCCGGTACCAACACCAAGCGCGATTTCGTCGAAGCGCCATCGCAGATGTTCGAGGAATGGTCGCGCCACCCCGATACGCTCAAGCTGTGGAGCGAGGTCTGCGCTACGTGCAAGCCTATCGATATGGCCTTGATCGGCAAGATGAACGAAGCGCGCCAGTTCGGCCAGGGCAGCAAGTACGCCCGCCAATGGATGTATGCCGCCTATGACATGGCCTTGGCCGGCGCGGTGCCGCAGAACCCGCTCCGCCTCTGGGTCAAGATGGAAAGCGATTCGCCGCTGGGCCACCTGAAGGGTACCGAATTCCCTGGCGCATTCGGCCATATCGTCGGCGGGTACGCTGCCGGTTACTACGGCTATATGTGGTCCGAAGTGCTGGCGCTGGATATGCGCTCGGCCTTTGCCGGCGATTTCATGAACCCGGAAGTGGGGATGCGTTTCCGCAAGACCATCCTGGAAAACGGTTCGCAAATCCCGGAAATGGATCTGGTCCGCCGCTTCCTTGGCCGCGAACCCAGCTCCGAAGCCTTCTTCCAGGAGATCACCGGTCAACGCAAGCTGGTTGAGGGTGCCAAATGACCGCCTACCTGATTCGCCGCATATGGCAGATGATTCCCACCATGATTGGTGTGATGCTGCTGGTATTCGTCATCTTCAATGTATTCGGCGCCGACCCCAGCGTCGTGCTGGCCGGCAAGATCCCCAGCAAGGAAAAGATCGCCGCCATCCAGGAACAGCTGGGCCTGCTGGATCCATGGTGGATGCAGCTGCTGATCTTCGCCAAGCAGGTCGTTACCTTCGACTTCGGGCGTAGCTGGAGTACCAACGAGACCGTGTCGTCGCTGCTGATGGCACGCGCACCGGTTACCCTGACGGTGATGTTGCAGGTCTGGGTGCTGGACGCCCTGATCGCGGTCAGCCTCGCTTCGTGGGTGGCCTACCGCCGCGGCTCCCTGACCGACCGGGCCGTGGTCGCCATCTCCACCGCCGCCATGTCGATCAGCTTGCTGCTGTATGTCGTGATCGGCCAATACGTGTTCGGCCGCATGCTGGGCTGGTTCCCGGTCAGCGGCTGGGCCAGCGGCGACTTGTGGGCCAATATCACGCGTTACGCGCCGTTGCCGGTGTTCCTGATGCTGCTGGTGTCGGTTGCCCCCAGCCTGCGCCTGTACCGTTCCTTCGTGGTCGAGGAAACCAACCAGGACTACGTCCGCACCGCTCGCGCCAAGGGCGCGGGCGAGGGCCGGGTGATGGTGGTGCACGTGCTGCGCAACGCCGCGGTGCCTATCGTCACCAATCTGGGCATGCAATTGCCAGGCCTCCTGATCGGCTCCTTCCTGATCGAGAAGATCTTCTCGATCCCCGGCGTGGGCGGCGAGATCGTGGTGGCGGTATCCAATAACGACTTCCCGATCATCAAGGCCATTACCGTCTATACGGCCATGGCCACCATGATCGCCAACCTGCTGGTCGACGTCCTCTACAAGTGGCTCGATCCGCGCGTTGAATTCAAATAATCGAGGGAAGCAAAGCATGTCCAATCAAGCATCGCAAAGCTTTTGGCGGGCGGCGGGCAAACGCCTGTGGCGCGACAATCTGGCCAAGTTCTGTATTTTCGTCCTGCTGGTCTACTTCACCGTGGCCTTGTTGGCCAAGGTGGGCCTGGTCGCTTCCGAATGGAACAAGGGCGTGGGTGTGTCCTGGGCCAATCCGAGTTTCATGGCTGACACACCGAATCCATTCGGCAAGAACAGCCAGATGAAAGCGGACGACGAACCCATGGACGCCGCCAGCCTGGCGCTCGATCCCCTGGCATCGTATACCGGCAAGATCGACGAGGCTGCCAAGGCCTACCCGGCCGTGGTGGAGAATCGCGCCTGGTCGCTGCCCATCGGCGGCGACAAGTGGGGCCGCGACGTTCTGGACAAGGTCATCAAGGGAGGCGAGGTATCCATCACCGTGGGTGTCATGGCCGCGTTGCTGGCCGTCACCATCGGTACGGTGCTGGGCGCCATCAGTGGTTACTTCGGCCGGACCATCGGCGACATCCTGGAATGGTTCTACAACATCTTCACCGCCATGCCGTACTTTCTGCTGGTGCTTGCCATCGCCGGTGCGATGGGCACGAAGGGCATCAGCACCGTGATCATCGTGTTGGGATTGACCGGCTGGACCAGCGTCTACCGCCTGGTGCGGGCCGAGTACATCAAGCAGCGCAGCCGCGAATATGTACAGGCCGCCGATGCCATCGGCGCCAGCCAGAGCCGCATGATGTTTATCCATATCCTGCCGAATGTGTCGCACCTGGTCCTGGTGCAACTGTCGCAACTGGTGATCGACTTCATCAAGGCCGAGGTCGTGCTGTCCTTCCTGGGTTTCGGCGTGCCGCTGGATTCGATTTCCTGGGGCGTGATCATCAATGAAGTGATGGTCGAGTTGGTATTGGGCAAGTGGTGGCAGCTGGCTGCGGTCGCTGTCGTGATGTCCACCTTCGTGGTCTGTTTCGGGCTGTTCACCGATGTATTGCGTGACGCCTTCGACCCTAAAGCCAACCGCCGCTAGCGCGCCCCAAGGACCGATGATGAATCAGAAGAATCTGCTCGAAATCAAGAATCTGCGGGTGAGCTTCCGCATGGGCGAAGGCAAGCGTTTCGACGCGCTGAAGGGCGTCAACTACGTCGTGCCGGAAAACTCGACCGTTGCCCTGGTCGGCGAATCGGGCTCCGGTAAATCGGTGTCGGCCATGGCCATCATGGGCTTGTTGCCGGTCATCAATACCGAGTTCGGCGAAGATAGCCAGATCCTGTTCAACGGCGACAATCTGCTGGGTGAAACCATCAAGCAGCGCCGTGCGCGCTGCGGCCAGCAAATCTCGATGATCTTCCAGGATCCGATGACCTCGCTGAATCCGGTTTACCGGGTAGGCGAACAGATCGTCGAAGTGCTGATGCTGCACAAGGACATCACCAAGAAAGCCGCGCGGGTCCGCGCCATCGAGCTGCTGGGCGAAGTGGGCATCCCCGATCCGGAACGGCGCATCGATAGCTACCCCCATGAGCTATCGGGTGGCCAGCAGCAGCGCGTGATGATCGCCATCGCGATCGCTTGCGAACCCAAGCTGCTGATCGCCGACGAACCGACCACGGCCCTGGATGTGACGGTGCAGAACCAGATCATCGAGCTGCTGAAAAAGCTGCAGCGCACCCACGGCATGAGCATTCTGTTCATTACCCACGACCTGGAGCTGGTGCGCGAAATCGCCGACCACGTGGTGGTGATGCACAACGGCGTGATCAAGGAACAAGGTCCGTCCGAATCGCTGTTCCTCGCCCCGCAGGATCCCTACACCCGGGCTTTGCTGGCTTGCCGGCCGCGTATCGATTCGCGGCCGCTGCGCCTGCCGGTGGTGGAGGACTTCCTCAGCGGCCGCGACGCCGATCTGCCCAAGGGCGAGCGTCCCCGTGGCGTAAAGGCGGACGACCCCATCGTGCTGGAGGTGAAGAACCTCAGCAAGACCTACACCATGAAGCAAGGCCTGTTCGGCAAGCGCGAAGTGCATGCCGTCAAGGATGTCAGCTTCAAGCTGGCGCGCGGCAAGACGGTCGGTATCGTCGGCGAATCCGGTTCGGGCAAGACCACCCTGGGCAAGACCATCCTGCGCCTGCACTCCAACCAGGGGGGCGAGGTGATGTTCGAGGGCCGCGACCTGATGAGCTTGTCGGACAAGGATTATCTGCCCTACAAGAAGCGCCTGAATATCATCTTCCAGAATCCCTACGCCAGCTTGAACCCGCGTTTCACCGTCGGCGACATCCTGATGGAACCGATGCGCGTGCATGGCATTTTCAGCAACGACAAGGATCGCGCCGATCACGCGCGCGAGCTGCTCAAGCGGGTGTCGATGCCGGATGGCGCTTTCTTCAAGTACCCCCACGAATTTTCCGGCGGCCAGCGCCAGCGCATCAGCATCGCGCGCTGCCTGACCATGAAGCCGGAAATCATCGTCTGCGACGAATCGGTGTCGGCGCTGGACGTATCGGTGCAGGCCCAGGTGCTCAATCTGCTGCAGGATCTGCAGGATGAATTCAGCATGAGCTACCTGTTTATCTCGCACGATCTGAATGTGGTGAAGTACATCTCCGACGAAGTGTTGGTCATGCATCACGGCGAGATGGTGGAGTACGCCAATTCCGACGAGCTATATCGGGATCCCAAGCATCCGTATACGCAGAAGCTGTTGGCGGCCATTCCAGGCCGTTGACAGGACAAAACCAGGCCCAGCTGATTCCTCCCGGCAGGAATCCAAGACTGGGCACGGCAAAGTACTTACCCATACCCCTCGGCCGAGGGGTATTTTTATTTGCGCCCAGCATGGGCGCACGTCCACGCTTGCAAAGCACATTTTTTCAAAATGTGAAAACTTGAACAACTTTACGATAGCGGTCCACCTGGGCGGGCAACTAACAAGGATTTAGTAGCACATTTGAAGTTTATGGGATTCCCTTTTATTGAAGGAGTCTGACATGGGTAATTTAGCAATTGATCCCTCCGCCCCCCATGTAAACTGCAAGGAATATCCATCCCATAAAACAAAACAGACCATCAGTGGCGCATTTTTTGGCGCCTGGAGTGTTTTCTCGGCGGGTAGCGTTGCGTCAAAAATCGTTGCGCTGTTTGGTGCGCCGACCTTGCCCGACGTCGTCGAAGGCGCCAGCCTGCCGGGCGTAGGCTGTGCCTTCTCGCTGGTGGAGGTCGTTCTTGCCACCAAAGCCTTTGTCAATATCCTGAAGAGGCTGCTGCGAATCTGCAGCCAGAAAAAACAGCATGGCGCAGGGGCAGCACGTTTTGTCGCGCAAAACCCGGCGGCGCATGCCAAGCCGTCGGCTAGCGCCTTGCCTCCGGCCATTGAGCCTGCTACGCCGCCCTCCACACCCAAGCGACTTGAGCCGAAGCCCGCTTCGCCCTCAAGGGCGCCGGTGTTCGCCCTGAACGGTATCCGTACATTTGTGCAGCGCGAGCCAAGGCCGACCCCTCCAAAGGGGCTTGTCTCCCCTCCCGACACCCCGCTTGAGCCCAAACCGGCGCCGCTCTCTTACGCACAAAGGCAAAGACAAGCGGCGCCCAGCGAGTTTGACGATGCGAGAGCAGCGAGGGCCTGTAATGCCAACGACTATACTTGTTACGGCAACGCCATCGCCGAAGAGAAGCGCCTGAAGAAACAAGGGCTTTCCGTCTTTGCCGGGCTGTTCCGAGACAGCCCCCTGCAACTCGCCAGCGTAGGCGCGCGCGCCGCCGTGATCGCGACCGAGATCGGCAAACTTGCCGGCCGGGTGGTCCACGTTGCCGCCCCGGTTGCGTCGACCGTCGGCTCGATTTTCGGTATCGTCAGTAGCTTGTTTCATATTGGCCAGGGCGTCATTGATCGTCGTGATGCGAAAAAAGCGGAAGCCATCGCGACTCAGTTACGTAGACGGGTGGCGCCTTGCTTGGACCGGAAAAATTCGGCCGTGCCTAAAGCGTTACATTCTGAAAAAGATCGCCAAGAGGAACGGGCAACATCGTGTGCATCGCCTAGGTATGACGCCGCAATGGAACAGTTGCGAACCGATGCCCTTCCGGAATACCGCCATATATGCCGCGTCCTAGGTATCGTGCTCAAGCAGTTACTAGATAATCATGAGAAGGAAATCGTGGCGCAGAAGGCGCTGCAAACGCAAGCCGAGGCCCGCATTGGCGTGGGGGCGGCCGGCTTAGTGATATCCACCGTTAGTTTGGGACTGACCTTATCGGGCGTCGGTGCCGCCGTGGGCGTGCCGGTGTTGGCGGGCGTGGGGGGAGTGCTTTCCACTGCTTGGCTAATTCGCACCGCCATCCAAGCCTGGAATGGTAGTCATCATATTGATGAACATGATGCCTTGGTGGAGAAACAGATCGCCGCGCTGATGGCCTTGCTGGATCGGCCGGACGCCTTGGCAGCCTTGGAAACCGCCTTGTTGGACGAGGACCCCGATAATCCCAATATCTATTTCTCGCTCGCGCTATTGCTACTATATTCACGGGGGGGCAAACGAGAAACAACAGAAGCAACAAGTAAAGCGGAATTGGCACAGCGCACGATCGCTGATAATTCCAGCTTAGGTGGCAAGCTTTCGGCGTTAGGGCTGACGGCGAGACGAAAAATGGCTGGCCGGATATTGGAGATAGCCGGTATGCCGCATATCGAAAATGTCGCCTTGAAGGAGATGCTCGCGGTCAAAGACCAGGACAAATTCGGCGTGGCGATGGACAAAACGGGCAGTTATATTGCGGGCGACGCCGGACGGACTGCCTACGAACTGCCCCTTTCCGACAGCGTCCCGCTGCCAATCAATTAAGGGAGGGCAGATGGGATATACATGGAGTTGAAAATCATGCCAATAGGTGCGATTCCTTATGCCACTTACGATGCGAAAGCAGATAGTGTTCGCTATGCAGCACCTAGTGTGCTGAAAGACTTACCTAACCTTCGTGATTTTAAAGACCCGGCGAATCAAGTCAATCTACTGAAAGCCTTTGGTGGGACGTGGGCCGAGTTGGATCACTATCTCGGCGAGGCAAGACAGGCAGGCAAGACGGACCAGCAAATTCGATTGTTGTTGAGTCTGCTGCCCCTTTTATCCGACTGTCCAAGCGAATTACCAATTTATTCAACAAAGAAGCTAGTGGCGCTCGGTCTTTTCGATGAAGTTACATATAATGCGTGCGCACCTCAGCTGATCAATCTGCTTCTGCAAAAAGACGTGTTGCTGCATGCATTTACCCGGCCGGGTATGTTACGTAAGACATCGGATTTTGAGGCGTATTGGGTGACGTACTCCGCTAAATACTATCGCGAAGCCTTCGGCTGCAACGAAAAGGAATACAAAGAGGATCTAAAGTGGACAGAATTAGACAATGTGTTGGTAAAATTCGCGCAGCGTATCGGCAAGCAAGGCTTCCCCGAGTTACGCTTGGCTCATTTAAACGAAGCGAATATAGTCGCAAAATCGCTATTTGATGCGTCATCCGCGCCTCAGGGACAACGCCCATCAGATTATTTGCCCATTTCGCGCGAACATTATTCGGCTTTAATTGGCTACTCATTCGAACGATTTATGTCAGAAAGCGCCTTGCGTGCCGCCGATGTCGAGAAAACCCGGCCGTATGAGAAGAAATACATTACCGATGGGGCACTATACCAGCGCGCCTTTCCTGAAGATAAGAACTGGTGTTGCCGACTTCTATAACCGGCACGCCTTGCATCAACCTCCCTATCTGTAAAAGAAATGCGCCGACCTCATCGTCGGCGCATTTTTGTTTGTAGAGATGCATTTTCAGTGCGAAGGCAGGCTAGTCCTATGCCTTCTCGCGATTGACATTCTTGACCGCTTCCGCCGTGGCCGTCGAAGCTGCCTTCAAACTGGTATCGGCGAATTCCGCCACCTGGCGGGCGGCCTTGTTCAAACTGTCGAACGCTGCCTGGCCGGCCGCCACGCTGGATTTGAGCGAGGCGGACAGGATATCGCTACCCGCCGGCGTCGCCTTGCTTATCCGGTCGAAGTTGCTCATCAAGCTTTGCTGAAAGTTGCCCGACCTGATCTCGCTCAGTTGGGCCAGTTCGGCCTGGGTCTGCGCCGCCAGTTCATAGATGTTGCGCGACAGCCCCAGCATATTGCCCATGGCCTGCTCGGTCAGTTCGGCCCGCACCGCCATGGCCGATTGTGGATCCTTGACCTCGCTCAGGCGGGCGGCGGTCCTGGCGGAGTCCTCCAGCGCCTCTTTGGCGGCGCCCAGCTGAAGTTTGAGCAAACGCTCGGTACTGTCGATGCCGATGCGGGCGACCTTGAGGGCTAGCTCCATCTGTTGCTGGGCCAGGTCGGAATAGGGGGCTTGGGTCATGCTGTACTCCTCGTTCTATCGGTGTGGATGCTCGATGCGAAGGCTTAAGTTATAGTTATGCTGCTTCGCACAACTCTAGGCATTCTAGGAAGCGGGTTTTGCGCCGTCAAGACGATTTGCTGCATCGCAACAAGACTAACCTTTCCTCGCTAAGTCATTGATTCAGAAAATAACGGAGACAAACTTGGCCGATATTGAAAAACGCATCATCAAGAAATACCCAAATCGACGGCTGTATGACACGGCAACCAGCTGCTACATCACCCTTGAGGATGTAAAGCAGCTGGTACTCGAAAATGTCGAGATCACGGTGGAAGATGCCAAAACCCACGCGGATATCACCCGCAGCGTGCTGTTGCAGATCATTCTAGATGAGGAAAGCGGCGTTGCACCGATGTTCACCTACGACGTGCTGACCCAGATCATCCGCTTCTACGGTCACGCCATGCAAGGTCTGATGGGTAACTACCTGGAAAAGAATCTGCAGTTGTTCAGTCAGATGCAACAGCGTTTGCAGGACCAATCCAAGTCCATCATAGGCCAGGGCGACAACCCACTGGCGGGCAATGCCAATCTATGGGGCGATTTCATGAAGTTCCAGGCGCCGGCCATGCAGAACATGATGACCAGCTATCTGGAGCAAAGTACCAATATGTTCGTGGATATGCAGCAGCAACTGCAGGACAGAACCAAGACCATATGGACAGGCTTTGGTTTTCCCAGCGGAGGTAGCGACAAAAAGTAGTGCGGGGGTTTCAAGCACCCGCAAAAGGGAGCGTGGCTGTATCGGCACCGAGGGCGCCGATACAGCCACGCTCCGTAAGTCCGGGCGCGGCAGCCCCGCGCCGGACTAAGGCGAGCCTGGGTCCGCAGTCAGCGCGGTGCTGAGGTCCACCTCCAGGCTGCCGTTGCTGCCAAGATCTATCACACCGTTTTGCTGCAGTTGCCAGATTGTCGCCCCCGAATAGCCACAGCCGGCGGGGCTGGGATTGGGAAAAGTGTTGCCGCTGATGCCGTGCTGGGCCGTGGTGCTCACTTCGAACGCCCAAATGCGCGCCTGCGGAATGTGTTGCGCTACCACCTCCGCGAAGCCATGAGAGCAATAGACGCCGGCGCCGTAACCCGCGGCGGTCACAGCCGCGACCCAGGCATTCACGTAGTCCGTCTGGGGGCTTGGTAGGGTGCGCCGTTTTCCAAGTCCAGATAGACCCAGCGCCCGGGGCCGAAGCCATCTGTCTGTAAAAGCGCGGCAGCCTGGTTGCCATCTATCGTTCCCTGTGCGGCTGTCACCGTATGCGAGCCCGGCTGGCTACTCAGCTGCTGGCCTACATAAACGGGTGCAATGCCCCAGCCGGCAGCTTGTAGCGCTGCCCTTTGTCCCATCCAGCTGGTACCGGGATGGCTAGGTGCGGGCGCCAGATAGTAGCCGCACCAGACCAGGTTGGTGTTGGCCTTCAGCCAGGCCATTTTTTGCACGCCCGGGAAAGTTGATGTGTCGAAGCCGGCGAAATAAGCCATGGGTTTCCTCCAATCGTTTTATCGGTCTTGTCCCGTTTAGGGGGCTAGCTAGAGCTTAGGCAAGCCTCGCGTATTCGCCAAACCAGGGGCGAACCGTCCATCGGCATTCTCGGCGGCGCGGGAACTCGCGCCTATAACCCAATTTAGCCGGCCGACCCTCAGGAAAATATAATATCCACCCGGCGCGCAGGAGGAAATCATGGCCAAGCCATGCCCCATCCCTATGCCTTTTCGACGAAAGCTGCTCCGCCTCTCCCTGCGTCGCCGACGCACGGGTAGCTGAACAGCGTACCCATTCCGTCGCTATACGTTGAATACATGGCCGCGCTCGCTTGCGCGCGGTGCACCGCTTCGTCGTCGCGTCTGCTCGCCTTTATCAATAGCGGGGGACAAAGCGGCGGATTCCACATTGCCGGAATTGGCCGGCATGTGATCGCAAGGAGGAGCATCATGCATTTGATAAAAAAGCACGCGCCACGTGCCATTGCATCCGTACTGCTTGTTCTACCCGCCATATCGGTTGCCGCGGCCGAAACGGGCATTGCTATTGAAGCGGTTGATATCTATTCCTGCGGCGCCTTATCGAACGATATTCCCAACGTCGATAATTTTCGAAATCGCATGTTATCGATTGCCGGATATACCGCCAGTATTCGCTATGTAAATGGGCTGGTTTATCCCACCGATTTTCCCGATCCGCAAATTGTCGCCGGCAATGCCGACACCTCGAATTTCGACCGGCCGGGCGACGCCATCGCCTATTTCAGTGGCCACGGCACCTGTGACGACCAGACCAACACTGCGTGTACCACCACCGCCGGCTGCCCGGATATCGCCGGTACCCAGAAAAAATGCCTGCGTTTTACCGATAGCCCGCTGGCCGGCCGCTGCGTTTACTCCCGGCCACGGAATATCGTGGTGGACAGGACCGGAACCTCCTGCCAGTTGGTCAATTACTCCACCGGCGCCGTGCGCTGGGGTGAAGATGCCAGCTCGGGCGCCTGGGCAGGTGCAGGCACCAATGGCGGGATCAACCTTGCCGTCATCGACAATAGTTGCGGCATTACCCCTGACCTATATGTGCCGGAGATGCTGAATGCCTTTGCCGGGGTATCCAGCATCGCGTTGATCATGCCCACCCGGGTCGGCTCCGATACCGCCGACGTGGCCAATCGCGGCCGCGCATTCGCCGATCGCTACGTTGCAAATGTCAATTCGGCGGTAGGCCCATCCTGGACCGATGCCATCAACTCGGTTACCGGCGGCAGCGGCTGCGCCTTTGGTGGCGGCAATCACGGCGTGGTCGGTTGTGGCGCGCATATTATCGTTTCGGTGGAAATCAACCAGGCGCGGGCGGAATGGGCCAATCGAACCGAATCGTGGGTGCAATTACGAAACGAGGCGAATGACGGGATAGGCTGGGGCTGGATGTCCTGGCTATATACCTGCAATTACGATTGCAATAATCATCCCTTTATTCTGCCTTGAACCATCAGGATTGAATTGGCCCATTCATCTGGAGGAAGCATCATGAAATTAAATAGATTGCATACTGGCGTGTTGATCGCATTCGGCTTGCTGCAGGTCGGCGCCCTGGCGGCCGCCGAGCCTGACGCAGCGGCAAGCGAATCAGCCCTGGCGGCCGGCGAGGGCATTGCCTACGTACATAGCGTGGAAAAATCCCGCTTCGGCGCGAACGGCGCGCTCCGGCAGGACGTACAAGGCCCTTATCTACGTACCGTTGGCGACAAGGCGGTATTTATGCGGGACACCGTGACCGGCGCAACGCTGCTGGTGCCGAACGCCTATTCCGCCGGACCCAAGTCGGCCGCCTTGAGCGCAGCACTGCCGCAATATCTGACCGACAACCCGGAAAAGCACAGCATGGAAGTCAAAGCCTACTTGCTGGCAGCCGGGATTCCGGCCAAGGAGGTGAGCGCGACCCACGTGACCACCACCATGGCGGGCGGCGGGTCGGTGAAAGCGGGTATCCAGCCGCTTGAATCGAAGCTGTTGTGGTACACGACCCATCTGGAACGCTCATTGAGCGGTATCCCGGTGGAAGGGTCGTTTGCCTTTGCCGCGCTCGATAACCGAGGGCAGTCCATCAGCGAAGGAGTCTATTGGCCGGCAATCCCCGCCCAAGTGGTTCGCCAAGCCGTGGCACTGAAGCATAAACTGGCGACCGAAGACGGTTTGCGCCGGTTTCTCGGCCAGGCCAAGTCGCTCAAGCCGGATGTGGCGCGCGGCGAGGCGGGTGAAGTGAAGATTGTCCATACGGGGGCTGGGCACCATGGCGCTTTCGAAGCACGGGCGGTGTATTCGCTGATTGTCCGCAGCAATGCACTGGGCAAGGCCAGTATCGTGCGTCTCGACGATGCTGGCGTGCTCTTGGTAATGGGGGATGAGCTCACGCTGGTGGCGGCCAAGACCCCGCTCAAGCAATAGGGTGAAGCGCGAAACCGGTGCAGCCTGGGAGCCGGTTCGGTAGTTGCACCTAAGCCTTTGATTGGGTAATGAAAAACTCGCCGCCAAATTGCAACGCCCATGCTTGTTTTTCAACTGAATCAATTGCTTAGGTGCCTTGGTCGACGTAGGCAAATCTCAGGAGCGGTGGTCGAATGGTGGTTGAGCCGACTCGCTCCTGCGTGTTTTTTGGTATTGAGACTCCATTAAATATTGTTGCCTTGTGAAATGACCCTCAATGACCTCTTCCCGTTTTTCCCATACTCGGTTGAGAAAGCTTGTGGGATGTTGCTGTTGGAATGAATCTAAAGACTCGGGCCTGATTGCAGCCCACTCTTGAGGACTGGGCCTTTCCGATTCGATATTTTTTACCCTTAGATTGTCGGCGATGTCGTTCTTTAGATCTTCATCCAGTGCGACGATGATGGTTTTTAGTTCCACGAATTCCCGGCTTTCTATCGTGGCTAAATTATTGCTTACCCATGATTTTATCAAGGATGGATCGCTAAGTGTTTTTTCGTCGCAAACCGTTGCAATATAGGGCTGTTGGTGCCGTCCAGCTTTCCTTAATAATACCAGCCTGGGATTCTGCATCATCTCCCCGGTTATCATGTCGCAGCATAGGTCCGCTAGAGCTTCTTTTCCGCTCGTACTTAACGCACTCATATGCTTTTGATATTCGTCAATGAATTTGCTCAGCTTGATGTAGACAAAAGCAGGGTAATTATAAAAAGGCGCGTTGAGGGCGATGCCTTTGGGAGAGAAGTGCCTCCCTGAGTATGTCGATGCTTGGCCTTGTGTCAGGATGCTTACTATATTGCTTTCGTGTGTAAGGGCGTTGTAAATATGGAGATCGCGCGCAACTAATACTGGATTATCTCGCGAATGCTGCGAGGGTAGCGCGTCGAAAGCTTTTAGAAGTGGAGGCGGTAAATCCTTTCGATCAAGCGGTGCGACGGAGGCTGGTGTTGTTGAATGCGATTGCCGCACTGGTTTTCTGTTTGCTGGTATGATTGGATAGGGTTCTGCGCTAAGGGCTTGCTTTGTCGGTATGTTATCCATACATAATTCCTGTGATTGAATGCATTTCACTGCTTCTTGAAAATTTCGAGTAAATTCATCAACTGGGATTGTCAATTTACTGCAAAGAAATACGGATGCTTTCGAAGAAAGCAATTCACTATAAAAATCTGCTGATTCGAACGTTCAGACCTTCGCCAGGGCTCGTGGTAAGCGGGGCCGGCATAAAGTCGGCCCCGTTGTGCTAATTGTTGTAGTCAGGCAGCAGGGTTACGCCGCTGTAGGCCGAATAGCCACGCAACATGACAAAGTAAGTGCCTGTCTTGGCGACGGGTATGGTGACGGTCTCGTTGTTGCCGCTGCGATACGGGCGGAAATCCCAGCTGGAGGTGGTGGGACGGCTACCAAACTTGATATACAGATCGGCATCGCCGGTGCCTCCGGATAGTTTGAAAGTGAGGTTGCGCGCACCGGCCGGCACTGTCAGGAAGTTGTGCCACTCGGAATTGGCCGCGCCCTGCAGATTGCGTCTGGGCACGCCCTTGATCAGGAAGTCGTCCACGACGACGCAGGGCGTCAGGCCCACCGCATGGAAAGCGGTATAGACATCCTGTTGATTGTAACCCCGTGCTTGTGCCGCCCTCAGGACGTGGCAGGACCCCTCGGCGAAGTTGGTGTTTTGACTCCAATACAGCCGATTGGCGTCGGCCATCACTTCGAACGCTTTGCGGGTATTCCAGCCGGGCTTGGTCGCCAGCAGGTAGAACGCTTTGTTGAAGATGCCGCTGCTGTAATGAACGTCCATATTCTCGGTATAGCGCGAGATATGGTCGATGGATTGGCCGTCCTGCGGCGGATTGTTCATATAGCGGACCGCACCTTCGCCCCGCATGGCTTCGGCGCCGACCAGGAAGTCGTTGTGCCCTCGCACAAAGTACTCAGCCGCCTCACCCGCGATATCCGAAAAGGACTCGTTGATGGCGCCCGGCTGGCCTTGGTACTTGAGACCGGACACCTGTTCGGTAAAGCCGTGACTGATTTCATGCGCCGCGATGTCCAGGACGACAAAGGGATAGTAGCCGGAGTTGGCGGAACCATCGCCGAAGGACATGGCGGTACCATCCCAGAACGCACCGGCGAAATTATTGCTGTAATGCACCCGCATCACCAGGGGCTGGGCTAATGGTGCGACGTTCAGCCAGCTGCGATACATATTGATGATGGCCGTGCCGAAGAAGTGGGCATCGTTGACGACCGAATAGGCGCCGTTGGTTTCGCTGCCCTCGCTGCGTGGGCAGGCGAATTGGTAAGGTGTGCCGCCGCTGGTGCCGTTTTGCAGGTCTATGGTGCTTATCCCGCCGAAGTTCATGGTGCAATTGTCGCTCACCTGCAAAGGACCGTAGTTGGTACCGTACTCGTAGCGGCCGGTCTTGCCGTTGCCGCCCGGGCCGGTGGCGTCGCGATGCGTCAACCCTTCCCAGTGGGACAGTACCTCCCCGCTGTTGGCATCGATCAGGAAAAAAGGCCGGCTGGGCTGACGAGCGCCCTCGATCAGGAAGGAGACCTGGTAGACAAGCCGGGCACGGTTGCTGGCATCGAGCTTGATATACAGCTGCGTCTGCGCATTACGCAGTGGGCCGGTCCAGCCGGTTTTCAGCTTGGCCTGGGCGAGCGCCCAATCGGCCGGCAAGGCGGGTGTGACGCTAGGCAGGTCGGCCTCGATGCCGGTAATCATGGCGCCGCTGAGTGCCTGCATGGTCCCGCGCTGCTCTACGATGCTTTCCCCCCAGATAGGGACCCCGCGGTGGAGCTGCTGGTGCCGCACCGTCACATTGCCATTGGGTAGTTCCAGCCGGCGTACCGCTTGCAGATCCGCCGTCGCCAAACCCAGCCGCTGCGACAGGGCGGTGGCCGGCCCGCCGGCGTCCACGTCCAATTGCTTGCCACTGTGCGCCGCCGCCTGGTTTGGTACCTTGCCTGCCAATGGAATCCGTTCCGCCGCGTGGCTGGGCACGAGACCGGCTAGCAGTAGGGCGAGCATGAGGGGACGTTGCTGGTGGCACTTTTCTGTTTTCATATGTGCTTCCTTCCTCTTCGAATGAATGGCCGGCCGGAGAATGCCGGGCTCATCGTTATAGGTCAGAAAGGAAGCGGCTTGGGTACCGGATCCGCCTCCATCGCCACCATGGGATGACGACAGCCGGCCTCATCTCGCCTCCGGATAGTCGATACCCGCAGCAGCTTTCTGAAAGCCGCGCTTGCGCAGGAAATAGATCAATCAAGATCCTATTTCAATCCACCGGCGTTGGCAGGGTGTAATCAGCGGCGGGCCATAATTCAGGAGGTAAACGTGATCGATGTGCATCCAGGACCTAATTGCATAGACCCCTACGCTGTTTATACGTTTACGAACGAGAAGCATTTTTATGCGGCGTCGCAAAAGACGCTGGAGCAGATAAGTGATAATTTTGAGGTGGATGGGAGGACATATAGGGTGACCTGGCATCTGGTCGTGCCGTGTGCGGTAGGGGAGGTCGTGACCCAGGAAGATGATTTTTGTAGACTGGTAAAAAAATACAAGAACCTGGGCTCTGCGGAAATAGATTATTTCAATAAAATTAAATTTACCCGCGGAAAAATGTGTTTTGCCGTTGTGGAGCGTAATGCGGCGCCTGAAAGGAAACTCAGGAGAACAGAGTGCTGTATATGCCTGTGCGATTATTACCCCCTCGCGGAATTCTTTACCCATCGCTTGGCCCGTGGAACGTTGGAATCACGCGCAAGACACTTCGAACGCCATATAAACCGGATGTGCGCGCCAAAGGGAATTGAACGATTCCATAAATATGTCTTTATCAGGGGATTAGGGGACGTGAAATATGGCCACCACCATGAGGAGCTGTTGTCCGTGGCGAAGCGCACGATCCAGAACGGGCGATTCGACCAAGGGGAACGAAGTAGTTTTGTTGACTATAAAAACCGTGATTATTATTGATTTATCTGCTTGCCAGCCCCTTGCGGCAAGCCTGCACTGCAAGATGCTACTTCGAACTTCTGCCGTGGATCATCCTATTGAGAGGAGACGGTATGAAACTTTCGCCCATTACATTGCGCTATCAAGACTTGGCTGCGGTATGCAATCCAAGCAAGGTATCGGAAATATGGAATATAAAGAAAGGGGAGTTGCGGGAAGTACGGATCGAAGTGCAGGGGCAGGCAGCCTGCCACTTGCGGGATACCCGGAACAATCGTTTGGAAGTCGTGCAGCCGATCTCTGCCAGCGGCAAGGGTTCAAAGCACGCCGAGACAATTTTTGCGTACCTGACTGAAGTCCAAAAGCAGGCCTGCGCCTTCCGGCAACGCATTCGCCAAGGGTTGCCGCCCAAACGGGGGGTTCACTATTCAGTGACACCCATGCAGTGCTATTCGCAGATGCTGGAGGCAGAGATGGTGCTGGCGCAGTACGAGAGGGGCACAAGCCATTTGATCAAGTGGCTGACCAAGCTGAATTACCCTGGGGAGCTCACAAGTGCGATCAACATCCTGGAAGAAGTCGTCGGAAAATCCTTGCTGAAATACCGGGAGGTGAAGCACTGGCCATGTCCGGAAGATCGGGTGCCGTTTGAATTTCCCGGCGAAGCGGATTTGCTTGCACATCGTTCGGATATCTCTTTGCGCAGGGACAAGGCAAGGGTGGCCAGGGCCGAAGTGCTGGTTGCATTGGATACGGCCGGCTTGAATATCTGTCGTTGGCTGCGGGATGGGGGCAAGGTGTCGTTCCTGCTCGATGCCAATCAACCCGAGTCCTTTGAGGCACTGGCGTACATGGTTGATATGGTCCATACGACTTTTCATTCCCTTCGGATGGCTGCACAGAACCAGGTATTGCCAAGCCACTTCCCGGACCATCTGCATAGGCATTGGGACCGGCTAAGGTCTTTCCTTACTGATAGGTCGGAGCGATTGGCCGGCATGCTGGATAAGTACCAATTGCTTGAGAAGAACAGGTCCGACGAGCAGGGCGGCGCCTTCAATCCTGGCCGTCTGCCCGATGTCAGAGCCGACTGGCTGGAAGTCTTGTCCTGCCTCAAGCAATTGGAGGGCTACCTCGAACTGCAACATGCCTGCTTGCAACAGGAGCAGCCGGTCCGGCCGTCCTTGATTGCCATGATCAAATCATCCCGGCCGATGCAAACACAGCTGCATACCGAGCCGGGGCGTTCCAGTACGCACCAGCCACGCGCGTCAGCCGCCGATGCCCTACTCGAAGCCAGCTGCCGCGATATGTCCAGTCTGGCCAAGGACAGCCGCTTGCTGGACAGGATATGCAGCGCGGTGGCGGTAGGCGGTGCCGCAACCCTGAAACTGGGCGACTGCAGTTATCGGGTTGAGGCGCTGCCGGATGGGCGGAAACTCCGGGCGGTGCGCCAGGGTGGCGACAATGGCCGTATGCCGCTATTGCTTCGGGTAAAGGAATTTTTCCAACACAGGCTGGCCGACGGCAGCGTGAGCAGCCGTGCCGAGCGTATCGGCAAGTTGCTGCAATCCCAGCCACCCAGGGCGGAAGTGTTGGAAGTCGGGCAAACATTGCAGGGGATTAGTGCCTTGGCCAAGGCGTACGAATGCGCAATCAAAGTGCAACCCCATGCTGAGGGGGAACGCTCCGGGCAATCATTCACCAGTAGACTGGCCAAGTTGCAGGAACGCTATGCAGTATTGATATGCGATGCGAACGCAACGAACACGGCGGACCAGTTTCTGGTTGAAACGCACTTACTGAAAAACGAGTTGGCGGAAGCCCTGGAAGATCGCCTGCGCCATACCTACTGTGCACTGCCGATTGCCAACGCCTTGTACTACTCGGCTTTGGAGGGCGGCCAGATCGAGAGATCGATCCTGCACGGCGCGCTATATACCATTTACAGCGAACGGCGGAAATTCCTGCTGGAACAGCGCAGTCTTGTGGGTCACCCGCGAACCTATACGGCGCTATTCCTGGCAGCGCAACAAAGCGCATTGGACAAGCTGGAAACCGAATTGGCCAAACTGGACCGGCCAACAGCGGCGCAATTCGATGTGCGGAACGGCAGGCTCGATTCACAACAATGGGCGCGGGAGATTCAACCTCTGTTCAGAGCATTGGAAGGATTTATGCCGCTCGTCGATGAAGCCGAGCATGCCCGCTACATCGCCGACGTGGCGAGGGTCTTGGAGGGTGAAGCGGAACATCAGCAGAATGAAAGGAATAAGCATCCCGCCGGTAGCAAGCCCGGCGAGTCGGCAAAAATCCGGGAGGGTGGATTGGATTCCGCTTTGCTAAGCCTGGAAATGCTGAATCCTCATCATCCGGATTTCGAGGCCGAGGTCGAAGGGATCAGGCAGCGCCTGATACGCGAATATAAAGGCGCTGTCGGATCAAGCATTTCACTGCTGGGCGATAACGGCTGGACACCCGATGGTTTGGCGACCTATGCCCAGTATCGCGAGGCAGGCAAAGCGGTGCCGGGAGATTAATCTGCTTTCTCGTTATTCCTGCGCAGGTCACGGTAGTCGTGGCCCGGCTGGCGGAAGTCGCTGATCGGCAAGCGCATCGTCCCTGCCGGAAAAGCGTTCTCGAAGGTGCCGTCGAACAGCAGCGGCACCCGTTCCACCGGCTGCAGCGCCTGATCCAACTGCAGCAGCAGTTGTCCGATCAGGCTGCGCTCCATGCTGAGCCTTGTGCCGCCACGTCAGCTCGCCGTATTCGGACTCGGCTGCTGGAGTGGGGGGAAGTTCCACGCCGCGCCTGTTAGAATCACGCATTGTCGAATCAGGCTTTCACTCAATGTCCGCACTTATCTGTCTGCATCCCCGTTGGCTTATCCCTGTCGAACCACGTGGCACTGTTCTGGAAAACCATGCCTTGGTTATCGAAGGCGAGCGCATCGTTGCCATTCTGCCTAGCGAATCAGCCCGGCTACAATTCCCGGCTGCGGAACAGCTAGCCTTGCCGGAACATGCCCTGCTGCCTGGCCTGATCAATCTCCACGCCCACTCGGCCATGAGCCTTTTGCGTGGCCTGGCCGACGATCTGGCGCTGATGGAATGGTTGAATGAGCATATCTGGCCAGCCGAGAAGCAGCATGTCTCGGATGAATTCGTCTACGACGGCACCCTGCACGCCATGGCGGAGATGCTGCGGGGCGGCACCACCACCGTCAACGATATGTATTTCTATCATGAGGCGGTCGCCCGAGCCGGCATCGCGTCCGGCATGCGTACCGTCGTAGGTTGTTCCATCCTGGAGTTTCCCACCGCCTATGGCCTGCATGCCGACGACTATCTGAGCAAGGCATTGACCGCACGCGAGGCTTTCCGTGGCGAGTCCCTGGTCGACTTCATGCTGGCACCGCATGCGCCATACACGGTATCCGACCAGACCTTCGGCAAGATCGTGACCTTGGCGGATCAATTCGACATGGGCATTCACTGCCATATCCACGAGACCCGCGACGAGATCGACGGAAGTCTCAAGCAATACGGTGTACGCCCGCTGGAACGGCTGCGTGCGCTGGGGCTGCTGAGCCCCCGCCTGATCGCAGCCCATATGGTTTATGCCGACGATGGCGAAATCGCGCTGCTGGCGGAACACGGGGTACATATCGCGCACAATCCGGCCAGCAACCTGAAATTGGCCTCGGGCTTTGCCCGCGTGACCGCCATGCAGCAAGCCGGGATCAATGTCGGCATCGGGACCGATGGCGCGGCCAGCAATAACCGGCTCGACCTGCTGGGCGACCTGCGCTTGGCCGCGCTGCTTGCCAAGGCCGAATCGGCGAACCCAACCGCGCTGAACGCGGCAGCGGCGCTCGAAACCGCTACCCTTGCTGGCGCACGTGCGTTGGGTCAGGCCAATCGCATCGGCAGCCTGGTGGTGGGTAAGCAGGCGGACGTGATAGCCATTGACCTGTCGGCCTTGGAAACTCAGCCACTATTCGACCCTATTTCGCAAATCGTCTACGCTGCCGGGCGCGAGCAGGTCAGTCATGTCTGGGTAGCCGGCCGTTGCCTGCTGCGCCAAGGCGAGCTGACCACCCTGGACCAGGACCAGCTGAAGGCCAAAGCCCGTTGGTGGCAGTCGCGCATCAAGGCCGTACCGGTTGTTTGAACGCGGCCGCCGCTCCCGAACCGATCATCGATTGACTGAAATGACCATGACCCCGGAACTCTCCCAAGCCAATGTCGACCCGGCCGAATTGGCCAAATTCGCCGAACTGGCCCACAAATGGTGGGACAAGGACAGCGAGTTCAAACCGCTGCACGATATCAATCCATTGCGCTTGGGTTTTATCGACCGCCATGCGGGGCTGGCCGGCAAGGTGGTGCTGGATGTTGGATGTGGCGGCGGTATTCTGGCCGAAGCCATGGCGCAGTCCGGGGCCACGGTCACCGGACTGGACCTGGCCGAAAAGTCCTTGCAGGTGGCACGTCTGCATGGCCTGGAATCGGGCGTGAAAGTCGAATACCGCTGCCAGGCGGTGGAAGAGTTGGCGCAAGCCATGCCTGCCGCCTTTGATGTGGTGACCTGCATGGAAATGCTGGAGCACGTGCCGGAGCCGGCCAGTGTGGTCGCGGCGGTCAGCCGCCTGGTCAAGCCAGGTGGCTGGGTCTTCTTTTCCACCATCTCGCGCAATCCCAAGGCTTATGTGCAAGCGGTATTGGGGGCGGAATACCTGCTGGGTTTGCTACCACGCGGCACGCACGAGTATTCCCGCTTCATCAAGCCCTCCGAGCTTGCACGCATGGCGCGCGGAAACGGCCTGGATGCGGTCGAGCTAAAGGGTATGAGCTACGATCTGATCGCCAAATCCTTTCATCTGAATGACGATGCCAGCGTCAACTATCTGCTGGCTTGTCGAAAGATCGCAGCGTGATCCGCGCCATCCTGTTCGACCTCGACGGTACGCTGGCCGATACCGCCCTTGACTTGGGCGGCGCACTCAACCGTCTGCTGGCCGAGGAGGGCCGCCCACCGGTTCCGTATGAACGGGTCCGCCCCATCGCCAGCCATGGCGCACGCGGCTTGGTGGAGCTGGGCTTTGGCCTTGGGCGAGAGGCCGCCGGCTTCGACGCCTTGCGGCTGCGCTTTCTCGATCATTACGAGCACTGTTTTTGCGAGCAGACCACACTGTTCGACGAGATCAATCCGCTGCTGGAAGCACTGGTCAAGCAAGGCCTGGACTGGGGCATCATCACCAACAAGCCGATGCGATTTACCGACCGGCTGATCCCCACCTTGGGCTTCAGCGTACCGCCATCGGTCGTGGTGTCCGGCGATACCGTCGGCATCGCCAAGCCCGATCCACGTCCCATGCGCCACGCGTGCGACATACTGGGCCTGCCTACCGAATCCTGCTGGTATGTGGGCGATGCCGAGCGCGACATCATGGCCGGCAAGGCGGTAGGGATGACCACTGTCTTGGCCGACTACGGCTACATCGCCGATCATGACCAGCCGGATAGCTGGGGTGCCGACCTACGCATCGCTACGCCAATGGAATTACTGGCCCATCTGTCCAGGCTACGGGTATAATGAATTTCTTCATCTGTACTGTATGACCCACGGGGACGACATGGTTTCGACGGGGGTGGCAAAGCGGATGGGGGCATGCCGGGATCTCAGACCCCCGTTAAACACTGAATCGATTTAGTCGCAAACGACGAAAACTACGCACTAGCCGCTTAATCCCGGTTGGTCGCTGCTCTGATCTGCTCATGGGTCAGGCCGGGTAAAACCGGCAGCAGCGTTATTTACATGAGATCGCTGTTCGGCGGGCTACTTGTCGGGCAGTTAAATTTAGGTGGCTCGCGGTTGTAAAGCCTGTCGGTCGGCGTTGCACCCGTTAAAACCAAATGGCTAGACTAAGCATGTAGATCCCTCTGTGGAGTGCTTTCGGACGCGGGTTCAATTCCCGCCGTCTCCACCAATAAATCCTTAAAAATCAATAGGTTAGATTTTTGAGAGTGGCATTTTTGTGACTGTTTTAGCCCTGTTTTGCCTGGGTTATGCCAGCATTTATGCCAGCATTTTTGGAGCCCTGACCTCGGTCGGGGCTTCTTCATTTCCGGGATGATTGCCAGGTGCGGGCTCTCTACGTGGCATGCGTTATGGCCTAGCATATCGACATGAGGCCGCCCGAGAACTTGATGCCGACCTAAAGATAGGTCAACCGCCTTCCCCTTGTGACTGCACCAGTGCCACACCTTGGGACAGTTGAACGGGGGGGCTGTAAAAATTAGCAGTCGATGCCTTCGCAACAGACTGCGTCAGGTAAGTTGGCTTGTGCGGCAACTCGTGTTAGCTTCGAGGCATCTTCCCTTGCACCGATCACTAGCAAATATGAATGCCGCCGAGCGACTTATCTACTTCTATGACCGGCTCGTTAGTAACAAACAAAATGATCGCCTTCTGGAAAAGTGGGCAATTGTTTTTGACCTCAGTGCGAGCGATCCAAATCTTGAAGATGACGTAACTGCCCGGCTTATGTCGCTGCGTCAGCAAATTGATTTCACCAGGTCTCGCTTAGATGAGCATGGCATTCCTGTGGAGCTTACAAACCCGGGCTTTGAGCGACTGAAACAAGTGGCATCTCCCGGGAAGTTACATTCATCTTGGAATGATCATAAAGGCAATATCGAGGCACCAGAATGCAGGAAGGTGTTCGAATGGGCTGCATGGGCACTAAAAGAAGAAAATGAAGCAGATTTACCTGCGGAAGAATTGAAGGCCCTCCGAATGGAGCTGGAGTCATTGCAAAGTGCTTTGCACGATACAGTAATGACTCGTGAACTACGAGAGTTTATTCAGCAACAAATTACTGCGATTCGCCATGCCCTTTTAGATTACGAGATTAAAGGTACGCAGGCGCTTACAGATGCCCTACATAAGGTCGTGGGTGCATATTCAGTCGAACGGGTAAAGGTGGAGCGTGAGTATGAGAACGCAGATGCTTCCACAAAAAATATACTCAACAGAGTGTTCGATTTTTTGCGTAATACAGCAGAAGCTTGCGACAATCTAGACAAGATTGCGAGTTTCGGAGAAAAAGCCGCCACCATTGCCAGCACGTTATCACCATTGCTTCTGCGGGTCTTTCCTTAGTGCAGATTGATTAGAAATTTCCAGACTCATACCAAAATTTCCTATTTAATACTCTTCAATCGGCGACACCTCCCTATATGATTAATGGGACATTTCCGGTGCAGCCTTTTACCGCTCGGAAGTTGAAAACTTGTCACGCACGCCCTTTGAGCCGGGCAGTTACAGGTTCGATTCCTGTCGGAGGCGCCATCTCCAAGCCGCTCCAAGCCGCCACAAACCATGCATAATCAACGATTTATCGAAAGTTATTGCGTGACCTGGCGGCTTAGGAAGGCTTCAAATGGCTTGTGTATTCACACGCTAGTCACACGTGAAATCGGCCTTTCGGCCGTACGTCCTAAAAGCCCGCCCGACGCTAGACGCAACCGCACTACTGGTCTGCTCCTACGATCTCGATCCGTCCAACAGGCACAAGTGTCTTCGGCGAATCGATGGGAATGACCTGCAACTCCGCCCTTACCATGGGCTGCTGCATTAGAGACTGAAAAATTTCGGGATGCTTCCATGCTGGGTCCAGCCACGCATCAAAGTCGGCCGGCTGTGAGATAAGCGGGAGACTCTTGTCGTGAATGTGCATCAGATCAGGATGCGGTGGGCACGTAATGATGGTGAAGACCGGGACAACTTCGTCGCCAAATGCATACACCTGATACAAGCCACCCAAGGCCAGCGCCCCTGCTGCGGGCTTCAGTTCGTAGCACTGCTTGCCAACCCATTCATGCCAGCCGCTTGCTGGAATAATGGCGCGCTGGGAGCTGTACAGCCTGCGCCATAGCTTACTGGTGCCCAGCCGGTCACTTCGAGCGTTGAACGTCTTGAAATCGGGGTGAGGCCGATAGCCGCTGCCATCTGGCTTGGGCTGAACTGATGCCGACCACATGCCATCTAGAAGTAGGCGCTGTCCGTCTCGCTCCACAACAAACTGTCCTTGCCCACCAGGGCAAATGTTCGTCCTCGTGCCAGGGTAAAGCTTGATACCCAGCGTTGAACAGAGTTCACGCACATGAGGATTGTCGATGACGTTGTAGCGGCCGCACATCTTAAGAAGGATAGAAGATGCTTCGACCAATTACAGTGTGTCAGCCCCCGCTCGAAGTTTACTGGTCTAGCTACTACCGAAGCTTGTTAAAGAAATCTCGCATAAAATAAGCAAATACTTAGATAGTGGTGATTTCCCTAATGCGCGGCAGCAGGTATCATGCTCCGCGCATTTCTCTTTAGAATTGAGGAAGTGCAAAGCTGGATCACTCATAAAATGAAACAGGAGAGAAAAGTGTCACCATTAAACAAAAGCAAAGTTGTTAATCCGCTCATAGTTCGTTTTATGAAAGCGAATGCAATGATATTGCTATCAGCTTCGTCTGCGCTTCTCCACGCCAGCTCTACCCCTTCCAGCAACGACTCGATAGATTACTTAAATAGCAACGGTGATACTCCGAAGACAATTCCCACGCTCGCCGAGCGAGTCTCTTGTTCCAAAAATGTCATTTACGCAGAAATGTTAGAGGTGATTGAACCTATTGACAAGCAAAAACAAGGCGCCGCCGACGATTACTCTCCATCAGAACCAGAAATAGTCTATGCCCGTTTTAAAGTATTAGAGGCACTACGCGCAGATGCAATTAAATCAGGTGATGAAGTCACTCTGAAAATACCATATTCGGCACTGCGCTATGCAGAGCGGGGACTCCCCAGAAGTGGTGGATTCCCAACGTATGAAAAAATCATGTCGCCATTTAAGGCTATTTACGAAAAAAAACAGGTTTATTTCCTAGGTGACAAACAAGCTGACGGCTGGATTTCTGAACCCAATGGCACCAAACAAAAATTCAAATACTTTGAATTTAGCGTACCCTTTTGGTATGGCACCCTTCCAATCAAGCAAAAAAGCGAAATTGTAAACGAGTTGGCGAAGCAAGATAACGCCGGTCAAAAGAGAGACTGCAAGCAATATCTCGGCCGTCTGAATAAAGAAATTAAGCTTTTTGCACTCTAGGATAGTTGTCATGCCTCCATTCCATGAATTCAACCATTTCGAGCCCAATTATCAGCCGGGCGCCGTCATAAAATACAGCTTTATGAGCAGTCTGCCATTTGAGTATCGCTACAATGGGGAGCCATATGAGCGTGCACAATTTGCACCATTTACAGCTCAGCAAATCGCTGCCACCAATGAGCTGCTCACTACCATTTCAAAGTACATAAACGTTACATTTGTTCAGACAAGTGGTAGCGATGCGGACATCCGACTAGGAACATCTGTACTGAAGTTGGTGCCAGGAGTTCCTGACTCGGCTGTAGGTGTTATGGACACAGTGAACGATTCCCTCGGCTTTCACCATCAAAATATTTTGATTGAGCCCACGCTTTCTGGTTACCCGTGGAGTGCAAATCAACAATTTTGGTATAAAGCGGTCATTCACGAAGTTTTGCACGCTCTAGTGTGGTGTACCTGAAATAGCATTAATTAATAACTTTGCCTGCACGAGCAATGGCCTCAAGGATTGAATCTGCGCTTTTGCGCCATACAAAGGGCTTCGGGTTGGTGTTGTGGATGTCCAAGTAGTGGCGGATTGACTGCTCTAGATCGGCGACGCTGCTGTGGGCACTACGCTTGATCCACTTCTCACTGATTTGTGAGAAAAAACGCTCCACAAGGTTGAGCCAGGAGGCCGAAGTTGGCGTGAAGTGCAGATGGTAGCGTGGCCTGCTGGCGAACCAGGCACGCACCTTCTCCGTCTTGTGCGTCCCGTAATTGTCCATGATCAGGTGGATATCCAGGTCTGCCGGTACGCTTGCGTCGATGGTATTGAGGAACTGCAGAAATTCGACGCTCCGGTGGCGACGTTTGAGTTGGCCAATGACCTTGCCAGTGGCCACATCCAGAGCTGCGAACAGCGAAGTCGTCCCGTGCCGCTTGTAATCGTGTGTCCGGGTTTCTGCTTTGCCGAACGTAAGCGGAAGTGAAGGCTGCGTTCTATCCAGTGCCTGAATCTGGCTCTTCTCATCCACGCAGAGCACCAAGGCACGATCCGGCGGGGCGAGGTACAAGCCCACCACATCGCGGACCTTATCGACAAAATTCGGATCGGTGGAAAACTTGAACGTCTCCAGCCGATGGGGCTTGAGCCCGAACGCGTGCCAAATGCGCTGCACTGTGGACGCCGACACGCCTGTTGCCTTGCTCATCGTGCGCACGCTCCAGTGCGTCGCGTCAGTAGGCTTACTGTTCCGGACACGATCAATCACCGCCTGAACGTGTTCGTCTAGCACCGTGCGAGGCCGCCCCGACCTCGGTGCATCGGTCAGCCCTGCCAGACCATACGACTCGTACCGACGACGCCACCTTGAGACGGTCTGCGCAGTGGTATCCAGCCGCTTCGCGATCTCTTTGCCTCCTTCGCCGTCAGCACAACTGAGCACAATCTGAATTCGTAGCTTCTCATCGGCCGGCGCCTTGCGCAGCGCCAAACGTGCATTCAGCTCTCTGCGCTGCTCTTCGGATAGTTCCAGCTTCTTGATCGGGCGGCCCGTTCTGGTCATCGTCATAGTCTCCATGAGCTATTGAACTACGACAATTATACCAAATATTTAATTAATTCTACTTTTGAGACACCACACTAGCGTTGAAGTTTTTTATTGGCTGCTCCAACTACTCATGCCAGGGCAGCCGGGCATACGAACCGGCTCGCACCCCATGTACTCCACCCACCGCGCAGCGATCACATCGACATTGCGCGGCACCCAGGGAATCACTCCCCCGCGAATCCCACATACCGACCATAGCTGTAACCCGAAGGATCGACAATCAGCGTGCGGCGCCCTGGTGCGTTGACAGCCTTGCGTTGCCTATCGGCATTCATACCACCTGCGACTGTGCAGCGAGTCGCTGAACGTTTCCTATCTACCTTCGTTACCACTGCGACGACCATCTAGCCAGCGACGAAGCTCCTGACCCTGTAATTTGCGTAACGCTTCCGGCATCGTCATCAGTGATTTATCCCACCCTTCCAAATCCATCACGCAATCAAGGCATTCCTGCAATCTTGCGTGCGCCTCCTCGGTCGCATTCGCGATCAGGTGGTGGGTCTCACGTAAGGGGGCATCGTCACGGCTCAGGCACATTTGCTCGTAAGCGTTCACTTCACGCAATGCCAGCATCAGCCTGGCGACTTGTGCCGGGCAGGCGCACTGATAAATCATGGCTTGGTCGATGATGTGTTCAAGCTGCTGGTCACCATACTTTGCTCGCAGATCCATTGCACGCTCCTCCTCGATGACTTGTTATAGCGTATGCGTACAACGGAGCCGCTCCATGCTGTTGGGCGGCGGGGCTTGATCACCCGCGCAACGACTACACGACGTTGCGCGGAACCCCTGGATCACTCCACCGCGAATCCCACATACCTGCCATAGTTGTAGCCCGAAGCATCAAAAAATTGCTTGTGCCGACCTGGCTTCACGCCTGGTTGGGCTAACGAATTCGGATATCATCGCCGAAGCCGAACGCATAGTCGAAGAGACAGGCCGGATGCTGGCCGTCTTCACGAAGACCGGTAAGCAATTGTCAGTACAACAGGCACACCTGGAGACGGACCGCATGGCAACAACGAATGAAGATGCGGAAATCGGGGGAGTTTGGTCTATTTCACTGGATAGATGGCGAAGAACGATCGCATACCTGCAGCATCCCGCGCTAGACGATCGCACGAAGTGGCTTGACGGGAGGCGTGGCAACAATTCCATTGAAATTTGAATTGCAACTAATGGATAATCTTGAAATAGCCATCTTGTCTTATCAGGGAAAACCCCATAAAAATGCATTTCGTTAAATCCGCCATTTCGCTGACGGCCGGCTGCGTGCTGTCCATGTCCTTGACTTATGCCCATGCTGCCAGCGTTACCGCCAGCACCATTTACGAACCAATGGTAGCAAATACCAGCTCACTTTACCCAGTCAATCTCGCCCGCACGGATCCGCAAGCCGCTGTGATTTCGTGGCTAACCGATATGCCTACGCCTGATCCTACCTTTGTATGGGGGGACCACGTACGGCAATATGCGAACGTAAACGCGAATGGCGTGAGCAACTCAGCAATGGTCATATTCGATGGCGGTTTTGCCCAAAATTTGATCAGTTGGCAGGATACATTCAGTAATCAATCCGGGAATAGCTTGAACTACAAGCTGAACGTGGAATTGGCGCCTATGTCTTTCCGTATGGCCAGCTTCAGTCCTATGAATGCTAGAACCGGTTTCGTGGCCGATGTGCTTGTCAACGGCGTGTCAGTTTGGCATTCGGCACAGACGTTCGCACGACAAGGCCAAAGTAACAGTAGCAGCAGCGAAGGTTTTGATATGGGTGATGCCACTGAGTTTGGTGACCTCGCCACCCAAGTTAGTTATGAGCATTCGGGCTATCGCGGCCTGGTTGATCTCGGCACATTTGCCGCGGGCCAAACCGCAACCGTAACCTACCGGTTCAGTCAGTTTACCTACTTGGACAAGCGGAGGGACTGTACAATTTTTTGTGCCGAAGTTTTCGCGGCGGCAGAAAAAACCGGGGTGAACCAGCAACGCATCATTTCCGCACCCGTGCCCGAACCGGAAAGCTACGCCATGCTGCTGGGCGGCCTGGGCCTGATCGGCGCCATCGCCCGTCGTCGCAAGGCTGCCGCGAAGTAAGCTGTAATTTGTGCGTAGAAGTGGTCGGCATCGTGTTACAGCACGGCGCCGGCCGCCTCTTCTCATACCCCGAAAACGGAAACGAAAAAGCCCGCGCAGCGTGAACTGAGCGGGCCTAGACGCAAATTCCTTCGGAAAGTAGCAAAACTATACCTTTTTTGTACGAATCAGCAAAGCAAAAGGATTCATTTCCCACTAAAAATTACGAGCAAATCCACTTCTTGAATCCTTTTTCCTCCAGCTTGGCCTAACCACCGGTACCGATCTTCTCCCAACCCGCTCTTCTAGCTTCTCTTCCGCTTTCTGCCGGCGCTCTTGCTTTCTTAGTTCAAAATCAAAGTCATCCATATCCAATTTTCGGGTATTACTCATTGCCACAGTAGTCGCAACAATGGTCGTGACTACAGCCCAAGTGGATTTCTCACTGAACAATCCCAAAAGTGCCGTATAGCTACTTCCAGAAAAGAACGGCGCCAAACCAAAAATAGCCGCGACTTCGTTGGCGAATATCGATATTGAACCCGCCGCCAAACATAAGACCATAAAGCGGCCAACGCGGAGTACAGACAGTAATACACCCCCATAAAGAGCCCTAAAAAATTTTGGGACGTCATATTGGAAGAAAAATACAACTCGCCCTCGCCACTCAGGGAATAACAAAAAAAACACCAAGAGCCCCAGCCAAATTAAGCAACCGATTATTTTCATAGTTCCTCCTTGGGAGCATTGTTCCTAGTTGCAATTCCCCGTTGCCTCGTCCTCAATGGTCTCGCCACAAAACTCACAGGCATCTCCTAGACTTGGGTCATATTCCCACATATTTACAATGCATGAGCTTTCGCGATTAGCCGTTACATGGGAAGCGCACTTATCACAAACTGGCACGCTAGGATATTGCTCACCGGCTCTGTCCGATGACATATCCCCGTATATCATACACGTCTTCATGACTACCCCTTTAAAGAAGCATCAGTTATTAAAATAGGGATTACAAACTCCTGAGCCCCAATATAGTTGCCAGCTGGGTGAAAGGTAGTGTAGTTCACCCCCTCTGTCAACACCCTCCTAGCTCGCGACTAATTTTAATACCCTGTGGTTTTCTGGAAGCCTGCCATAGTGGTGACTAGGAATATTCCGAAGATGTTTATAACGTCGCTTATTATTCCGTTTACTATATCGTTTACTATATCGTTTACTATATCGTTTATTACGGCGTTTATTACGGCGTTTATGAGGTGCTTTTAATTGCGCAATTAACGCAAGCGCGCAACAATGCGATTAATACCCATGGACAATTACGTGAATAAGGTTGCTTCTTTACGTTGCACTCGTGTTTAAGTTGACCCTCCGCATTTCCTGCGCAAGGCCAACTCACTGTCACACCGTTGCTGCCTCCTCAGCCACATAGCGGGCCACGATGGCGCAGCGCTCTGCCCACGGCAGATGATCGTCCACCATCTGGCGAATCATGGCGCATTGGGCGCGGACTTCAATGCGGTCAAGGCCACTGAAGTCCACCGATGAATTCGTCGCGCCGGGTTCCTCCCAAATGCCAAGTTCCATCATGATGCGGCGCAGTGCCTTGGTCATGGCGCTTTCGGCGCCAATCTCGTAAGCCTGGATGGTGTAGGCGCAATGCAGTGCTTGCGGCACGCTCTTAAAAATTGCCATTAGCGGGCCTCCTTGGTGCGTTGTCCATAAAGTTGGGTGGCGATGTTCGCCAGGTGCAGGCGGTCCCAGTCGTCCGGAATATCATCCAGTCGCACAATGACGATGCCTTGCTGGTGCCACACGGCTGCGCGTAGTTGCTTTAGTTCGGCATCGCCGGCCGGGCCGGTCGTAGCGTGCTTAGCCAGGCTGCTGCGGATAGAGTTGTGGGGGATCTTCATGCGGCCCCCACTTCCAGCGTCTGGATGGACACAACCACACCGGGCAGCTCGCCGTAACGCTTCTGCTTGCGGACTTCAACCACCTGCACGTCATCGCACCAGGCCACGCCGTTTAGCCCGTCAAAGATCGCCTTCTCGACATTGTCGATATCTGGCTTGGTGGTCGGCAGCACACGACCAGCGAGGGCTTGCTCGCAGCGACGCTTGGGCCAGGAACCCGGTACCGAGACGGTAATGCGCATGGTCACGGCGACGGCTCCTTCTATGGGTATAACGCCATCCATTGCCTGTGCAGCGCTATGGGCGACCAAGCCCTCATAGGCGACGGTCTTTTCCGGCGTCTTGATGCCGGCCTTGGTGCCCCAGCGCACAATGCGCCCGCGCCCCTTGCCTTGCGGCTCGCCGGGCACGGTAAAACTCAGTGTCTTTAGTTCCATATTGCTTTCTGTTGTTATCGGGTTCATGTCCATTGCGGCCCTATCTTCGGGAGGCTGGCCGCATAGCCCTTATCGTTGAATGCGCCGCACCGGGCTGCCCAGGCGGTGGGGTTGGATGGGCCAGTGAGCACGCCAGGCAGATAAGGCGTGCCATCCACCTTTCTAACCCGGCCCTGCAGTACCGCCCCACAGTTGGCGAACACGGACAGGTGCGCGCAACGTCGGCAATCCGGCTTCATGCCAGCGCCTTACACCAGGCAGCGGAGCGTTCACGGGCCACGTCGAACATGGCGCACGCTTCATCGGCTGCCAAGCCGCCGGCATCCAGTTCGTGGTGGCAGCCATGGCAGAGGAAAGCGCCAGCTGTATCTGTGGCTTTGATACCCATCCCCTTGCCATCGCGCTGGCGGTTACTGTGCGCCCATACCGTGGTGCCATCGTTGCGACCTCAATAGGCGCAGGGCATGCCCCTGGCAGCCCGGCGAATCGATTTCGAGCGTACATAGCGCGTCTTGTCAGCGGTAGCCATACCAAGCCCCCGCAGGAATGGCACAACCCAGTTCGGTTGCGGCCCAGGCTTCGACGCGTGTCATGTACTCGCCGAATGTCTGGATATTCAGCGTGGTGGTGCTTTTCGGCACGGTGAACGACTGCCCGGCCACGACCACCTCGACCGCACCCAGGAAGCGCAACTTGAGCATTTCGTGCAGGTACTGGGGATCGTTGCCGGTGTCGTCAGCAATCACGTTTACCAGCAGCCAGTAGCGGCGGTTCTGCCCTATGCTGCGGTGCTGGCGATAGGGGCGAACGATCACCTCCAGCAGATTGCCATCCCTGGATAGCCCCTTGATGGCTTCCCAGCACCGCTGCTTGATCGTCGAATTGCGCAGCAGAAAGGCCTGTTCGTAAAAATCTCTCATGCCAGCGTCCCCCGTCCACCCGCCCAGTCAAACGGCACCACTTCGCCGCCGTCTTCGCGCAAGCGATCAAATAGGCGTGGCCCAATGGCGTTCTGTACGCCCGCCACATCCAGATTGCTCAGCAGGATGGTCGCCTTGCGTTGCTCGTAGCGGCCGTTCAAGACGTCGAATAGCGCGCGCGCTTCCGAGTCGGTACTGGATTGCACCCCCACCTCGTCCAGGATCAGCAGCGAGGGGTAGGTGAAGAGTGCAATGGCTTCGCTTTGGCGCATCTCCGAGTCAAAACGCTTCGCTTCCGGAATGCGCATGATCATGGACGATACGGTGGTGAACATTGCCGAGCGCTGGTAACGCGCCATGATGCGCATGGCGATACCGCAGGCAAGGTGGTTCTTGTCGGTACCGGTTTGCCCCACGAAGACCGCGCAACGACCCGAGTGCTTACCAGCAAACTCTTCCGCATAGGCTTCAGCGAAGGCACGCGCCCGTCGCTGGCCCTCGTGGGTGACGTGGTAGTTCCCGATCTTTCGGTCATGAAAGTGCTCGTGAATGCCCGACGAGCCTAGTTGGCGCTGCCAACGCAGTTGCGCTTCGCGCTCGGCTTCCTGGCGTTCACGGGCTTCCTTGGCCGCATTGGCTTCCGCCGTGCAGGTCGGGCATGTTCCGAACTTGCTGCCGATGTGGCACCTGGCCAGAAACTGGCCGTGCTGCGGGCAGTGGTCCACACACTCCAATGGTGGCTCATGGATCTGCAGCAGGTGGGCAAGGGTCGATTTCGTCGCCAGCATCACAGCAGCCCTCCTTGGCCGTAGTTCGTCGGGAGTTGGTTGATACGGGCCGTAGCGGGTGCAGCGCTAGACGCGGCAGGACGCAACCAGCTGGCCTCGAAGCTCTGCCAGCCATCGCCGCCTTGGCGAACTCGGCTTAAGCTGCTGACCACCCGGAAAGTCGGGCGCTGTCATTGATGGATTTTTTCCCTGTTTGATCGACTATTATTACTTTGAAAAACGAAAATTACAGCGGGCAACTGGGAAAAATCCGCCTATCCATTTAAATGGACTATCCAAATCTTTGTCTTAAGCTGCTGCGCAACACTGGATGCCACCACTTCAACGTTGAGGCTCGCCATGAAACTTACTCATTTGCCGCTTTTCGCATTTGTCCTTATTGGCATCACGGCTTCGGGCCAAGCAAAGAAAGAGCCGGACGTTTGGTTGCAGGCGCTCCGTTCGATCAACTACGCCGCCACTGTCAAGGCAGGCTTTGTGCCCGGTTGCAAAGGCGGCAGTGCATTGTCTTTAAGTAAGTATTACAGGCTGGTGTGTCCGAAACTTTATTCTATTCCCAACGAAATTATTGAATCCGCAGCACTGCCTTATCTTAAGCGTCATGTATCGAAAGATATTGCACTTCAAGCCATAGCGGCCTGGACGTCGAGAGAAGGTATTTTACTCTCGCAGAAGATGGTCTTAGTGATTGAATCCGGCCAAAAAGATCTATTGACCTTTGATGACCTCAGGATGTTGGACGATCGAAATAGGTCGGAACACGGTAGAGCGTTTGGGGCCTTCGCAGACGACAAGGAAGGCTCTGCTGCAGTTGTTACTGCAATGTCCCTCTATGTGCCCAAGCACTCCCGTTGAGTGCGTATCTTTTAGCAAGTGAAGCATACTTTTATTTATTGTGCTGACCTTTCCCCATCCAGGTCTACCAGGAATTAGTTAGCATGAAGGGCAAAGGAGCCCCTCATGAGGAAGTCCCGATTCACTGAAGCGCAGATCATTGCCATCCTGAAAGAAGCAGAAGCTGGTGTTACGGCGGCAGAGCTCTGCCGCAAACACGGCATCTCGGATGCGACGTTCTACAACTGGCGGAACAAGTTCGGCGGCATGGATGTGTCCGAAGCCAAGCGACTCAAACAGCTTTAGGATGAGAATGCCCGGCTCAAGCGCCTGGTCGCCAACCAGGCGCTGGATATCGACATGCTCAAGGAAGTGCTAGGAAAAAACTGATTCGGCCCGCAGCAAGGTGTGCCGCAGCCAGGCAGTTGATTGAGCGGCATGGCATCTCCGAGCGGCGGGCCTGTGCGTCCGCGTGGGCATGGCTTCGCGACGACGATTCAATTAGCAGACGCGGCACGATGGATTTCAGACCAGCGCGTCGATTGAAGCGGTACTGTGCTTTGGCAAGATAGCGCGCTGCGTACTTGGAGAACTTGAACGCATGATGGGTGCCGGCCACATTCACGAGGCTGCCTGCTGGGCGCACGTCCGCCGCAAGTTCTATGAAATTCATGTGGCACAAGCCAGCCCGATCGTCGCCGAAGCCCTGTCACGTATTGCCGCACTGTACGAGGTTGAGAGCCGGATTCGAGGCCAGCCGCCGGGTAGTAGGCGGCAGACCCGACAACAACATGCTCTGCCGATCGTCAATGACCTGCATGACTGGCTGTATCAGACGCTGATCCAGGTATCGAGCAAGTCCGAACTGGCGGGTGGGATCCGCTACGCCCTGGCTCGTTGGACAGCGCTGTCGCGCTATCTCGCCGATGGCGAGCTTGAGATCGACAATAATGCGGCGGAACGTGCCTTGCCTGCGGTAGCGTTGGGGCGAAAAAATTACCTATTTCCCGGCTCGAACGCTGGTGGCGAAAGCGCGGCAGCGATGTACAGCCTGATTGGCATGGCCAAATTGAATGGGCTCGATCCGATGGCTTATTTGCGCGATATCCTGGCGTGTATCACCGACCATCCCGTCAATCAGATCGACAAGCTACTGCCGTGGCACTGGGCCCAACAAGAACAGCGCACACGATTGGCTGCCTGACGATGACCGCAAAGATCTATACCCTCGCGCCGCGAGCAACCCAAATGCTATTTCTGCATGTTGAACTCGACGATGTCGAGCCCAAGGTATGGCGCGAAGTAGCGGTGCCCGAGACGGTGACCTTACCCAAACTGCACATGATCTTGCAGTATGCGATGGGATGGTGTGGCTGCCATATGCACGAATTCCAGTTCGTGGACGAATCCTACGGCACGCCTGACCCGGACTGGGGTGGCGCCGTCCTCGCCGAAAGTCGTGTGACGCTGAAACGGGCGCTAGGCAGGACCAAGAACTTCACCCACTTGCATGACTTCGGGGACGGATGGACCCATTCGATGCGAGTCCGCAGGGCTGTTCCACGCGATCCAGCCTTGACGCAGGCCATCTGCTTGGGCGGTGAGAATGCGTGTCCGCCAGAGGACGTCGGCGGCCCGTGGGGCTATGGCGAACTCCTTGAAATCATCGCCGACCCAGCACATGAAGAGCATGACGCAATGCTGGAATGGTGTGGAGGTTCGTTCGATGCAAAGCGCTTCGACACTGCCGCTGTTGATCGGCTGCTGGCAGAGATCAAGGTCTGATTCGTCAAGCGGGTGCTGGGCGTACGCTTACCAACCGATCCGAAACACGGGAAAATATAGGCTGTTTGCTTCCACTTATTACATAACTCAGGATGGAAATCTCGTGAGAGCTCTTTCCGTGTTAAGTCAGTGACGAGCCGAAGCGGAGGGATTGAAGATGAATTCATTAATTGACAGACAGGCGCCAATAGATCTAGAGGTAGCCAACGCTTTGATAATGGCAACTCCGGAATCATGGCGTTCTGCTGAGATGCTCGTGGAGCGCGAGGAGAGCCAGGGACGGGAAAAAATGGCGATCTCTATTTCAAGCCCTGAGGGTCATAGAGAGATTGTAGGGCCAACCGATGAAATATATTCCTGCCTATATAGGCTTTCTGACTTATTTCGAGAGTACCAAAAAGTTTGGAGCCGTGCTTTGTACTCAGTTAGCCTGCGGGAGGATGGAAGCTGGAAATATACGGTTAAATTTGAGTACTGAGCAGCAAGAGCTAACAAATTGGCCCCTTGAGCCCTATTCGGCGTTCATAACAGCGCCCCTACTACCATTACCCTCAGAATATTGCGAGGAAAAGGGGTAATTCGAGTCGGGAAACACGGGTTCAGGCCTCAATAATTTTTGGTTAAATTGTCTTTGATCTATACTGCGCCGTCTTCCAGCAGGGAGCGGCGATGGCACGAACCAAAGATGTTTCAACTACATGAGATGTTTTATATCCCGAAGCGACGTCACAGTTTCAGCTATGGGTTGTCGCCGGTAGGGTACAAACGGCAGTATTTAAAGAGGCTCGTATGTGTCTAGGAAAACCGGAGCGATTCAAGTGGTGCCAATTCTAATTGGATTCCTGGTGGGCATATGGTCTACACTGAAGGCTGATTAGGATTACCAGAAATGTCGACAAATCCGATACCCCCCCCAACCATTGATCCACTAATTTCGATGCCGAGGAAGTAAAAGTGAAAGAAGAATTAAAAAATTTTATTATAGACGGCCGCCTAAGCAGAGTAATTAGAGGGGAGGAGTTTATATTTAAAACATCTTTTGAAACTAATGCGAAAATGCAACCAACCGATCATAATGAATTTTTGGCGAAAGGCATTTACCCCCTTTGCAACGAACTAGGTAATGACAATATACGGCATTGCTTAGAAACCGGCCTAATGGATGCAGCTTCAGATGCTTTAGGTGTTTACTGTGCGGTTCAATGTTATTACATTCAGATAATATCAGAGAGGGAAAAGGAATCTCCTTTCAATATAGACCGTCTTGTGTTACCACGCTTTCTTGGCGAGCAGTTCAAGAAATATGAAAAGGAGCTACTTTTCGTAAGACTTAACAATTACGATCCTCCAGACGCACCATTGCGCTTGACATCCGCCGCAATGAATGCGCTGCAAAGAGATGCAGGTATATACTTTACGTAAACGCATAAGTTTTCCGAGCTAAAATTCATGGCTTAAGGAGTGCCATATCGAAATCCGCTATCTTACAACTCGCAAACAGGCTTCGGACAAATTCCGCCATGTGCTTACGAGATGGCTCCTTCCCAGCCATATGGACTTTCCATGACTTCTCTGATTGGCTATTGAAAAATGCATTCTGAAATCTCGCACCTTGAAAATGGGAAGCGAAGACTGCTAGATGTCGATTGGAGCTATGTCGGCATGGCCGACGGAGATGAATACGCTCGATTGATGACCAGCTATTTGCATGGTGTTGCATCCATAAGCCGCGCGGAGGGACTTGGCCTGTCCTCACCATTTTTCTTAGCGAAAGATGTGCTAGGGTTTGGGGCTAATATTGAAAAAACTGTACAGATGCTTCGTGCAAAACGTGGTCGCCTGGAGAATGTATACAACATGGCCATTTGTATTAATTATTTGGTCTGGTGTCATGCACTTGATTCGAATATGCGCCTAGCAACTGAGCATCCAAATATATTTGAACCGCTGGTGAAAATTCTTGAAGCGGGCGGGAGTATCGGTATACATAAGGGTGAGGTTGTTGTGGATAGCTTTGCAATCCCCATGAGTGATTGGAAAGGATAAATTTCCTTTCGTAAACTCCCGGGTTAACCGCTCGACGTAGCATGCCCCAGCAATAAACAGCATGTTTATGCTTACGGAGAGACTAACGAAAAATTAAGCTCTAAAAGCAATTAAGGGGGCGGCAAAGTTTGATTAGTAAAATTCGTGATCGCAAGCCAAGCTTATTTCTCCGGGAGAAATTTGGCTATAGCGGTCAATCATCCGCAATGTTCTTAAATAAAGTGAAGGCGGCCTTATAGCTTGCTGCAGGAAACAAATCAGCTTCCATCTCCATCTACAAATACGAACATTAGGGTGCTACAATGAATCCATCAGCATCTCAAGTACTAAAGCAAATTAACTCCGGGGCACTATCAGCCGTTCTTCGAGGAGATAGCTGCGTGTACTCTACGCCAGCACATATCAACGATGACATGCTTCCGACAGATCATTGCGAATTACTGAAACATGCTCTATACCCATTGGCTCATGAATATGGCATTACCTACATTCAAGACAAATTTGAAAAAGCACTGCAGGACATGTGCACAGACGCGCTCGGCGTCTTCTGTGCACATCAATGCTTTTATATAGAAATGATAAATGAGCGTGAAAACTCTTCTCCATTTAAATTTGAATTAGATTGGCTACCAAAATATTTAGCGACAAGCTTCTTAAGAGAAGCTTCCGCATTGCACGCTTTGGAGATACGTTCAGGCGATCTACTCAATAACCGGTCGTACAAGGTGGTTTTGTCCGGGATGCGGATCCTAGCTAGCGACTATGGTATTGATTGGCAAGTGACTCTTCCCTAGGTGGTGAAGGTGAATATCCAAGGGTCAGGTCGCAATACTGTTTGGTTAGGTCTATTTCGGCCTATCCGTAGCCAGTACCTGTATCGACCAATCCCCCTTCTGCCTTCGCGGGTAGTGATGATCGTGCGGTGCGTATGGCGAATTGCGTCGCTTCACCTGCCTCGGCGCTCGCTGCCCCACACTGCGCACGGCCCGCAAGCGCGCCCCCGCCGCCAGCCATTCACAAAGCCAGCGCTTTCCTCCCGCCAGCACTGGGGGGAAAGGCCCCGGACTGCGGCTGGGTTCGCCTCAATAACTGCACATGCCCCATAAACGAGAGTTGTTCATGCCGGGTTTGATGTTCGCTCGCTACCTGGTGCATCGCCAGCGCACCGCATAGTGCGCCAGTACCCAGCCGTAGAACTCCTGCTTTACCAGCTCGGGTGTCTTGGAGCGTAGCGTACGGCGTCCTTGCTGTAGATGCGTATTCAATTCATCGAACACCGCTTCAATCTGCCAGCGCGCGTGATAGCACGCAGCCAATTCTGCCGCTGGTGCCGCATCAGCCGATAGCAACGTCGTCATCAAGCGGTAGCGGGTTGCCTCACCGCTGAGCTTGGGCAAGCTGTACTCGATCACCCGCATCGAGATGCCGCCCACCCCTTGTCGGCGGGACTTGTCGTCCGGGTAGATCATGCTCAGGTAAGATCCGTCCGGCAAGGCCGAGACGACGGGCAGGCGGCGATTGTGGGCACAACGCCAGAGCAGGTCGGCGCCGGTGGCTTGGGCAGCCTGCCAGTGCGAGTAGCCATTGAAGCCCCTATCGGCTAGGCACAGCATGCCGGGCTGCAGGCTTGCCAGCATTGGCTGGCAGATATCCCACTCGGCGCTGCGATAGGGGCCGAGATGGGCGGCAAAGATGGCATGGGTGCCGCATTCGACCAGCACTGCGCACTGTGCCTGGGAAAGCCGGCCTGGCCGGTACGACTGCCGGGATAACCAAACACGGCTGCATTCTCGACCTCATCGGGTAGATCGATATTGCTGCCGTCGATGGCGACCAGCCGTAATGCACGAAAGAAGGCGTGGGAATGCTGTATAGGGTCGGCCAACGGGCGTCATCAGTGCCTGTAGGGGTGCAGCACCGAGCTTGCTGCGCAGCTCACTGATGGAGGACTTGTTGACCTGCGGTGGTTCGGGCCGGGCTTCGGCCCAGGCTAAGCCTTGGGCCACGACCGAGAACACAGCTTCGTAGCTGGCTTCGGGATAGAGGCTGAGAGCCATGCAGTAGTAGACCCCAGCCAGCGCGGGAAAGCGGCGGACCCGCTGGCTGTTGCGACCATGCTGGTCGAGGATCTGATTGATCTGGGCGGCAGGATAGACCCGTGCCAGAAGGCTGGTGCTGAGATGATCGCTAAGCCGTGCTCCGCGACCGAGGACTGCCTTGGTTCGCGCCATCGCCGCTCCCTGCAGGAAGATGGCGCAGTATAGATCAAAGGCAGTTAACCAAACAGTATTGAGACCTGACCCCACGACCCCGCTACGGCGCTTTCAACCGCCTGCTGGAAAGCGTCGATGAAGCCGGCCTGAGCACTCGCTACGAATACAACGGCCTGGGCCAGCAGATCCGCGAGCACCGCGCTAGGCAAGGATATCCACCGCAGCTGGGACGCCGCCGGCCACCTGCTGCGGGTGGCCGACCATGGCCCATGCCACCTCCGTCCTAGTACCGGGCAGTGGGGCTTTCTCTGCTTCTACACGTGCATTCCTTAGGTCGGGAACGGACACCCTCAGTTCTGGATGGAGCCTGGCTAGCGAACGGTTCCTGGTTCTGAATACGCTCGCGGAATACGGCGGGCGTGAGGTGATTTGGCAGAATCCACTGACGTACAAGCCCAGCTTTGCAACCCCGATATCGATGGACGGTGCATTCGAAGGAGTAGGGCTGCGATCACCGTTAGTATTGGGTAGAGCAGCTGACTATCAACAAAATATCGGTAAGCAAGCGTTGCTTGGTACGAGACAAAAACCCAAAGTCCGCTATGAACAAAACGCGAATCTCGTCGTACGTACGGAAGAGTATATGATCAACCGTGCGCAAGAGTTGGGAGTGTATATCCCTGATGGCGTACGTATCATGTTTGTGGACCCAGCATTGCTCTCGAATCAAGTAGGCGCGTTGGCGGAGTATGGGCAGACTGGTACATATCAGGGGCTAGATTTGTCAAAAACCATGACATGGAATGGAATGAAGAACATAAATGGGAAAATCCCCATCCGGCTCAATAAAACCTTATTGTCGAGTGACGAGGCGGCCGTGGCATATATCTCGCATGAATTCTACGAATTAGCGCAGTTTGAACAGCTAGCCACTTGGAATCGGCGAAAGTTCGTGCAACAGACGGCGTCGCCGGAGTTGGGCGGTTTTCAGGATAGTTGACATTCACAAGCTTGGGACTATGCAGATGAGATCGTGTTGCTAATGCGAGGAGGGACGCCGTGAGCAATAGTGATGAAAAACTGTGCAGGTACACGGATGCCTATCATTCAGGTATTTATACGAAGGATGAGGCAGTTGGCGCAATGATTGAGATATTAGCCAGCTCGCCTGATTTCATCGGTTTATGGAGTGGCATGCCCGACTGGGCACAATCAGCGGTATGGATTTTTCTAAAGAGCTGCGACGAGACTGTTGTTTTATATAACGTTTCGACAGGCTCTAATGAGGCTATATCCCCCCGTCTAATTGAACTTAAGAGCTGGTTAGCCAGGGAGAAGGGTTACAAGTAAGGGGTCACCGTCACGGAGGCGCAGTTACCGATCCGCAGTTAATGCATAGATCGCTAACCGGGGTGGCACCCGATGGGCATGTGAAGATTGACGGACAGAGCGGTAGGGTCATCCTGCTCCCTATGTCTTCCGCATTCCATTCCGATCAACTCTTGGCTTACGCCGATAATGCAATTCGGAGCAATGGTACTTTGGCTACAAAGATCGCCCAAAACCCTGGTGCGCAGTATGTAACGCTAACTCCAGCGGACGTTGGTGATCTTGGGTACAACTTGGGCCGAGGTTATGCACGTATCGGTGGCAGTAGGCATAACCCAGCGTTGCAAGGGGCACCAAAGTTGATCGACAACCTTAGAAGCGTTCAGGCTACTTATGGGTTCAATCCGCTCACCAATCGGTGGGAACCTGTGACAATCTTCCCTGCGAGATGACGAATGAATCAATATCCAATTCTTAAGAATCTACTGGTTTCCATCATGTCGGTAGATGTCGGCTTGTCGGAGGAGCGCGAGGAAGCAGCTTTGGCGGCTTCTTTGGCAAATGGGGAGTATCGTCAGAAACTTCGTCATGAGTTAGAGGCTGCATTTTTTGATGAGAATTTGTCTTGGATGAGCCTGCTCGACAATGAAAGCTATTGTGTCTTTCCGGCTTACTCCGAAGAAGAAGCAAAGGAGTACATCAAGGAACGGTTGTGGAATAGGATTGTTTCAATGGATTCCTGATCCATATTAACTTAAGGAAAAAGTATGGCGGCTGCTGGTTCGTGAATGAGATTCAAGGTTCGAGCTACTTTGGTCGCTATGTTGTCGGGCGATTTACGCGCCTGAACAGCTTAGTGCCGATGTTTGATTCATTCCTGGCTGCGGAATCTTACGTTGATGCCACCACACCAAGGAGCCTGGAAAAGCTGCTAATGGAAGTGGATGCTGAGCTCAATCAAATAGTCCGGCACCATGATTGGATCGACATTACTTTCTCTCATGCCATTTGGCCCAGAATAAACGATCTGCAGATCTATTGCATCAGCAAATCGTTCCGCCTCCACCCAGACACTAGACCAGGGTTGAGGAAAAATCTGCCCCAACTCACCAGCAATCGCTTCATAATAATCAAGAGGCGTTTCAAATGCCATGGTTCTAACCCCCTTCTCGGTTAAAGAATGTACGAGTTCCAATTATCGATGATATTTTCTTAATTGGATTTCCCGCATATTTGGCATATGCCAAAACGGCGTACTTCGATTTCTTCGAGGTAGATTTGAAATGCATCATCCTCGGACGTAAAGTCGAATCGCAAAGCACCATTTGCATAGATACCGCCACTCGAAGCTGCGTCGCATCAGAGTGAGCCTGCAGTGCGGTTTTTGGCTGTGCAGCGGGATGAGAATTTACGCATAGTTCCAACTTGTCTTCTCAAGGTATTCGCCCCATGGATCACTTCCGTTAAAGCCACCCACATAGAGAACGCTTGTGCCTCTGATTACCCACTCCATACCATGTTCAGGCTCCCATGCACAGTTGAGTTCCATATGAACAACGGGTTCGCCCAAAATTTCTTCGTTTGGAATAATAAGCATGCTGGGCGATATAAGATTCAATACTTCTCGCGGCGAGCTGAATTGCTTTGGGGTTTCTCCTGTCATCTCGAGAAAGTCGTTGCAATAACGAATACAAGACTGATATAGCGTGTCGATGATCAAATGGTTGAGGCTGTTGAAGTATTCCACGCATTTCTCAACATAATCGACGTGGGCTGCGTCCTCAACCGCAAATGGTATATACCGATCAAAGAGTACCAAAAAGGCTTCCCCTTGGAGAGGCCAATCGCCTTCAGATGAAACGTTCTGGATAAGTGCTTGCATTCGTAGATGCCTAAAGTGGGAGTCAGCGGATAGGCGATAATCTGCGCTTCAGTGAATCTGGACTTCCTCATGAGGGGCTTCTTTGCCCTTCATGCAAACTAATTCCTGGTAGACCTGGATGGGGAAAGGTCAAATGCACTTCGTGTATTTACAAATAGGCTGTAATCGGATTGACCTTAGCAACGCCGTACTGAATTCTCATTACTAAGCTCAATCCAACCACGGCGGGCCCACTGGTCAAACAGCTTTCGATATTGAAGTGCAAAATACGAAATATTAACCTCACGACCAGCGCTAATTACTCTCATTCCGCCTACGCCCTCACTTTTCAGCTGCTGCTCTCCATGTGCTAATAATAGAGAAATTGCATCGTCGTTAAAGTAGTCGCTTATCTTGTATCCTGTGGCGTCTATGTCACACAGGGCCGTCAAGACGAAGGCTTCGAACATAGTATCCGGAAGCACACCTTCTTGCCAAAGGCAGCACCGCTCTTTCAACTCCGCAGCGAGTTCATTAGAAATCATGCTTACAATCCCTTCTCAATCATCATTTTGACTAGGTCGTCACCAAAGTTGACTGCCTCATTGTGGAGAGACTAAATAGCGCCGCTAACAGCTCGATAGGGCACAGCCCCTCGGCTGAATAGCCCGTTAATTTCGTAATATTCGTGTCCAAACACTGCCGTCAAACTTCTGTCGCTTTCAAACACACTTTGTCTAACCTTTCCCAAAGAGGTCAGCATATGTGACTAGGCAGTCCACCCAAGTTGAGGGCCAGTGAGCTATTATTATATGATCAACATCTTTACTCAGGTTGACTGAAATGAGCACACCCGACACCGTGCTCTACCAAGGGCTGGATGGTACAGCGCAAAATATACTAAGGTGATTCATTGCTCCGTAGGTCAGCAGATCCGCAGATCCGCACTCATGGCAAGGTTCTAATTGAATTTATTTCTAACAGGGCCTTCTCATACGCCGCTTTTTTTCTAAGGTAGGTTGCATACAATCGTAAGTCGGCTATTTCAACATCCGGGTTAGCAGTTTTTAACATCTTGATTGCGCGTACATCCCCCCCTTCCAATAGCAATCGATGGACTTCTGGTGGTGTGGTGTACTCGTAATTTTTCTGTCCAAAGTGTCGTTTGAATAGGCTCTCCAACTCCATTCGGGTAGGAGGCAAACCCGTAGTGCATGCATGCATCGTGCACCATTCCAGGTGTTGCGCTCGGCATTCCGGGCAATACCGAACGGTACGCCATAGCGCCTCACCTCGCATGCATCCGCCGAGCATATAAAAATGCGATTTTGGGAATAGTGTATTATGCGCAGTACGATATTCCGATTCGTAGCGGTATAACCCGTATTTGATAAGCACGACATCTTGCAGTAATGGCGTACTATGCAAAGCACAGTGAGTTTCACTATCTCGGATCAACATGGTTTCCCTACCACGGTTTGTGATGACGCCTTCAATTGTTGAACCGATTTGCAGCCCCAGAAAATATTTCATCGCCCAGGCTGCCGTGCCCGCGCACGCTTGGGCCGACCACCGCACGGATCTTGCGAAGGCTACTGGAAAGGCGTTGAGGCGTACACAGCACGGTGCCTGCCACCTCTTCTCATATCCCGAAAACGGAAACGAAAAAGCCCACCTAATGTGAACTTCTTCAACCGAGATGCGATGGGGCTCGGGAAACGGCTGCACGCCAATCGATCGACGTCTGCCTGCGCGCTTGAGCGCGCGCAGATAGTGTTCATGTCGTACAGGCTTAAACCGGCCTCAATGGTGCCACAGGCGCAGCCAAGCAAGCCCATGCCAGTACTGGCTGCTCGATTGGCCCAGGCAGGCAGGTCTTCTATATATGCAGGTATCTCCCGTCGTAGCTGCGACACCTTCTGCGGCAGCACAATGCCAAACTCGGCCAACAGGCCACGAATGCGGTTGTAGCTGGCGGTGCGCTCTTCCAGGAAGCCCTGTCGGGTACGGTGCAGACAGAGCACGGCTTGCTGGTAGGTATCCATTGATCGGGACGAAGTGAATTTTCGGCCGAGTGACGGCTTCGTAGATGGCGGCGGCATCGGCGCGTCGTTCTTGCCGCGTTTGCCGCTCATCCGGTAGGGCGTGACGAACCTGGGGGGCGATCAGATTGACGGTGTGGCCATGCTGCTGGAACAGCCTGGCCCAGTGGTGGGTGCCGGAGCAGGCCTCCATGCCGATTGGGCAGGCTGGCAATTGAGCGATCAAGGGACGTAAATCGGCGCGCTGCACCTTAGGTTTGATGAGTACCGGCTTGCCGGTTTCATCGATGCCGTGTAAGGCGAAACGTTCTTGGCGAGATCGATCCCGATGGTGATAATGATCATGGACTTTCCCTTTCGATGATGTCGACGCAGTGTGGAAACTCCATCGTGGCATTGCGGTGCCGTTGCGGCTTCGCCGCTCATCTGGGACGGGGAAGTCCCTTTTATTCGTTAGGGACGGTTCCCGAATGAGCAGTTTGGAATTGACAAAGAAAGAAAAGCAGGCTGCAGAGGCTTATTTTGCGGAACCAGTGAACTTAGATTCGTCGGTTCGATTCACCGCAGGACGGCTTGCCACTTGGAAGTGTGACGTCTTTCTCCATACCATGAGAGTATGCACATTTCGCAAAATAAACGGTACTGTTCTAATTCCAAATTCCAGCGATGAAATATTTAAACTAGTACTCGCTGAACTGGCTCCTGAAATCACAACCTTATCCCAGATGTCAGATCTAATTGAAAGGACATCTCCAGCGTTTCGTAAAGTTATTTTGTGCTTAAAGCCCTATATGGAAGACATTGACGGGATCTGGCATACTCCGGAAATGGAAGATTGTAAGTACAGCGCATTCCTGGATAACTCCACCTCAGGGAAATTGGAGAAAATTACCCTTTGCAATAATGCTCCCCCGGTAATTGAGGAAGTAGGGTGTGGCCTTAAGTTTTTATTTAGCTAAGTAATTGATTCACAATTGTGAGTTTAGCTTTTTAGTTCATTGATTCGTTGCGCTGTAAGCCACATGCAAGCTCCAATTCCTGCTCCAAACCAAAAATTCATGTCTGCCGAAATCGCAGGCAAATTTTAAAGGGATTTTCACGTCCTTGTTGCAAAGCGTAAGGCCCAACATTGAGTCAAAGCGATAGCGTAGATGCCGGTGGCAAGCACCGTGTATCAATCAATCGATACTAGATTGCCTGCGGGCCCACCATGGGACTAAAAGACCAAACGCTGCTATTCCCTCAAGAATTTTTTTTCCCGCCATTCTCTGTTTTGCTCCTGACCAGTCAGCAGGAGAGAGTGAGCAACTACGCGGGTTTCAGACCGATCGTTTGTAATCGTAAATTGGCTACGGCTCAGGAATGTAGAACTTTGCGCTATAGCCCGGGCTATCGTCCTTAGCAATTGCAGTACCTGCAAGCCAAGGCACCCAGCCAGAACCGCTGGCCAGGTGCCGATCTCACGCCTACCATCAGGAGAATCACATAATACTGCAGCCGCTTTTTTTGCTGCCAACGGGAAGGAGCGGCTTGTAAGCACTAAAATAATGCCTGAATTCAGCATCCTCCCATGGCGGCTTACAGCGCTTGAAATCCTTCCAGAATTGAACACTTTTTACAATATCATTCCTTCGCGCTTCATTTTCGCCATGACTATTTCTGTAAACCCACCTTAGTTCGGCGCCTGTTATTGATCGCTTCTTAGGGAGGGCTCCGTTGGTTTCATCGTAGCCATTGCCTATGTAACTTTTCTCACAAACTTCTTGCATTTCCAAACCATCCAATACGAAATGAATGGTTCGGCTATTACTTACGGCCCAAGCAATCCCACCCTTGCATTTCCGACGAATTCGAGAATTTTCATTATCTACATTCCCCAGGGCAGTCTTGTATTTTCCATGATGGCGCAAAAAACTGGTTAAAGTGACATCAACCAGTTCTTTGTAATACTCTGAAGTATCATCTGCTTCGTCGAATAAAACACGAAAGTCATCTACAAATTTACCATTTTCTGAGAGGAGACTTTGAAATGGCTTGCCTGTGTTGAAATATTCAGCTCGCTCATCGCATAAGCCGTAAACCAAATCACCAGCCCGCACGTCGCTCTTTGAGTAAAAGCCCATATTGACCAACCCTCTGGAATGGAATAATTCTGAATTGGCATCCCCTGGCATCCCCTGGCATCCCAAGACAGCCACCATGCCGACTATACAGAGAGAATGGAACTCGGCAATTATACAAAAGTATAAATCGGCAGATTTTGTACACTGCCTGCACGACACTGAATTAATTAATTCTCAGCAGCTACCCATTGCCAACCCTCTGAGAGCATACGCAATGACAGGCCCCGTCCGGTGACCGCATCCCCCGAAGTACAGCTGACTGCCCGTGCTTTACGCGATAGGCGCACAGGCTAGGCGCGCGGCACCTGCAGCCACATGTCTTTCGGCGTTAACTTTGAGCCTTTGGTAAACTGGTGGCCCATGGCAGCACATAGTTTCTGCGCCGATGCGCAGCGCCAGCTACTGTTTTTTTTGCGGCTGTTAGGGGCATAGCAAATGGACTGGACACCGATTAGCGAAACGGCAATCTGGGAAAAAATCCTTCTTGCGGAATCGCGCATGAACGCAGAGCAGTCCCGCCTGTGGGAATGGATCAAGATCTTGCCATCCAAGTGGCAGCAAACACCGTGGGGTGACGAGGGCGGAGGATTCTGGGTCGTTGGTTTGATTGGTGATTTCGTCCTCTGGTTTAACGACGTCGAAGATGGGTTCAATATTTCCCACTATAAGATTCATGGCCATATTGAAGAATACTGGTGCAATCAAGATGAGTTGGAATGGGCAATTCAATCGATTTTGAATGCAATTCAGATGGGGTACGCCGCCAACAAATGCGGCCCACCCATCGCGGGTGAATACGCGGCCGACACCTGAGTTTTCATTCGTCTGGCCGCCTAAGGCGACGCATTGGCCAACCCGCTGATCGGCAATAGCGCCCATAATGCACTCACGGGCGGCGGTAATGACCGCTCGACGGTGGCCAGGAGTGACAACAGCTATGTCTTCAACCGCGGCGACGGCCAGGAGTCCGAAGCCACTGAGTGGTTCAAGTCCTGGCAACCCATTCTGTCGGAGTCGCCTTCTGCACCGAGTGGGTGCTAACTTCTCGGTCAAGGGACTGGCCTGCGGCTGCCCATAATATTTTAGTGGCTTGGCCAGGAAGGTTGGCGGTGCAAACAAATATTCCAGCTTTACTCATCATCGATATGCAAAAGGGCATGGCAACCCAGGCCGCTGGCGCCCGTAACAATCCGGAGGCAGAGCACAACATCGCCCGGTTGCTACAAGCCTGGCGTCGGGTTGCCGCACCTGTCGTGCATGTTCGCCACATTTCCCGAACGCCAGGTTCACCGTTCTGGCCGGGCCAGGCCGGCGTCGAATTTCAGGAATCGCTCATGCCCTTGCCATCGGAGCATGTGCTGGAGAAGAATGTACCCGATGCCTTTATTCACTCCGGTCTGGAACGCTGGCTCCGGGTTCGGGATATTTCACGCCTCGTCATCGTCGGCGTCAGTACAAATAACTCGGTGGAAGCCAGTGCTCGTACCGCCGGGAATTTGGGTTTTGAAACGCAGGTGGTAGCTGATGCCACCTTTGCTTTTGCCCAAACTGACTATGCCGGCGTGCATCGCCATCCGGCTGAGGTGCATGCGATGGCGCTGGCGAACCTTGCGGGCGAATACGCAAGCATTACGGATGTACAGGACCTGCTCGATAGGTTCGCTGTGCGGTCGGATGGATGATTTGCTGCTGAGACCGCCAGTGCCGACTTTCATGGGACGCCTTAGCGCCACCTGGTGTTTTATTGCGTATAGCCGGTGACATAAGCGACCTTGGCTTGGCATTGCCGGAGTCGGTCGTGCATGCTGATTGCCCAGGCTTTGGTATAAAAGACCATGCGGGTTCTCACCGTACGGGCCAGTTCGACTTGTTGCGCCAAGCTCGTTCCTCCCCAGAGCTCGAAAAAGGCCTTGCCCACGCAGCCGACCATGGCCTCGTCCTTGTTGTCCCAGCTGGCGCGTATGAAAAATCGATCGCCTTCCCTGGTATAAGTCGGTATGGGTGGCGTTTCGCCGGAAGCGGGCGTGCCCTTGCTTCCGCGATTCAGGATGGCGTCAAAATCGCCAGGATCCTTGAATAAGGCGCGATCTTGCTGGGAAGTGCTAGCGGCAATCGTTTTGAGCATAGCCATGTCACGCGCATCCGAGGACTTGGCCAATTTGGCCAGGTCTTTCGCAATGGGCAGCCGTGCGGTCAATTGCCTGGCCTTCGTCGCCAATTGCTTGTCGCTATGCCGTTGCAGATCGAGCAAGGTGGCATACAGTGGTTCGGACAGACCGGCGTTCAAACCAGGGCTGGTCATCTTGCTCGCCAGCAGCGGCGCGCCGCCCAACTGGTTGATTGCATCGACTTTTTCACCGGGCTTGGCTTGTTCGCTCTGGAGCGTTCTCGCCAGTGCCTTGACCTGATCGACACTGCTTACGGGTGCGTAATTGCGTTGCGTATTGGATTGAATCGTAAACTGGATTTCAGGCTCGTCAGCGAAGGCAAGGGGCAGCAAGGGATTGGTCGCGATTTTCGTCGATTTGCTATTGCTGATCAAAACGAGATTGCCGGATTTGATATCGACATCGAAATTAAAACTGGTCTTGTCGGGCCAGCTGCTATCGAGCGAATTACATTCGATCGGGAAAATATCCGGCTGTTTCATGCCGGCGCGGTGCAACTGAATGATCAATCGGCCGGCGTCCTGGCATGGTGCTTTCGAAAGGATGGCCAGTTTTATCGAGTGCGACCGCGTATCCTTGCTGTCTACACGCTTTTGATAAAGTTCGGCCGCGTCGGACCAGACGCTGATATCGTCGGGAATACGCAAGATTGTCGCATAACGTCCAAATGGAACATCTTGCGCGGCAAACCACCAGCTACTTGCTCGCCAGGAGACAAGGAATCCACCGATCAAGGTAATGACGCAAAATGTCATCACGGCATAATGTACGGCGATAAGGGTAGGTTTGCCTTTCGTCAGGGTAATCAGTTTCGTCATTGCCCAGATGGAAATGATTATCATCAATACGGCGAAGAAGAACGGCCCATTCGCCTTCGCCATATCGGATAGCTTGCCTATGCCTTCTATTTGGCTTGCATCCATTTCATGCCTCCTACGAATCGATTTCGTCCCCCATTGTCCGCGCGCTGCAATGCCGCTTATATTTATATGGATTTACCCGTACCATATGCCTTTCCGATCTAGCAGATGAGCTTGGCTTCGACATCCTTCATTTAGGGGAGGGTGGGCGGTTTGCCGATAAGCGGGCTATCGAGATTGCACCGCGCAAAGGTAGGGATGGAACCGTTTTGGCCCGCCCTTCCTGGCGGATAGGCTTGGAAATGAACTCGTTATCGGTAGGTGAGCCTTATAGGCAGCTCACGCCACCAGACGGACGTTTTGCCCGTATTCCCTTGTCGCCCTAACTAGAAAGCACTGCAATGAATAAACGCCAATTCCTCTCCACCGCCGCCTTGGGCCTCGGTGCCGCGGCTTTGCCTGGCCATGCGGCCAAGCCGTCCAAGACCCCAGGCGGTCCAGTATTACTGACCTTGACCGGCGCCGTGGGCAAAAGCAACCGGCCGGCCTTCGATCCGGCTTTCGACCAGATGCTCGGTAAACACAAGGTCAGCTTCGAGCGCGCGTACAGCTTCGACTATGCGATGTTGACTGCCTTGCCTGCCGTGACCATCAAGCCCACATTGGAATACGACGGCAAGCCGCACATCCTGCGGGGACCACGCCTCAGCCAGGTACTGAAGGTGGCTGGGGTACCGGATGACGGGGTGCGCATATTGCTCCAGGCGATCGATGGCTATGCCGTGGTGGTGACACCGGCCCAGATCAAGCAGTACGACTTTATCCTCGCCACCGAACGCGACGGACTGCCGCTGCCGCTGGGTGGGCTCGGCCCGCTCTGGGCGGTCTATGACGCGGACCGGATTCCCGAACTGGCCGGCAAACCCCTGAAAGAGCGCTTTGCCTTGAGTCCTTGGGGTGTCTATCACATTGGCGTGCAGGCAGGCTGAGGGGCGGCTGAGCGTGTAAAAAAGCAGTGCATGTCCTGGCCACCCCGAGGGGTGGCCATTTTCATGCCTGAGCCAGCGCAAGTATATTTTTCGCGACCGTGAATATATTAATATTCACCATATGTTACAAATAAGCAGCACAAATTCCGGAATTAATACCGATAGATGCACCCGGCTTTTACCCCCTGTTAGCATGCCGCTGCTCAATTCGGGCTGGAATAATAAAATATTAGGACTGTGTCATGAAAAAGCAATTCCCACTATTGGCCTTGGCCGTATTATTGGTTGCCCCCGCATTCGCAGAGGGTTTTTATGCCGGCGCAGATCTCGGCCGTAGCAAGCTTTCGTTCCTGGACAAGCGTGGAATGGAACAGGACACGCATGTCAATGGCTACACGCTGTTCGGTGGCTACCGCTTTAACGAGAATCTTGCGCTGGAAGGTAGCTACCGCAATCAAGCTGACGTCATTTTCGATTATTTTGATACCCGTTACGAATTTAGCCATTTCGGCCTATCGGTACTGGCGGGTCTTCCCCTCAGCCCGAAGTTTGACGTCTATGGTCGATTGGGTTACGGCCGTAGCAAGTGGGAGCATGGCAGCAAGGCCAGCGGTCATCAAGATGAAGCCATTTATGGCGTAGGCGGCCGCTATGCCATCAGCCAGCAGTTTGGCGTGCGGGCGGAACTCAGCCGGCTCGACAAGAGCGAAATCGACATGCTGACGGTTGGTGTAGACTATCGGTTCTAAGGCGATACCTACAGGCTTTTGAATATTGCACCGGGGCTGGACGGAGGAGGGCGGTCGTTCCCCCTCCCTGCTGTTTTTCCGGTGCAAGAAGTATGTCGTTACGTTATTTCGGGGCAATTCCCCTATCTTAAACTTACTGTGATTGATTATGATCGTTAAGCATTTTTTCGGAACTGTGCTATTGGCGGCAATGACACTTGCTGTTGCGGCCGAAAGCGAGCCACCAAAAGTCGAGGCATTTTTCAGTAACCCACAATTGGACCATCCCATCCTCTCGCCTAGTGGTAAACACCTTGCGATGCGGGTGCGAGGCGAAAATGGGCGCATGGCATTGGGAGTGTTCGAAACCGATAACTTCCAAAAAAAATCCGCTGCCGCGCTGCAGCCTGTCATCGTTGCGGCATATACCAATATCGATGTGGACCATGTCCGTTGGATCAACGATAACCGGCTTTACTTCGATTTCGAAGACTCCAAGGACGAGTCGAATAAAATTCCCGGCAGCGCATTTGCCGTCAATCGCGATGGAAGTCAGCGCACGCAGTTGATGACCAAGGAATACCAATACGTCCAGGAAGCTATTGGCAGCCATATCAAGCAGCGTGTCCTGCCTTGGGACTACAGCTATTACACGTCCTTGCACGATGGTTCGGACGACATCATCGTAAAGAAAAATACCTATAGCAAAATCGACTATACGATTACCTCATCGCGTCTTTATCGGTTGAATACGAAAACACGTTTGCTGACCCATCTTATCGAAGCTGGGTAGCCCGCAAACCTGGTCAGCTGGGTGTTGGATACCGATGGAATGCCCGCGCTGGGCCTTGCCTCGCATAAGGGCGTGACGACCTACCATCGCTACGATAAGACCAGTAAGTTATGGAGCAAGTTGGCGGAATTCCAAACCTTCGCGTTCGACGGCTATGAGCCCGAGTTCGTCGACTTCGAGGGGAAGTTGTATGTTTCCCAGCTCGACAAGAAAGGCTTCTCGGCCCTATACAAGTTCCGCGATGAGAGCGCGAGCCCCGAGGAGCAGCCATGGATGAAAGTAGAAGGATTCGATGTCGACGGTTCACCGATATGGGATTATAAAGCGAAGCAATTGCTGGGAATCGCTTATCAATCCGATGCCATATCCAGCTATTGGCGGCATCCAACGATGAAGGCCATGCAGGAGCGTATCGATGCCCAGCTGACCACGACCCTCAATTCGATTGATTGCGGCGATTGCCTTGGCAGCCCCGTCGTATTGGTGACCGCGAGCTCGGACAAGCAGCCGAATCTGTATCTCTTGTACCGCCCTGCGACGGATGAGTTCACCGTACTGGGCCAAAAGTATCCAGATATCGATCCACGCCGGATGGGGAGCCGTGATTTCGTACGTTTCGCTGCGCGTGACGGTCTGTCCATTCCGATGTATATCACCAAGCCCGCAGGGCAGGGGAAAGGTCCCTGGCCCACGGTCGTACTCGTGCATGGCGGCCCATATATACGGGGTAGCTCGTGGGAATGGGATGCCGAGGCGCAATTTATGGCGTCGCGAGGTTACCTGGTGCTTCAACCCGAGTTCCGCGGCAGTACCGGCTATGGTAACGCACTGTTTAAAGCGGGCTGGAAACAATGGGGCCAAGCCATGCAGGATGACCTGGCCGATGCCGCCAAATGGGCGGTGGATCAAGGCCTGGCGGATAGCAAGCGGATTGCCATTGCCGGCGCCAGCTATGGCGGCTATGCGACGCTTATGGGCCTGATCAAGCATCCCGATATCTTTCGATGCGGTTTCGAATGGGTAGGCGTGTCGGACATCAACCTGATGTACGACATCAGCTGGAGCGATTTCTCGAACAATTGGCTCAAATATGGCATGCCTGAAATGATTGGAGACCAAAAACGGGATGCCGCAGCCCTCAAGGAGTTCTCTCCGCTTGAGCAGGCCCATCGTCTGAAGCAGCCGCTTCTGATGGCCTACGGTGCGGACGACCGTCGCGTACCCTTGCCCCATGGCGCCAAGTTCCATGATGCCGTGAAAGCGCATAATCCCAATGTCGAGTACGTGGTTTATGCTGGCGAATATCACGGCTGGTACCTGGAGAAGACCCGATTCGACTTCTGGCGCAAGGTCGAGTCCTTCCTGGAACGCAACCTGAAGCAGGCGCCTTGAAATCACGTCGGTCCCTTGCTCCATTTGCTAGATACGGAGCGGCGCATCTGGCGATGCACCGCTCCTGGCTTTTAAAGAACGTGCATCATGCTCTCGACGGCTGCCGCCTGACGCCGCATTCGGTTTAACCTGTGCTTCATCCAAACCGCATGGATAGTTCGACATCCTGGCCGAAGGGAACGGATAGGTAGCCATTGCCTGGCGACCGCACGTAGGCCAGGTAGTCCGGGCAGTAGTCGGTGTTGTCGGCAATGACAAGGGCGCCTGGTTTGAGCCGTGCTTCGACGAGCGTCAGCACATCCAGATACAGCGCCTTGGCGCCGTCGAGCAAAAGCAGGTCGATCTCGGCGGGAAGATCGCTGGCCAGTGTCTGCAGGGCATCGCCTTCACGGACCTCCACCAGGTCGATCAGCCCGCCATCCGCCAGGTTGGCGCGGGCCCGTGCCACTTTCGACGGTTCGAATTCGCTGGTAATCAGCCTGCCGCCGCCGTTGTCCCGCAGGGCCGCGGCAAGATGCAAGGTAGAGATGCCGAACGAGGTGCCGAATTCGACGATACTGTGCGCCCGACAGCTGCGGGCCAGCATGTAGAGCAATTGCCCGGTTTCGCGCGACACGGCCAAGGGAGTTTCTTTCAGCTTGCCGTATAAGCCGAGGTAGTCGTGCTTGCTGCGCAGCAGGCGGTCTATCTCTTCTTTGGATAGTGCGGCCAGTGCCGAATTGCTTAGAGGCGAAGCCGCTGCGCACTCGTCGAAGAGGCGTTCCAGCAGCGCGACCAAAGGCGTGGTGGTCATCGTAGTCATGGGGTTTCCTGGGAAGGTGAGCGCTTCGTTGCGCTCAGAATGTGACGCATTCGTCGCATTGCAGAATACGATTACTTCGTCACATTTTCTATTCGCATTGGGGTTCGCATTTCAATCCGCCAGACACCGCCTCTTTCACCCCGCTGCAACGTAGTCCTACGAGGTTTCCAAGGCCGAGCTGCAATCGATGGCTCACGTTCTTGTTCAGGAACGAGCTGTAGTTCCGGGTATTGCGGCTTGAGTGCTTTACGGTGGCCAGGCTAAGATGCGAGCAATCCGTCGCATTCTGAATTGCGCGGAATTCCAGGATTGCCTTGTTCGCTACAGAATTCGCACACACGCCGCCATGACTCGTCGCCGCCCCCAGATTTCCTCAAGAAAAGAGCCGCAACAGGCACGCTCCACCGAACTGGTGGCGGCCATCCTGCAGGCTGCGATCCAGGTTCTGGCGCAGGAGGGCGTCACCCGCTTTACTACGGCACGGGTCGCCGAAAAGGCGGGTGTCAGTGTCGGCTCGGTGTATCAATATTTCCCGAACAAGGCGGCTATTCTCTTTCGACTGCAAGCCGACGAATGGCGCGAGACCGCCGAATTGCTGTTACGCATCCTGGTGGACGCGAGCAAGCCGCCGCTGGTGCGGCTGCGGACGCTGGTCCATGCATTTATCCGGTCGGAATGCGAAGAGGCAGAGATGCGGGGGGCGCTCAGCGATGCCGCCCCGCTATATCGCGACGCGCCTGAGGCGCACGAGGCACGGGGCACGGTAGATCAAGCCTTTCAGGCCTTTCTCGAGGAAGTGCAGCCCGCTGCATCGGCAGCCACCCGCGCACTGCACTGCGACTTGCTCCTTACGACGCTCAGCTCGGTGGGACAGCATTTTTCCGGAAGCCCTCGCACGAACGAAGAGATTGCAGCCTATGCCGATGCGATGGCCGATATGTTTTGCGCCTATCTTGAGCAGCCGGCGCGCGACTAGGCGTGTCCTGGCATTGAGGACACGGCTTATTTCGACTCGCTGTCGCTGAATTGTTCGGCAACGATCCGGAATTCCTCGGAGATCTGCATAAAGGCATCCACCACATCCGGGTCGAAATGGTGGCCGCGTCCTTCGCGGATAAGGTCGACCGCCTCGGCGTGGGACAAAGCCGGTTTATAGACACGGCGGGAGATCAGTGCGTCGTAGACATCCGCCACCGCCATCAAGCGGGCCGACACCGGGATTTCATTGCCCGCAAGGCCATCGGGGTATCCGCTGCCGTCCCATTTTTCCTGGTGGCTATAGGCGATTTCGCGGGCGAGTCGTAGAAAGCTGCTGGGCGCATCGAGCAGCTTTTCGGCGACAGCGATGGTTTTCTGTCCCAGGGTGGTATGGGTCTTCATGATCTCGAATTCTTCCGGCGTAAGCCTGCCGGGTTTCAAGAGAATGCTGTCCGGAATGCCGACCTTGCCGATGTCGTGCAAGGGGGCCGACTTGAACAGCAGCTGGATCGTTTCGTCGTCCAGCAGTGCCTGGAATTTAGGGTGGGCCTTGAGCCGGTTGGCCAAGAGGCGGACATAGCGTTGCGTGCGCCGGATATGATTACCGGTTTCGTTATCCCTGGTCTCGGCGAGCGAGGCGAGGGCCATGATGGTGACGTCCTGGATCACTTGCACTTCGTGCGTGCGGCGCTTCACTTCGGCTTGCAGATAGTCCGCCTTGTCTTCGAGGAAGTCCGCAGCGGCCTTGAGCTTCAGCTGGGTGCGCACCCGCGCCAGGACGATGGGTGGCGAGATGGGCTTGGTGATGTAATCGACCGCACCGGCGGCAAAGCCCGCCTGCTCGTCTTCGACTTCCGACTTGGCGGTGAGAAAGATCACCGGGATATCGGCGGTGCGCGGGTCGCTCTTGAGGCGCCGGCACATCTCATAGCCGCCCATTCCCGGCATCATGATGTCGAGCAACACGAGGTCCGGCAGGATATCGCCATCCAGTAGCTGCAGCGCGCGTTCGCCGCTGTTTGCAATCAGCGTCCGATAGCTGCCCTGCAGCAGTCCGTGCAGGAGCGTCAGGTTTTCCGGGGTGTCATCGACGACCAGCACGGTCTGGCGATCTGTCGGGTTGCGGGCGTCGTCCATGGTCTGTCCTTCTTATGAGGCGCCGATGCCTTGGGCCGTGGCGGCGCGGCGCAGGTCATCAAGCGCAGCGACGAAATCGAACGTGGTGACCGCCCGTTCGAAGCCACCGTAGTTGCCGTCCGGGAATACCGAGCGAATGTCGGCGGCGTGCGCCAGGAAGTAACTCACCGAATCGCCATCGCCCGCCGCCAGCAAGGTGGAGAGATGGGTCACATGCGCCGGGGTCGCTGCCGATGCGGCGACTTCGGGGGGCGGGGCGCTGGGCAGGGCGGCATTCAGCGCGGTCACGCTGCGTGTCAATTCTCGCTCGACGGCTGGCCACGCCGCCCGGAATCCCTCGCGGGCCTTGATGGCACGCTCCAGGATATGGGCCGCTGCTTGCAGGTCGGCTAGTCCGATATTGCCCGCCACGCCTTTCAAGGCGTGGGCGACGCGTTCTGCCGTCAGGTAGTCTTCGCTGTCTAGCGCGCCGGCAATGTGTGCGGCGGCATCCGCTTCTTCAGCCACGAATTGCCGTAGCAGGCGCAGGTAAAGCGCGCGATTTCCCGACACGCGTTGCAGCCCGGCAACCACGTCGAGCTCGGCAATCACCGGCAGAACAATCTCATCGGTCGGCGATGAGGACGCTGGGGGTGCGGCTTGCTCGGCGCTTGGCTGAACCCAGCGCAGCAGGGTCTGGAACATCGTGTGCGGATCGATGGGCTTGGCGATGTGGTCCACCATGCCGGCGGTCATGCAGCTGTCCCGCTCTTCCTGCATGGCGTCCGCGGTCATGGCAATGATGGGTACAGCGGCAAATTGCGGGTTTGCCCGTATCAGGCGGGTGGCTTCGAAACCATCCAGCAGGGGCATCTGCAAGTCCATCAGGACGACCGCGAAGTCTTCCGGGCCCGCCGCCGAGATGATATCCACCGCCTCGCGGCCGTTATTGGCGATCGTGACGGCGGCGCCGGCACCTTCCAACAGTTCTACCGCGATTTGCTGATTAATCTTGTTGTCTTCGGCAAGCAGTATCCGCACGCCGGTCAGCTTTGGCAGGGCCTCTCCTACCTCGGTTGACGCTGGTGCGATGCTCCCTTGCGGGCCAAAGAGTCTCAGTACGGTGTCCAGCAAAGAGGATTGGCTGACCGGTTTCACCAGGAAGGCATCGATGCCGGCCGCTTCGGCATCGGTATGCACATCGTCCCGGCCAAAGGCGGTGACCATGATCTGGCGGGACGAGGGGGCGGCGGTGCGGATCAGGCTGGCTGTTTCGATACCATTGAGCTCCGGCATCATCCAGTCGATGAACACGGCATCAAAGGGGTGATCGAGCTCCGCCTGCCGCACCGCAGCGAGCGCCTCGCGTCCGGATGCACAGGTGCTGACCGAAAAATCGAGCGAACGCAGCTGCTCGGAGAGAATCTCACGTGCCGACGCGTTGTCGTCCACCACCAGCACACGCAGGCCGCGCATTGCTTCCGGCAATGATTTGCAGCACACATCGATGACGGTGGATACCCCGAACCAGGTGCTGAATGCGAACGAGCTACCCCAGCCCGGGGCCGATTCAACCTGGATGGAGCCGCCCATCAACTCCACCAGCCGCTGCGCGATCGTCAGGCCCAGGCCAGTCCCGCCGTACTTGCGCGTGGTCGAGCCATCCGCCTGGCTAAAGGGCTTGAAAAGGCGAGCTGCCTGCTCCTCCGTCATGCCGATGCCGGTATCGTGCACCCCAAACTGCAACTGCACTTTGTCGCCGATATGCTGCAACACGCGCACGCCAACCAGGATCTGTCCTTTTTCGGTGAATTTGACCGCGTTGTTGACGAGATTGATCAGGATCTGCCCAAGTCGCAGCGCATCGCCGCGTAAGCTTTGCGGGACATTCCGGCCGCAGTCGAATAACAGCTCCAATTCCTTCTCGCCGGTTTTTTGCGCGACTAGCGCCGATACATTACCGAGCACATCATCGATGCGGAAATTGATCGTTTCGAGTTCGAGCTTGCCGGCCTCCACCTTGGAGAAGTCGAGTACGTCGTTGATGATGCCTAGCAGCGAGGTGCCGGCGTTATGGATCTTGGAGACGTAATCGCGCTGCTTTGTCGTCAGCTCGGTTTTCAACGCCAGATAAGCCATGCCGATGATGGCGTTCATCGGGGTACGGATCTCATGGCTCATATTGGCCAGGAACATCGACTTGGCACGGGTGGCTTCCTCGGCGACCTGCTTGGCATCGCTCAGCGCATCGGCGGTTTCGGCAAGACGTGCGTACAGCATGCCGTTTTCCAGCAGCAACACCACCAGCACGAAGCTGGCTGCCATCAGGCCGTAGATGCGCCCCGCATAGAAGCCGAGATCGAAGCGGCCTGCATTGAGCATGACCGAGAGGGCGATATCGCATAGCCAGGCAAACATGACGACCATCAGCCAGAGATTGAGTACCGTATTGGCACGCCGCCGCCACAACAAGATCAGGGCGATCAGGCTAAGCAGCCATACACTGGAAACGACGATCAGCATGATGGGCGTGTAGTGGCTGCCCGCCATGATGGGAGGAAGCAGGTGCTGGCCTTGCGTCGCCAGCGCAGTGACCGCGCACACTGCCGCCAAAGCCAGGCCGGCGCACAGCAGCACGACCATGATGCTAGGCATTGGCCGGGTCGTCGCAGGGCGATGGTCGGCAAGCAGCGCATAGCCGATCACCGTCAGCGGGAAGCCGCCGTGCCAGAACATATACAACCAGGCGGTGGTCTGCGGTCCTGCCCCCATCAAACCGGTTGGGGCGAACAGTCCTGGAAAGCTAAGCGCATGGGATACCGCCATCAGCGCGGTGAACAAGTAGCCGCTTGCCAGTACCGCCAGCGAACGATCCCGCAAGATAAGGAATTGGCCAAACAACAGGACCGCGGTAATCAGGTCGTTAACGAAGAAGGCAGATTGGTAGACGGGAATAAAGGCCCACAGTTTGACCAGCGGAACCTTGGCGAACGGCGCCACCACGACAAACACGGCTGCGGACAGCACGACGGTCGCCAAGGCAAGGCGGCGTTGGCCACGGCTTGCCGGCAGTGTGGGAAGAAATTCGAAACGCCCGCTCGCCGTTGGTATCTGTCGGGCCATGGTAGGGGATAGCCTTTCGACTTGGTCCTGGCCGGCTTTCAGGTGAAACCGTTACCCAGGGGACCTCCTCCTTTATTTTTTGCAACAGTCAATGGGGATACATCATCCATATGGGGGAAAGCGGCTGCGAAATGGTGTTGCCAAAAACACTTTCCGACGAGCGGCAGAGGCGATGCAAGGCTGGTTGGGGGTACCCGCGCTTACTATGCGAATAGTAAAAAAAAGAGCCTGACAGCAATAGCTACAGGCTCCTGCGATGCCAAGGAAGGGGATATGACCAGGCATCCAATAAGGTGGTTGGCAATCATGCCGAAGCTCACCGTCAACGCGTATCAAAGAGCAAGGTCAAATCGGGGGTGCGAACGCTTAAATGATTGTGCAGGGGCGGTAGCTATGCTTCTTGAATGCGAGTTGGTAAAAAGCGCCATTGGTCATGTATTTTTCCTTCCAGGGAGATTTTTTCTCGATCCTGGCGATTTTTAGTTGTTCTTTTGACATAAATCTTTCAAAGGAAGACCCTAAAAGCTTCGGGTAATTTTTAACTTGCCTGGGGCTGAAGTCATAGCTGGGTTCGCCGTCCGGGCTGGGGTTAGGGTCTTTAAATAGCTTCTTGGAAATTATATTTTCCTTGTTTCGTTGAGCCAGGCGTAACGTTATAAAACCTTTTTCCGCAATTCGATCGGAAAAATGTAAAAGGACATGGTCCAGTTCTGTGTACTTCAGGGCAAGGTTGTAGGCATCTTTACCCAAACTGTAGGCTTTACGATAATTTTCGCTATCATATTTCACCCAATGTTTGCTGAAGTCGTCAACTGTCCGAAGCTTATTGGAGCGTTCAAATGCATAAAGTAAAATATCGGGTTGGCAAAGAATTTCCAAGAGAGGAACGGAGCAGGCGTTGTAAGTGACTTCGTCGAATAATCCGAGATGCACCAAATCCTTGCCAAAATGTTTGGGCCCATTGCCAGGATCGAAAGGCAGCGTAAGCAGCAATTCGAAAAGTAGGTTCAATTGCTTGTTCGATTTGTGGTTAATGCGCCTTATGTTGCCGATATATTTGTCAAGTGTTTCGAGCGATTTTCCAAAGTGTGGAAGTAACTTTAGCTTCTGCGATAGCGCGGGGAGTTCATTTAAATTTAAATGTGGTAATTCACAAAGCGACCTGCCGTCCTCGCTGGCAAGATTTGACGAATCGATACCGCATTGTGATGCCGTATGGATGAAATGCATTGTGGTAAGACTGCTAAGCATGATACAACTCCTGTTAAACAATGGCACTATCTGTATTTAATTTAAATAACACTCTTCCAGCGTCGCCTATTACAAAATTCTCAATTTCTTTAAATACTGTATCGCGATAATTCTGTAAATTTTGGCCGTCGACCGCGAGCATCTGCTTCAAGGCCTTTACCGTTTCGGCTGGCATTCCCGCAGTTTCTAACGCACGTCCTGCGGCCATTCTTCTTGCCTTTAATCCGGCTGTGGATATGTTTCCCGAGGCATCTGTCTTGCCTGCTTGCAAATGCCGTATCAGCATTTCAACGGTCACATAGGGATTTTTATCTTTCGATTGCAATATTTCCAAGTCAGCCAAAGACATGTAAGGCAGCGCTTTGATTTCCCCTAGCTGATTTTGCTTCAAATTATCCGCCGCGTTCAATTTTCGACGAGCGATCCATGCATTCCGTGCGGTGCGTGCCAGCCATGCGAGTCCGATCGCCGCTCCGACGGATGCCAGAGTGGGCACGCCTATCGCAAGCCCTACGCCCGATATGGTCAATCCCAAGCCAACGGCGGCGAGCAAAAATGTGGAAGTGCCTAATATGACACGGAGTTTGGATTGGTATTTTAGTTTCCCCAGCGCCTTGTTCGCTTTATCGTGATTCTCATCTACGCGGTTCATTACGTGGCCATATAATGCTTCGAGATGCTCGGCCTCGACCTTGGTGGCGGGGTTCTGTTTTAATTCACGTATATTTGCGGCGAGCTTTGTGACTTCGTTTGATTCATTGGCTGATCTGAATTTATCGAAATTGGCGAATTTGAGGTCGTTCAGGCTGGTATTCAGCTGTTCGCTTATTTCACCAACTTCCTTCAGGTCTTTCGAGTTTTGGCGATACTCATGAATGCCCTGCGCGATTTGAAACAGGCTGCTGATGATGCCAAAGATGGAGGCGGCAATACCTGCTGCCGGCGCGGAAACCTGTACGGTTGTGCCGGCAATGTCGCCTATCGTTTTCGCCATCGAGGCACCGCGCACCCCAGTGCTGCCCATCTGCACCAGTGGGCCATCCCTGAAAAATGAGAACAAGGTGGACATTCTCTTTTCGCGGTGCTTTTTTTCCTTTCTTTCCAAATTGCCGAGTTTCACAAAGAGCGATGCATTTTTGGCCCTTTCGAATTTTTGATTAGGCGTCAATTCTATTGACTTTGATTTGGCCTTGGTTCTGTCTATGGATTCCTTGAACGCCTCTGCTCCTTTGCTGAGGAGCACCTTCTGTTCGGCGATTTCCTTGCCTTCATTGTAATATTCGCGAGCGCTCTTCAAGCAGAAAACAACCTCGATCAGCGAGCATATGCCACCGCCGCCTTTCGGGCCGACCTCAACGTCAGTCACCGGGGTAGCTGCACCCACGATTTGCGAGGTGACCTTGAGGCCGAGGCTGGCGAGTGAAATAGTTGTCCAGGTGGTAAATAGCCAGAAATTCCGGGTCTGGGTGTTTACATCGGACGAGGTGGATGGGGCCGAAGGCAAAGGTTTATCAGGGGCATTGATTTGCGCCGTAGCAGGACGAAGAAAGCTAAACCAATTACCCATGGTGGACTCCTGCACCGTAATATGTCTGGGTTCTAATTAATCATGACGCAATTAAACGCTCAATTTCGCGCCGTGCTACCGCAAAGCGGTGAAGACTTCCGAATTTGCACTCGGCTTGGCGCGCCGGATGGCGTGAATGCCGCGAATCCAGGGCTGGGCCGGCCCTTATTCGGGCTCATGCCCCTGTCCCAGCCCATGTCGGGACAGAAACCGGGCCGGATCGACGGCCAGGACCAGTTCGCGCTCGACCGGCAGCGGTTCGCCTTCGATCTGGCTGGCCAGCAGCTCGGCCATCAGGCCGCTCCAGACCAGGCCACGGGCGCCAAAGCCGCCCAATATATAGAGGCCGTTCCGGCGTGGCGCCAAATGCAGGCTGCCGGCATGTTTGGGTTGAAACTGGCGGGTATCGGCGAGGGGGCCGGCCAGGGGCATGCGATCGATGGTGTTGGGTCGGCTACAGCGCCGGCCGGCAGGCGCGCAGTCGCCCGTGGGAAGGGTGCTGTCGGGCAGCATCTGTCCGAGCAGGCCCCGGTTGGCGGTTTGTGCGGTGGTTTCTTCTGCCTCGCTTGAACAGGCGGACGAGCCTAGACAGGCCAGCCCGGCTAGCGCAGGCGTCAGGTAGGCGCCTCGGCAGATCACGGTGGCGATGGCCGGGGCGGTGTGCTGCGGCAGGTAGCTGACATAGCGCGATTCGCTGCTTAGGCCCAGTTCGGGTGCGAATCGCGCCGCGTCGGCGGCATTGGCCAGGATCAGCACGGGCGCCTGGCCCAATACGCTGCCGTCCGAGGCCAGCGCCTGCCAAGCCCCGTCCGTGTGGGCCAGGCGGTCTACCTCCACGCCAAAATGGCTATATACGGCGCTTCCGCCTGCGGACAGCTGGGCATCGACCAGACTGGGAGGATGGATGACGGCGCCTTGGGGGAAGAAGATGCCGGAAGTGGCGACGGTCTGGCCCGCCAACCGGCTGGCGCGGTCGCGGTCAACGAATTCCAGGTAAGCGGGAGGGAAGATAGCTTGGCGTGCGCCTAGCTCGAAGCGCGCTGCTTCGGCTTCGTCACGCGCCAGTTGCAAGGTACCGCAGCGTCGCCAGAGCAGGCCGGGCAGGCTGGCCATGCGCCGCTGCCCATACAGGAAGCAGGCCCGGGCAAGGCGCGCTTGTAGATTGTCGTCGCTGGAAATCACCGGCCGATAGACGCCGGCATGATTGCCGGAAGCGCCTTGCGCCGGGCTGGCGTGGCGCTCCAGCAAGGTGATGCGCCAGCCACGCCGCGCCAGCCGTTCCGCCACCGCGCTGCCCGCCAAGCCTGCGCCGAGCACGATGGCGTGACGTTCGCTCGGCGCTGTCGCTTGCTCGCGTCGACCGCGAAAGCGGCCGATCAATCTGCCCTGCCTGGCTTCACCGATAAAACCAGCCGCCGAGATGCTTTCCAATCCGATGGTCCCGTCGTCCGGGCTGGCCAGGGTGGCATCATTGGCGGCCAGTCGAGTGAACTGTTTGAGCAGGCCTTGCTCGAAAGCGCCTGAGTCGAGGAAGAAGGCGTTTAGCCGGCCCAGCAATTTTTGCAGCCAGACACGCGGTTCGCCCAGCAGCAGGGTGAGGATGACCCGCCCCCGATCCAGTTCCAACCGATGAAACCCGCTGACGGGCAAGGGCCATTGTGCGAGCAGTTCGGCGGCCAGTGCGGCCAATTCCGTGTCCTGCCGCAACAATTGGGCGTGGATGGCGGCAAGATCGGTCGAGGAGTAGGGCTGGGCTTCGCAACTGATGAAGTGCAGGCGCTTGCTACTATCGGGATCGTTGCGCCAGGCGGCCCAGGTGGTAAGGAAGCGCCAACCCGCGCCGAAGCCGGTTTCGCATATCGAGAAATGGGCCTTGCCCTGCCAGCGTGCCGGCAGATCGTTGCCGCTCAGCCAGATATCCCGGGTCTGCCTGATGGCTTGGTCGCGGGCCATCGCCATGGCGGCCCAAGGCGGAGTAGTGCCTGGGCAATCGAATGGGACGGTGGGGACGGCGATATCGGGCATGGCAATAGAAAAAGCGCGGTTTCCCGCGCTTTGGAACTGGTTACGCTAGTGCCGAGCATAGCCGATATGGGAGAAACCCGGGGTATGCACGGTAGCGTGTCAGTAGTGCTGGCTATACCTGCGGCGGCGGAGGACCGTGGCAACGATGCCCAGGCCGGCCAGTAGCATGGCGTAGGTTTCCGGTTCCGGCACGGGCGCTGTGTTGAAGGACAGCTGGTAGTTGGCCGTACCGGCGCCCTGGCCTGGCCAGACGATGCCGCCGACGATGGCGAAGTATTCGACGCCGGGGGTGGCATTGAAGCTGAACGAGGTCTGCTCGCCCAGGCTGGTTTCGCTGCCCTTGACCAGGCCGGTCAAGGAACCGTCGAAGTAACTGCGCGAGTTGTAGAGGCCGTCATTGCGGTCGGTCGTCAGCAGCAGGCCCATCGTGGGGCCGGAAGTGCTATTCCAGCCGCTGAGCGAGGTTGTCAGCGACAGCAGGTAGTTGCCGCTCAGTTGATTGCCGAGCGAATAACGATTTACTTCGTAGGCGATATCGCCATTGGTAATATTTGGAATCGTATCGAAATTGTCCAATAGCAGGCCACTACCGGCAACAGCGCCGGCTGCCAGATTGACTGGTTCGGGGGCGGGCAGGGTCAGGGCGGCGGCATTCAGCGCGCTGCCGAACAGGATGCAGGAAGCCACCAGGCTTTTGACGAGGTTCATGGAATCTTTCCAATGGAAAATGCAGATAAATGGCGGTATGTGAGTCTGGCGGGCGGGTTATGCCAAGCGCATCGAGCGGATTGTTGCATAAGCGCGGTGGCTTCGCAATATGCTGACGTACTATAAAAATGCGTGTTCTGTTATTTGCTTTTTAATTATTCAATAAAAGGGTAATAGTGGACAAAGGGCGAAAAAATACACTAGATCCATTAGCCCTAGATAATATTAAGCGAGCCGGGTATAGGGAATATCTGAAATATTTTACTGACACAATCGGCGCAATCCAGCGCGTTTCATCGGCACACCGACGAACGCTGGATTGCGCGGCAGGCCTTACTTGCCGATCGCCTTGCCGACGATGCTCTTCATGCGCGCTTCGACTTCCGTACCTTCCAGGAACTTCTTGCCTGTTTCCGGCTTGAGGCGGGCACCCAGCCGCACCAGGGTTTCGGCGGCATCGTAGTTCTTGACGGCCAGGGCCATCGATAGGGGAGTGAAGCCCTGGTAGCTTCGGCTATTGATATCGCCGCCGCCTTTGACCAACCGCTCCACCACCATGCCGGGGCACTGCTGCGCGGCCGTCAGCATGGGTCCCAGGCCTTGCATGCCGGGCTGGTTGGGGTTGGCGCCGTGGCTGAGCAGGGCATCCATGACCTGGACGACACGGCGGGTTTCCACCGACTTGTCCTGGCAGGCCATGGCGGCGAACTCGATCGAAGTTTGCGGCATATTCAGGATCTTGCCGTTGGGATCGATCCCCATTTCCAGCATCGCGACCACTTCTTCGACATGCGCGTTCATCAGTAGCGAGGGCAGGTTATCGGGGGCGACACTCAGGCCTTTGTCGTCGAGGAATTTCTCGGCTTGTTCCTTGCTCATCTTCGGCGCTTGCAAATCGACGGCGGCATTGTCCGCCAGGGCGGACAAGGGCAGGGAAAGCAGCAGGCAGGCCAGCAGGGACCGGGCGGAATACTTGGATTTGAGCATGAGTCGGGGCCTATTTTTTCTTGGATACGGCATCGCGGAGCAAGTTGACGATCTCCGGATCGGTGGGTGGTTCGAAAAAGATTTCGCCGATGCGCTTCTTCGACGTGCGTGCGCCGGCATCGATAAGGGTTCTGGCGACGGGCCAGCGACCCGATGTCAAAGCGATATCCAGCGCGCTGAAGTCTTGTTTGTTCTTGTGGGCCAAGGGCGTGCCTGCCGCCAGCAAGGCCTTGATCTCCGCCGGCATCACGCAGAACTGGGCGACGCTGTGCAGCAAGGTATTGCCCTGTGGGTCGATGAATTTGGCATCGGCGCCGTGGGCGAGCAGCAAGGCCAAGCCTTCGAGTCGCTGGGCGCTTTTACTTGTATCGTCCGGCGCATCCGCGCTGCAGCCCACGAACAGCTCCTCCAGGGGCGCGCGGCTGGAGCCGATCCCGCTATTCGGGTCGAAACCCACCTGTAGCAGGGCCTGGAGCGCGGGGACGTTTGCTTGGTGCGCTGCGTTGATCAGGTTATGGACCGATGCATTCAATCCATGCTCGCGCAGATAGCTCAATCCGGCGTGCTCGCTTTGCGCATCCTTGGGATGCAGCTTGCGCGGGTCGGTGTGGTTCGAGCCGTCACCTTCCAGCCAGGTTCGCAACATACCGGCCCGGCCGTGCATCCAGCCCTTATCCGGGCCAGTATCTGCCTCGCCGGCTTCCTTGGCTTGCCGAATGATCTCGCGGTCGGCATTCAGTGTCCTTAGCCTGATCATGGCCTCGCTACGCACATCCTTGTTTCGTCGCGATTTGACCAGTTCCAGCAGGACGGGAGGCGCCTTTTCGTGCAGATACACCTTTACGGCGGCGGGCGAGTTGCCTTCGCTGTCGCCGATATCGGCGATGGCGATAATCAGCTTTTCCGCCTCGCTATCACTATCGGTCGCACTCAGGCGCTGCAGCAGCGGGGCGATATCGTTGGCGACATCCACTTGGCCGCTGATGATTTTCTGCTCGGTGCGGGCAATGGCGGCCTTGACGGATTCGGCCGAAGCGTAAGGGCCCACGCCCAGCCAGAACAGGGCCGAGAGGGTGAGCAGGGGATGGGTTTTCTTACTGCGGTAAAGCATGGATGCACAAGCCCGGTTGCCAAGTAACGCAACATCATACCCACGCGGCAGCGCGGCTGCCGGAGGGATCGATGCTTCGAACCGGGGGAATATTTACGGCGTCGTGCCTGCGACCAGGCAAGCGAAGGGGAGTGGACCATGCCGCGCCCCTTCCTGCTGCCCTTAGTCTTCCCGGCGCATCTGCGGGAACAGGATCACATCGCGGATCGAAGCGGAATCGGTCAGCAGCATCACCAGCCGGTCGATGCCCAGGCCGCAACCGCCGGCGGGCGGCATGCCGTATTCCAGGGCGCGGACATAATCGGCGTCATAGTGCATGGCTTCATCGTCGCCGGCATCCTTCTGGCGCACCTGGTCGAGGAAGCGCTCGGCCTGGTCTTCCGGATCGTTCAGTTCGGAAAAGCCGTTGGCCAGTTCGCGGCCGACCACGAACAGTTCGAACCGTTCGGTAATGCCGGGGCGGCTGTCCGAACCACGGGCCAGCGGCGAGATTTCCACCGGATAGTCGATGATATAGGTCGGGTCCCACAGCTGGGTTTCGGTGGTTTCCTCGAACAGGCTGAACTGCAGGCCGGCGACACCACTGGTGGCAAAATGCTTGCCGCCCAGGCGTTCGATCTCGGTCTTCAGCCAGGTCCGGTCGTTGAGCTGCGCTTCGGTGTAGTGCGGGTTGTATTGCATGATGGCCTGCACCACGGTCAGCCGGGCGAAGGGCTTGGACAGATCGACCAGCTTGCCCTGGTACTCCAGCACGGCATGGCCGTGGATGGCGCGGGCGGATTCGCGGATGACTTCCTCGGTCAGGCTCATCATGCGGCGATAGTCGCAATAGGCCTCGTAAAATTCCATCATGGTGAATTCGGGGTTGTGGCGCGTGCTCATCCCCTCATTGCGGAAATTACGATTGATCTCGAAAACCCGCTCCATGCCGCCCACCACCAGGCGCTTCAGATACAGCTCCGGCGCGATGCGCAGGTAGAGCGGCATATCCAGGGCATTGTGGTGGGTGGTGAAAGGCTTGGCCGCCGCGCCGCCCGGGATGGGGTGCATCATCGGCGTTTCCACTTCCAGATAGCCTTCGCCCACCATCACGTCGCGGATCTTCTGGACCACCTTGGAGCGCTTGATAAAGGTATCGCGGCTCTGGTCGCTGGTGATCAGATCAAGATAGCGCTGGCGGTATTTCTGTTCCTGGTCGGTCATGCCGTGGAACTTCTCCGGCAGCGGACGCAGCGACTTGGCCAGCAGGCGCACTTCGCTGACCTGCACGCTCAGCTCGCCGGTCTTGGTCTTCATCATGGTGCCCTTGGCCCCGACGATATCGCCCAGATCCCAGGTCTTGAAGCCGGCCAGGGTGGCTTCGCCGACCTTGTCCAGCGAGACGAACAGCTGGATGCGGCCGGAGCCGTCCTGGATGGTGGCGAACGCGGCCTTGCCCATCACCCGTTTCAGCATCATGCGGCCGGCAACCGACACTTCGATCTTGCCGGCTTCCAGGGCTTCCTTTTCGCTTTCGGCATGGGCGGCGTGCAGGCCGGCGGCCAGGTGCTTGCGCTCGAAGTCGTTCGGGAAGGCCGGTCCGAGTTTGCGCAGTTCCGCCAGTTTGGCGCGCCGCTCGGCAATCAGCTGGTTTTCGTCTTGGGGGGTGGGGGCTTGCTGCTCGGACATGGTAGGGCTCGTCTTGAATGGGTGGCGCGCGGCCGCGCCAGGCTAATGGGTTAAGACAGCGCTAACGCAATTTGCCGAGTAGCGACAATTGCGTTGCGCTTCTTTGGGAAATATCAAACGCCCTGCTTGAGGCTGGCCTGGATAAAGATGTCCAGATCGCCATCCATTACGCCCTTGACGTTACCGACCTCGATATTGGTGCGCAGGTCCTTGACCCGGCTCTGGTCGAATACATAGGAGCGGATCTGGTGGCCCCAGCCGATATCGGACTTGCCGGCTTCGAGCGATTGCTGGGCTTCCATGCGGCGGCGCAGCTCGGCTTCGTAGAGCTTGGCGCGCAGCATCTGCATCGCTTCGTCCTTGTTGCGGTGCTGCGAGCGGTCATTCTGGCATTGCACCACGATCCCGCTGGGATTGTGGGTGATACGCACGGCCGAATCGGTCTTGTTGATGTGCTGGCCGCCGGCGCCGCTGGCACGATAGGTATCGATGCGCAGATCGGCCGGATTGATTTCGATCTCGATGCTGTCGTCCACTTCCGGATAGACGAACACGGACGAGAACGAGGTGTGGCGGCGGGCATTCGAGTCGAACGGCGATACCCGGACCAGGCGATGCACGCCGGTTTCGGTACGCAGGAAGCCATAGGCGTATTCGCCGCTGAACTTGATGGTGCAGCTGCTGATGCCTGCCACTTCGCCTTCGGATTCTTCCATCAGTTCGACGGTAAAGCCTTTGCGTTCGCCGTAGCGCATGAACATGCGCATCAGCATGCCTGCCCAATCCTGTGCCTCGGTACCGCCGGCACCGGACTGGATGTCCACGAAACAGGCGTTCGGGTCCATCGGATTGGAAAACATGCGGCGGAATTCCAGCTCGGCGATCTTGGCTTCGGCGTTGGCCAGGTCGGCGGCAACCGCTTCGATGGTGTCCCAGTCGCCATCCGGCTTGGCCATGTCGAACAGGTCGCGGCTATCGACGACGATCTGGCCGATTTCATCCAGGCCCAGTACGACGGACTCCAGCAGCTTCTTTTCCTTGCCGATTTCCTGGGCGCGCTTGGGGTCGTTCCACAGCTCGGGGTCTTCGGTCAGGCGGCTGACTTCTTCCAGGCGGTCTTTTTTGCCAGGGTAGTCAAAGATACCTCCGAAGTTCGTCGCCGCGGGCGGCGAGGTCGGCGATGCTGTTTTCGATCTGATTGAGGCGTTCGGCTTCCATGCGTCGGTTTCCTGGTAGGGCTCGGTCGTGCTTGCAGAACCGGCGATTATACCCGATGGATTAGTGGCTGGCCGGCGAGGTTTCCAGGTCGCGGAAGCGATCGGCGATGGCTAGGAATTCCTGCTCGATGGCGAGAAAGGCGTCCAGCACATCGGGGTCGAAATGGCTGCCACGCCCCTCGCGCATCATCGCTACCGCCTGCGCGTGCGGGAAGGCCGGCTTGTAGACCCGCTTGGAGATCAGTGCGTCATAGACATCGGCCACCGCCATCAGGCGGGCGGAGATCGGGATGGCATCGCCACGCAAGCCTTCGGGATAGCCTGAGCCGTCCCACTTCTCCTGGTGGTAGTGGGCGATTTCACGGGCGAAGGTAAGAAAGCTGTTGCTGCCGCCCAGATGTTTTTCCACTTGCAGGATGGTATCGCGGCCATAGATCGTATGGCGCTTCATGATTTCCCACTCCGCTTCGTCGAGCTTGTCGGGCTTGAGCAGGATGCGGTCCGGCACGCCGACCTTGCCGATATCGTGCAAGGGGGCGGATTTATACAGCAAGGCGACATTCTCATCGCTCAGCACGGCGGCAAAGCGGGGGTGCGCCTGTAGCGCGCGGGCCAGCGCGGCGACGTAGTTCTGGGTGCGGCGGATATGGTTGCCGGTCTCGTTGTCGCGGGTTTCGGCCAGGCTGGCCATGGCCAGGATGGTGGCGTCCTGCATCTGCATCAATTGGTTGGTGCGTTCGTGCACCAGGTGTTCCAGGTGCTGGTTCTGGTCGCTGAGGAATTGCCGGGCGCTCTTCAAGGCAAGATGGGTCCTGACCCGTGCCAGGACGATGGGCGGACTGATGGGCTTGATGATGTAATCGACGGCGCCGATCCCCAAGCCCAGCTCCTCGTCCTCGACCTGGCTCTTGGCGGTAAGGAAGATCACCGGGATATCGGCGGTGGCCGGGTTTTGCTTGAGCTGGCGGGTGGTGTCGTAGCCATCGAGTTCCGGCATCATCACATCCATCAGGATCAGGTCGGGCTGGCTGGACTGGGCGATCTCGATGGCCTTGTAACCGCTGGTGGCGACCTTGGTCTTGTACTGGTCGCGCAACAGCGCCGACAGCAATTGGATGTTGTCGGGCGTATCGTCCACGATCAACACGGTTTGCCTGGCTGGGGACTCGTTCATGTACCGGCTCCTCCCGACAGTAGCGATCCACGGTTCTGCTGGCGCGGCCACGCAGGTTTGCGGCCGCGCTTCTGTATCGTAGTCGTAGCTGGGGAGTAAAGCCTAACCCGTGCCCCCGTTAGCGGCATTTGTCGCTGCGGTCGAAATGCGTGAGGGGCGAACGCAAAGGGTGCCCTTTGATACGGTTGGCTTTTGGCCCTACGACCCCTCCAGCAACGCCAGCACCGTATCGTAATCATACTGCCGTATCTGCCGCTCGACCTTTTGCAACAGGCCTTCCGGCAAGGCCTGCACCAGGGCGTCGCGGTGCTGGTCGAAGTAGTCGAGTGCTTCGCCATCCTGCGCACGCAGCAGGGTGATCAGTTCGGTCAGGCTGGCGGCCGCGCCTTGTTCCGGCTGTTGAACCGGCTTGAAGTTGGCCAGGCCGATCAGCAGGGTATCCAGTTCGGTGGCCAACTGGTCGAGCTGGGCCGGGCTTACGCCGGTTCCGCCGCTTTCCAGCGCGGCTTCCACCTCGCCGGCCAGCGTCTGGACCGGGCCGGCGCCGATCAGGCCTGCCACGCTTTTCAGGGTGTGGGCCAGGCGGCGCGCGGTGGCGGTATCGCTGGGCAAGGCGGCACGGATACGATCCAGCACGCCTTCCTGTTCCTGCGCGAAGCGGTCCAGCAGGGCCAGGTAAAGGGCGTGGTCGCCCAGTGTGCGCGCCAGGCCGCTTTCCACGTTCAGCCCCGGCAGCTGCGGCAGCGTGGCCTGTCCGGCCGCAGCGGCCTGGCTGACCGTACGGGGGCGCATGCTGGTCCAGTGCGCTACCGTGTCGAACAGGTTCTGCGGTGAAATCGGCTTGGACAGGTGGCCGTTCATGCCGGAATCCAGACAGCGCTGACGCTCCTCATGCATGGCATGGGCGGTCATGGCGACGACCGGTAGCTGGCTGAGACGCGGCTCGGCGCGAATGGCACGGACCGTGGCATAGCCGTCCATGATGGGCATCTGCACATCCAGCAGGACCATATCGTAGGGCGGCGTATCGTGCAGCAACAGCAGGTCCAGCGCTTCGCGGCCGTTGCCGGCGACTTCCACCGCCACGCCGGCCGCCTGCAGCAGCTCGACGACGATCTGCTGGTTGATTTCGTTGTCCTCCACCAGCAGTACCGAGACGCCCTTGAATTTGGGCAAGATCTGGATATTACCGCTGCCGCCTGTTGCCGCCGCAGGCGCGCCGTGTTGCATGCACACGGTAAAGAGGAAGTTCGAGCCACGGCCCGGACTGCTTTCTACCCGGATCTGACCGCCCATCATTTCCACCAGGCGCCGCGAAATGGTCAGCCCCAGGCCCGTGCCGCCGAACTTGCGGGTGGTCGAACCGTCGGCCTGGGTAAAGGCCTGGAATAGCCTGCCAGCCTGCTCGGCACTCATGCCTATGCCGCTGTCGCGGACTTCGAAGGCCAGCACCAGCCCATCCGGACCATCATGTTCGACATAGGCCAGCAGCCTGACTTCGCCCTTTTCGGTGAACTTGACCGCATTGTTCACCAGGTTGATCAGGATCTGGCCCAGCCGCAGCGGGTCGCCCTTCAGCCGGCGCGGGGTTTCGGGCGGGATATCGAACAGGTAGTCCAAGCCCTTGTCGGCCGCGCGGCCGCCGGTGATGGCGGCCAGATTGGCAAGCACTTCGTCCAGATCGAAATCGACCGACTCGATATCGAGCTTGCCGGCTTCGATCTTGGAGAAGTCGAGGATGTCGTTGATGATGCCCAGCAGCGAGACGCCGGCGGTATGGATTTTTTCCACGTAGTCGCGCTGCTTGGGCGATAGCGGCGTCTTTAGCGCCAGGTGGGCCATGCCGATGATGGCATTCATCGGGGTACGGATCTCATGGCTCATATTGGCCAGGAACATCGACTTCGCCCGGGTGGCTTCCTCGGCGTGGCGCAGATCGGCTTCGGCCTCGCGCAATTCGCTCTGGATGCTGAGCACTTGCAGGCGGGTGCGGGTGGCCTGGCCCTGGGCTCGTTCGAAGTAGTCGTGGTGACGTTTGTAATCGGTCAGGGCGGCTTCCCAATTGCCGCACTTGGCATGGATGTCGGCCAGCTCCTGGGTGGCACGCATGGGCATGAAGACGTAGCCGATATCGCCGGTTTCGTCGATGGCGCGGTTGAGGTGGGCGATGGCCTCCGCATGGCGGCCGCGCAAGTGATGGATATGTCCGCTGGCCCACCAGGTGTAGGGGCGCAGATGTTTTTCCTCGTAGCTGTCCATATCGTGCAGGGCACGCTGGCAGAACGATTCGGCGCGCTCCAGCTGGCCTCGCTCTGCCAGCGTGTATGCCGCCACGGCATGGAAGAAGCCGCGATTGGAGGCGGACGAATTAAGGATATCGACGTGGTCGTCCAAAAAGCCTTCGATCACCTCGTAGGCCGCGGCGCTGTCGCCACGCGAGAGCTTGCACAGCGCCAATACCAGGCTGACGAAGGGCAGCAGCCAGCGCTCCTCGGCATGCAGCGCCAGCTCGTGCGCCTGCCACAGCATGGTTTCGCCATCTTCGGCATTGCCGCAGATATAGAACAGTTCGCCGATATTGCAGGTGATCTGCGCCTCGCGCGCCTTTTGGCCCAGGCTGCGGGCGGCGTCCAGCGCGGCGTAGAAATGTCGCAGGGCTTCATCGGTCAAGCCGTATTCCTGCGCAAGGATGCCCAGGGTATTGAGGGCGAGCGCGCTACCCAGGGTAGGGTGGGGCGGTAGTATCGGTACAACCATTTCCTGGCCGAATCGGTATCCCTCCTCGATGCGTCCCTGTACCCGCCGAACCGCCAGGATGCCAAAGCGGCTCAGCAACTGGCCTTCGCGCTCGTTACCGGCGGCAAAAGCCTGGTCCAATGCAAAGAAGCTCGCTTCGGTGGCCTCGTTGCGGTCATCGAAATAGTCGCTGAGCGATTGCAGCAGTTCGCCATAGCGCTCGATCAAGGGCTGGCCGCGTTGCTGCCCCAAGGCAATCAAGTTGTCGCCGCGCCGGCGGGCAGCCGCGGGACTATCGCGCATCAGGCTGAGTGCCTGCTCGAAGTCGCGGCGCCAATTGCCCGTCAGCTTGTCCATGGCATCGTTCATGAGGAAGACTCGGAGGGTTCGCGCGCATCGAGCGACAAGCCGGCACGACTGCTCAGTACGCCAAGCAGCACTTGCGCCGCATCGTAGTCGTACTGGGCCACTGCTTGTTCAACCGCTGCGAAAGAGGGGCCCAAGCCTTGGTGGAAGTCGCCGCTGTGCTGCTCGACCAGGGTGAGGGCGTCGCCATCGTTGTCCACCAGCAGCTGACTGAGCTTGGGCAGCAGGATGGCCAAGGGCACCTGGCTGACCCTGGCCGCCGGTTGCGGGGCCAGGCTATGGCGCAGTTGCGTGCAGAAGCGCGCCAGCGATTTCTCCAGGGATTGCAGATACGCCCGGATATCGCCGTCGTCATCGCCGCGCCGGATGGCTTGCTCCACCTGGTCGGCCAGCGTCTGCAATTCCGTGGCGCCAATATTGGCCGCGACCCCGCGTAGGGAATGCGCTTCGCGCTCGGCACTGGCGCGATCATGCGCCAGCCACTGGCTAATCCGGTCCGGGCTCTGCGAGAAGCGGTCGCCGAATTGGCCCAGCAACTTCAGATACAGCTGCTGATTGCCGGCTACCCGGCGGATGCCTTCGTGGACATTCAGTCCGTCTATGTTCGGCAGTCCGGTTTCGTCCGTCGTATCGGCCTGCGCCTTGGGCGCTTCGCCGCCGATCCAGCGGCGGGCGCAGGCATAGAGCGCCTCCGGTTCGATGGGCTTGCTGATATGGTCCTGCATGCCTTCGCGCAGGCAACGTTCTTTTTCTTCGACCATGGCATGCGCGGTCATGGCCACGATGGGGAGATGGTCGAATTGCCGATCGGCGCGAATGGCCAGCGTGGCCTCGTGGCCGTCCATGATGGGCATCTGCAGATCCATGAATACCATGGCGTAGCGATCCGGTCCGGCTGCCAGCAGCTGCTGTACCGCTTCCTGGCCGTTCTCGGCGATATCGATGCGCAAGCCCAGGCCCTGCAGGAGCTCGCGGGCGATTTGCTGGTTCACTTCATTGTCTTCCACCACCAGCACGCGGGAGCCGTCCAGTGTCCGCCCGCTGGGCACCACGCTGACCGTGCCGATATCGGCCACTTCGCTGCCCATCAAGGTCACCAGGGTATCGACCAGGGTGGAGCGGTTGACCGGCTTGAGCAGGAAGCCGTCCACGGCGGCATGTTCGGCGCGATGGCGGATTTCCTCGCGACCGAAAGCGGTCACCAGCACCATCATCGGGCCGGCGCCCAGGGCCGGGTCGTTCTTTACCTGGCGGGTCAGCTCGATGCCGTCTATGCCCTTCATCTGCCAGTCGGTCAGCACCACCTTGAAGGGATCGTCGGCATCGGCTGCGCGAATGGCAGCCAAGGCGGCGGCGCCGGATTCGACCGCTTCGACCCGGAAGGGCATATCGTCCAAGGCGCCCACCAGGACTTCGCGGGCCACTGCATTATCGTCCACGACCAGTACGCGCATATTGTTGAATGCCGCCGGCAATACCCTTGTGGCGGTACCGGCCTGGCTGCCCAGGCCCAGGCGGGTACAGAATCGGAAAGAGGAACCTTGGCCGGGCACGCTGCTGACGTTGATTTCGCCGCCCATCATTTCCACCAGGCGGCGCGAGATACTCAAGCCCAGGCCGGTGCCGCCGAATTTACGGGTGGTCGAACCGTCGGCCTGGGTAAAGGCCTGAAATAGTTGGGCGGTCTGTTCGTCGCTCATGCCGATGCCGGTATCCTTTACCTCGAAATTGATTTCCACACCGGACGGGTCTTGCTTCAGCACGCTCACGGTCAACCTGACCTCACCCTCTTCGGTGAACTTCACGGCGTTGTTGACCAGGTTGATCAGTACCTGGCCAAGCCGCAGCGGGTCGCCGTTGAGCCGGCGCGGCACGTCGCCGGGAATATCGAACAGGTATTCCAGGCCTTTGTCCTGCGCCCGTCCGCCGGTCACCGCCGCCACATTGGCCAGCACCTCGTCCAGATCGAAGTCGATGGCTTCGATATCCAGCTTGCCCGCTTCGATCTTGGAAAAATCGAGGATGTCGTTGATCACCCCCAGCAAGGACACCCCGGCGGTATGGATTTTTTCCACATAGTCGCGCTGGCGCGGCGAGAGCGGTGTTTTCAGGGCCAGATGGGCCATGCCGATAACGGCGTTCATGGGGGTGCGGATTTCGTGGCTCATATTGGCGAGGAACATCGATTTGGCCTGGGTGGCCAGTTCGGCCTCCTCCTTGGCCAGGCCTATCGCCTCGGCTTGCTTGCGCGCTTCGGTGACGTCCATCCAGAAACCGTTCCAGACCCAGGCGCCGTCCGGCTGCGGGCTGCAGACGCTGCGCACCTGCACCCAGCGTAGCTCGCCCTGGAACATCACGCGGTGTTCGAAATCAGTGCTTTGCTTGCCGGCGATGGCGCGCCGCACGATGCCTTGCGCACGGCCGCGGTCGGCTTGCAGGACATGGCGCCAACGGGCGGCCGGGTCGGATTGCAGGTCGGCATAGTCGATGCCCAGGATGTCCTTGACCTTGGCGCTGGCGAAGGGATAGTGCAGGCGGCCGTCCGGCTCCAGCCGCAGCTGGAAGATCGCCAGCGGCAGCGCGTCCGACAGGTCGATCAGGCGGCGGCGCGAATCCTGCGCCTGGTCGCGGGCGGCGGACAGTTCGGCGCGGGCTTCCTGGCTCTCGGTAATATCCTGCCAGTAGCCGTTCCAGATCATCTCGCCGCCGGCCACGATGCTGGGCCTGGCTTCGCCCCAGATCCAGCGCAACTGGCCATCGCTGCGGCGGATGCGGAAAGCCTGTTCCCAAGGCCGGCTGGCGGCGACGGCTTCGCGCATGGCGGCATGCACACCGGCCAGGTCGCGTTCCACGATCAGGCCGAAGGCTTCGTCGGCATTGGCCATGATGGCCTCCGGCGCGCTGCCGAATTCCTGCCACTGGGCATTGGCGAAAGTCACGACCGGCTTGCCGTCCACGAAGCGCAGCTGGAAAACCGCCAGCGGTAGTTTGTCGGTCAGGTCGCGGGCCTTGACCTCGGCGGCGACCAGGGCCGCTTCGTGGCGCTTGCGTTCGCTGACATCGCGGACAAAAACGGTGGCATGCCACTCCCGCTCCTGGCGGTAGCCGGTGATGGCCAGCTCGATGGGCACCAGATGGCCATCGGCGTGGCGGGCTTCTGCCTCCACCACTTGATCGAGCGGACCTTGGCCGGTTTGGTGGAAGCGGGCCAGGCCGGCCTTGGCCAGTTCGATCAACTTGGCCGGCACCAGGAAGTCCGCGCTGTTGATATGGCGGCCCATGGCTTCCGCCCGGGCATAACCGAAAATGCGTTCGGCGGCCGGGTTCCAGTAGCTGATCAATCCTTGGCCGTCGATGCTGATAATGGCCTCCGGCGCGGCGGCCAGCAGGATTTCGGTACGGGCCTGCTCGGCGCGGTGCGCCAGGCTGGTGGCCAGTTCACGCTGCTGCTGCACCACCGCCGTCACCAATTGGGTGAGCGTGGAAAGGCAAAGCAGGAACAGGAAGAGCGAGGCCAGGTGGGTGGGGGTGTCGCCGAACATCTGGGCGTGGGCGGTCAATTGGAGGCTGATGGTGACCAGGCCAACGATCAGGATAGCGGAATGGACAAACAGCGGTGGGAAACGCAAGGCGCCCCATACCAGCAAGGGCAGGGCCAGGAAGCCCACCACCTGGACCGGCAAGGCGGCGTAGCGGGTATACCACCAGGCCAGCGCGGCGCAGCAGGCGGCCACGACGATATAGACCAGCTGCTGGCGGGTAAAGCGAAAGGGAATGGGCCGATAGCGCTCGGGCATGGGCAAGCGGGCCCTGCTGGCGCTGTCCAGGCGCAAACCCCAGGAAATCAGCGCGGGCAGGCAGATCCACAGGCCGAACAGGTCGCCGATGCCCGCCTGTGCCCAATGCACCAACCAGCCATCCTGTACACAGCGAACGGACCGCGCGAATCCGCAGTAGCCCACCGTGGTCAGGGCGGCGTTCATGGCGGCGTAGAACAGCGCGAGCCCCATCAGCAAGAGATTGTCGCGGACCCGCGTCAAGCTGAGGTCCAGCTGCCAATGACGGGCGGCATGGGCCAGGGCAATGGCCGACAGCAGCATGGCGGTAGGTTCGGTCAGGCCCTTGAGGTAGCGGCTGGTTTGGGTGAAATCGACCGCGACGAAGTCGTAGAAGACATACAGCGCGATCCACACCAGATAGCGCGGGCCGTACAGCAGCGCGACCGCTGCGGCTACCGCGGCCGGCGGCCAGACCGGCGTCAGATAACCCTGGTGGGCGAAGGCGAAGCCCAGTTGCGCGGCCAGCCAGAACACGCCGGTAACGACAAGACTGCGCAGCAGATAGAGTCGGACGGATTGCGGCATGCCCTAGTCCGCGGCCGGAAGGTAAACGGTCAGGCAGGTCTGCGCCGCATCGTCGTCGCAGGCCAGGCTGATGCGGCCACCTTGTGCTTCGGTCAACAGCTTGGCCGAATAGCTGCCCAGGCCGGTTCCGTCCGACTTGCCATGGCTCACATACTTGTCGAAGAAGTGCTCGCGGATAAGGAGTGGCACCACGCCGTGGTTGCGAAGGGTGATCGTACATTCGCCACCGGCACGGAGTAGCTGGACATGCACTTCGGTCTCGTCCGGCGAGGCCTCCACGGCGTTTTTCAGCAGATTGGCGAACACCGAGCGGCACAAGGCGTTCTCACCCAGCGCGGATTGCGCCACCGGAATGTCGAGGCGGATCTCGACCGGCTTCCAGGCGAACTGGACCTTGATTTCCTGCACCACGGTTTCCAATAGTCTGCCCAGGTTGATGCGCGCGCTTTCCAGCCGGAACTGGCCCTGTTCGATCTTGTACAGGGTCAGCGAAAGGGTGACCAGGTCCAGGGCCTGGCGGGCGGCGCCGTCCAGTAACTGCAAGCGCTCGCGCTGCGTGTCCGGCCAGTCGCTTTCCAGCAGCAGGAGTTCGGCGGTATGGCTTATCGCGCTGATCGGGTTCTTCAGGTCATGGTGGGTGATACGCTCGATGTCTTCACGCAGGCGGGCATTGTCCGCCAGCGCCGCATTCTGGCGCAGCAGGTCTCGGCGTGCCTGGCTGAGGCGTAGGTGGGTGCGGATGCGCGCCTTGAGGATGGCGGGTTGGGCCGGTTTGACCACGTAGTCCACCGCGCCCAGGGCAAGGCCATCCACCACGTCGTCGACCTGGTCGCGCGCGGTTAAAAAGATCACCGGAATATCGCGGGTGGCTGGCTGGGACTTGAGCTGGCGGCACACTTCGTTGCCGTCCATTTCCGGCATCATCACGTCCAGCAGGATCAAATCGGGCGGGGTGCTGCCGTTGGCGATTTCCAGCGCCTTGCGGCCGCTGATGGCCACCTTGATGGCGTATTCGCTTTTCAGGATGCCGGCGATGACTTCGATATTGGTGGCCACATCGTCCACCACCAGCACCGAAGCGCGCGACAAGCGCTCTTCGCTGGGCGCATCGATACCTAGCAGCGGGGTATCCGACACGCGCGGAAGGCTGGGCGGGGGCAGGGGCTTCTGCTCGGCCTGGCCGCCGATCAGCTTGACGATGCGCGAGCGCAGAGTGGCCGCGGTAAACGGCTTGACCAGATAGTCGCTGACGCCGGCGGCGATCGCCTGGGCCAGGGAGTCGCGGCCGGATTCCGCCGTCAGCAGGATAAACGGCACGTTGCGATAATGCGGATCGTTGCGGCACCAGCACAACAGCTCATAGCCGCTCATGCCGGGCATGTTCCAGTCGGCGATGATCAGGGAAATCGGCACCGACTCCAGGATATGCCGTGCTTCCAGACCCTGGCTGGCCTGGTGCAGATTGTGCAACTCCATATTGGACAGCACGTGCTGAACCGCCAGCCTCATCTGGTGGTAGTCGTCGGCAATCAGGATATTGATGGTCTTTTCCATGCGGTGCACACGCCAGCTTCGTTTTGCAACGAGTTTAGCAGTAAAAAACGGCCGACATCGTTGATGGTGGCCGTTTTGAGGCGGAAGCGCCGTGCGGGGCAATGGGTCGATGACCAAGGTTCGTGAAGCAACAGGCGAGCGGTATTCTCGTAAGGCGCGCTTTGCAAAGCGCCGGCAGCCTTTCCCCTCGATGTGTTTGCCGAGCAAGCCACGCTCGTGTCCCCACAAAAAGGAGAGGGAATCCATGTTGCCTGTGCTTAACGCCGTACCTCGCGTATCGCCCCCGGACTGGGCTCCCCAGGCGGAGAGCGATAGCGATCCGGATGTCCGCCAAGCTATTGCACGCTTGGCGAACAATGACCGGACGCTGGTATGGCTTCACCTGAACGACAGGAAAGTCGATGACAGCGGTGTGCGGGTGCTGGTCGATGCACTGGCGCAGAACACAAGCCTGACCATGCTCAACCTGGGCTACAACCGGATCGGCGACTGTGGCGCCGAGGCATTGGCCAGCGTACTCGCCCGGAATCGTATCCTGACCGAGCTGGACCTGAACGACAACCAGATTGGCGCCAGCGGTGCGCAGGCTCTGGCGGGTGCGCTGGAGCGGAATATCAGTCTCACCTCGCTCGACCTGAGCAGAAACAAGAGCCTCGCCTTTGGTACGCAGGCGCTGGTCCATGCGCTGGAACGGAATACCAGCCTGACCACGCTCGGCCTGAGCGGAAGCAAGGTCGGGGTTCGCGAACGCGCCACCATCCACGCCGCGTTGGTGCGTAACCATCAATCCGCGCACACCGAATCTCAAACCCAATTCCAGCGCGCCCATCAAGCCGCACACGCCGAATTCCAGACCCTGTTAAAGCGCGTTCATCAATCCACGCACTCCGAATCTCAAACCCTGCTCCAGAGCGGCCAGCAATTGGCCGCCAGGGGCGAGTACAAATTGGCCGAGGAGCAGTTTCGGCAGGCGCTACGCTTGAGCGGCAAGGCTAAAAAGCGAAGCCTCATCCAGGCCGCGCTTGACCAGCTTGTCCAGCGGCCTACCGCCGTACCTCGCGTATCGCCCCCAGACGGGGCTACCCAGTTGGAGAGCGTTAGCGACCCAGATGTCCACCAAGCTATTCAGCGCTTGGCGGACAAAGACCTGACGTTGGCCAAGCTTCACCTTAACGACAAGAAAATCGGCGACAGCGATGTGCAGGTGCTGGTCGATGCGTTGGCGCGGAATACCAGCCTGACCATGCTCAACCTGAGCTGCAACCAGATCGGCGACCCTGGCGCCGAGGCATTGGCCGGGGCGCTGGCACAGCATCGCAGCCTGACCGCGCTCGACTTGAACGGCAACCGGATCGGCAGCAGAGGTGTGCAGGCACTGGCCAATGCGTTGGAGCAGAATATTAGCCTGACCTCGCTCGACCTGAGCAAAAACAGGAACTTCGCCCTTGGTGCGCGGGCGCTGGTCCAGGCGCTGGAGCAGAATTCCAGCTTGACCACGCTCGGCCTGAGCGGAAGCAAGGTCGCGGTCCGCGAACGCACCGCCATCCACGCCGCATTGGCACGCAACCTCGAAGCCGTGCGAACCCGATCTCAAACCCTGTTCCAGCGCGGCCAGCAATTTGCCGCCGAGGGCGAGTACCAGCTGGCCGGGGACCAGTTCCGGCAGGCGCTACGCTTGGGCATCGATACCGGGGAGCGAAGTCTTATCCAAACCGCGCTTGACCAAGCCATACAAGGCTTGGCGGACAATGATGCGGTGCTGACAGCGCTTGATCTGTGCCTAAAGGAAATCGACGGCAGCGATGCGTAAGCGCTGGTCGATGCGCTGGCGTGCAGTCGCGGCCGGATTCCGCCATCAGCAGGGTAAATGGCACACGGTGATTAGTACGGGTTAAACGTCCCGCGCTTGATTACCTGCAGCTAGCCGGTTGCGACGAAGCGCAGTCTGAATGGCGAGGTCCAGGGTGCTAGGGTTTTGCACGTAGTCGGCGTCGTGCAGCCGACCCAGCGACGTCAGGCTGGTATTTTGCCGCAGCGCGTCGCACAGGGCCTGCTTGCCCGTGTCGTCCGTCGGGCATTCGGTCAACTCGATTTCGGTCAAGCTGCTGTTGTGTCGCAATGCTTCTGCAAGCACCAGGATGGCGGCACTGCCAAGCTTGTTTTGTCCCAAGTTCAGGGTGGTCAGGCTGGTGTTAAGCGATAGGGCGCTTGCCAGGGCACGCGCGGTGGTTTCACCGAGTCCACAGTTGCACAAGCTCAGCATGGTCAGGTGTTTGTTGCTCAGTAGCACCTCGGCCAAATCCGAAGCGGCGGTATCACCGATCGGGTTGTCGCCCAGGTCGAGTTCTCTGAGGCCGATGTTCTGCTTCAGTCCGACCGCCAGCGTCTTTACGCCAATTGCGCAGAGCCCGGTACGATATAGGTTGAGCTCGGCCAGGCTGGTGTTGTGTATCAGTGCATCGGCAAGCACATGCGCGTTTTGAGAACCTAGCGGATTACCCCAGACATTGAGGTGGGTCAGGCGATTGTTGTGCTTGAGTGCCTTGGCCAACGCCGCCAGGTCGTGGCAGTCGAGCGCATTACTGCTCAGGTGGAGCGAGGCGAGGCCATCGTTAGGCGCGAGTGCGTCGGCCAGTTCCACGGCATCCGATGCGCGCAATCGATTGGCGCTGAGACTGAGCGTGGAGAGGCTATTGTTGTGGGTAAGCGCCGAGGCCAGATCGCGCGCACCGGATCTGCCGATCAGATTGAAATGAAGGTCTAGCGTGCGAAGACTGCGATTTTCCCTAAGCGCCTCGGCCAGGACGCTCGCGCCAATATCGCCGATATTGTTGCCCCGTAGTTGAAGATCCGTCAGGTAGCGGCTTTGGCCTAGTGCCCGAGCTAGCCGGTTTACGTCGCTTTCTTCGATTGCCTGGCCTCCGGCGATTGCAGGGACTTCGCCAAACTCCCGAGCACGCTGGAAGCCGTTCAATAGAAGCTGGGTCTGGTTCGCATCGTTGGCCTGCACACGTTCAATCTCCGAGTCGATATGACCCGCGCGGTCCCCTTGGTTGCCGATTGCACGGGCAGGATGGGCGGATAGGTTTGAAACAGGGATCATCACTGCGATTTCTCCAGGGATCTTGGCATGGTAAGGGACCGGCTGGTCCCCATGGCTAACCAAGAGCCTGAGCCCCTTGAACTTCCCTGGGCTTTCGTAAAAAGCCAGCCGAGCCAAGCAAAAAGTAAAACGGCCGACATCGCTGATGCCTGAAGTGCTGGATTGCCTACCGCCAGCCGGTTACGCCCCTTCCCGGCCCATGGTGGATTTCTCTCCGCCAAACCAAACGTTCGTAAAGCAACAAGCGAGCGGTCTTCCCGTAAGGCGCGCTATACCAAGCGCGGACAGCCTTTTCCCTCGATGTGTTTGCCGAGCAAGCCACGTTCGTGTTCTACATAAATGAGAGGGAATCATGCTGCCTGTGCTTACCACCGTACCTCGCGTATCACCCCCGGACTGGGCTCCCCAGACGGAGGGCGCTAGCGATCGGGATGTTCGCCAAGCTATTGAACGCTTGGCGAACAATGACCGGACACTGGCATGGCTTCACCTGAACGACAGGAAAATCGACGACAGCAGTATGGGGGCGCTGGTGGATGCGCTGGCGCAGAACACCAGCCTGGCCACGCTCAACCTGGGCTACAACCAGATTGGTGACCGAGGCGCCGAGGCACTGGCCGGTGCGCTGGAGCGGAATACCAGCCTGACCACGCTTGGCCTGAGCGGAAGCAAGGTCGGGTTCAAGGTACGCACCGCCATCGACGCCTCGTTGGTGCGTAACCGTCAAGCAGCGCACACCGAATCTAAAACCGAGTTCCAGCGCGCCTATCAAGCCGCACACGCCGAATGCAAGACCCTGTTACAGCGCGTTCATCTTGCCGCGCACACCAAATCTCAATCCCTGTACCAGAGCGGCCAGCAATTTGCCGTCAGGGGCAAGTGCAAATTAGCCGAGGAGCATTTTCGGGAGGCGCTACGCTTGAGCGGCAAGGCTAAAAAGCGAAGCCTCATCCAAGCCGCGCTTGACCAGCTTGTCCAGCGGCCTACCGCCGTACCTCGCGTATCGCCCCAAGGCGAGGCTACCCGGTTGGAGAGCGTGAGCAGCAATTTACCGCCGAGGGAGAGTATCAGCTGGCCAAGGAGCAGTTTCGGCAGGCGTCATGCTTGGGCATCAATGCCGAGGAGCGAAGTCTCATCCAAACCGCGCTTGACCAAGTTATCCAAGGCTCGGTGGACAATGATGCGACGTTGGCCGCGCTTGATTTGTGTTTGAAGGAAAGCAACGACAGCTATACAGCACACTGATCAAGCCAACTGCCCGCCTGATACCCTGCGCTGGGTTGCCGGCTGTTGGCCGGTAGCGCCGTAGTGAGGTCTCGATGGCGGCGTCCAAGCTGAAAACGAAGGCATGATAGTGGCTCCCAGCAAGGTCAGCCGGGTATTTTCCCGCTGGGCGTCGGTCAAAGCCTGCCAGCCTGTTTCGCTAATCGAGCAGTTGCGCAGATTAAGGTCGGTCAAGCTGCTGTTTTGCCGCAATGCGTCGGCAAGCATCCGGGCAGCGGAATCGCCAAGTTTGTTTTGGCCCAGGTTGAGTGTGGTCAAGCTGGTGTTATGCGTTAAAGCGCTGGCCAAGGCAGACGCGGTGGGTTCGCCAAGTCCGCAGTCCCACAAGCTCAGCATGGTCAGGTGTTTGTTGCTCCGTAGCACGTCGGCCAAGTCCGCAGCGGCGGTATCTCCGATCGGGTTGTGTCCAAGATCCAGCCTTCTCAGGCCGATGTTCCACTTCAATCCCCTCGCCAGCGTCTGCACGCCTTGTGCACAGAGCTCCGTGCCGTATAGATTGAGCTCGGACAGGCTGGCGTTGTGCTCAAGCGCATCAGCCAACACATGCGCGTTTTGCGAACCTAGCGGATTCAAACTTAAATGCAGGTGGGCTAGACGTTTGTTGAGCTTGAGTGCCTTGGCCAATGCCGCCAGGTCGTGGCTGTTGATCGCGGTGTCGCTAAGGCAGATACAGGTGAGGCTATCCTGCCGCGCGAGTGCATTGGCCAAGTCGCGCGCCCCCGCTTGGCCTAACTGATTGGCGCTTAGATAGAGTGCGGACAAAGTATTGTTCCGAGTAAGCGCCAAGGCCAGATCTCGCACACCGGCCTTGCTGATCTGGTTGTATTGCAGGTCGAGCATGCGAAGGCTGCTGTTCTGTTCAAGCGCCTGTGCCAGGGCTTTTGCACCGATATCGCCGATATTGTTGGCTCTTAGATGAAGTTCGGTCAGGTAGCGGTTCTTGCCTAGCGCCTGAGCCAGCTTGATGACATCGGTTTCGACGATTACAGGATTTGTAGCTAACGCACGGACATCCACTTCAATTCGTGTGAAGCTTGCATCGTTGGTCAGCAATCGTTCAAGCATTCCGTCGATATTCAGCTCGCGTACGAAAGACGCGGGGGGCACCTGGTTGCCGGCAGCGCGGGTGATATCGGCTGGGGCGTATGGAATTGGATTTATCACGGCGATTCTTTCAGGGTATTTTGGAATGGCGAGGGACAGGCTAGTCCCAATCCCTGACCGTGAGCCTGCCCTTTTTACTTGTCCGGTCTTTCGAATATCCCTGCAATCGCGGTTAAAAACAAAATGGCCGGCATCAACGATGCCGGCCATCAAGGCGCTTCGAGCGGCATGCCCCGCGAAGGGCATGCCGGCAGGATTAAGCCGCCAATCGGTTGCGGATCTCGCGCATGGCGGCCGAGATCATGGCCAGGTCGGGCGTGGCCACGCGTAGCTCCTCGAACATGCGGCCGCAATGCTCAAGCGCGGTCTCGCGCGACTTCAGCCAGCTGTCCACCTTCTTGGCGATACTGCCGCTTTCCTGCAGTACCCGGGCGGTAAGGTGGGCATGCTCGCGGTACAGCTCGTCGCGGAAGGCCATGCGGGCCAGCGTTTGCCAGCGGTTGTCGCGCGGCAGGCCGTCCACCATGCCACGCAGCCAATCCAGCTGCAGGGCGCCTTCCAGCTTGAAGTAGACCTGCGCGACGTCTTCCACCGAGGTTTTGCTGGTGCGGGCCAGGCGGGCGATGTCCAGCAAGGCCAGCAGGGCGTCCAGGTTGACCACGCGGGCGGACAGTTCCGGCTTGACGCCGGCACCGGCCAGGCGCTCGCGCTCGCGGGCGAAGGTGGGCTTGTCGGCCAGCCATTTGTCCAGCTTGGGCAGCAGCGACGGAATTTCGTCGGTCAGCTGGGCCAGGCGGGCCGCCGCATCGGTTTCGGTCAGCTGCACGTTCAGGACCCAACGGGCCACGCGTTCCAACTGCTTACGCACTTCCAGCATCAAGGTGTATTGCGTATGGGTCGGCACCTTGTTGTCGAGGGCTTCCAGCTCGGACCAGAGCTTGTCGGCCTGGACCAGCCGCGAAGCCAGGCTCCAGGCGTGCACGATATCGGCAGGGCTGGCATTGGTTTCCTCGGCGACGCGGAACACAAAGCTGATACCCATGCGGTTGACGCACTCGTTCGTCAGCACCGTAGCGACGATTTCGCGGCGCAGCGGATGGCTGGGCAATTGCGCCTTGAACTTGGTGCTCATCTTGACCGGGAAGTAAGCGCCCAGCAGTTCGTCCCATTCCGGCATGCCGGGCAGCGGCGAGGCCAACAGCTGGTCGTACAGGCCCAGCTTGGCGTAGGCCAGCAGGACAGCCAGTTCGGGGCTGGTCAGGCCCAGGCCGGCCGCTTGCCGGTCGCCCAACTGCGTGTCGTTCGGCAGGTATTCGATGCGGCGGCTCAGGCGGCTGGCTTTTTCCAGGCTTTGCATAAAGCGGCTGTGTACCGACAACAGCGACTTGGACTGCTGCAATTCCAGGCTGATGGCGGCGGTCTGCAGGTAGTTGTCGCGCAGTACCAGGTCGCCGACGTTGTCGGTCATTTCGGCCAGGATGGTGTTGCGCTGCTTGAGCGTCATATCGCCGCTCTGCACCAGTCGGCCGAACAGGATCTTGATGTTCACCTCATGGTCGGAGCAATCCACGCCGGCCGAGTTGTCGATGGCATCGGTGCAGATATGGCCGCCATGCATGGCGTACTCGACCCGGCCTAGCTGGGTAAAGCCGAGATTGCCGCCTTCGCCGATCACCTTGGCGCGGATTTCACGGCCGTCGATGCGTAGCGCATCGTTGCTGCGGTCGCTGGCCTCGGCGTGGCTTTGGGTGCTGGCCTTGAAGTAGGTGCCGATGCCGCCGTTGTACAGCAGGTCCACCGGGGCCTTGAGGATGGCGCGGATCAGGTCGTTCGGCGCCATGGCCTCGTCGCTGACATCCAGCACCTTGCGCATTTCCGGCGACAGCGGAATGGACTTGGCGCTGCGCGGATAGATGCCGCCGCCCTTGGACAAGGTTTTCTTGTCGTAGTCTTCCCAGCTGGAGCGGGGCAGGGCGAACATGCGTTGCCGTTCGGCAAAGCTCTTGGCGGTATCCGGGTTGGGGTCGAGGAAGATATGCAGGTGGTTGAACGCCGCCACCAGCTTGATCTGCTCGCTCAGCAGCATGCCGTTGCCGAACACGTCGCCCATCAGGTCGCCGATGCCGACCACGGTAAAGGGCTGGGTCTGGGTGTTGTGGCCCATTTCCCGGAAATGGCGCTTGACCGACTCCCAGGCGCCCTTGGCGGTGATGCCCATCTTCTTGTGGTCATAGCCGACCGATCCGCCCGAGGCGAAGGCGTCGTCCAGCCAGAAGCCGTATTCCTGCGACACGCCATTGGCAATGTCGGAGAAGGTCGCGGTGCCCTTGTCGGCGGCCACCACCAGATAGGGATCGTCGGCATCGCGGCGATGGACCAGCTTGGGCGGTACCACCTTGCCCTCGACCAGGTTGTCGGTCAGGTCCAGCAGGCCGCGGATAAAGGTCTTGTAGCAGGCGATGCCTTCCGCCTGGTAGGCCTCGCGCTCGGTCGGCGCCTGCTTGAGCACGAAACCGCCCTTGGAGCCGACCGGCACGATCACGGTGTTCTTCACTTGCTGCGCCTTGACCAGGCCCAGCACTTCGGTGCGGAAGTCTTCCTTGCGGTCGGACCAGCGCAGGCCGCCACGGGCGACCTTGCCGAAGCGCAGGTGGATGCCTTCCACGCGCGGCGAGTAGACGAAGATCTCATACAGCGGCACCGGCTGCGGCATGTTCGGGATCTTGCCGCTTTCGAACTTGAAGCTGACATAGTCCTTGGCTTGACCATCGGGGCCGGGCTGGAAGAAGTTGGTCCGCAGCGTGGCCGAGATGGTGTGGAAGAAGCCCGACAGGATGCGCTCGTCGTCGATGCTGGGCACCTGCGCCAAGGCTTCCTTGATCTTGGTCGCCAGGGCATCGGCCTGCTTGATCTGCTTTTGCTTCGGATCTTGCTGGATCAGGAACAGATCGACCAGGTCGCGGGCGATCTCGCGGAAATGGGCCAGCCGGTCGGCGATATGGTCGAGGCTGTAGTTCAGGCCGATCTGCTTGAGGTACTTGGCATAGGCGCGCAGCAGCACGACCTCGCGCCAATGCAGGCCGGCCAGCAGGATCAGCTTGTTGAAGCGGTCATTCTCGGCATGGCCTTCGAAGGTGGCGGCAAAGCCGTCCTGGAAGGCGCCACGGCGGATTTCGTCATCCAGCAGGCCGGCTTGCTGCAGGCGTACGGCGATATCGGTCACCCAGGCGCGGTTGCCGTCGCTGAATTTCAGCGAATACGGCTGCTCTTCGATGACCCGGACACCCATGTTTTCCAGGACGGGCAGGCTATCGGACAGGGCGATGGGATCTTGCCGGAAGATCTTGAAACGGTGCTGCAGCGGGTCGGCCAGGCTGGCATCCATCAGCTTCATGGTCAGGCGCTGCGATTCGAGTGCCTGCTCGATCCGATCGATGTCCGACACGGCGGTGCGGGCGTCGTAGTCGGCGTAGTAAGCGGCGGCAAAGGCCTTGGCGTACTTGGTGTACAGCGCCATGCCGCGTTCTTCGCCGGCGTGGGCGGCCAGGTTCAGTTGCAGGTCGTCGGTCCAGCGGCGGGCGGCCTGGGCGATCTGGTTCTCGATCTCGCGCGGATCGTAGTCGGGCAGGGTGGAGCCGGCGGTGGTGCGGACGATAAAGTGGATGCGTGCCAACAGCGAGTCGGACAGCATCACATTGAATTCGGCCGAGGTGCCGTTGAAGGTATTCACCAACAACTGCTGCATCTTGATGCGCACATCGGTGGTGTAGTTATCGCGCGGCAGGTAGACCAGCGCCGACACATAGCGGCGATACAGGTCTTCGCGGATAAAGGCGCGGACCTGGTTGCGCTCCTGCAGGTTGACGATGCCGCCGGCGATTTCGCTCAGCGCCGCTTCGCTGATCTCCAGCAGTTCGTCGCGCGGATAGGTCTCCAGCACATTGAGCAGGGTCTTGCCCTTGTGGCTGCCGGCCATCACCTGGCTGGCGGCCATGACTGCGTCGATCTTGCGGCGCAGCACCGGGATCTGGTGCGGCGGGGTGTTGTAGGCCTTGGCGGTATAAAGGCCCAGGAAACGGCGCTCGCCCACCACATTGCCCTTGGCGTCGTAGCGCTTGAGGCCGACGCAATCGAGGTAGGCGCCGCGGTGCACGGTGGAGCGGGAATTGGTCTTGGTCAGCAGCAGGGGGGTCTTGTCGCGTGCGAGGGCGCGGATTTCGGCCGGCAGGGCGGCGAAGCTGGCGGAGTGGGCGCCCTTGGTTTCGCCACGCAACAGCCCCAGGCCGGAGCCCTTGACGATGGTCAGCTGGATGCCTTCCTTGCTATCGGTCAGATCGTAGTCCCGATAGCCCAGGAAGATGAAGTGGTCGTCCTGCAGCCAGTCAAGGTAGGCCAGGCCCTCGGTCCACTGCGCCTTGTCCACGGTCGGCTTGAGCTTGCCCAACTCGGCGCGCACGGCGGCCATCTGCCGGGACATGGCGGTGAAGTCTTCCACGCAATCCTGGAGCTGGCCGAGCACGCGCAGCAGCTCGCTCTTGATCTCTTCCAGCTTGGCTTTGTCGCTGACCCGGTCTATTTCCAGATGTATCCACGATTCCGCCTGGCCCGTGCCGATTTCGCCCAGCTTGCCGGCCTTGTCGCGTTCGATAGGCAGCACCGGATGGATGATCAGGTGGATGCCATAGCCCAGCCGGTTCAATGCCAGGCTGACGGTATCGACGAGGAAGGGCTTGTCGTCGTTCACCAGCTCGATGATGGTGTGGCTCGATTGCCAGCGGTGATCGTCGAAACTGGGGTTGTAGACGCGTACAAGCGCTTCGCCGCCCTTGCGGGTGGCGGCCAGCTTGAGGTGGGCCAAGGCTGCGCCGTACCAGTCTTGCGCGTCGCGGGTAGCGAGATCGTGCGCGTCGGTATCGGCGTAGTAGGTATGTATCAGCTTGGCGAGGTTGACCGGTCCGGCCTCACGCACATCGGCATGGCGCTGAATGTCGGCGATAAGGCTGGCGTGGATGGTTTGCATCTGACGTGTCTCCTGTTGGGCTAACGGACATGGCGCCACACACCATATCCGTGCACGAATGGACACTTTTTGAGTGCCCTTTCGCCTTGCGTGCCGCATAGAGGCCCGAATGCCTCGGCGGCGATTGCGACGGCATTGTAGCGCCGACGGGCCTGCTACAAGTATTAGGGGATGCGACACTTTGTTATAGCGGCGCCCTATTGCAGGGCAATTCGAGGCGGTTTTTGTGCGCCGCGCACCATTTTGGTGCTGTCTTGGAGGGGCTTTCCCGGCTGGCAAGGCAGGGCCCGCTCCCAAGCCGCGTTTGATGTATAGCGCATGGTGGGTGTCCGTTAGTGGGCACCGCGCCGGAACATTTATGACATGGGGTTGAAAACAGCCGCAAAACGCCGCCAATGGTAGTGAAAATGGTGTTTTTTGCGTTGCACAAATGAGAAATGAGTGGAAATGGCACTGTACGAAGATGTCGCATTCCGGCAATGTCTGATATTGGACGGCGGGTTTACAATCACCGTCGGTACCGGTTTCCCGAAGCCGCTGTCGGCTTCGCCGGGTTCCAAACTCATCCTAGAACGAGGAGTAAGGCAATGAAGAAAACCGCGCTGTTTGGTGCTATCGCGCTGGCGCTGTCCGTGGCCGCTTCGGCCAAGGAATGGAAGGAAGTCCGCGTCGGTATCGACGCGACCTACAAGCCCTTCACCTACAAGACGCCCGATGGCAAGCCAACCGGTTTTGACGTGGATATCGCCAACGCGCTCTGTGCCGAGTTGAAAGCCAAGTGCGTGTTTGTCGAGCAAGCCTGGGACGGGATGATCCCCGGCCTGAATGCCAAGAAATACGACGCCATCGTCTCCTCGATGTCCATTACCGAAGAACGCAAGAAAGCGGTCGACTTCACCACCAAGTACTACAACACCCCTTCGCGTCTCGTGGTGAAAGAGGCCGGTACGATCAAAAAGCTGCCCGCCGACCTGAAGGGTAAGAAGATTGGCGTGCTGAAAGGTTCCACCCAAGAGAAATATGCGCGCGGCGAGCTGGAAAAAGCCGGCGCCGCTGTCGTTCCTTACGAAGCGCAGGATCAGGTTTACCTGGATATCAAGTCCGGCCGCCTCGACGGTACCGTGGCCGATGTGGTGGAAGTCACCGACGGCTTCCTGAAGACGCCGGACGGCAAGGGCTGGGGCTTTGTCGGCCCGACCCTGAACGAGCCGAAGTACTTCGGTGAAGGCGCCGGCATCGCCATCCGCAAGAGCGACAACGATCTGCGCGATGCGCTGAACAAGGCGATCAAGACCATCCGTACCAACGGCACCTGGAAGAAGATCAACGACAAGTATTTCACTTTCGAAATCTGGGGCAGCTGATTTCCAGGCGTGCTCTGCACCATTGCGGATGCTGAATAGAGCGGCGCGATCCGATCCATCGATCGCGCCGTTTGCTTGTTCTGGCCGGCCATGCTGGCTAGGGTAATCGTGTTACCTACCCTGAAAGCCGCGCATTCAAGCGGCAAAGAGATTGAAGATGGAAGAGTACGTAATAAATATCCTCAAGGGATCGGTGCTCACCCTGGAAGTGGCGCTGGGTTCCTTGCTGGTGGCGATCGTGCTTGGCCTGTTGGGCGCGACCGCCAAACTTTCACCCAGCAGGCCCTTGCAGTTCCTGGCGGGCGTCTATTCCACCGTGATCCGGGGTATTCCCGACCTGGTGCTGATGCTGCTGATCTTCTACGGCGGGCAGATCCTGCTGAATAAATTCCTGGAAGCGCTGGGCAACGACAGCTATGTCGAGATCAATCCCTTCGCGGCCGGCGTGCTCACCATAGGCTTCATCTATGGCGCCTATATGACCGAGACCTTTCGCGGCGCCATCATGGCCATTCCCAAGGGCCAGATGGAAGCGGGCTACGCCTTCGGCATGAGCCGCCTGCGCGTCTTCTTCCATATCACCGTGCCGCAGATGATACGGCTGGCACTGCCCAGCTTTACCAATAACTGGCTGGTGTTGATCAAGTCCACCGCCTTGGTGTCCATCCTTGGCTTGCCCGATATGACCATGCTGGCCAAGCAGGCCTCGGCCGCCGGGCGTGGCATCACACCGCTGGCGCCCATGCTGTTTATCCTGTTCTGCGGCCTGATCTACCTGGTGTTCACGACCGTATCGCTGATGATTCTGAAGCGGCTGGACCGAAAGTATTCGATGGGCGTGCGGCGGGGAGAGTTCTGATGCAGTTCGATATCATTTTCACGCCGGCCACCTTGCAACTGTTCTGGCTGGGCATCGTTACCAGCCTGAAGCTGACCGTGTTTTCCGTGGTGATAGGCGGCCTGCTGTCCATTCCCATGGCCATCATGCGGGTTTCGCGCAATAAATGGGTGTCTACGCCGGTATGGCTTTATACCTATGTGATGCGCGGCACGCCCATGCTGATCCAGGTCTACCTGATCTATTACGGTATCGCCCAGATCGAGTACGTGCAGGCCAACTGGGATACCGTCGCCGCGCTCAAGCCGTTCAAGGACGCGATGTTCTGCGCGGTATTGGCGTTCACCCTGAACACCTGCGCCTATACCACCGAGATGCTGGCCGGGGCCATCCGCGATACCAACCACGGCGAGATCGAGGCCGCCCGCGCCATGGGCATGGGCAAGTGGCTGATGATGCGCCGCATCGTGCTGCCTTCGGCCTTGCGCCGCACCCTGCCGGCCTATTCCAACGAGGTGATCATGATGTTGCAGGGCACGTCGCTGGCCAGCGTGGTGCCGGCCATCACCGATATCACCGGGGCGGCCCGCAGCATCTATTCCGATTATTACCTGCCGTTCGAAGCCTTTATCTCGGCCGGGATCATCTACCTGGTGCTGACCTTCAGCCTGGTCGGCTTGTTCAGGTTGGCGGAGCGGCGCTGGCTGGCCTATCTGCAACCGCGAAAGTCCTGAGCCATGCAAATTCGTCGACATCCCTTGCTGTCGCCCAGCCTGGGCACCCAGCGCGAGTTGCTCAGCTTTCATTACGGCCAGCCCGGCAGCGGCGAGAAGGTCTATCTGCAAGCCAGCCTGCATGCCGACGAGTTGCCCGGCATGCTGGTCCTGCATCATCTGAAGCGCCGCTTGGCGGCGCTGGAAGCCAGCGGTGAAATTCGCGGTGAAGTGGTGGTGGTGCCGGTTGCCAATCCCATCGGCCTGGACCAGACCCTGATGCATGCCAATCTGGGCCGCTTCGAGTTTGCCAGCGCCGAGAATTTCAATCGGCACTATCCCGATTTCGCCACCCTGATCGGCGATACCGTCGCCAAGCTGCTGACCGCGGACGCCGAAAGCAATAAGCGCGTGATCCGCGCTGCCATGCTGGCGGCGCTGGCCGAGATGAAGCCGGCCACCGAGCTGCAGTCGCTACGCCATACCCTGGTAAGCATGGCCTGCGATGCCGACGTGGTGCTGGATCTGCACTGCGACTTCGAAGCCGTTCTACATCTCTATACCGAAACCCCCTACCTGGAACAGGCCGAACCGCTCAGCCGCTATCTCGGCGCGCAAGCGGTCCTGCTGGCCAAGGGGTCCGGCGGCAATTCCTTCGACGAAGCCATGAGCGGCTGCTGGTGGCAACTGGCTGAGCGTTTCGGCGAACGTTTCCCCATTCCCTTGGCTTGCCTGTCCGCAACGGTTGAATTGCGCGGCGAAACCGAGGTGTACCACCCGCTGGCTGAACGCGATGCGGACAATCTGCTGGCTTTCCTGCGGCATCGCGGCGTATTGGCCGGCACCGCGCCGGCCCTGCCGGTAGCCCGCTGCGAAGCCACGCCCCTGGCCGGCGCGGAGACCTTGCATGCCGAGCGGCCGGGCGTGATCGTCTTTCTCAAACAGCCTGGCGACCAGGTGGCGGCCGGCGAGGCGGTGCTCGATCTGATCGACCCCTTTACCGATAGCGTGACCACCATGCGGGCTGGCGTGAGCGGCGTCCTGTTCGCCCGCAGCATCCTGCGCTATGCCTCGGCCGGCATGGATCTGTGCAAGATCGCCGGCAAGGTGCCGTTCCGCAGCGGCTATCTGCTCAGCGCCTGAACACCTTACCGCCGCATGCCCCGAGGCCGCGGCGTTGCAACCCAATTTGTTACGGAGAACACCGTGAGCATCAAGCTTCAAGTCGAAAATCTGCACAAGAGCTATGGCAGCCATGAGGTATTGAAAGGCGTATCGCTGACTGCCCATGCCGGCGATGTGATCAGCATTATCGGCTCATCGGGATCGGGCAAGAGTACCTTCCTGCGTTGCATCAATATGCTGGAACGGCCGCACTCCGGCACCATCACCGTGGCCGGCGAGGAAATGAAGCTGGTCAAGGCGCGCGACGGGATGTACAAGTCCGGCGACGAGCGCCAGCTGCAGATGATGCGGGCCAAGCTGGCCATGGTGTTTCAGCATTTCAATCTATGGGCGCATATGACCGTGCTGGAGAACATCATCGAAGCACCGGTGAATGTCTTGGGCGTGGCCAAGCACGAAGCGGTCGAACGGGCCCGCAAGTACCTGGACAAGGTCGGCCTGAGCGGCGTCGAGGACAAGTACCCGGCCCATATGTCGGGCGGCCAGCAGCAGCGGGTGGCCATTGCCCGCGCACTGGCGGTCGAGCCGGAAGTGATGCTGTTCGACGAACCCACCTCGGCCCTGGATCCGGAGCTGGTGGGCGAAGTCTTGCGCGTCATGAAGGCGCTGGCCGAAGAAGGCCGCACCATGGTGGTGGTCACCCATGAAATGGCGTTCGCCCGCGAGGTGTCCAATCATGTGATCTTCCTGCACAAGGGCGTGATCGAAGAGCAGGGCGATCCCAAGCAGGTGCTGGTGACGCCGTCCAGCGAACGGCTCAAGCAATTTCTGTCGGGTAGCTTGAAGTGAACGGCGCGGTCTAGGGCTGGCCATGCTCGATCCCGTCGAACCTGCCGGCCAAGTCATCGGTGTGCTGCTGCTGCCGGGTTTCGCGCCGGGCGAGCTGGGCCTGTTGTTCGATTGTGTCGTCGCGCTCAACCGGCTGGCCGAGCGGACCTGCTACCAGGTTCGGCTACTGTCGGCCGATGGCGCCGCCGTCATGGGCGCCCACGGCCGAACGCAAGCGGTGGATGGCGTACTGGACCCGGCCGCGGCCCTGCCTATCCTGTTCGTGGCGGCCAGCGAACTCCCGCGCGCCTTGTCCACCAGCGACCCGACCGTGGCCGCGCTGGCGGAGCTGGGACGCGGCCCCTGTCTGCTGGGGGGCTGGCATGCCGGGCCATTCTGGCTGGCGGCCGCCGGCCTGCTTAAAGGCTGCCGGGCCACCCTGCACTGGTCCCTGCAGGAAGCCTTTGCCGAGCGCTATCCGCAGGTGATTGTTTCCGCCGCCCTGTTCGAGGTGGACCGCGATCGCGCTACCTGCGGCGGGGGACTGGCGGTTGCCGACCTGTTGCTGCATCTGGCCGCCCGCCGCCATGGCGCCGACCTGGCGGCCTCGGTGGCGGAGAATCTGCTGCTGGAGCGGATACGCGGCCGCGACGACCGCCAGCGCATTCCGCTGATGAACCGGGTTGGCAGCAACCAACCCAAGCTGGTCCAGGCGGTCACCCTGATGGAAGCCAATCTGGAAGAGCCGTTGACCACGGACGAAATCGCCCGCCATGTCTGCGTCTCGCGACGCCAGCTGGAGCGCCTGTTCATGCAGCATCTCGAACATGTGCCATCCCAGTATTACCTGGCTCTGCGCCTGAACCGGGCCCGCCAGATGCTGCGGCAGACCTCGAAGTCCATTATCCAGATCGGCCTCAGCTGCGGTTTTTCCAGCGGTCCGCATTTCTCCAGTGCTTACCGCAATCATTTCAAGATCACCCCGCGCGAAGATCGCCAGCGCGGCACGGTACGGACCGAAGCCGTCGATTGAGACTGCTTCGGGGCGGTACTCGCGTGGCCATGCCGCGCCCGAACTCACTACAAAGATGTCGCAATACGGAAATCCAAGTCCGGCCGACATCCCTAGAATATCCAGCAAACATCGTACTGAAAGGATTGCATCATGCCCCAGACCGTTACTCGCGCCGATTTCGACCAGGTCATGGTTCCCAACTACGCGCCGGCCGACTATATCCCGGTGCGCGGCGCGGGTTCGCGCCTGTGGGACCAGGCCGGCCGCGAATATGTCGACCTGGCCGGCGGTATCGCCGTGAATGCGCTGGGCCATGCCCACCCCGGCCTGGTAGCGGCCTTGACCGAGCAAGCCGGCAAGGTCTGGCATGTGTCCAATTCGCTGACCAATGAACCGGCGCTGCGGCTGGCACGCAAGCTGGTCGATGCGACCTTCGCCGAGCGGGTGTTCTTCTGCAATTCGGGCGCCGAAGCCAATGAAGCGGCTTTCAAGCTGGCCCGCAAATTCGCCATCGATACCGGTGGCGCGGACAAGTACGAGATCATCGCTACCACCAACTCTTTCCACGGCCGTACCTTCTTCACCGTGACGGTCGGCGGCCAGCCCAAGTACTCGGATGGCTTCGGCCCGCGCCCGACCGGGATCCGCCATATCCCCTACAACGATCTGGACGCCCTCAAGGCGGCCATTTCCGACAAGACCGCCGCCGTGATCATCGAACCGGTGCAGGGCGAGGGCGGCGTGCTGCCGGCCGATGCGGCCTATCTGCGCGGCGTGCGCGCGCTGTGCGACCAGCACAAGGCCTTGCTGGTATTGGATGAAGTGCAGACCGGCATGGGCCGTAGCGGCTCCCTGTTCGCCTATATGGAATACGGCGTCACGCCCGATATCCTGACTTCGGCGAAATCGCTGGGCGGTGGCTTCCCCATCGGCGCCATGCTGACTACGGCCGATATCGCCAGCCACTTCGGCGTGGGCACCCATGGTTCGACCTATGGCGGCAACCCCTTGGCTTGCGCGGTCGCCGAAGCGGTGCTGGACGTGGTCAACACCCCGGAGACCCTGGCCGGTATCCGTGCCAAGCATGCGCGCATCGTGGCCCGTTTGCAGGCCTTGGCAAGCGAGACCGGTGTATTCGCCACCGTGCGCGGTATGGGCCTGTTGATCGGCGCCGAACTGGCGGAACCGTTCAAGGGCAAAGCGAAGGACTTTATGACCGCCGCCGCCCGCGAGGGCGTGATGGTGTTGCAGGCCGGTCCGGACGTGGTCCGTTTCGCGCCCAGCCTGATTATTCCCGATGCCGATATCGACGAGGGCTTGAACCGCTTCGAGCGGGCGGTACGGGCGGTGATCGGGCAGTAGTCTGCCGCTTGCGCGCACCTCCGTCATGCCGGCGCAAGCCGGGGTGACGGGCCTCACGAAAATAATGCCACTGGAGGAAAACAGTGTTCGTGCTTCGTTCCAGCCGGATGTCGGATCTGCCCGGCGTCGAATTGCTTGCCCGGGAAAGCCCGGTGGGCGTGACCTCCCTGCCGGAGAGTCGCGACACCCTGGCGGGCAAGATCCAATCGTCCATCGATTCCTTGGCCGCCGATATCGGCTTCCATGGCGAAGAGAGCTATTTCTTCGTGCAAGAAGATACCGACAGCGGTGAACTGGTCGGTGTATCGGCCATCGTTGCCTCGGCCGGCTTCAACGAGCCCTTCTATAGCTATCGCAACGAGACCTTTATCCATGCCTCGCCCGGCCTGGGCATCCATAACAAGATCCATGCCCTTAGCCTTTGCCACGACCTGACCGGCAATACCCTGCTGGCCTCCTTCCATGTCCGGCCGGCGCTACGCTTCAGCCGCTGGAGCGATCTGCAGTCGCGGGCGCGGCTCTTGTTTATCGCGCAATGGCCGGAGCGCTTTGCCGATTCGGTCGTCTCCGAGATGATGGGGGTGACCCGGCCGGACGGCAGCAGCCCGTTCTGGGATTCGGTCGGCCGGCGCTTTTTCGGCATCGACTACCAGGACGTGGAATACCACTGCGGGGTAAACGGCCGCAAGTTCATCGCCGAGCTGATGCCGCATCACCCCTTGTATGTCCCGCTCCTTGCCGATGATGCCCAGGCGGCCATGGGGCAGGTGAATCCCGACTCGGAAGTGCCCTACGAGGTGCTGACCCGGGAAGGTTTCGAGGCCGAGAACTACATCGATATCTTCGATGGCGGTCCGACCCTCCATTGCGCTACCCGCGCCATTCGCAGCGTTGCGCAAAGCCGATTGGTACAGGTGGCCGCCGGCGAGGGCGGGCAGGGCGACTGGCTGCTGGCTACCACCCGCCGGGACGACTTCCGCGCCACGGTGGTGACCGCCGCGGCCGATGGCGAACGGATCACCCTGTCCCGCGAGGTCCTGGACCGCTTGGGTCTGAGCGTGGGCGACCTGGTCCGTATTGCGCCGCTGTAGGGTGTGCGCTGATTTATCTGATAGGCAGACTCCCATGTTGATTCGCTCCATCCGTACCACCGATTTCGATGCGCTTATGACGCTGGCCAGTGATAGCGGCGTGGGCGTGACCACGCTACCCGCCAACGAGGAGCGGCTGACCCGCCGCATCGCCGCTTCGGTTGCCTCGCAAGCGGCCGCCCCCGATCCGGCCAACTCCAGCTTTGTGTTTGTGCTGGAGAACGACGAGCAGGCCGGCCAGGTAGTGGGGATCTGCGGTATCGAAGGGTCGGTGGGGCTGACCGAGCCCTGGTACACCTACCGCGTCGGCACCGCCGTGCATACCTCGCGCGAGATTGGCGTGTACCGGCGGCTGGATACCTTGTTCCTGAACAACGACCTGACCGGCGCGGCCGAACTGTGTTCGCTGTTCCTGCATCCCGAATGGCGGCGCGATGGCAATGGCAGCCTGTTGTCCAAGAGCCGCTTCCTGTTCCTGGCCGAATTCCCCGAGCGCTTTGATCGCCGGGTGATCGCCGAAATGCGCGGCGTGTCGGACGAGAACGGCCGCTCGCCTTTCTGGGAAAGCCTGGGGCGGCATTTCTTCAAGATGGATTTCTCCGAAGCCGATTATCTGACCGGCATCGGCCAGAAATCCTTTATCGCCGAATTGATGCCGCAGCATCCGGTCTATACCGCCTTCCTCAGCGACGAAGCGCGCGCGGTGATCGGCAAGGTGCACGACAACACCTTGCCGGCCTTGGTCATGCTGGAAGGCGAAGGTTTTCGCTATAACAATTCGGTCGATATCTTCGATGCCGGTCCTACCATCGAGTGCCCCTTGCCGGATATCCGGGCGGTACGCGATAGCCAGGTGCTGACGGCGAAACCGGAAGATGAAACGCAGGGACGGACATGGATGGTGGCCAATCGCCGGCTGGACGATTTCCGCGTCTGCCTGGCCCAGACCGAGCCGACCCCCATGGGGCTGCCGCTGACGCCGGCACTGATCGCCAAGCTGGGCATCGCGCCCGGCGACAGCGTACGGGCCGTGCTGCTGTCGTCAAAGAACTGATTCGCGCCGAAAGCGGTCGCGAGCATCAAGGAGCAAACAGATATGAGCCACCATTTCATCAACGGCGAATGGCATGCGGGCCACGGCGAGGCATTCGAATCACGCGACCCGGTCAGCCAGCATCCGGTATGGCAGGGGCGCAGCGCCGACGGCGAGCAGGTCAATATCGCCGTACGGGCGGCGCGGGATGCTTTCCCGGCTTGGCGTAAGCTGGGCTTCGCCGGGCGCGAAGCCATCGTGCGCCGGTTCGCCGAGCTATTGGCTGAACACAAGGCCGGCCTGGCCGAAGCCATCGGGCGGGAGACCGGCAAGCCACGCTGGGAAGCGCTGACCGAGGTGCAGACCATGGTCGGCAAGATCGATATTTCGGTCAAGGCCTATGCCGAGCGTACCGGTCAGAAGGAAAGCACCATGGGCGATGCCCAGGCGGTGCTGCGGCATCGGCCGCATGGCGTGGTGGCGGTGTTCGGCCCCTACAATTTTCCTGGCCACCTGCCCAATGGCCATATCGTCCCCGCCTTGCTGGCCGGCAATTGCGTGCTGTTCAAGCCGTCCGAGCTGGCGCCGCTGGTAGCGCAAAAGACCGTTGAACTGTGGCAGCAAGCCGGTTTGCCGGCGGGTGTACTCAATCTGCTGCAAGGCGCCAAGGAAACCGGCGTGGCGCTGGCCGGCAACTGGGGCCTGGACGGGCTGTTCTTCACCGGCTCCTCGCCCACCGGTCACGCGCTGCATAAGCAGTTCGGCGGACATCCCGACAAGATCCTGGCGCTGGAGATGGGCGGCAACAATCCCTTGATCGTGCAGGATGTCGCCAACCTCGATGCGGCGGTTTTCCAGACGATACAGTCGGCCTTTATCTCGGCCGGCCAGCGTTGCACCTGTGCCCGCCGCTTGTTGGTACCGCGTGGCGCGGCGGGCGACGCCTTTCTGGAGCGGCTGGTGGCCGTCAGCCAGCGTTTGAAGGTGGGGCGCTGGGACGATGCCGAAGAACCGTTCATGGGCTCGGTGATTTCCCTGGCTGCCGCGCATCGCCTCCTGGTGGCCCAGTCCGACCTGCTCGGCCGCGGCGCCAAGCCCTTGCTGGAAATGCGCCAGCTGGAAGCGAACACCGCGCTATTGTCGCCCGGCATCCTGGATGTCAGCGATATCGGCAAGCTGCCGGATGAGGAAGATTTCGGGCCGCTGCTCAAGCTGCAGCGCTACGACAGTTTCGACCAGGCCATCGAACTGGCCAATGCCACGCGCTATGGCTTGGCGGCGGGACTGATCTCGGATCGCGCCGACCTGTACGAGCGCTTCTGGGAGCAATCGCGTGCGGGCATCGTCAACTGGAACAAGCAGCTGACCGGCGCCTCCAGCGCGGCACCTTTCGGGGGCGTGGGCGCCAGCGGCAATCATCGCGCCAGCGCCTATTACGCCGCCGACTATTGCAGCTATCCGGTGGCCGGTCTGGAAACCCCCACCGCGGCGCTTCCGGCGCAACTGCCGGTCGGCATGCGGTTTGAATGACAAGTGTTTTATTCGGGGAATATGCAATGACAGCTTTTGAAGCCAATTTCGACGGTCTGGTCGGCCCCACGCACAACTACGCCGGCCTCAGCTTCGGCAATGTCGCTTCGACCGGCAACCAGAATGCCGTCGCCAATCCACGGTTGGCGGCCCTGCAGGGGCTGGCCAAGATGAAGGCCCTGCACGATGCAGGATTCAAGCAGGGCGTACTGGCGCCGCATGAACGTCCCAGCGTGGCCAGCCTGCGGCAGCTGGGCTTCGGCGGCAGCGACGCGCAAGTGATCGCGCGCGCCGCCAAGGAAGCACCGGCCATTCTGGCGGCCAGTTCCTCGGCCTCCACCATGTGGACCGCCAACGCCGCCACCGTCAGCCCCGGCGCGGACACGGCCGACGGCCGCATCCATTTCACGCCGGCCAATCTGAATAACAAGTTTCATCGCGCCATCGAGCACCCTACGACGGGCCGTATCCTGCAAGCGATGTTTCGCGATGAGGGCTGTTTCGCCCACCATCCGGCCTTGCCGGCGCAGATGCATTTCGGCGACGAGGGCGCAGCCAATCACACCCGTTTTTGCGCTGCCTACGATAGCCCCGGCGTGGAATTCTTTGTCTATGGCCAGTCCGCCTTCGATAGCCGGCCACCCAAGCCCAGCCGCTTCCCGGCCCGCCAGACCCTGGAAGCCAGCCAGGCCATCGCGCGCTTGCATGGCCTGCGGGAAGAGGCGGTGGTATTTGCCCAGCAGGACCCCGAGACCATCGACAAGGGGGTGTTCCATAACGATGTGATCTCGGTGGGCAACGCTAATGTATTGTTCCATCACGAAAAATCGTTCCTGAACCAGGCCGAGGTGCTGGCGGAAATTGCACGCAAGCTGTCCGCCGTGGGTGCGCAACTGGTCGCCATCGAGGTACCTGAGCGGGAAGTCAGCGTCGAGCAGGCGGTCAAGTCCTACCTGTTCAACAGCCAATTGCTGAGCAAGGCCGACGGCAAGCAGATCATCGTGGTGCCCGAGGAATCCCGCCATATCGAACCGGTGTGGGCCTACCTCAATCGCTTGACCGGCAGTGGCGGGCCGATCGATGAAGTACGGGTGTTCGATCTCAAGCAATCCATGCAGAACGGCGGCGGACCTGCTTGCCTGCGTCTGCGGGTGGCGATGTCGGCGCGCGAATTGGCGGCGGTCAACCAGGGGGTGATGATGAGCGAGGAATTGTTCGCCACCTTGAACGCCTGGGTGAACAAGCACTATCGCGACCGTCTGGATGCTGCCGATCTGGCCGACCCGCATTTGCTGGACGAATGCCGGACCGCCCTGGACCAGCTGACGCAGATCCTGCAATTGGGCTCGGTCTATCCCTTCCAGCTGGCATGATCAGCATGAACTACCTCGCCCATCTGCTCGCCGCCCGGACTGATTGGCCATGGCCGGACAGCCTACCCGACGGCACCCGGATCAGCCGGCCAGGTGAAGGGTTGCTGGTAGTCGAACCGGCCGATGCCGCTTTCGATCTATGTCTTTCCAGCGGCATCCATGGCAACGAAACCGCGCCGGTCGAATTGGCGGCGCGGTTGTTGCAGGCCGTACTGGACGGCAGCTTGCCGGCGCGGGCGCGCATTCTGTTCGCCTTCGGCAACCCGGCCGCCCTGCGTAGCAACAAGCGCTATCTGGACGACGACTTGAATCGTCTATTCGGCAAACCGGCTGAACAGAGCGGCAGCGGTCCGGCCGCCGTGCGGGCCCGTGAGCTGGAACGCGCGGTAGAGGATTTCTTCGCGGTGTCCGGTTCGCGCTGGAGATTGCACTACGATCTGCACACCGCCATCCGTGGTTCGCAAATAGAGAAGTTCGCCATCTATCCTCATCCCGGCGATCAGGCGTTCGACCCGGCCGAAATTGCCAGGTTGGCTGCTTGCGGTATCGAGGCGGTGCTGCTGCAATCGAAGCCCTCGCCGACATTCTCCTATTTCAGCCGCCAACACTGCGGCGCCCATGGCTTTACCCTGGAATTGGGCAAGGCCCGGCCTTTTGGGCAGAACCAGGCGGTCAATCTCGATTTGCTGGAAGCGGAACTGCGACGGCTGATAGGTGGCGAAAAGCGCGATTATGCCGTCTCGACCGCGCACCCGAAGCTGTTCCGCGTCGCCCGCGAAGTGATCAAACAAACCGATGCCTTCAAACTGCATCTCGCTGACGCGGTGGAGAATTTTACCGAGCTGGCGCCTGGCTATGTGTTGGCCGAGGACGGCGATGAGCGCTTCGTGGTGGCGGAGCAGGGCGCCCGTATCGTCTTTCCCAACAGCAAGGTCAAGAATGGCTTGCGGGCTGGGTTGTTGGTTGTGCCGGCTGTGCTTTAGTCGGCTTGGCGGATGGGCTGTGGATACATAGCTGCCGATGGTGGCTATGTATCGTGCTTCATTTTTGTGCCAATTTTTTAAGCATAGGTGTGCTTCTTGCTGAGTTTTTTGACGCGCAATTTTACGCATTCGCGGTTGAGCATCGCTTGATCCATAGCTGTTTTAAATTTGGATCTGCTAATGCATAAAATAATGGATCGGCTAATAATACATCCGGATTGCCTAATAAGTCTGCTATTGTTTCGTTAAAGTGCTCATTGAGTGCATGTCGGGTGATTGGATTTTCTCTTAAGCGATATGTGATATGGTTAAAATATTTCATATGATTACGCAGATTTTCCAGGGATTGAGCTTCATTTATTTTTTCCTTGTACGTTTCCTCCATTTTTTTTCGGTCTGCTTTGCTTATTAAGTTTTTTTGGCTGTTATACGTTGTTCTCATCAGGGCCAACTGCGCTAGAATATTGTTGTAATCTGATAGTAGCGAGTCTATATTTCTTTGTAGTTGCTCCTTTATTCTGGTTATAGACTTGGGGGCCTCCTTTTCGTCCGCTGTGAATTGTTTGGCAATTCTACTTGCTTTGGTCGAGAAAAAAAATCTGCGTAGAGCACTGGAAAACCGGCGGGCAAGTGACTTTTTTTTCCTGACATTTACGCCAGCTACGTCATCCAAGCCATCCACGATTTTGCTTGTTATCTTTATGTTCCATTCGCGTGATTTTATCCAAAGAAAGCGGCGCTTTGTTATAACTGCCTTGTAGCAGCGGGTTGAGGTTGGCTTACCAATTCTGAAACTTATTTTGATGTTTTCACTAGGGGAAAGGCGGACCTGGCATGCCAAATGGTTCGCAACAGCGTCGCAATTCTCGAACCGTTCACTTTCACTTTTTCTTTCTCTTAGTACAATTATTTTGAACGAATTAAGCTTGCCGACCTTAGGTTGGTCAGGCGGGGGTGAATCCAGTCTATTTACTCGCTTGTTTGTATGTATGGTATTGAACATATAAAAGCTCTCGGGCCTGAATTGCGCAGAATGGATTTATATGCTTGCTGCGGCTTTGTGAAATAAAAATATCCCTATAAGTTAGTTTGCTACGGAAGTTTATTCATTGGCTTTCGAAGAGAGGTTTGAATTGTCGAAATAGGACAGCCATTTCTGGCGCTGGCGAGCGACCGCTGAGTGGATAAGGCGAAGCGCCAAGTGTGCGGGCCGCTTTTGCTGCGTAACTTCCGGAGCCAGTAGCGGAGGGAGCGCACCTTACAACGGGCCACCGAGCAAACTAACGCTACCTTCTAGGGGTTTTTTTACTCAAAATTTCATGAGCCTCGATCTTTTGCCGAGCGCACCATAATTTATTTACATCTTGGTCGTATAATAGTTTTCTTATTATTGCATCATTGCCTCCGTGTGTGGCTGGAATTTTGCGCCTTAGTCTATCCATATTCCGAATAATATAGCCAAGGTGACTTTTCAATGTCTCCATGAGCTTGATTTCATCCTCTTTCTGCGTTTGCTGTAAAGACGTAGCTTCCTCTTTTATGTGATGTGTGCTGTCATGTAAGTCTCGTTCTGCTTTCTTACTAGCAATATCTAGCGCTATTGATAAATTTTTGTCTTCGATGTATTTTTTTAGGTCGAGTATGAACCCATCCATCCTGCGGTCGTTCTTTTCGAGGTTGTTGAATTCTTTGGCTATTTCATGTGCATTGGTTGTATTAAAAACTCTGCGCAAAGCACTATAGAACAAGCCAGTAGCAGTTTTGTTGGGGGGGCGTTTGATCCGTTTTACCGCAATTTCCCAGCCGGGTAGTTTTATCCAGAGAAAGCGGCGCTGCTTTATGGTGGCGCTGTAGTGACGGTCTGGACCGCCCCCTTTTATTGTAATTTTTAGTACGTCTACCTTTCCAAAATAATCCCGAAATATACGCTTTGCAGCGCTGGCGTTATCGTTGCGAATCAAGGTTAATGGAAGTGCCGGTGAGTGAGTAACTTGCTGTCCATTTAGGTTGCCAATGGTTCGATCTTCAGGCAAAGCAGAAGCTGGCAGTCCATTGGCTGAATCACTTATGCGGTGCATATTTACCATGCAAAGACCTTGAGGGTGGAATTTAATAAAAGCGATTCGGCTGTAGTCTTGGATTTTTCTTTAAAAACTAACGCTGTAATTTAATATACAGCGATGGCCACTAAAACACTTTCGAATCGAGAGGTAAACTGTCGAAATATGGCTAGCTTATCGGGCGCCTTCCGGAAGCGACCCTGGTCACCACGCTTGGTGGTCGAGCGCGCGGCGGGATGTCCGTGCCTATGAACGATTGCCGCACTGAAAGCAGGCTTTCGGTTGCTTGATATGCTCGCGGGTATATCGGGTTACTGTATATTGCCGCCGTAAAAAAATTGCCTGGATTCGAAAATGCTTTTCTTGAATTCCAAACGGTCAGTGTTCAACTTCCATTGGCGCCACGTCAAAAGGAAGTGGAAGGAAAGAAAGCCGGTGATGAATAATAAAACGAGCCCCGAAAGAAACGTTGCCACCCTGGCTGTCTTATGCTCCTTTACATGGTGAATTAACTGCGGGCCGCCAAGAGTAATGATGGCTGCCAAGGCGCAAGCGCTGGCTGAAGCGATAAATTTCTTCTTGGTGACATTGACGCCATGCCTTTGCGCTGCCAGATTCTTTTCGCCGTAGTTTTCAATTTCGACATACTCGTCGAGATGCTCAAGTACAGGAGCGACCCGTGGTGGAGACAGAAAGGCCGGGTAGGACGGCGAACCTATTTTGCTCCAGATTGGTATTGAAGGCTGGTCAGTGGGCGGATTGGAAATATATCTAGGGCTGGCGGTGGGGCTGGGAGGATTAAGCATGTCGTGTATCCGTGCCAAGTGAGCTTGAGTGGATAAACGTCAATTCGATATCGAATGGAGCGGAGAGTCTTCCGAAATCCGCAGGAAAATTTGTGATTCGCTCATGGAGTCTTGCGCGGCGCTGTCCAACGGAGATAAGGCCGCGAATGGCGGCGTACCGTATCGCGACGCTCGGCAACTTCCCTCACCGGCCTAGTCGTGCGGCTGCTTCCCGCGCGGCCCCTCCTGTACTGCCCGCAATATTCCCCGCCAGATATCGACTTCGAGCTTTTCCAGCTGGATCCGGCCAAACATGCGGCGCAGGCGCGGCATCAGCCGCTTGGGGTTGTCGGGATCGAGGAACTCCAGCCCGATCAAGGCCTGCTCCAGGTGGACATAGAAACGCTCGATATCATCATGGGCGGCCAATTGCGGCCGCTCTTCCAGGTGGCTGATATCGTCGTCCACGGCGCAGCGCATCTCATATGCCAGGATCTGCACGGCCTGCGCCAGATTGAGCGAGGAGTAGTCCGGATTGGTGGGGATGGTCACCATCCGGTTGCAGCTACGCACTTCTTCATTGCTGAGCCCGGACATTTCGGTACCGAACACCAGGGCCACCTCCTCGCCGAGCAGGGTGCGCTCGATCAGGATGGGCGCGATCTGGCGCGGGTTGTGGCGGGGTACGCTCAGCTCGTGCACGCGGGGGCAGGTGGCCACGGTCTGGGTACAGCCGGCCAAGGCTTCTTCCAGCGTGCCGACCACGATGGCTTGGTCGAGGATATCGTGCGCGCCGGATGCCAGCGTGACCGCTTCGTCGTCCGGAAAGCGCTTGGGGTTGACCAGATAGAGGCGACTCAGGCCCATGGTTTTCATGGCGCGGGCCACCGAGCCGATATTGCGCGGCAGGCTGGTATGCGAGAGCACGACGCGGACTCGCTGCAGACAGTTTATTTCAGGTTTATTCATTGGCCGACTTCGCGTAAAATCTTGTGAAAATCAACGGCGCCGGTTCCGACCGACGCCGTTTCTATTGTTCTTTGCTTCCTGCCGCATCGTGTGCCGCGACCCCTCGGTCGCTCGCTTCGTCTATTCTTCCTCGGCAGGAAGCTCAATCGTTGCCGAAGGAATATCCATGCACCCGATGCTCAACACCGCCATCAAGGCAGCCCGCCGCGCCGCTTCGCTGATCCAGCGCGCTTCCAGCAATATCGATCACCTGCGCATCGAGACCAAGGACCACAACAACTTCGTCACCGAAGTCGACCGTGCCGCCGAAGCCGCCATTGTGCAGACGCTGCTGGATGCCTACCCGGGCCACGCTATTCTAGCGGAAGAGGGCGGCGCCAAAGGGGAGAGCGAATATACCTGGATCATCGATCCGCTCGATGGCACCACCAATTTCCTGCATGGCGTACCGCAGTACTGTATTTCCATCGCGCTGGAACATCGCGGCCAGATCAGCCAGGCCGTGGTCTACGACCCCAACCATAACGATCTGTTCACCGCCACGCGCGGCGGCGGCGCATTCCTGAATGACCGTCGTATCCGTGTTTCCAAGACCAAGGAAATGGCCGATGGCCTGATCGGTACCGGCTTCCCCTATACCACCTTCGGCAAGCTCGATATGTATGTGCATATGCTGAAGGACGTGATCCAGAAGTCGGCCGGCGTGCGCCGTCCCGGTGCCGCGGCGCTGGATCTGGCCTATATCGCCTGCGGCCGTTTCGACGGTTTCTGGGAACTGGGCCTGCAACCGTGGGATATCGCGGCCGGTAGCCTGCTGGTGCAGGAAGCCGGCGGCCTGATCACCGACCTCGATGGCGAGACCGGTTATATGGAAAGCGGCAACGTGGTGGCCGGCACGCCCAAGGTGTTCGCCCAGTTGCTGCAGACGCTGCAAGCGCATAAATAGATAGACAGGGTTCATTGACGCAAAACGCCACTCGTGCGAGTGGCGTTTTGCGTTTTTCGACCGGGCTTATCGCTTACTTCGCGGCAGCCATGCGACGACGTGCGATGGCGCCGATCAGGCCCAGCCCGCCCAGCAGCATGGCGTAGCTTTCCGGCTCGGGTACCGGTGCCGAGACGATGCGCTGGCCAATGGCACCGCGATTGTCGAAAATATTGACGCCAATACTGCCGCATTCATAAGAACAGCCTTCCGGATCGCTCCAGCGAGCGAAAGAGGAGATCGTGTAGCTGACATCGGCTGATTGGCCGGTGGCGAAGGTACCCAGGTCCACTTGGCCAGCATAGCTATCCAGAGCGAAAAACACCGGCCTGTGCTCATCGCCATCGGCGTAGATGACCGCATCGCCTAGATCGAACCCCGATTTGACGACCGAAGCCAAACCCGCCTGGTAGTTGAAAGTCTGGGCTGAGCGCCATACCGACACGCCGTTGACGAGTACATCCGCGACGAAGCCGGCTTGGTAGTCGCGCCGCGCCAGGTTGCCTGTCCAGCCGCCCATGTGGGCGGTCATGCCCAGGAGCGATAGATTGAATTTGTAGTTCTGGCTGTTGCCGCTGTTGTTGACGAAGCTGTCGCTCCAGTTCGCGCTGCTGGTGGCGATGCCGCCTGCACGCAGATCCCGGACCGAAGCGGACAATTCGCTACGCTCGTTCGCCCAGGCACCCATCGACATATAAGTGGTATGACGCAGATCATAGCCCGGGCCGGGGATGGGGGGGAGATCCTTGGTGTCGATCCAGGTCTCGTTCGTGCCGGTGCTTGTGGCAGTGGCTGGGACCAGCCAACTGGTATGGTCCAAACCGGCGGTATCGTAGGAAACCGTGGTGGAGACATTGGCGGCTTGGGCCGTGCCCAATGCCATGGCGAACAAGCCGCTGGTGATCAGTTGCATTGCGATCTTGCTAACTTTCATGCGTGTGGATACCCGAGATCTTCAGTTTTTTTGCGTATTGGACAAATTAGTTTTTTTGCGTATTGGACAAATTTTGAATCGGGCGCGATCTTCCAGGCAACACGGCCTGCGGGCAATGGCCCATTGGAACTATTGCGAAGCGGTTGTGATACGGAAATTGCAATTGAGTGTTGCCAGGCAATGAAAAAATCCACAGTCATGCAGCAATTGCCACAGCTGGGTTGGACAGCCTGATGATAATGAAGATTACAGCGCTCGACACCGAAGTCGCATAAGGACTCTTTGTGTGAGTGTGCATGCTGAGTGCCAAGAATATGGATGCTCCAAACCGTCATCTGATTGCCCACCAAAGGAGTGCGGAAGATTGATTGCAAGCAATGTTGGGGGGGTGAAAATGCCTGGTACGATACCCAATGCCAGCCTTGCCGGCATCAGCAATCAAAAGCTGCGTGAAGCGATCCGGCGATTGCGGGCGAATGACTACACTCTGACCAATCTTGATCTGTCCGATATGCGAGGCGATAACCAGATCGATGACAGCAGCGCGCGGGTACTGGCCGAAGCGATTACCTGCAATACCTGCCTCACTCAGCTTGACCTGCGCTGGAATCAGATCGGCGACATCGGAGCGCAGGCACTGGCTGATGTAATCGCTGGTAATACCTGCCTCGCCGCACTCTATCTGGGCAATAACAAGATCGGTGACGACGGCGCGCAGGCCCTGGCAAAAGCGCTCGCCAGCAATAAATACCTCACTACGCTCAGCTTGGGCAGTAACCAGATCGGTGACAGCGGCGCACAGGCATTGGCAGAGGCCCTCGCCAGCAATACCCGCCTCAGCTATCTTGATCTGGGCACGAACCGGATCGGAGACAGCGACGCGCAAGCTTTGAGGGTACTTGGCAGCAAAGCCCGCGTCACCTGCGTTAGTCAGTACCAGAAACTAGATTGGTGACAGCGGAGCCCAGGTATTGGCAAGGGTGCTTGCTACTAAGGCAGCATCGCAATATTGGCATTTATAGGGAGCAGCACCACGTATTAGTAAGCGATATGAAAATTTACGCGAACCACTGGTGCCAAGGATGGTATGACGGACGTATTTATACATTGGCCTATGGCTATTCATTAAAACTATAGTCAGGCGACAACTGCCATCGCTTGCCTGTAGGGAACTGGCCCGCGCGCTCGTCCACATTACCCGTCTCAGCATGACGCAGCTCACGGCCAGTGGGCGGGATGGGAAGTCGCGCTGCGCGGATCGCCGGTCCAACCGCCCTGGCGGACGTTCATGCCTGCAAGCGCCAGCTGCATTGGGGCGGTTGCGCGGTGCGCGGGCTTGGCCGGGCTTGCTGCCGGAACCACCTTCCGGATGATGGGGGCAATATATCCGTCGGCCCGATGCGCAGCCTGGCTGCCGTAGCGGCGGGCGCATGTGATAATTACCGATTCTTTCCGATAAGCTTTTAGAACGGTTTAAGACAATTGGACAAATCGACCAGTAAAAACAACACCGTATCCCATACGCCGATGATGCAGCAGTACCTGGGGCTGAAATCGCAGCACCCCGACAAGCTGATGTTCTATCGCATGGGCGACTTCTACGAGCTGTTTTTCGACGACGCGGTCAAGGCTGCCCGCCTGCTGGATATCACGCTGACGACGCGTGGCCAGACCGCCGGCATGCCGATCAAGATGGCTGGCGTACCCTTCCACGCCGCCGAACAGTATCTGGCCAAGCTGGTCAAACTGGGCGAATCGGTGGCCATCTGCGAGCAGTTCGGCGATCCGGCCACCAGCAAGGGGCCGGTGGAACGGCGGGTGGTGCGTATCGTCACGCCCGGCACCTTGACCGATGCCGCCCTGCTCGACGACAAGCGCGACAATATCCTGCTGGCGGTGAACGCCATCAAGGGGCGCCTGGGCCTGGCCTGGCTGTCGCTGGCATCCGGCGAATTCCGCCTGATGGAAGCGGCCGCCGAGACCTTGGCATCCGAGCTGGAGCGGCTCAAGCCGGCCGAGGTGCTGCTGCCCGACGATCTGGCCCTGGAGCTGCCGGCCGCCAGCGGCTATGCTGTCAAGCGGGTGGCCAGCTGGCAGTTCGATGCCGAAACCGCCGCCCGCAATCTGGCCCGCCAGTTCCAGACCCAAAACCTCAGCGGTTTCGGTATCGAAGAGGCCGGCGTGGCCGTGGGCAGCGCCGGCGCCTTGCTGGAATATGCCCGCCAGACCCAGTGCGGCGCGTTGCCGCATATCACCGGCCTGATCCTGGAGCATGTCGGGCAATACCTGACGCTGGATGGCGCGACCCGGCGCAATCTGGAGCTGACCGAAACCATCCGCGGCGAAGCCTCGCCCACCTTGTTCTCCTTGCTGGATGTCTGTGCCACCTCGATGGGTAGCCGGCTGTTGCGGCATTGGCTGCACCATCCGCTGCGCAACCAGGCCAAGGTGGCCCGGCGACGCGATGCGGTCGGGGCCCTGGCCGATTCGGCCGGGCTGGAGGGGCTGCGTGAACGGCTGGGCGCCATCCACGATATCGAGCGGATCGCCGCCCGGGTGGCGCTGCGCTCGGCCCGCCCACGCGATCTTTCCAGCCTGCGCGACAGCCTGCTGGCCTTGCCGCAATTGCTGCCCTTGTTGCCGGCGAACGCCTTGCTGGCCGAGCTGGGGCAGCAATTGCAGCCGCCCGCCGAGGCCGTCGAGTTGCTGGAACGTGCGGTGATGGATGAGCCCTCGGTGGTGATACGCGACGGTGGCGTGATACGGGCAGGCTTCCATGCCGAGCTGGATGAGCTGCGGGCACTGCAGACCAACCACGGTGATTTCCTGCTGGCCCTCGAAGCCAGCGAGCGTACGCGCAGCGGTATTCCCAATCTCAAGGTCGAATACAATCGCGTGCACGGTTTCTATATCGAGGTCAGCAATTCCCATGGCCACAAGATTCCGGACGACTACCGCCGCCGCCAGACCCTGAAAAACGCGGAACGCTATATCACGCCTGAGCTGAAGGCTTTCGAGGACAAGGCTTTGTCCGCCCAGGAGCGATCCCTGGCGCTGGAGAAGGCGTTGTATGAAGGGCTGCTGGACGGCTTGGCGCCCTTCGTCGCCAGCCTGCAGCTGCTTGCCCAGGCGGTGGCCGGGCTGGATGTGCTGGCCGCGCTGGCGGATCGGGCCCTGGTGCAGGGCTGGGTGGCGCCCGAGTTCCGCGACGAGACCCTCCTGCAGATCGAAGCGGGCCGCCATCCGGTGGTGGAGCAGCAATTGCGCGATGGTTCCGGCGAAGCATTTATCGCCAACGACCTGAAATTCGATGCCGGCCGCAAGCTGCTGCTGATCACCGGTCCGAACATGGGCGGTAAGTCGACCTATATGCGCCAGGCGGCATTGATTGCGCTGCTGGCCCATATCGGCAGCTTCGTACCGGCCAAGCGGGCTGTGATCGGCCGGCTGGACCGCATCTTCACCCGTATCGGCGCCAGCGACGATCTGGCCGGCGGCCGCTCCACCTTTATGGTGGAGATGACCGAGACCGCCAATATCCTCAACAATGCCGGCGACCATGCGCTGGTATTGATGGATGAAGTGGGACGCGGCACCTCGACTTTCGACGGTCTTGCCCTGGCTTGGGCCATTGCCCGGGCCTTGATCGAGAAGAATCGCAGCTATACGCTGTTCGCCACCCATTATTTCGAGCTGACCCGCCTGGCGCTGGATTACCCGCAGGTGGCCAACGTGCACCTGGACGCGGTCGAGCACAAGGACAAGATCGTCTTTCTGCATAGCGTGGAAGAAGGTCCGGCCAGCCAGAGCTATGGCTTGCAGGTGGCGCAATTGGCCGGCGTACCGCGCGATACCATCCGCCAGGCCAAGCGCTACCTGACCGAACTGGAAAACCAGCGCGCCACCCAGGGCGGGCAAGGAGATCTTTTTTCCTTACCGCAGGCGGTTGAACCGGAACTCGAACCCAACCCGCTTGTCGAACGGCTGGCGTTGGTGGATCCCGACCAGATGACGCCGCGTGAAGCACACGAACTGCTTTACGAACTCAGTCGACTGGCCAGGGAGGATTGAAAAATTCAATCGGTAAAGATCATCAGTCCGTCTATAACGACTCGATGAATAACTAGGCCGGCATCTCGTGCCGGCAGTGTTTATTTCCAGGGAGAAGTAATTAAATGGTGGCGCTCAAGGACAATCGGCTGGACGAAGGTTTGGCGCGCATTTTTGGCATTTCGTCCGATATGGCCGGTGTGCAACTCGATGCGATTCGTGGCAAGGCGGCGGCGAATCTGGCTAATTACGGCAAGTCGTTGGCCACGCTGCTGGAAGGCCAGGCGGTGCCCGTACCGCCGCCGGTGCAACTACAGTGGTGGAGTGAAGGAAGCCGCATCCAGGTAGTGGGCAGCCATCCCGATCGCGAACGCATCGAGATTCTGCTCAATGGCGATGGCGAACTGGTCGAGGAATTCAAGGAACTGGAGTTGCTGCATGAGATCGTGCGCAACACCGAGTTGGCCGGGCAGGGCACCACCTGCGGCCAGCACTTCAATATCGGGCTGACCAGCACCGGCCCGCTGGCGTTCTACACCACGGCGGTTGCCGCATAAGGTAGTTCACACCACAAGGCGACCGGTGTCCCCGGTCGCCGCTCCATCCGGCAGCACAGCAGGCGAAAGCCTAGCGTTTCTTCTTCTTCGCCTTCTTTTTTCCTTGCTTCTTGGGTGCCTTGCCGCCCTTGCGCGACTTCTTGCCGCTGCTCTTCACTTCCCGCACGTCGCTCATCGGCTGCGAAAGTTGCGGCGTACGCTCGGCCACGCTTTCCTGCGTTACCCGCCGGGCACCGGTGAAGCGCTTGGCCCAATAGGCATCGGACAGGCGTACCACCTGTACCTTGCTACCCTTTGACGGCGAATGGATAAAGCGGTCGTCACCCAGGTAGATGCCCACGTGGGAAAACCGGCGGCCCAGGGTATTGAAGAACACCAGATCGCCCGGCTTGAGGGCTTCCTTCTCCACATCTTCGCCCAGCCGGCTGATGGCGAACGCATTGTGGGGCAGGGCGATGTTCATGGACTGCTGGAACACATATTTAATAAAACCGCTGCAATCCAGGCCACTTTCCGGCGAGGCGCCGCCCCAGCGATAGGTCACGCCAATCAGGCCCAAAGCCTGCAGCATGATGTCCTGGGCGAAGCGCGAACCGGATTCATTCTCGGCCAGCGCCTTGGCATCCTCGGACTGGCTGACGGTGGGCGGATTTTCCTTGGGGACGGCGAAAGCTGGTTGGACTAGCGGTAGCAGCAACAGCAGAAGAAGGTGTCGGCAAGTAAACGTCATGGTCGGCACTCTAAAAGCAATAAGGGGAGGCTGTAAAGCCGCAATCCCTGGCGGCGTTTTGTGATACTGCCAGGCCGCGTATGACCACTGAAACCTCGAAAAATTTTAGCTTCTTGAATCAATCACCTAAAGGTAGCCCTGTACTAGGCGCCAAACGAACGGATTTTTTGCGGGAACCCCTTGGATCGAAGGATTTCCGCCGTTGGCACCGTGTCAATCTACGCTACCCTTAAGAGCCGCTTTTCCGAGTTTCGACCATGCTAAAAGAGACCATCAGCCTGATGCGCGACTTGCCGCGCATCCGCGAAATCATCGGCGTGCTGACCAGGCATGGCTTTGGCGACCTGATTCGGCGTTTGAATGTGCAGCGCACTTTCGAGCGCGCCGGCGAGTCGCTGGATCTGCCAGAGGACGAAGTCCGCCTGGATCTGGAGGCACCCGTGCGGGCCAGGCGGGCGCTGGAGGCGCTGGGGCCGACCTTTATCAAGTTGGGCCAGGTCATGGCGACGCGGGTGGACGTGTTCCCGCCGGAATGGATCGCCGAGTTCGAAATTCTGCAGTCCAATGTGCCTTCCCTGCCATTTTCAGAGCTGGAAGCGGAGTTGACCCGCGTCTGGAGCGCCTCGCCACGCGACTTGTTCACCGAGTTGGACGAAGTGCCCATCGGTTCCGCCTCCATCGCCCAGGTGCACCGCGCCACGCTACCGGACGGCAGGCTGATTATCCTCAAGGTGCGGCGGCCGAATATCGTGGCGAAGATCGAAGCCGATCTGCGGGTACTGCATCACCTGGCCAGCCTGGTGGAGTTCGAGTTTCCCGATGCCCGCCAATACCAGCCTGTCCGCATCGTCGAACAGTTCGCCAAGTCCTTGCGGCGCGAACTGGACCTGGCCCAGGAAGCCCACCACCATCGCCGCTTCGCCGAGAATTTCGCCGCCGATCCCAATATCGTCATCCCGGAAATCTTCTGGGAGCACACCAATGAGATCGTCAATGTACAGGCCTATATCGGCGGCGTACCCGGCAATGAGCTGGAACTGCTGGAACCGGCCGGGCTGGACCGGCGGGTATTGGCGCAAAGAGGCGCCGATGCGGTGCTGAAGATGGTCCTGATAGACGGCTATTTCCACGCCGATCCACACCCGGGCAATGTGATCTACCTGCCCGGCAACCGCATTGCCTTTATCGACTTCGGTATGGTGGGGCGCCTGCCGGCGCCGCGCCGCGACGAGATCGTGGATCTGCTGGCGGCGCTGTCCTCGCGGGATGAACGGGGCATCCTCAACGTGCTGCTGGACTGGACCGCCGATGTGCCGGTGGATGAGGAAAAGCTGGCCGCCGACCTGGCCGAGTTCATGTTCAATTACGAGAACCTGGCTTTGAAGGATGTTCGTTTTGGCCAGTTGCTCAACGACATCATCGGCATCATGCGCGAGCATGCGATTACCTTGCCGGCCGATCTGACCCTGCTGTTCAAGGCGCTGATTACCCTGGAAGGCCTGGGGCGCCAGCTCGACCCCGATTTCCAGATGGTGCCGCACCTGACGCCCTTTGTGCGCCAGGTCATGATGAGCCGCTATTCGCCGCGCGCGCTGGCCAGGAAGGGCCGCCGCAATCTCTGGGAAGTCCTGACCCTGCTGGGTGGCGTGCCGCGCGATATGTCCCGCCTGGTCAAGGCGGCCCGGCGCGGCAAGCTGAAAATAGACCTGGACCTGAAGCGGCTCGATCATTTCGGCGAGCAGATAGACCGTGCCGCCAGCCGCCTGACCCTGGGCATCGTCACCGGCTGCCTGATCATCGGCTCCAGCATCGTCATGACCGTGCCGGCCGGGCCGCGCATCTTTGGACTACCCGCTTTCGGCTTTATTGGCTTCCTGATCGCTTTCTTCAACAGCATCTGGCTGATCTGGTCGATCTGGCGTGCCGGCAAGCGGGCTAGTCTTAACGGTAATGGATGATTCATACCGTTCGATCCCGTTTGCAGGAATCCTTTCGCTCGACTATCTATATTGCTGCCAGCGGGCCATAGAAGCCCGCTTTACCGCCATACCGATAATCCCCGGAGGAAGCCATGACCCCTATCCACGCCCTGAAGGCGGCCTGCACGGCCGTTCTGCTCGCCTGCCTGGCCGCTTGCGCCAGCCAGCCCGTCACCACTACCGTATCGGCCGATTGCCGTACGGCCGTCCCGGCCAGCCTGGTACCGATTTCGACGGCCGAAATCGATCGCATCAAGGCCATACCGCAGGGCCGGCGTCCGCCGCCGGCCAGCTATCTGCCCGCCAACTATGTTGCCCGGCACCAGCAGGCTTTTGCCTGTGGGGCGTCCTATCTGGTGCCCAAGGCGGCGCTGGACCGCTGGGGCCGCGATCCGGTCGGGCGCACCGACGGCCAGTTCGTCTCGCCGTCCTATGAAGTGGACGATATGCTGGCCCGCACCCATGGCGATATGGCCATGATCGAAAAGGAACTGGGGATTCCGGCCGGCGAGTGGCAGGGCAAGGCCTTTATGCGGATCGATATTCCCCGCCCGCAGGCGCTCGATGTGCGGATACCCTCGGGGAACGAATCGGCCGCCAACGCTTTATGGATTCCCGGCGGCCGCCTGCCGACCGGCCAGTTGGAGGCGGTGGTGAACGCCATCCCGGCCGGCAGCTATACCGAAACCGAGCTATCGACCGCAATTAGCCAGGCGATGGCCAAGCCATGAAAATCATCGCGGAACAGCCGTGGTCGCATGTGCTGCTGGAGCGCGACGGCGAATGGATACTGACGCTGATGTTGCACAGCGGTGCGGTCGAGCATGATCTCAGCGTCCGTTTGACGGAGCAGGAGCGGCAGGCGGTGCAAGCGCAGCCGGCCAGCCTGGCCGCGCTGCTGGCTCGCATCCGCGACGATAGGGCAGCGTTCCGCCCCAGGGAGATCAGCCCGCCGGTATGGCCTTAATAGATCCGCCGCGCCATATTGGTCTTATGCACGATGGTCGAGGCCAGCTCCTCGATGGACTTATTGGTCGTGTTCAGATGCGGCACGCCGGCGCTGCGGTAGATGGCCTCGGCTTCCGCCACCTCGAAGCGGCAGTTGTCCACCGAGGCGTAGCGGCTGTCCGGTTTGCGTTCGGCACGGATCTGCGCCAGCCGTTCCGGCACGATGGTGAGGCCGAACAGCTTGTGCTTGAACGGTAGTAGCGCCTTGGGCAGGCCCGGCTGGCCGAAATCGTCCGGGGTGAGCGGGTAGTTGGCGGCCTTGATGCCGTACTGCAAGGCCAGGTACAGGCAGGTCGGCGTCTTGCCCGAGCGGGACACGCCGACCAGCACGATATCGGCGCTGTCCAGGTCGGCGGGCTTGATGCCGTCATCGTGCGCCAGGGCGTAATTCACCGCTTCGATGCGGGTGTTGTACTCATGGAAATTCTCGATGCTGTGGCTCTTGCCCACCGTGTGGGAGGAGTCCTGGCCCAATTCGGCTTCCAGCGGCTCGATAAAGGCCTCGAAGAAGTCGACCATATGCGCTTCCGGGATATGGATAAGGTCGCGCACCTCATTCTTGACGAAGGTCGAGAACACCAGCGGTCGCACACCGTCGGCGGCGTAGGTCTGGCGGATGCGTTCCGCCACCAGTTGCGCCTTCTCCTCGGTATCGACGAAGGGCAGGGTGATGCGCTTGAACTCTATCCCCTCGAACTGGGTGATCAGGCTGTGTCCCAGCATCTCGGCGGTAATGCCGGTGCGGTCGGAGACAAAGAAGACGGTGCGGTGCGCGGACATGTCGGGCTTTCTTCGATAGGGCTTCGGACCATGTTGCCACAGCGTGGACCGGGCCTGCCAGCCGGTTGTGCATCCGCAACATAAGGGAAAGCGATGGTTTTGCCCGAATAATCATGTAGTCCCGTGATTTCGACTACATTTTTCGGGGAAGTGAAAAATTGCCATGTGTTGCATTGCAATAAATCAGTGCTTGGTTACATAGCGCGAGTGGCTGCGCCATCCCCGCTAAACAGGCTAGAATCGGGCATTCAGATTCCCCAAATCCCGCAAGGAAATACAAAAATGGCAGAGAACTACGTCATCTGGTTCGACGAGCTGCGCATGACCGACGTCGAGCGTGTAGGCGGCAAGAATGCTTCGCTCGGCGAAATGATCAGCCAGTTGGCCGCCTCGGGCGTGCGCGTTCCCGGTGGTTTCGCCACCACGGCTGATGCCTATCGCGCCTTTCTCGCGCATAACGGCCTCTCTGCCAAGATCGATGCGGCGCTGACGGCGCTGGACGTGGAAAACGTCACCGAACTGGCCCGGGTCGGCAAGGAGGTGCGGCAATGGGTGGTGGATACCCCCTTCCCGCCGCAGCTGGACGCGGAAATCCGCAGCAACTACGCCAAGATGATGGCCGAGGCAGGCGAAGGCATGTCGGTGGCGGTCCGTTCCTCCGCCACGGCGGAAGACCTGCCGGATGCCTCCTTCGCCGGCCAGCAGGAAACCTTCCTCAATATCGTCGGGGTGGACAATGTCCTCCACGCCATCAAGGAAGTGTTCGCCTCGCTCTATAACGATCGCGCCATTTCCTACCGCGTGCACAAAGGCTTCGAGCACGCCGATGTCGCCTTGTCGGCCGGCATCCAGCGCATGGTCCGCTCCGACAAGGGCGCGGCCGGCGTGATGTTCACCATCGATACGGAATCGGGCTTCGACGATGTCGTATTCGTTACCTCCAGCTACGGCCTGGGTGAGACGGTGGTGCAGGGCGCGGTCAATCCGGACGAGTTCTACGTATTCAAACCCAATCTGGCCGCCGAGCGGCCGGCCATCCTGCGCCGTAACCGGGGTTCCAAGCTGTTGAAGATGGAATTCACCAGCGACACCAGCGCCGGCAAGTCGGTGCGTACCGTCGATGTGCCGGTGGTCGAGCAGCAGCGCTTTTCGATCACCGATGCCGAGGTGGAAGAGCTGGGCCGCTACGCCCTGATCATCGAAAAGCACTACCAGCGCGCCATGGACATCGAGTGGGGCCGCGATGGCGTGGACGGCAAGCTGTATATCCTGCAGGCACGGCCCGAAACCGTGAAATCGCAGGAAGCGCGCGTCGATACCCTGCGCCGCTACCGGCTCAACAGCAAGTCCACCGTACTGGCCTCCGGCCGTGCCATCGGCCAGAAGATCGGCCAAGGCGTGGTGCGGATGATCAAGGATGCCAGCGAGATGGACACGGTCCAGCCTGGCGACGTGCTGGTTACCGATATGACCGATCCCGATTGGGAGCCGGTGATGAAGCGGGCCGCCGCCATCGTGACCAACCGTGGCGGCCGTACCTGCCACGCCGCGATCATTGCGCGCGAACTGGGCATTCCGGCGGTGGTGGGTTGCGGCGACGCGACCCGGGCCTTGACCAATGGCGCCTATGTCACCGTATCCTGTGCCGAGGGCGATACCGGCAATATCTATGACGGCAAGCTCGACGTCGAGATCATCGATCTGAAGCTCGATTCCATGCCAAAGAGCCCGGTCAAGCTGATGATGAACGTCGGCAACCCCGAGCTGGCCTTCGATTTCAGCCATCTGCCCAATGAAGGCGTGGGCCTGGCACGGTTGGAGTTCATCATCAACCGCATGATCGGTATCCACCCGAAAGCCTTGCTGGCCTACCCGAACCTGCCTTGGGACCTGAAGCAGCAGGTGGACGAGCGTATCGGCGGCTATGCTTCGGCGGTGGATTTCTACGTCGAGAAGCTGGTGGAAGGCATCGCCACCCTGGCGGCGGCCTTTCATCCGAAGAAGGTCATCGTGCGGATGTCCGACTTCAAGTCGAACGAATATTCGAACCTGATCGGCGGCCAGAATTACGAGCCGCACGAAGAAAACCCCATGATCGGTTTCCGTGGCGCTTCGCGTTATATCAGCGAATCGTTCCGCGACTGTTTCGAGCTGGAATGCCGCGCGCTGAAGAAAGTGCGCAACGAGATGGGGCTGGGCAATGTCGAGGTGATGATCCCCTTCGTGCGTACCCTGGATGAAGCCGCCAAGGTGGTGGAACTGCTCAAGGACAACGGCCTGGAGCGTGGCAAGGACGGCCTGCGCCTGATCATGATGTGCGAGATCCCGTCGAATGCCTTGCTGGCGGATCAGTTCCTCGAATACTTCGACGGCTTCTCCATCGGCTCCAACGATATGACCCAGCTGACCTTGGCGCTGGACCGCGATTCCGGCGGCCCCATCGCTTCGCTGTTCGACGAGCGCAATGAGGCGGTCAAGGCGCTGCTGTCCATGGCCATCAAGGCTTGCCGGGCACAAGGCAAGTACATCGGCATTTGCGGCCAGGGTCCGTCCGACCATGCCGATTTTGCCAAGTGGCTGGTCGAGCAGGGCATTGAAACCGTCTCGCTCAATCCGGATACGGTAGTGGAAACCTGGCTGTACCTGGCCCGTGAAATGGCGGCCTGATATAGGCCCAGCACAGAAAAGGCACCTTCGGGTGCCTTTTTCTTTAGGGGACTAGTGTCGTCAACATTGAGGGAGAGGGGGGTAGCAGAGTAAAATACGGAATTACCACTGGGTGGTTCTTCCATGACCAAGTTCATATTCGTTACCGGCGGCGTTGTCTCCTCACTAGGGAAAGGCATCGCCGCCGCTTCACTTGCCGCTATCCTCGAATCGCGTGGCCTCAAGGTCACCATGATGAAGCTCGATCCCTATATCAATGTGGATCCGGGCACCATGTCCCCCATGCAGCACGGCGAGGTATTCGTCACCGAAGACGGTGCCGAAACCGACCTGGACCTGGGGCACTACGAGCGCTTCATCCAGGCCAAGATGAAGAAGTCCAACAACTTCACCACCGGCCAGATCTACGAGTCGGTGATCAAGCGCGAGCGCCGCGGCGATTACCTGGGCAAGACCGTGCAGGTCATTCCCCATATCACCGACGAGATCCGCCATTTTATCGACCAGGGTGCCGGCGATGCCGAACTGGCGGTGATCGAGATCGGCGGTACGGTCGGCGATATCGAATCGCTGCCCTTCCTGGAAGCCATCCGCCAGATGGGCGTATTGCTGGGCCGTGAGAATACCTGCTACGTCCACCTCTCCTACGTGCCCTATATCGCGGCCGCGGGCGAGATCAAGACCAAGCCGACCCAGCACTCGGTGAAGGAATTGCGTGAAATCGGTATCCAGCCCGATGTACTGATCTGCCGTGCGGACCGCATGGTGCCGGACGACGAGCGCAAGAAGATCGCCTTGTTCACCAATGTCAGCGAAAAGGCCGTGGTGTCCTGCCCTGACATGAACTCCATCTACAAGATCCCGCGCGTGCTGTTCGAACAGCATATCGACGACATCATCTGCAAGCAGTTGCAGCTGGATCTGCCGCGTGCCGATCTGGCGGTGTGGGATCGCCTGGTCGATGCGCTGGACAACCCCAAGCAGACCGTCAATATCGCCATGGTGGGCAAGTACGTCGATCTGACCGAAAGCTACAAGTCCCTGATCGAAGCGCTCAAGCATGCCGGCATGCACACCCAGAGCGAAGTCAAGATCCACTTTGTGGATTCCGAAGAGCTGGAAGGCGGCAACCTGGCGCAGATCCATGATATGGACGCGATCCTGGTGCCCGGCGGTTTCGGCAAGCGTGGCGTGGAAGGCAAGATCCGCGCCATTCAGTATGCCCGCGAAAACAATGTGCCTTACCTGGGCATTTGCCTGGGCATGCAGCTGGCCTTGATCGAATATGCCCGCCACAAGGTCGGCATGGCCGACGCCAATTCGACCGAGTTCAACCTGGAATCGCCTTTCCCGGTGGTGGCCCTGATCGACGAGTGGGTCAACCACGACGGCAAGGTGGAAGTGCGCGACGAAAACTCCAACAAGGGCGGCACCATGCGCCTGGGCAGCCAGGAGTGCGACCTCGAAGTGGGTTCGCTGGCCGCCAGGGTCTACGGCGCCAATCGCATCGTGGAACGCCATCGCCACCGCTATGAGGTGAACAACCACTACCTGCCACGGCTCGAAGCCGCCGGCTTGAAGGTGAGCGGCCGGTCCACCGATCCCAATCATCTGTGCGAAACCATCGAATTGCCGGATCATCGCTGGTTCTTCGGTTGCCAGTTCCACCCCGAGTTCACTTCGACCCCGCGCGATGGCCATCCGATGTTCGAGGCCTACGTGGAAGCGGCAATCGCCTATGCCAAAGAGCATGGCCGCGAAGGCCTGAGCTGCTGATTGCAAGTAGAGGGAGGGGCCGGTCCATCGGACCGCGATCCCCCTCGCCGAGCAGTGTTCGTTAATACGTGGGCCGTGCCAGGCGCCCGGCCCACCCTGTATGGGACGCCACCATGAAATTGTGCGGCTTCGACATCGGGCTGGATCAGCCCTTCTTCCTGATTGCCGGCCCTTGCGTGATCGAGGGGGAACAATTCTCCATCGATACCGCCGGCAAGCTGAAGGAAATCACCACCGAGTTGGGCATTCCTTTTATCTACAAATCGAGTTTCGACAAGGCCAATCGCTCCAGCGGCAAGTCGTTTCGCGGCACCGGCATGGACGAAGGCCTGCGTATCCTGGCCAAGGTCAGGGAGCAGGTAGGGGTGCCGGTCTTGACCGATATCCACGAAATCGATCAGATCAAGCCGGTGGCGGACGTCGTGGACGTATTGCAGACACCGGCTTTTCTTTGCCGTCAGACCGACTTTATCCGTGCCTGCGCCCAGTCGGGCAAGCCGGTCAATATCAAGAAGGGCCAGTTCCTGGCGCCGGGCGATATGAAGAACGTGATGGATAAAGCCCGCGAAGCGGCCCGCGAAGCCGGCTTGCCGGAAGACAACTTCATGACTTGCGAGCGTGGCGCCAGCTTCGGCTACAACAATCTGGTCAGCGATATGCGCAGCCTGGCCATCATGCGCGAAAGCGGTTGCCCGGTGGTATTCGATGCCACCCATTCGGTGCAACTGCCCGGCGGACAAGGCGACAAATCCGGCGGCCAGCGCGAATTCGTGCCGGTGCTGGCCCGTGCGGCGGTCGCCGTCGGCATCAGCGGCCTGTTTATGGAAACCCATCCCGATCCCGCCGTAGCCATGTCGGATGGCCCCAATGCCTGGCCCTTGCCGCGCATGAAAGAATTGCTGACCGTGCTGCGCGAACTGGACAGTCTGGTCAAGCGCCAGCCACTGCACGAAAACACGCTGTAGTCCGCCCGCATGCCGGCCTTTCCCTCGCGGTCCCGTGCCCTGCTTGCAATGAGGGGCACCGGCCGGCGCCGGCATGCTCGAATCGACATTCCCAACGACATCCAAGGAAACAACGATGAGCGCTATCGTAGAAGTCATCGCCCGCGAGATTCTGGACTCGCGCGGCAACCCCACGGTTGAAGCCGATGTGCTGCTGGAAAGCGGCGTCATGGGCCGTGCCGCCGTACCCAGCGGCGCCTCCACCGGTGAGCGGGAAGCGCTGGAACTGCGTGACGGCGACAAGAGCCGCTACCTGGGCAAAGGCGTACTGAAGGCGGTCGAGCATATCAATACCGAAATCTGCGAAGCGATCATCGGCCTGGATGCGTCCGAGCAGGCGTTTATCGACCGCACCATGCTGGAACTGGACGGCACCGACGACAAGGGCCGCCTGGGCGCCAACGCCATCCTGGCGGTGTCGATGGCGGTGGCCAAGGCGGCTGCCGAAGAAGCGGGTCTGCCGCTGTACCGCTATATCGGCGGCTCCGGCCCGATGGCGCTGCCGGTTCCGATGATGAACGTGATCAACGGCGGCGAGCACGCCAACAACAGCCTGGATTTCCAGGAACTGATGATCGTTCCGGTCGGCGCGCCCACCTTCCGTGAAGCGCTGCGCTATGGCGCGGAGATCTTCCATCATCTGAAGAAGATCCTGCACGACCAGCATCTGCCTACCCAAGTGGGCGACGAAGGCGGTTTCGCGCCTGACGTGGCCAATGCCGAAGCCGCGCTGGAGCTGATCCGCGCCGCGGTGGAAAAGGCCGGTTACCGTTTCGGCGAAGATATCGTGATCGCCCTCGATTGCGCCGCTTCCGAGTTCTACAACAAGGAAACCGGTAAGTACGTATTCAAGAAGAGCGACAAGCGCGAGCTGAGCTCGGCGCAAATGGTCGATTACCTGGAAAGCCTGGCCAACCGCTTCCCGATCATTTCGATCGAAGACGGCATGGGCGAACGCGATTGGGACGGCTGGAAGCTGCTGACCCAGCGCCTGGGCGAGCGCGTGCAGTTGGTGGGCGACGATCTGTTCGTCACCAACAGCAAGATTCTGGCCGAAGGCATCCAGAAGGGTATCTGCAACTCCATCCTGATCAAGGTCAACCAGATCGGTACCTTGACCGAGACCTTGCAGGCTGTGGACCTCGCCAAGCGCAATCGCTACACCTCGGTGATGTCGCACCGCTCCGGCGAGACCGAGGACAGCACCATCGCCGACCTGGCCGTGGCGACCAACTGCATGCAGATCAAGACCGGCTCGCTCAGCCGTTCGGACCGTATGGCCAAGTACAACCAGTTGCTGCGCATCGAAGAAGAGCTGGGTGATGCGGCTTACTACCCGGGTCGTGCCGCGTTTTACCAGATTCGGCCGCGGTAAATCTCTCTGCGCTCATTGTGGTGAAAGCAACCGCAACGAGTAGCGAGTGCTTGTGGGTCGTCGGCGGGTTCTGCCGGCGGCCCACAAGCACGTTTTTTTTGGGGGGGGGGAGGTGTGGACTGGAGCAAGCGCTGGGCGACAATGGCCTACTCTTTGAAGGCCAACTCGCCAACCCTGGTTATCTGCATCACCGTGGCTTTGTCCATACCGTTTGCCACCATGGCGCGAGCGACTTGTTTCATTTTTTGCCAATATTCTGTGCGACCCAGCTCTATTCCGCGTTCCATACCGCGCTGTTCACCCAATTTCAGGCCGCGCTTTTCACCGCGCTGTTCAACCATCTGGATGAGGGGCATTACAAGCTCCTCGCACTGTGGTGAGCCACGCGCCAAGGTTTTCAATAAAACTTCGGGAATGTCGTTGCCCTCTTCTTTCATGATATAGATCAGCAGACTTTTATACCCATCCTGCCCAACGGTTTTCGCCGAATATAGGGTGTCCGAGTAATAAACTCGCATACCCGGATCGAGATGGGAGCTGGGTTCCAAATGCAGTGTGTCCAAGTCGATTTGCTCGCGTACCACTGGCGGCAAGTGAGCTTCCAAGAAGTCTCTGGCTTTAGTCGGGGTGATCTCGAATTGTTCGAACAGCGCGTCATATGGGCTCATGGTGGCCTTCGCGGGTTGTCAGGGGAGTATGGGCCTTAAAGGTTCGCCTAGCCCATGCCAAGCGTGCGCCGGAGCTTTTTAACGCATAGCGCCGTCAACTTCCCATCAGGTAAAAGCCTGAATCATCCTCACGCTAAACGCATATGCACACGCAGGTATATTGCAACCGTTACCTACCCCGAGAGATGTGGAGCTAGGTGCCAATCGCAGCTTGGGCATCACTGTCTACTCCTGTTGGCACAAGTGCGAATCAGGAGATTTTGGGGCAGATATGCCGCTGACTCAGACTAATAACCCTGGCAGAGCTTCCCTAGTAAGGCCTCCGCCCATACAATCGCGCCCATGCGCCTTCTTGCCGTCATTCTCGCCGCCTGTATCGTCTTGCTCCAATGGCCTTTATGGATAGGCAAGGGTTCGTGGCTGAAGGTATGGCAGATCGAGTCGCAACTGGCCGACCAGCGTACTCAAAACGACAAGCTCCAGGCACGCAACGGTGCGCTGGATGCGGAAGTGCGCGATCTGAAGACCGGCACCGACGCCATCGAGGAGCGCGCCCGCAACGAGCTGGGCATGCTGCGCCAGGATGAAGTGTTCTTCCAGATACTGGATACCAAGCCGACACCGCCCGCTCCGCCGGAAAGTACGCCGCCGGACAGCGCTGCGCCAAGCGAGGACGCGCCCGCGCCGGCCGAACGCCGTGCCGTCGCGCCGGAAGCCGATCCGGTCGTCCCAAAGCCAGCCGCGCCTAAGCCGGCCGCGCCCAAGCCGGTGGAAGCGCCCGCCGCGCCGCACGAAGCCGCCCAGCCTGCGCCGGTAGCCGAGCCTGCCACTTCGACGGCCGAAAGGCCGTGAGGCTGTTGTCAGCATGACGGACAGCCCGCCGTTCGACCCCAAGCCCATCCTGGCCAGTCTGTCCAATCTGCCGGGGTATACCGCTTCCTGTCCGCCAAGGGCGACGTGCTGTACGTCGGTAAGGCAATAGACCTGAAGCGGCGGGTAAGTTCCTATTTCCAGAAGAACGATCAATCGCCGCGCATCCGTTTGATGCTGTCGCAGGTCGCCGATATCCAGACCACGGTCGTGCGTTCCGAAGCCGAAGCCTTGATCCTGGAAAACAATCTGATCAAGGCCCTGACGCCGCGCTACAACATCCTGTTCCGCGACGACAAAAGCTATGCCTATCTGATGCTGAGCGGCCATCGCTCGCCACGGCTGGCTTATTACCGTGGCGCCCTGGACAAAAAACATCAATATTTCGGGCCGTTCCCCAGCGGCCTGGCGGTGCGCGAAAGCATCCAGATACTGCAGAAAGTGTTCAAGCTGCGTACCTGCGAGGATTCGGTGTTCGAGAACCGGGCCCGTCCCTGCTTGCTCCACCAGATCAAGCGCTGCAGCGGGCCGTGCGTCGATGCGATTTCCGCCGAGGACTATCGCCGCGACGTGGGCCACGCCAGCCAGTTCCTGCAAGGCAAGGCCAATGAGTTGCTGCGCCTGCTGGACGAAAAGATGAACGTGGCCGCCGCCGCCTGGCAATTCGAAGCGGCCGCCGCCTACCGCGACCAGATCCAGGCGCTGGCCAAGGTGCAGGAAAAGCAGTTTGTCTCCAGCAACGCCAGCGAAACCGATGCCGATATCGTGGCGTGCGCGGTGGAGAACGGCGTGGTCTGCGTCAACCTGGTGATGATCCGTGGCGGCCGCCATGTCGGCGACAAGTCGCTGTTCCCCGCCCATGGCGAGGACTATGACACGCAAGGCGCCCTGGAAGCCTTCCTGGTACAGCACTATCTGGACCGCGATATCCCGCCGGTCATCGTCTGCAACAGCGTCAGCGACAATGCCATCCTGGTCGAATTGCTCAGTGCGCAGGCCGGCCGCAAGATCGCCATCGTCGCCAACCCCATCGGCGAGCGTCGCGTCTGGCTGGAGATGGCGCTGAAGAACGCGGTGCTGGCCATCGGCCAGCGCCTGTCGCTGGAGTCCACCCAGCTGGGACGCTTGCAGGCCTTGCAGGAGGCACTGCAACTACCCGACTCGGCCCAGCGCATCGAATGCTTCGATATCAGCCATACCATGGGCGAGGCCACCGTGGCGTCCTGCGTGGTGTACGACAAGCTGGGCATGCAGCCCAAGGAATATCGCCACTACAACATCAGCGGCATCACGCCGGGCGACGACTATGCCGCCATGCGCCAGGTGCTGACTCGCCGTTATGAGAAAATCGCGGCAGGCGATGGCGTCGTGCCTGATGTCATCTTGATCGACGGCGGTAAAGGCCAGATCGGCGTGGCGGTCGAGGTCATGCAGGAAGTGGGATTGAGCGATGCCTTGCTGGTCGGCGTGGCCAAGGGCGAAACCCGTAAGCCGGGCCTGGAGCAGCTCGTTGTTCCGTCCCGGAACGAAACGCTACAATTGCCGCGCGATTCGATCGCCCTCCATCTGATCCAGACCATCCGCGACGAAGCGCACCGCTTTGCCATCACCGGCCACCGGGCCCGGCGTGGCAAGGCGCGGGTTTCGTCCAGCCTTGAGGACATCGCCGGCATTGGCGCCAAGCGCAGGCAAAAGCTGCTGAGCCGCTTCGGCGGACTGCAAGGCGTCAAGGCCGCCAGTCTCGACGATCTCTGCCAGGTGGACGGTATCAACCGTTCCCTGGCCGAAAAAATCTATAACGCACTACACTGAAAATTCACCAGCTGGTTCATAGGCCTGATGCCACTTAATCTTCCCAATATCCTTACCTGGGCGCGGATCATGATGATCCCGCTTATTCTCGGTGTATTTTATTTGCCCGATAGCTGGCTGCATCCCATGGCCAAGAATCTGCTGAGCGCCGCCTTGTTCATGCTGGCGGCCGTCACCGATTGGTTCGACGGCTACCTGGCGCGGCGCTGGAACCAGCTATCCGCCTTCGGTGCATTTCTCGATCCGGTGGCCGACAAGCTGATGGTGGCCGCTGCCTTGATCTTGCTGGTGCAGCTTGAGCGGGTGGACGCCTGGCTGGCCGCCATCATCATAGGCCGCGAGATCACCATTTCCGCTTTGCGCGAATGGATGGCCCAGCTCGGCTCCGCCCGCAGCGTGGCGGTTTCGTTTATCGGCAAGTTCAAGACCGCCGCGCAAATGGTGGCCATCACCGTCCTGCTGCTGCACGAGAATTTCATTCCCGGGCTCAACACCCAGAAGCTGGGCTCGGTCTGCCTATTTGTCGCCGCCTTGTTGACGCTCTGGTCAATGGGCTACTACCTGCGCATGGCCTGGCCGCAGTTGAACCCACCCCGTGACCTGACTTGAAGTCACCATCCGCTAGGCGACCGGCGCGATTCCAATAGCAGGGCGTGCTCGGCAAGCGTATAGGCGCGGCCATTCGCGCCTGGCGGCGTGCGCCATCCGGTTGCCGACGCGCGTCGGCGCGTGATAAGTTCGATACCCCCCGATATCGCAACCGGTTGCAAAAAATGGCACAGACTCTCTACGACAAGCTCTGGCATAGCCATGTGGTGCATGAAGAGGCCGATGGCACTGCACTGCTCTATATCGACCGCCACCTGATCCACGAAGTGACCAGTCCGCAAGCGTTCGAAGGCCTGAAACTGGCCGGCCGCAAGCCCTGGCGCATCTCTTCCATCGTCGCTACCGCCGACCACAATACCCCCACCGACCACTGGGACGAAGGCATCAAGGACCCCATCTCGCGCCAACAGGTCGAGACCCTGGACGCCAATATCCGCGAGGTCGGTGCGCTGGCCTATTTCCCGTTCAAGGACAAGGCCCAGGGCATTGTCCACGTGGTGGGGCCGGAGCAAGGCGCCACGCTGCCCGGCATGACCGTGGTGTGCGGCGATTCGCATACCAGCACCCACGGCGCGTTCGCCTGCCTGGCCCATGGCATCGGCACCTCGGAAGTGGAACATGTACTGGCCACCCAGACCCTGGTGGCGAAGAAGTCGCGCGCCATGCTGGTACGGGTGGAGGGGCAGTTGGGACGGGGCGTCACCGCCAAGGACATCGCCTTGGCCGTGATCGGCAAGATCGGTACCGCCGGCGGTAACGGCTACGCCATCGAATTCGGTGGGTCCGCCATCCGCGCCTTGAGCATGGAAGGGCGCATGACCCTGTGCAATATGGCCATCGAGGCGGGTGCCCGGGCCGGCATGGTGGCGGTGGACCAGACCACCGTGGATTATTTGCAGGGCCGTCCATTCTCGCCCAAGGGCGATACGTGGGAGAAGGCGGTTGCCTATTGGCACACCCTGCATTCGGATGCCGACGCGGTATTCGACGCCGTGGTCGAGCTACAGGCCGATCAGCTGGCGCCGCAGGTCACCTGGGGGACCTCGCCGGAAATGGTGGTGACGATCAATGACCGCGTGCCCGACCCGGCCGCCGAGACCGATGCCACCCGCAAGACCGGCATGGAGCGCGCACTCAGCTATATGGGCTTGCAGGCCAATACGCCGATTGCCGAAATCACCATCGATAAGGTCTTTATCGGCTCCTGCACCAATTCTCGCATCGAGGACTTGCGCGCCGCCGCCGCGGTCGCCAAGGGCCATCACAAGGCCGCCAACGTCAAGCTGGCCCTGGTGGTGCCGGGCTCGGGCCTGGTCAAGGTGCAGGCCGAGGCCGAGGGTCTGGACAAGATCTTTGTCGCGGCCGGCTTCGAATGGCGCGAGCCCGGCTGCTCCATGTGCCTGGCGATGAATGCCGACCGGCTGGAACCGGGCGAGCGTTGCGCCTCCACTTCCAACCGCAATTTCGAAGGACGCCAAGGGCAGGGCGGTCGTACCCACCTGGTCAGTCCGGAGATGGCTGCCGCGGCCGCGATCGCCGGCCATTTCGTCGATGTGAGAACGTTCGCCTGAGCGACGGGGAAACACCCATGCAAGCCTTTACTACCCTGAACGGCCTGGTCTGTCCCTTGGACCGCGCCAATGTCGATACCGACGCGATCATTCCCAAGCAGTTCCTGAAGTCGATCAAGCGGGCCGGCTTCGGCCCCAATCTGTTCGACGAGTGGCGTTACCTGGACCATGGCGAGCCGGGCATGGATAACAGCGGGCGCCCGCTCAATCCCGAATTCGTGTTGAACTTCCCCCGCTATGCCGGCGCGCAGGTGCTGCTGGCGCGGGAGAACTTCGGCTGCGGCAGTTCACGCGAGCACGCTCCCTGGGCGCTGGAGGACTACGGTTTCCGGGTGGTGATCGCGCCATCCTTCGCCGATATCTTCTTCAATAATTGCTACAAGAACGGCGTGCTGCCCATTGTCCTGCCGGCCGAGGTGGTGGATGGCCTGTTCCAGGCTACCCAGGCGAACGAAGGCTATCGCCTGACCGTGGATTTGGCGACGCAGACCTTGCGTACGCCCGGCGGCGATAGCCATGGCTTCGAGATCACCGACCATCGCAAGCACTGCCTGTTGAACGGCCTGGACGAGATCGGCCTGACCCTCAAGCATGCGGACCGGATCAGTGCCTTCGAGGCCGCGCGGCGCACGCAGCAACCCTGGTTGTTCAGCGAGTAGGCGTAGACGGCATGCGGCGGATCAGGCTATCCCGGCTACGCTCCGCCACCTTGTCCTTGCTGCAGGCACATCCCCTGCTCAGTTTTCTGCTGATGGGCCTGTGCTTCCTCGGCTTCGGCGTCAGCTCGTTCAATCTGGCCATCCTGCTGCGCGCCAACCTGGAACTGTTCTGGGATTACGGCTGGCAGGTCGTGCAAGACGGCGCATTGGAACAGTTGTTGCAATTGCTGGCGCTCAGTTACGCGGCGCTGGCCGCCTGGGTAGGCTTCAAGTGTTGCGAGAAGCTGCTGGTAGACCGTCTGACCCGCCCGCCGGAAAGAGAGTGAACGATGTTGCCCGCCAATCTGTCCGAGCTTGAAACCATCCGCGACGAGTGCCATGCGATGGTGCGCCAGCGCGCCCGGCTGTCGGCCGGCGCGGCGATGATACCGGTGCCGGGCATGGATATGCTGGCCGATATGATGGTGTTTTCCAATCTGCTGGAGAGCATCAGCCAGCGTTTCGGACTATCGCAGCGTAATTTGGCCGAGCTGGAACCCGCCAAGCGCAATTATGTCTTGCTGGCCGCCGGCCGGGTCGGCAGCGACCTGATCGGCCAGATGATTTCCCGCCAACTGGCCAAGTTGGTATTGAAAAAGGTCGGGACCAAGCTCCTGGGCAAGGCCGCGCTGCGCTTTGTGCCGCTGGCCGGCCAGGCGGTGGCCGCCGCCCTCAGTTACCGCGTCGTTGCCCGCCTGGGAAACGACCATATCGAAGATTGCTATCGAGTTGCACTCGCCATGCTCGACCAGTCAAATCCCTAGCCGCCGCGCTGGCGTCATGGGTATTTTCTCAAGCCCTCCAGAAAGATGATTATGAAGATCGCCATTCTCCCCGGTGACGGTATCGGTCCGGAAATCGTTGCACAAGCGGTGCGCGTGCTGGAAAAACTGCAGGCCGAGGGTCTGCAGGTCGAGATGGAAACGGCCCCGCTGGGCGGCGCCGCCTATGACCAGTACGGCGAACCCTATCCGGAAGCGACCCGGCAGTTGGCCCGCAGTGCTGACGCCATCCTGTTGGGCGCCGTGGGCGGCCCGGCCTACGATGCGCTGCCGCGCGAGAAGCGTCCGGAACGGGGTCTGCTGGCCATTCGCAAGGACCTGGGACTGTTCGGCAATCTGCGTCCCGCCATCCTCTACCCGGAACTGGCCGGTGCTTCCACGCTGAAGCCGGAAGTGGTGGCGGGCCTGGATATCATGATCGTGCGCGAGCTGACCGGCGACATCTATTTCGGTCAACCGCGCGGCATCCACGTCAACGCCGCCGGTGAGCGCGAAGGTTTCAACACCATGCGCTACAGCGAGTCGGAGATTCGCCGTATCGCCAAGCTGGCCTTCGAGATCGCGCAGAAGCGCAATCGCAAGCTGTGCTCGGTGGACAAGGCCAATGTGCTGGAATGCACCGAGTTCTGGAAGGAAATCCTGATCGACGTGGCCAAGGATTATCCGGATGTCGAACTCAGCCATATGTATGTGGACAATGCCGCCATGCAGCTGGTGCGTAATCCCAAGCAGTTCGATGTGATCGTCACCGGCAATATCTTCGGCGACATCCTCAGCGATGAAGCCTCCATGCTCACCGGCTCGATCGGCATGCTGCCGTCCGCCTCGCTGGATGCCGCCAATAAAGGCTTGTACGAACCTTGCCACGGTTCGGCGCCCGATATCGCCGGCAAGAATGTCGCCAACCCCTTGGCCACCATCCTGTCGCTGGCGATGATGATGCGTTACACCTTTGCCCGTGAAGACCTGGCCACGCGTATCGAGCAGGCGGTACAGACGGTATTGCGGCAAGGCTATCGTACCGCCGATATCTTCGAGCCCGGCACCGAGCGCATCAGCTGCTCCGCCATGGGCGATGCCGTGGTTGCCGCGCTGTAAGGCTGTCTCAGAAATAAGCAGGGCTTATAAGAACTATAAGGAGATATCGGATTCTGCTATGGCTGTTCCATAGGCAGAATCCATCCCTACCTTGTAAGCCCTGCGGTAAACTCTCGATTCCCTCAAGTCGAGGCTTTGGCGGTGAAATGCCCCCGTGGCTGCCGCCAAGTATTGCCGATCCAGGCTACGAGGCTTCACTTAACAAACTGGATCAAGGAATCAAAATGTTGAAAGTCGGTTTAGTCGGTTGGCGCGGCATGGTGGGTTCGGTGCTGATGCAGCGTATGCGCGAGGAGAACGATTTCGCCCATATCGCGGCCACGTTCTTCACTACCTCGAATATCGGTGGACCCGCGCCGGATGTGGGCCATGGCAGCGGCAGCCTGAAGGACGCCAAGTCCCTGGCCGAACTGCAAGCCATGGATATCATCATCACCTGCCAGGGTGGCGACTACAGCAGCGATATCCATCCGCGCCTGCGGGCGGCGGGCTGGCAGGGCTACTGGATCGATGCGGCCTCGACCTTGCGCATGGAAAAACAAGCGGTGATCGTGCTCGATCCGGTCAACCTGGACCAGATCAAGACCGCCATCGCCCAGGGCGGACGCGATTTCATCGGCGGCAACTGCACCAATTCCATCCTGCTGATGGGCTTGGGCGGCCTGTTCAAAGCCGGCCTGGTGGAATGGGTCAGCTCGATGACCTACCAGGCGGCTTCCGGCGGCGGTGCGCAGCATATGCGCGAGCTGTTGAAGCAGATGGGCGTTATCCATGCCTCGGTGGCACATCTGCTGGAAGATCCTGCTTCCGCCATTCTGGATATCGATAGCCGCGTCGCCGAGACCATGCGCGACGACGGTTTCCCGACCGAGCATTTTGGCGCGCCCTTGGCCGGTAGCCTGATCCCCTGGATCGACAAGCAGCTGGACAACGGCCAATCCAAGGAAGAATGGAAGGGCCAGGCCGAGGTCAACAAGATCCTCGGCAACGCCAGCCCCATTCCGGTCGATGGCCTATGTGTCCGGATCGGCGCCATGCGCTGCCATAGCCTGGCGCTGACGCTCAAGCTCAAGCAGGATCTGCCGCTGGCCGAGATCGAGCAGCTGATCAAGGGCGGCAATCCTTGGGTCAGGTTCGTTCCGAACGATCGTGCCCTCAGCGTGCAGGCACTGACGCCGACCGCCGTGACCGGCAAGCTGGATATCGCCGTCGGCCGAGTGCGCAAACTGAATATGGGTCCCCAGTATCTGAGCGCCTTTGTCTGTGGCGACCAATTGCTGTGGGGCGCGGCCGAGCCATTGCGCCGCACCCTGCGTATCCTGCTGGACAAGTAAGCTATCCATCCAGGGACGGCGGGACGGCATTGCCGCCCCGCCGTCTTTTATCCGTTTAACCCTGTCTTCATCCGGCCTCAAAGTCTCGCACCCATGCTGCCTTCCATCGAACAACGCATTGCCCAGGAAATCAATTGCCGTCCCGCCCAGGTCGGCGCCACCGTCGCCATGCTGGACGAAGGTTCGACCGTGCCCTTTATCGCGCGCTATCGCAAGGAAGCGACGGGAGGGCTGGACGATACCCAGTTGCGCCACCTGGAAGAGCGGCTGCGTTATCTGCGCGAGCTGGAGGAACGGCGCGGGAGCGTGATTGCTTCGGTGCAGGAGCAGGGCAAGTTGAGCGAGGAACTGCATGCCGCGCTATTGTCGGCCGACAATAAGCAGCGTCTTGAAGACTTATATCTACCGTACAAGCAGAAGCGCCGCACCCGGGCGCAGATCGCCCGCGAAGCAGGCCTGGCGCCGCTGGCCGAGCTGCTATTGGCGGAGCCGGGACGCAATCCGGAAGCCGAGGCGGCCGCCTTCATCAGCGTGGATAAAGGCGTGGCCGAGGTGAAGGCGGCGCTGGACGGCGCCCGCCATATCCTGATCGAGCAATACGCCGAGGATGCCCAGTTGCTGGGCGAATTGCGCGAACTGCTGTGGCAGCGCGCCGAACTCACGGTCAGCCTGGCCGATGAGGGCAAGCGCGAGGCGGGCAGCAAATTCGCCGATTATTTCGATCACCGCGAAGCCTTGGCGAAGACGCCCTCGCATCGCGCGCTGGCCATCCTGCGCGGCCGCAACGAAGGCGTGCTGAATTTCGCCCTGCTCCTGCCGGAGGAAGCCGATCTACCGGCCGGCAAGGCCGGCACGGGCGAACTCCGCATCGCGGCGCGCTTCAATATCAGCGACCAAGGCCGGCCGGCCGACCGTTGGCTGCTGGATGGCGTAAGACTGGCCTGGCGCGCCAAGATCTTCCTCTCGCTGGAGGTGGAATTGACCAATCGTCTGCGCGAAGCGGCCGAGGCGGACGCGATCAAGGTATTCGCCAGCAATCTGAAGGATCTGCTGCTGGCCGCGCCGGCCGGACCACGCGCCACCATGGGCCTGGACCCGGGGCTGCGTACCGGCGTCAAGGTGGCGGTGGTCGATGCCACCGGCAAACTGCTGGCGACCGATACCATCTACCCGCATGTGCCGCGCAACGACTGGGACGGCAGCCTGGCCCGGCTGGGCCGCCTGGTGGCGGTCCACCAGGTGGAACTGATTGCCATCGGCAATGGCACCGCCAGCCGCGAGACCGACAAGCTGGCGCAGGATCTGATCAAGCAACTGCCGCAGTTCCCCATGCACAAGATCGTGGTATCGGAAGCCGGCGCTTCGGTGTATTCGGCCTCCGAGCTGGCCGCCCGCGAATTCCCCGAGCTGGATGTCAGCCTGCGCGGTGCGGTGTCCATTGCCCGCCGCTTGCAGGATCCGCTCGCCGAACTGGTGAAAATCGACCCGAAGGCGATCGGCGTGGGCCAGTACCAGCATGATTTGAACCAGGGCGAGCTGGCCCGCACCCTCGATGCCGTGGTGGAAGATTGCGTGAACGCCGTGGGCGTGGACGTCAATATGGCCTCCAGCGCGCTATTGGCGCGGGTATCCGGCCTGACGCCCACCCTGGCCGGCAATATCGTTGCCTTCCGCGACAGCCACGGCGCCTTCCGCAGCCGGGCCGCCCTCAAGGCGGTGCCGCGGCTGGGCGAAAAGACCTTCGAGCAGGCCGCCGGTTTCTTGCGCATCAGCAATGGCGACAATCCGCTGGATGGCTCCAGCGTCCACCCGGAAGCTTATCCGGTAGTGGAAAAGATCATTCTCAAGACCCGCCGCGAGATCAAGCAATTGATCGGCGAATCGGGCTTTCTCAAACAGCTGGATGCGCGCGAATTCATCGATGAGCGCTTTGGCCTGCCCACGGTGCGCGACATCCTGGCCGAGCTGGAAAAGCCGGGACGCGATCCCCGCCCGGAGTTCAAGACCGCCAATTTCCGCGATGGAGTGGAAGATATCAAGGATCTGCTGCCCGGTATGGTATTGGAGGGCGTCGTGAGCAATGTGGCGGCCTTTGGCGCCTTCGTCGATATCGGCGTGCACCAGGACGGTCTGGTCCATGTGTCGGCGTTGGCCAGTAAGTTCGTCAAGGACCCGCGCGATGTGGTCAAAGCCGGTGACGTGGTCAAGGTCAAGGTGGTGGAGGTGGATGTCAAACGCCAGCGGATTGCCTTGACCATGCGGCTGGACGACGAAGCGGGCGCCGCGCCCGCCCGTTCGACGCCGCGCAGCGATGCACCGCGCAAGCCAGCCGGCAAGCAGGTAGCCCCGGCCGGCGATTCGGCCATGGCCTTGGCGTTCGCTGCGCTGACCAAGAAGAACTAAGTCCATTCCTGCGGCGTTTTGCCGCGATGGGAGAAAAAACGTCCCGCCGGTTAACCCTGGCGGGACGTTTTTCCTTACGCGGGCGACCCAGCACCCGCGTATTCGTACCGGTGCTTACTGCTCTTGCAGTTTGTATGGCGTCAGCGTCATGGTGACGTTGCCGCCCACGCCTGCCCAGTCGGTATAAGTCCGGTTCTTTTCCAGGGTGTAGAAGCTGTCCATGTAGTCGTCGTCATTGGAGAACCAATGTGCCGGCATGGCCTGGATGATGGCGTTCGCCACCGTGGCGATCACGGCGAATTCCGGCTTGAACACACCGAGGATCTTCTCCACGCCCGAAGTGACGGCCAAGACCAGGTCCTTGTAGTTGGTATTGTCGTCGTGCTCGAAGAACTGGACGTTGGCCGCCGCGTAGCGGTAGTTGCTCCAGAAGATCAGGATCTGGTTCGGCGAATAGGTCTGGCCGTCGTAGTCCAGGTAGGGCATGTCGACCAGCTCGATCTGCGCCTTGGATTGGTCGGGCTGCACGCCCGAAACCATGGCATAGACTTCTGCCGCGCCGGAAATCCACGGCTCCTGGTCGTTGCCGACGCGGATGCGGTCAAGCTTGGCGGTATCGACATAGCCCGCGCTGGCGCCTGCCGCCGCCATCGGTGGCCGCTTCAATTGCATGCCTTGTTGCGCCAGCGTCTTGTTGGCCAGCGCCAGGCCGGCACGCAGATCCTCATGGCCGTCGATATCGGCAACCAGCACCGGGAACTGCGGCGCGGTCTTGGCATCGAGCTTGTGCACGCGACCGTTGCGGTCGTAGGCTTCCACGACCTTCCATTGCTTGTCGTCGCCGGCCGGTTCGAACGCAACCAGGGTCTGGCTCAGATCAGCCGGGCTCAGTTCGGCTGCCGCGAAGGCCTGCTTGGGTTGATACAGGCGTACCTGCAGCAAGCCAGGGCTCATGCCGACCAGGCCCTTTTTACGCAGTACCGTGGTATCGAGCTGACGCAGCTTCTGGTCCGCGCCTTCCTCACGCAGGATGGCGCCCATATGGCGCGGCTGGCGTTGCTGGAAGTCGTCCAGCACCGCGCGCAGGGCGGCGGCCTTGGGCCGGCCGGGATGTTGCGACGGGACTTTCAGCTGCTTGTCCAGACTGGCGGCGAATGCCGGATCGGCCAAGAGACGGGCCACCTGTTGGGCGGCTTGACGCTTGGCAAGGTCGATGGCGGTGGGTTGTACCGCCATGCCATTCAACATTTCGGGGGCGGCGACCGCCCGGATTTCCTCCGCCTGGGTACCAAAGGCAGCAAGACACAATGCACCAATACTCAGTTGGCGCCATATGGTAGTAAATTTCATTGAAACTCCTCAAATCTTATTGATCACCCTGTAAGGCCGGGCGTGAATTGCCAAAGCAAACAAGCGCTTGGCAGGTAACAAACTAGACCGGGATCGAGGACTTTGCAATGACATATGCATGAAACGGAAAAAAATAGTTTCTGTGAGGGGTTTTGCCAACACTAGGCTGGTGGCCATCCGCAGCGCGATGGCAGGGGTGGGGAAGGCTCGTGGCGCACAAGGAAAGCGCGCGTTCAGTCGGCCAGGATAAGCTGATTCAAGCGTTCGAAATCAACCGGCTTGGTCATATGGTGGTCAAAGCCCGAAGCCAGGGCCAGCGACTTGTCCTTGTCCTGGCCCCAGCCGGTAATGGCGATCAGCATGGCCTCCTTGCCGTCCGCGCTACGGCGTATCTGCTGCGCCAGTTCATTGCCGTTCAGCTTGGGCATGCCGATATCGAGCAGGGCGATCTCGGGCTGGAAGCGATTGAACTGATTCAAGGCCGCTTCGCCATCGTGGGCGACCGCGACTTCGTGGCCGTTCAGGCGCAGCAGCTCGGCCAGGCTCTCTACCGCATCGAGATTGTCATCGGCGACCAGGATACGGCGCCTGCTGTGCTTGGGTGTATGGCCAGTGCCATCCTCGCCGATGATGGCTTGGACCATGCCGACCCCGCTGGGTAGCTGCAATGTGAACTGGCTGCCTTTGCCCGGCCCGGCGCTATAAGCGTGGATGGTGCCGCCGTGCAATTCGACCAGGCCTTTGGCCAGGGCCAGCCCGATGCCCAGGCCGCCGTCGGAGCGGTCCTGGACGGAGCGGACCTGGTTGAACATCTGGAAGACCTCCGACAAGGCCTCGGACTTGATGCCTATGCCGGTGTCCGTCACGCTGATCATCACCTGCTCGTGCACGCACTCGGCGCTGAGGCGGATATAGCCCCGCGGGTCGGTATATTTGGCGGCATTGGTCAGCAAATTGGCCAGGACCTGGGCCAGCCGCAGCTGATCGACCTCGATATAGACCGGCCGGGACGGGATATCGATGGTCAGGTGGTGCTGCTTGGCATCGATACTGGGGCGGACGGTTTCGACCGCCGCCTCCACCACCGCGGCCAACTCGGTGCGCCGCTTGCGCAAATGCAGCATGCCGCGGGTGATCCGCGAGATATCCAGCAGATCGTCCAGCAACAGGGCCATATGCTGCACCTGCCGGTCGATCACGTCGTGGCTCCAGTTTTTCTGGGCTTCGTTGGCCGAGGGAGACTTCGAGATCAGTGCCGCCTGGCGTATGGGCGCCAGCGGGTTGCGCAGTTCATGCGCAAGCGTCGCGAGAAACTCATCCTTGCGGCCGGCGGCATCGCGCAAGGCCTGCTCCTGCTGCTTGCGCTGGGTAACGTCGGCGAACCAGATGGCTACGGCGCCCTGCATGGGCGAGGCGATGACATGGAACCAGCCACGGATGCCCGCCGCCACCGAAGACACCTCGAATTCATGCGCCTCGCCCTGTTCGACGACCGCGGTATAGTGTGCCAGCAAGCCTGGCTCCTCCCAGGTGCCGGGTAGCACGGCCGACAGGCAATGGCCGATCAACTCCGGCTCGGCCACGCGCAGCACATCCAGCGCGGCCGCATTCAGGTAATTGCAGCGAAAATCGTCGATTTTTCCGGAATTTCCCCGTAAGGGCTGCAGGATCATAAAGGGTACGGCCGAGGATTCCAACGCCACCCTGAAGCGCTGATTGGTTTCCTGCGCAATGGCGCGGGCACGGGCGCGTTCGATAAAGACCGCCGCTTTGCGGACGCAGATATCGGTCAGCCGCAAGGCCCGCTCATCGGGCTGGAACGGCAAGGCAAACAAGAGCGTGATCACGCCCATCATTTCGCCGGCCCCGCCGATCAAGGGCGTGATATAGAGAGATCGAAAGCCCTGCGCGCGCGCGAATGCCGCCAACCCGGAAAACACCGTATCCATTTCGGTATCCGCGATCACGATCCGGCGTTTTTCACGGCAAGCCAGCTCACAGACGGGGGCGGTCGGGCCTGGCCAGCCGGTTCCGCGTACGCCGACGCTGGCCAGCATGCCCAGTTTGCCCGAGCCGGGTTCATAGAGCGCGACCACCCCTTGCTTGCTGCCGAGAAAGTCGGCCAGGGCCTGCAGGATGGCCTGCAACTGGCTGGGTAAATCGCTCAATTCCAACAGCCGGCTGCTCAGCTCATGCAGATGCTGCAGATCGGCGACCTGCTGGGTCAGCTCCGCCTGGGTTTCGGCCAGTAGCGCGTCGACCCGCTTGCGTTCGGTGATATCGATCAGCACGCCATGCAGTCTGGCCAGCCGGTTCATGTCATCGCGTTCGATATGCACCTTGGTCAGCAGCCCAAGCTGTTGCCCATTCGGCAGCACGATATGCCGTTCATATTCGTAACTGTCTTCGTCCGCCGCCAGCTTCCTTTGCAGCAGGGCGTTTTCCTCCGCCACATCCGCCGCCGTCCACATCGATTGCCATTCGGCCAGTGGTACGGCCGTATTGATCGGGGCACGGTCTATCAGCCGCCATAAGGTCGGTGAAGCGAGAATTTGCCCGTGCTGTACATCGATCTCGAATAGGCCCACACCGGTCTTTTCCTGGGCCAGGCCGAGCCGCCGTTCGGCTTCGGCGGCACGGCGGCTGATCATGCGGGCGTTGCCGCAGAAATGGATCAGCAGCAAGCCTATGCCGGCATAGGCCAATAAGGCGATGGGGTAGGCACGCGGGTCGTTGGACCAGACCACGGACGCACTCAGCAGGCTCACGCCATTGATCACGCCGGTGAGCCAGACCAGGGTGGCCGACCAACGGCCGATCAGCATCGCCCCCAGCATCAGCGAAGGCAGAAAGAACAAAAAGGGGATGCGTGATCCAAAGGGCACGAACAGCCCTTGCAGGACCAAGGGCAGTACGCAGAGTATGGCAGTCAGGGTAACGCGCGCGATCGCTGAACTGTCCAAGGCGGGAAGTGGCATCGGCTCCTCATGCATTCTAACGGCAGCGACCGGTATCCGGTCGCAACATGCGGCCGATCAAATTGCCCGCGCGCAAGCAGGGACGCAGCGGTCAAGAGAGACAGACAAGACTAAGCATTTGGCATGCCCGGCAATAATGGACTGCTGAGTACGCTTAGGCAATGGACGGCGACGTGTTGGAAGGCATTGCCGGTAAATCCTACCGTAGTGTTTACCACCCGCGATTTACCGTGAACATTTGGCAAGGATGTCGACACGGGCTATCACACCTAAGCGAACTGGTCTTGAGCGCGGGCAAAGTGGGAATAAGACTTGCCTGTTTCGGACTTGACCGCGCCGCGGATGCTCGCCGCACGTGCCTATAACAATGCCGAGAAAGGCTTACCCATGCTGGTAGAACGTCGTACGCTCCCCCGTGCCGTCAATCAAGCGCCCAGGCTCAAGGTGGTGTCCAGCCGGCCGCGTATCAGTGTCGAGTCATTGGAGGATGCCGAGGAGCGCTTACATTCGCTGGAAGCCGGCTTGCTGGAGCACCCGCCCCGCATCGCCTCCAAATTCTTTTACGACGAACAAGGCTGCGCCCTGTACGAAGCGATCTGTCAGCTGGACGAGTACTATCCCACCCGCACCGAGAAAGCGATCTTCGAGCGATACCGCAGCGAGATTGCCTGCCATCTGCCCCAGGGTGGACAGTGGGTGGACCTGGGCTGCGGCGATGGCAGCAAATCCTGGCCCTGGCTGCCGGCCGTGGCGGCAAGTCGCTACGTGGGGGTCGATATCGCCAAGGACTGGTTGGGCAGCACGCTGATGACCGGTGCGCAACGCTGCCCAGGCATGGAATTTCTCGGCGTGGTGACGGATTTCACCCGACCCTTGTTGCTGCGCGCGGTCATGCGCTCCAATACCACCTTGCCGCCCATCTTCTTCTATCCCGGTTCGTCCATCGGCAACTTCACGCCGGCCGAGGCCTTGCAATTGCTTTGCGCGATCCGGGCTCACCTGGGACCGGAGGGCCGCCTGCTGATCGGCGTGGACGCTCCCAAGGACGCCCAGATGCTGGAAGCCGCCTATGCGGATAGCCTGGGCATCACCGCCGCTTTCAACCGCAATGTCTTGCGGGTGGTGAACCGGCTGATCGGCAGTAATTTCATCCCCCAGCGCTTCAATCATCGCGCCTGGTACAACCAGGAGGAGAACCGCATCGAGATGCACCTGGTGGCGCGTGAGCCGCAGACCGTGCAGATCGGCACGCGGCGTTGCCAATACGAATTGGGCGATACCATCGTCACCGAGTATTCGTACAAATACAGCCCCGAACGATTCGAAGCGCTGTTGGGCATGGCCGGTTTCAAAGAGATCCGGCGTTGGAGCGACCCTGCCTCCCTGTTCAATGTCTATGTCGCGGCGCCGGATTTCAGCTAGTCATGGTCGGGGACGCAAAGCTGCTTTTCCCGCTGGATGAGCAACCGGCCCACGGTTTGGTGCGGGGGGCGGCTATCCGTGGGCCGGCCATCCAGTCCTTCCTGGCGGTACGCAAGCGCAGCGAGGAACTGGCCGAGGGACTCAGCGCGGAGGACTGCATGGTGCAGTCCATGCCCGATGCCAGCCCGATCAAGTGGCATCTTGCCCATACCAGCTGGTTCTTCGAAACCTTTGTACTGGCACAGGCCGGGGCGGATTTCCGAACCTTCGACCCGGCCTATCGGATGCTATTCAATTCCTACTACAACGGCGTGGGCGAGATGCATCCTCGCTCCCTGCGCGGGGTGCTGTCGCGTCCTGGCCTCGATGAGGTCAGGCGCTACCGCGCCCATATCGACCAAGCTATCGTGGCGCTGCTGGAACGGCCTTGTCCGCCGGAGTGGCTGGCGTTGATCGAATTGGGCATCAACCATGAGGAACAGCATCAGGAATTGATCCTGACCGATTTGAAGCACCACCTTTGGTGCAACCCGCTCCACCCGGTCTATCGGGCGGCACGGCCTGTCGCCGCCCACCCCGCCATGGATATGCAATTTTGCGAGTACGAGGGGGGTAAGACGCGCATCGGCCATGCCGGCGACTCGTTCGGCTTCGACAATGAGCAACCGGCCCATACGGTCTGGCTGCAACCCTTCGCATTAGGCAAGCGGCTGGTCAATAACCGCGACTATCTGGCCTTTATCGAGGATGGCGGATATCGGCAACCGGAGTATTGGTTGTCCGAAGGCTGGGAGCGGCGGCGGAGCGAGAATTGGCAGGCGCCGCTCTATTGGCAAGCACCGGAGTCAGCGGGGCAGGGTTGGCGCATCTTCACACTGTCGGGCGATCAGCCGCTGCGCTTGGACGAGCCGGTTTGCCACCTGAGCTACTACGAGGCCGACGCCTATGCCCGCTGGTGCGGCGCGCGGCTACCCACCGAAGCGGAATGGGAGCACGCCGCCCAGCAGGCCGGCACCGCGCGTGAAGTCTTTGGCGGATTTATGGAAAGTGGCGATTTCCACCCCGTCCCACCTCCCGTGACGGGTGCGCAACCCTCGCAAATGTTCGGCGAAGTCTGGCAGTGGACCGCGAGCGCCTATCTGCCTTATCCCGGCTTTCGTACCGCGGCCGGCGCGGTAGGGGAATACAACGGTAAGTTCATGATCAATCAAATGGTGCTACGTGGGGCCTCTTGCGCCACACCGCGCGAACACTTTCGCGCCAGCTACCGGAATTTCTTCCCGCCTGCTACCCGCTGGCAGTTTGCCGGGCTACGCTTGGCACGCGACGTCCTGGGCTGAGCGAAACTCAGGCCGTTCTGATTTCACCTGCCGCTGGAAGAGCCCAAGCAGTTCGCGGTATTGGTCCTCATAGGCAGTTCTGTTTTTTCCTCAGGCTCTGCCGTTGTCTCCTGGGGCAGAGGAAGTTTTAATGTTTACTATTTGTGGTATGTTTACTTTTATTAAACATGATGAATGTAGTAAACATGAACACGCAGATCTCTATATCTCCGAGTGAAGTGCATTTGCTCAATCTCGCCGCCGACGCCTTGGCGCAGAGCATGCACAGGCCAGTCTCCGTCTCGACGTTGAGCCATATGGACCCGGGGCAAAACTACGACCGAAGGATTGAGCTCAAGGTCGGGAACTGGCGAATGGACTACCTCGCTGAGATCCGTCAAAAGATCGACCATGCGGCGCAGATTGCAAGATTCGCCCAAGTAGCAGATACCCACGAGACGCCCTTCCTCCTCGTCATCCCCATCATGCGTCCGCATTGGGCCCGCCAGTGCCAGGAGCTGGGCCTGCAGTTCATCGATGCGGCAGGCAACGCCTATCTCCATGACGAGGCGTTCTTCGTCCAAATTGCCGGTCGCTCACTGCCGGAGACAATTGCCGCCAGTCTTCCGAAAACAAGCCATAGTGTCGGAAGCGCTTTTCTGCGCTACACCTTCCAAACCCTATGCGCACCTGCGACGTTCAGCATGCCGTACCGCCGCATACCTGCGGAGGTTGGCGTGTCCATCGGTATGATGAGCCGCGTTGTCGATGGCCTGGTTGAGCGTGGCCTGGTAGCGATCGACCGCGATGAACGGCGCCAATTGCTGGAGCCAGACAGGCTTCTGACAGAGTGGGTGTCCAACTATCCCATGAAGCTGCGGTCCAAACTCATCCGATATCGCATGCGTGCACCCTCGGCGGATTGGTGGAAATACGCTGACCTGGAAGGAAGCAGGTTGCGCTGGGGAGCTGAGGTTGCTGCAGATCGGCTCATCGGTCATCTGAGGCCCGCGAAGGCGACGCTATACCATCATGCCAGCGACGATCCGCATGATCTCAGGCAGTTCATCATCAAATGTCGGCTTCAAGCTGACGCGCAGGGCGATGTAGAGATTCTGGATGCATTCTGGTCCCCTGACCTGGATGGACCTCAGGAGACGGTCCCGCCTGTGTTGATCTACGCCGACCTCGTCAACTCGAATGATCCGCGCAACCTGGAGGCTGCTCAGCGAATTTATGCCGACTATGTCAAACCCATGCTCCATTCGCACTGATTGGCTCACCGCCAACCCAGAACTCGGGTCAGTACTGCATGGCGTTGACGGCGCGCTACGGGATATCGGCCTACGCCATTTCTTGATCGGCGCCGGAGCCCGCGTGGTCTTGCTGGAGGGCGTCTATGGCATGCCGCCTGGCAGGACCACGCGCGACGTCGATTTTGCCGTGGCCGTTGATGGTTGGCCTCAATTCGAAACGATGCGCAACGCCTTGCTCCACACCGGCCACTTCCATCCTGTCGAGCGTAGCCCGCACAAGCTTCTGTTCGGCAACGGCGACGGACCGATTTCGGAAATTGACGTTGTTCCTTTTGGCCAGATCGCCGGGCCAGACCAGAATATCGCGCGACGGCTGGTCCAGAGCGATGGCTGGAATCCAGCTGGGGGTGCCGGCGGTGGCCGGTAAGCCCACCGCCGGTGCACGTGCTTAGTTCATTGATTTACCGAAGACCAAACGCTCACTGTCCAACGCGCCACTGCGCTCATCCACGCCAACCAGGGTGGCGACATAGTTGCCGCCGGCAAACCAGGCGGGAATGAAAAAGGACGCGGATTCGGTGATCTGACCACCCCCCGCGAGTGTGCGGCTACTGGCGGGCAGCAGGGGATAAGCGAGACCATTGGGCATGACCGTGTATGCCCAATACCGGATGTTGCGGGCGGTACTGGGGTGGGTATTGCGAATGGTACGGCGATGCATGACATAGCCGCCGCCGGCCGGTACCGTGGTGGGCGCGCCAGGCTGCAAAGCCAGCTCGACATCGACCTCCTTGACCGGTGGGAGGGTTTCCAGATCGGCCGGTGTTTCGTAGACCTTGATATTGCTTACCGCGATATTGCTCTTGTTGCATACGGTGGCGGCGCCCGTCGCGGGGCTCAAGGACATGCGGATGCCGTTGAGATCGCTACTGCCGAGCGGGCCATCATGTACGGTGCTGCCGTCTATATTGATTTTCAGGATATCGGCGGTGGTGCTGGCATAAATCGAGACAGCGTATTTGCGCAGGTCGGAAAAGCTGCCGAAATTACTGTATCGGCCACCTTTGTTGAATAAGGAAATCGTATTCAACTTGCCATGGAACGTCATGCTCCGGGCGCCATAGTCACTGCTATCCAGGTAGAGGGAAAAGGCGTTTTCGCTATTGTTCAATTGCTGGGTGTAGATATCGTAGTCGATATAAAGTGATTTGATGCCGGCGGGCAGGTTGAATTGAATCTGGTCATAAAGATTGCATTGCGGCGTATTGAAAACCCCCCAGTTTCCCGGCAGCCCTGCGAAATTGCTGAGCATGTCCGGTGCGCCCATGGTGATGCGGGATGGCGTGCGCGCACTGCCATCGACGACTATCGGTTGGCCGTGGGTATTGGGTGGGGAGGAAAATTTTACATCGAAAAGCAGCTGGGCTTGCGCCAGCGTAGCGACAGAAACAAGGGCTGTTTGAATAAGAGCGTGTTTGATTTTCATTGAGTCTCCTGTGACGGTTTTCAAGAATTTCTTCGCTTTCAAAAGCGAAAGGAATTATACCGTTTTTGACGTGCCCAAGCAAGGATTTTGCCTGGTTTTTGCTACATTTTCGTCAAAAAATACCTTTATTAAACAATGACTTGCATTTTTTATTTATTGAATTTCGTGGAGTTTTATAGAAAATAAACCATGTGGGAATGCCCGCTCCGGCGGGCTTATGCAAAGCTTTCCACCGCTTGACCAGGATTGGTAAAACGGTGCTCTCCCGCGCTATACCTAAAGGGGGGCGCGAAACCCGTTTAGTGGCCCAACCCGAGCGGGACCGCAATTTGCGACAGGCTGTTCGAAGTTGAAGGGATGTCCCCCGGTAGGTTCAGGACAAGCGACCGCTACAACCAACAGAAAATGGCTCCGAAATTCATGACCGACGTGGCGTCCCCGACCGAAGCCGAACCCCAAGCCGAGTGCGCGGAACTGCATGCCTGCCCCGAATGCGACCTGTTGCAGCGCCTGCAGCACATCACCGGCCGGGAAACCCACGGCTGCATCCGTTGCGGCGCGGTACTGTTCCGCTCCGGCCCGGATAGCCTGGTCGTCACGCTGGCCTTGCTCTGGGCTGCCACCATCCTTTTTCTGATGGCCAATAGCTTCGAGATCGTCACCATCAATATGCGCGGCAACCTCAGCGACGTCAGCTTGCCCGGCGCGGTGCTGGCCTTGTGGCAGCAGGAGCGCCCCTTTATCGCCTTGATCGTGCTCTTCACCACCATCCTGGTCCCTGCGGCACTGCTGGCCTTGCTGCTGCACCTTTACGTTCCCTTGATGCTGGGACTCCAACCAAGCGGAGTCGGGCTGACCTTGCGAATCCTGCACCTGCTACGGCCGTGGGCGATGACGGAGGTATTCGTATTGGGCGCACTGGTGGCCATCGCCAAACTGTTCAATTACGGCAGCGTACAACCCGGGCCGTCGCTATGGTCGCTCTGCGCCTTGATGCCGGTATTGTCCGCCATGTTTACCGCCTACCGTCCGGACGATATCTGGGCCAGGCTGGCGCAGGAGGACGACCCGTCATGAGCGCCGATATCAGCGCCGCCAGCCTTGGCCTGGCCGTCTGTCCTGTCTGTCGGCAATTGGCCAGGCTGGCTCGTCGCTCGGGCCGCTGTCCGCGCTGCCATGCCTTGATACATTTGCGCAAACCCGCCAGCGTCAGCCGTACCTGGGCCCTGCTGATCGCCGCCGCCTTGCTGTACGTACCCGCCAATCTGCTGCCCATCATGACCACCCACAGCTTTCCCCGAAAACAGGCCGATACCATACTCAGCGGGGTCTTCTACCTGTGGGACCATGGCTCCTGGCCCTTGGCCATCCTGGTGTTCTTTGCCAGCATCGTGGTGCCCATGCTCAAGATGCTGATCCTGGTCATGCTCTTGCTCAGCCTTCGCTATCGTCCGCGTTGGCAACCCATGGTCAGGACCAGGCTGTATCGCCTGATCGAATTCATCGGCCGCTGGTCGATGTTGGACATCTATGTGGTGGCCTTATTGGCTGCCTTGGTGCGCATGCACGCTTTCGCCAGTGTCGAAGCCGGTCCGGGCGCCCTGGCTTTCGGCGCCGTGGTGGTGCTGACCATGCTTGCCTCGCTGAGCTTCGATTCGCGACTTATCTGGGACCCCGTCGGTCAACCGGACAGCCAGGTGATGCATCATGGTGGATAAGCTGCGCGCCGAACTGGAGCGGTTGCCGTATGCCGAACATAAGCGGGTCAAGCTGCGCAGCGTGCACCTGGTGTGGGTGGTGCCGCTTATCGCCGCGTTGATCGGCGCCTGGTTCGCCTGGAACAGCCTGACCCGGCACGGTCCCACCATCACCATCAGTTTTTCTTCCGCGGAAGGGATAGAGGCGGGCAAGACCCGGCTCAAGTACAAGAATGTCGATATCGGCGTGGTCCGGGGTATTGCGCTGTCGCCCGATCTGAGCCGGGTGCTGGTGACCGCCCAGACAACCCGTGACGCCGACACCATGCTGCGCGCGGACAGCCGCTTTTGGGTGGTGCGGCCGCGTATCTCCCTCAGCGGTGTATCCGGTCTGGGTACCCTGGTGTCAGGCGTGTATATCGGTATGGAAGTGGGGCGGTCTTCCGAACAGCGCCGCGAATTTACCGGCCTGGAAGTGCCGCCGGCGGTCGCTTTCGATCTGCCCGGGCGGAAATTCGTCCTGCGGGCCAAGGAAATCGGTTCACTGGATATCGGTTCGCCTATCTATTTCCGGCGCATCCAGGTTGGCCAGGTCAGCGACTTCAAATTGGATGCCAGCGGTCAGAGCGTCACGCTGGAGATCTTTATCAAGGCGCCTTACGACCGTTTTGTCACCTCGCAAGCACGTTTCTGGCAAGCCAGCGGGCTGGATTTCACCGTGGACGCGAATGGTTTTCGGCTGGATACACAGTCCATGGCCACCTTGATCAGTGGTGGCATTGCTTTCCAATCCGGCCTGGATGGCGCCTTGCCGGCGGCACCGGCACCCGCCGAGACAGCCTTCGAACTGGCGGACAGTCGCGTGCAAGCCATGAAGCACGCGGCAGGCGGCGAGCAATACTACCGCCTGTACTTCAACGATACGCTGCGCGGCCTTGGCGTGGGTGCGCCCGTCGATATGGGCGGCCTACCGGTCGGCGAGGTCAAAACCATCGGCATCGAATACGATGAAGCAGGCAAGACCTTCCGTTTTCCGGTCGATATCGTGCTGTATCCCGAGCAGATGCGCACCTACTTCCGTCGTCCGCCGGCCGATATCGGCCAGGACCGCCTGCTGGACAGCATGGTCGCCGACGGCATGCGCGCGCAATTGCGCTCGGCCAATCTCCTTACCGGCCAGATGTATGTGGCACTGGATTTCTTCCGCAAGGAAGCCGCGGGGCGCATCGACAGGTCCCATGAACCCGCGCGGCTGCCTACCAGGGCCGGCAGCCTGGGCCAGATCCAGGACTCGGTTGCCAGCATCGTCGGCAAGCTGGACCGGATTCCCTTCGACGGCTTGAGCCGCGATCTGCGCCGTGCCTTGCAGGATCTCGATCACAGCATCAAGGCGGCGGGTAAATTGGCCAAACGGCTGGACGAGGAACTGGCCCCGCAAGCCAAGGCAACCTTGCAGCAAGCGCAGCAGACCTTCGGCGCGGCCGAGCGCGTTCTGGCCGATGAGGCGCCCTTGCAGCAGGATCTGCGCGCGACCCTCAACGATGTCAGGCGGGCGGCCGATTCGCTGCGCCATCTCACCGATTACCTGGAACGCCATCCCGAGACCCTGTTGCGGGGTAAGCCGGAGGATCCGCCATGAAGCCTGGTCCTTGCCAAGCGACCTTTTTTGCCTGCCTCTTGCTGGCCGCTTGCGGTACGACGCCGCCGGCCCGGTTCTTCAGCCTGGTGCCGGACACAGCCGACAGCACGGCCATTGCAGCGGCGGAAGCGCGGATCGCCCTCGGCCCGCTGACCATTCCCGAAGCGATAGACCGCCCGCAGTTGGTGCTGCGGCGGGGCGCGGACATTGAAATACGAGAGCAGTTGCGCTGGCTGCAGCCACCCAAGGCCGATATCGCCGCGGCCATGGCGGCGCGGCTGGGCCGCTTGCTGGGCCGTCCGGTTTTCACCCAGGGCCAGGCCGGCGCCAATGGCGCGCGCTATCGGGTGGCCCTGGATGTGATCCGCTTCGACTCCGAATTGGGCCTGGCCGCCAGCGAGACCGTGGCCTGGTCGATCTATGATGCCCAACATCGGCTAGTGCGCAGCGGCCAGTCCGGGCAAAGGGTGCGCTGTCGCGATGATAGCTATGGTGCCTTGTTCGAAGCGCACGCCCAGGCCCAGGCCGGCATCGCTGCCGCGCTGGCGGCTGATCTGCGCAGCCTGCCCTGAGGCCGCGTACGGATTGGTTCCGAATTTCCCGGCAGAAATTACCGGTAAACATGCCAGTGGGCCCGGCTTGGCCACGGCCGTGATCGGCGCATTGCATTTTCCGCTTCGATATTACGCGACCCGTTCACCAGCCTGCGCCCCGGGTATGGCGCTTGCCGGTAGCTGGACCGTACCCAGCGCAAAAACGCATCCGATCAAATACTCGTAGACAGCGAGCTTTCTCAGGCGCGAAACCCATGATGACAAACCCAATTTTCCCCACCCCTGTCGAAGCCGACCGCGACACGGCCAATATGATCAGGATTGTCGAGCAGCATTTTTTCGATGGTCCCAGTATCTACTCGAAGCAGCCATGCCTGATTGCGGTACTGGATATGGCCAACTGGCAATATTTATCGGTGAATGCCGTACCAGGTTTCAGTGCTTCGCTTTGTGCCTGCCTTCCCGAACTGGCGCGCTATCGCTGCCTGCAGGCGCTTCCGCTCGGAGGAGGGCCGGGTGGGGGCTGCAGTTGGACCTGGATGAGGAGGACGGCGACGACACGGTAGTGCATGTGATCGAGCACGTGGTGGTTGCGCTGCACCATCGCCTGGGCCGTGATGCATCCCTGGTGTGCCTGGAAGGATTCGAGCGGCGTATCGACAACAGCCTGCTGGCCTGCGCCTGTCGCGACGGAGCACTGGCTGGCCAGGTGCTGGAGCAGGCGGTACGCCTGGTCGCGCGCCTGATAAGCGGCGAGACCGTCGATCTTGCCGTTTGCCTGGCGGTGCTGGGTGCGGAACTCACGCCCTGTAGCCTGACCCAGGCCATTATCGATGCCGCCTACGCAAGTGGCGTACCCTATTTCAAACTCTACCAGAATGCCGCCGTCTACCCGCTTTACCAGCTGGGATGGGGCAGCAAGCAGCATCGCCTGCATGCCGGCTTATCCGGCCAGGATTGCCCGGTGGCGCTGGGTATCGCCTGCAATCGCGAGTTGAGCAAGTCGCTGCTGCACGATGCTGGGTTGCCGGTGCCGGAGGGAGGCGTTGCCGAGAGCTACGAAGCCGCGTTGGCATTGGCCGTCCAGCTGGGGGGGCTGGTCGCGGTTCGGCCCGGACGAGGCGAGTTGGGCGAAGGGTGCTGTCTGCGCATCGTTACCGAGCCGCAACTCAGGCAGGCCTTCTTTCACGCCGCTGCACTGACGCCGCGCGTCATGGTGGAACGCTATGTGGAAGGGCAGGGCTACCAGGTACTGGTGGCGGACGGCCGGGTGGTCGAGGCCGCGCGGCGGCCCGGCGAGACGGCGCTGGACAAGGGCGAAGTACGCTTGCATCCGGACAATGCGGACGATTGCATTCGGGCGGTGCAATGCATAGGTTTGACCGTTGCCTGTGTCGATCTGGTTTGCCGCGACCCGGCGCAACCCCTGCTGGCGCAGGGCGGGGCGCTTGTCGATGTCAATCCCGAAGCCGGCCGGCCTGGCCGGCCCTGGTCGGCGCACGCGGTCGGCTTGGCCGGCTCGGCGCTGCTGGAACGTTGGTTCGTCTCGTCGCAAGCCAGCCGCATCCCGCTGGTCGCCCTCCTGGGCGAACCGGCCACCAGCGCAGCCGCGCTGGTGGCGGCGGCCCTGGGTGAACAGGGATTGCGTACCGGCCACGCCAACCGCTACGGCGTGCTTGCCCGCGGCCGGCGGGTCGATCGCCAAGGCTGCAGCGCATTCAATGCCAGCCGCAGCGTGCTGAGCGCGATCGATACGGAAGCCGTAGTGCTGGAACTGAGCCAGGATGATGTGCTGGTGCAGGGTCTAGCCTTTGACCGCTGTGACGTGGCGATACTATTGGGCAACCACGCCGGCCCGCCATCCAATGGACGGGCGGCGCGGCTATTGCTTCATAGCGCCACGCGCGCCGTGGTCCTGCATGCCGCGGATAGCCTCGCGGCAGCGCAATTGCCCGCCGGCACGGAGCCGGTATTGTTCGCCGAAACAGTCGATTGCGGTCCGCTCCAGGCGCATATCGATGCGGGCCGGCGCGCGGTCTATCTAAACGGGAGCGATATTGTCATCGCCGCCGGCCCCGACCGTTGGCCATTGTTGCCGATTGTCCAGCTGGCGGCGGAATATCGAGCGGAAATCGGCCAGTCCTTGGCCGCTATCGCTGCCTTGATGGTGCTGGTCTGTCCACTCGACGCCATGCGAAAGGCACTGCAGCGCCATACCGAACCCCCTCTGTCGGGCGCGCAGTCATCCGGGGTGGAGCGCGGCTCGGTGCTGGTACATAGCTTGCTGAATTAGGCGGGGTTCCGCCCGCTGCCACGGTCGAGTCGCTGTTATCCATTTTCTAGGGGGTCTTATGGCGGCGCCATTGGCCACATTGCGCCTGCAATTGCATCGGGATTTCAATTTCGCATCGGTGTGCGGCCTGATCGACTACTACGCCGATCTGGGCATCAGCCACCTCTATCTTTCTCCTATCACCACCGCCATGCCCGCGTCGCCGGATGGCTACGACGTGGTCGATACGAGCCGGGTCAATCCGGAACTGGGCGGGGAAACCGGCCTGCGCCGCCTGGTCCGCTGCCTGCGGCAGCGCGAGATGGGCCTGGTCATCGATATCGTGCCTAACTATATGTATGTGGGCGGGGCGGAAAATCAATGGTGGTATGAAGTACTGGAGTTTGGACGAACCAGCGACCGGGCGGCTTTCTTCGATATCGATTGGGATAGCCCGCTTACCGGCCAGGGCAAGGTGTTGGCGCCTTTCCTGAACGCCAGTTACGGCGAAACATTGGCGAACGGCGAATTGCGGCTGGTATACGAGCGCCCCGCCGGACGCCTGCAGATCGCCTATTCCGGCCATCGCTATCCACTCAATGCGGCCAGCTTGATCCGCCTGTTCGATGCCATCGGTACCGAAGTCGGCCGTTCGCTGGCGCAAGCCTTTGCCGCCGCCATGGCGAATGTGGACTGCGCCGCTGTCCGGGCCCAGGCCTGCGAAATCGCCTATGGACGGTGCCGGGACCATTTCGAGGGAGAAGGCGGCCGTACCACCCTGGAAGGCCTGCTGGCGCAGCATGATCCAAGCTCGGCGACGGGAAGAGGACGCCTCCACCAACTGCTGGAGGAGCAACACTACCGCCTGGCCAGCTGGCGCCTGGCCAATGACGAGATCAATTGGCGACGGTGCTTTGGCGCCTTCCATCTCGCCGCGCTGAGCGTGGAGCGCGACGATGTGTTCGAATGCAGCCACGCCCTTTACTTTCGGCTCTATGCGGAAGGGCTGATCGATGGATTGCGCATAGAATTCATCGATGGCCTGACCGATCCGGCCGGCTATTGCCGCAAACTACGGCGACGTCTCAGCGAGCTGACCATACTGCGTCCGGCCGGCGCACCCAATGGGCGGCCATGGCTGGTCGCCGAAAAGATCCTGACCGACGGCGAACGGCTGCGCGAGGATTGGCAACTCGACGGCACCACCGGATATGATTTCATGAACGAGGTAGCCGGGGTGCTCCATGACCCGAAGGGCGTGCCGGCGCTACGCAATGGTTGGCACCAGTGGCTGGGCGGACTGGCTCAGAAGGATTTCGCCGGACAGGCATGGCTGGCACGCCGCAAAGTACTCACGGAAAACTTCGCCGCCGATCTGGATGCCGCGACCCGCGCGCTGCATGCCTTGGCCTGTCTCGACCATCGCAGCCGCGATATCAGTTTTCACGCATTGCGGCGGGTACTGATCGAACTGGTGGTGTATTTTCCGCAGTATCGAATCTATGCGGACCGCCGCGGCCACTCACCCCTCGATGCCGCCGTCTTTGCCCAGGCGCTCGCCGCTGCCCGTTCGACCTTGCGCCAGGTGGACCATGCGGCCCTCGACCAGGTGGCGGGCTGGATGGTCGGCGCGGGGCCTGCCCTTGCCGCCGGCCGCATGCTGGCGTTGCGGCGGTTCCAGCTGTTGACCTCGCCTGTCTCGGCCGCCGCGTTCGAGGACCGTGCCTCCTATCACCTTGGACTGCTCCTGTCGCGCAACGAGGTGGGTAGCGACCCGGGGCGATTCGCTTATTCCGTCGCCGACTTCCACGCGGGCAACGCCAAGCGTCGGCAGCACACGCCGCTCGGCATGCTTACCCTCGCTACCCACGATCATAAATGCGGCGCGGATGTACGTGCCCGTCTGGCGGTATTGAGTGAAATGGCGGAGGAATGGGTGGCGCAAATCGACCGCTGGCTGGGTGCGCATGCGCCTTTTCGCAGCTGTCTTGCCGAGGGCGAGGCGCCGACGATCGCGGATGAGGTCATGTTTTACCAGACCCTGCTGGGAGCATGGCCGGCCGACCTGGAGAGGGAAGGCGACCCGGCGCTGATCGAATTTGCCGGCCGTATCGGCGCGTGGCAGCAAAAAGCCGAGCACGAAGGCAAGTTGCAAGGCATGGGATACGTGCCCGATCGTGCCTACGATGAAGCGGTGACCAAGTTCCGCCATGCGGTACTGGCGTCGGGCAGCCGCTTTCTCGGGGAAATCATCGCCATGGTACGCCGCATCGCCCCCGCCGCCGCCGTCAACGGACTCACCCAGACCGTGCTGCATTACACGGCGCCCGGTGTGCCCGACCTCTACCAGGGCACGGAATTCTGGGATTGGAGCCTGGTCGGACCGGATAGTCGGCGTCCCATCGACTACCCGCCCCGTATTGCCGCGCTGGCCCGGGTGCAGGGCAAGCAGGATGCGGCATATTGGACCGAGCTGCGGCGCAACTGGCGCGATGGCAGGCTGAAGCAGGCTGTCATACACCGATTGCTGCAACTGCGCCGCAATCGGCCGGCCTTATTGCTGCAAGGCAACTATCAGCCCTTGCTGCTCAGGGGTATCCACGCCGAACGGGTGCTGGCCTTCCTGCGCCAGGCCGGCGACGAATGCCTGTTGGTCATTCTGCCGCGATTGCCGCTGCCACTGATGCCGCAAGCCACCGAGCCGGCCATCGCTCCCTCCGCCTGGGCCGACACGGCGGTGCAGATCCCGGCCGGCATCCTGCCTTTGAACTGTACGGACGTGGTGAGTGGGCTGGCCCTGCGCCTGGAAAAGGAATGGCTGAACGTCGCCGATCTACTGGAACGCCTGCCGCTTGCGGTGCTTTATGGTTGCGACTATCGAATGAGTAGCGAGCAGCATTGCGCGGCTTGATGAAGCCGTGGTGAACAGAACAGGAACTGAAAGGTGCAACCGGAATCCGATAATGTCTTTGGGGACCAGGGGATATCGTAGTAGGACTATTTCATCAATCCCTAGGATGTCGCCATGATTTTTGACCGTTTGCTAACCGAATTCGGAACCGCCATTGGCTTGTCGGGGCTGCAATTCGACGACGACGGATTTTGCCATCTGAAGATCGATAAGGAATATCCGCTTACCCTGCGGCGTGATCGCGAAGGACAGCGCCTGATCATGATTTCCCCCTTGCATGAACAATTACTGGAAACCGCCTCCCCAGCATGGATAAGGACCGCCCTGACGATGGCCCTGTATCCCCTCGCGGGCTACAAACCCGGCGTGGGCTATGACGCCGATTCCGAGCTTTTGATGATGTATCACTCCCTTCCCATTGCCGGCTTGAATTTGCAGCGGCTGGAGGCTGCATTGGATATGTTTATCCGGACCATCAAGACCGGCATATCGGGCGCCGAAATGACCCTGGCCGAACCACCTGCGGCGGCCATGCAAAAGCTCAGCCGGCCGCCATTGACACGTATCGTGTAGGTAGGTGTGAACAAGTTGGATTGAGCACTACCCGGCGCGATATGCCTCAGGATGCCCTGTGGGATGGCGAAGGCCGGAAGTGCAACTCAGCCCCCGGCAGCTTCCAGTGGAGGAGGCTGGGGGTATGAGCCTAAGGGGCAACGAATTCGCACGATCGTTATTGCCCGGGGTGAAGTCAGCGTTTCCCTGCTTGATCTATTCCGCCCGGCTTTTCCGCCTTGCTCACCCTGGCGACCCTTCGCCGGGCGGTCCGTACGCTACGCCAGCCGCCGCACTATATCCACCGCGGTGGGGAGAAATGACTCGTGCAGCAGCCGCATTCCTGTCGTGAGTACCGTTCCAGGCCGCATGTAGATTAGGTCCGGCGCCGTCGGTTCAGGTGAATACCTGATGTGTCACTTGCGACGGCCGGGTAATCATTCGCCCCATGCTTCCAACCAATCGGATGATGTGATGACAGTGCAATTGATCTTATTCAAGCAGGCCAGCGAAGTTCGCGTAAAAGGCGAACTACACACTATCCAACCCAATAGTTTGGTGCTCACCGATGACAAGGCATTAATTGCCTCGGATACGGAAAATTGGAAGCCTTTTGTATTTCACGTGGGCGATTTTCAGGATCTTTACCTGGGCGTAATCGATCTGCTGGACGATGCGCCAGTCTCGATGTTCAAGCCGGCCGCCTTGCGCCAGATACAGGTGGATGAGGCATTGATCAATGTCGCACTCCTATTGGCGGAGGCCAGCCCCGCCGCCATGCTGCATTTTATCTATGCTTATTGCCTGGGTTGCGACAAGACGTATTTCACCGCGCTGTTGAAACAGTGCGTGGCGGGTGATCAAGGTTTCTTTGATTTTATCGAAGCGAATTTCTGCAAGCCGTGGACCGTGACACAATTTGCCGACGAACTTGGTTTGCCGGTCCGTAAGCTGAATTTCCTGTTTCATGAAAAATTCGGCATGTCGGCCAAGCATTGGTTATTGGAGCGTCGCCTGAATCTCGCCAGGAAGCTATTATTGACCACGGAAATGCGCGTAATCGATATTGCTTTCGAATGTGGCTTCAGCAACCATGCCCATTTTACCGATAGCTTCAAAAAGCGCTATCAGCGCAGCCCCACCGAATTGCGCCAAGGACGGCAGCCGGAAGTCAATACTTCCTTTGATTTGGCGCCGCCGGTATTGTCTGTAGCGTAAATCTCTTGTTTGGCTTGAACGGAAAAGAAGAACGGTATGGATATCGAAAGCATCGTCGGCAATCTTGAGCGCTTGACCGACCAATCCGGCAAAAGTGTGCAGTCCATGATGACCGGGGATGATTTGAATAATCCCGCCAAGTTGGTCAAGGTTCAGTTCGCGCTGCAGCAATACTCGGTTTTCATCGGTTTCAATAGCGCGGTGATGAAGATGGTCAAAGACATGGTCATGGGGATTATTGCCAAGATATGAGTACCCTTACTCAAGAGGATCGCCAGCTGCTGGTTGAAGCGGCTTTCGCGGCGGTCAACCATGGTATGCAGCTTGAAGTGTCCGATCTTTTAAATGCCCTCCCTTGGCTGATCGAGGATATGGAAGATAGAGCAATGAGCGGCGCCGTACTGCTGTGGAGCATAGGCAAGGCCGGGCAGGCGCTGGAAAGCCTGGCCGGATTGGACAGCGCGCATGCCTTGCTGCTGCGCGCCATGATTACCCATGGCCCGAGCGGTGAACTGGCCGGCCAGGATGCCCACGCCGCACCCGATCAATCCATGACAAAACCTCAGGGAAGCGAAAAATGGCAGCAATTGAAGCACTGAATATGGCCTCGGCATCGGCGTCGGTGGATCCCGTCAAGCCGCGCCTGGAAAGTATCGACCCTGCGGATATCGAAAAATTCAATCGTGCGCTTTATGGACAGCCGGGTGCCGAAACCTCGATTCTGAAAGACATCCAAACGCATGCACTGGGGCTCAGCGAGGCAATGGAAAGCGGTAAGCCGACCATGGGTCAATTTGCCGATCCCAAAGCGATGCTGGACGCGCAAACAAAGCTGATGAAAATGGTGCTGGATGTTGAAATGACCTCGAAGGTTGCCGGCTCGCTATCCCAGTCCATCAATAAATTGGTCAATTTGCAATGAAGTCGTTTTTGCAAGGCAAAAAATGGGTATGGTTGTTGGTGCTTTTTCTGAGCGCATGCAAGGTCGAGCTATACAGTAATTTGCCTGAAGAAGAAGCCAACCGGATGATGGCGGTGCTGATGCTTAAAAAGATCAACGCCGATAAGGTGCCCATTAAAAGCGGTTCGGTGGCCATCCACGTGGATAAGGGTCAATTTGTCGATGCGGTGGAAGTTTTACGGCAGAACGGGCTTCCCGAGCGAAAACGCGACGGGATGAACGAATTGTTTCCTTCCAATCAATTGGTCACTTCTCCCGCGCAGGAACAGGCCAAGATGGTCTATCTGAAAGAACAGCAGCTGGAAAAAATGCTATCGGGCATGGATGGCGTGATCCTGTCCATGGTTTCCATTGCGGAATCCAAGGAAACCAATAGCCGCGAAGTTAGCCAGCCCTCGGCGTCGGTATTTATAAAATACAACCCGGAGGTGAATCTGGCTACCCGCGAGGGGGAGATCAAAAGCCTTATCCACGATGCGATCCCCAACCTGCTGCCTGAAAATATCAGCGTGGTGATGCAAGCGGCGGTATTTCGCTATTCGGCTTCGGTGCCGACCCCCATCGCGGCTGCCGTGCCCACATCGGCCGAAACGGCCGCCCATCGGCCCGCCAAACAGCCGGCTACCTCATCCTTTACCGAATCGGCGGATATCCGCCTTTGGCTGTTTGCCGGCTTGAGCGCCTTGGTCCTGGTACTGGGCGCCCTGTTTTTGCTGAGAAAGCGTGAGCGATGATGCTGTCCCCGCTGCCGGAAGTCACCCGCATGCACCAATTGGCCTGGCAGCCCGGCGCATGGATGGCCGAGCCATGGTGGGAGCAGCTGGGGCTTGCTGCGTGGCGGGAACAGTATGCGCGTATGTCCTCGGTGCGCAAGGCACTCGATGAACTGATCATCAAGCGCCGTGGCTTCCCCGCTAGCGCGCTGCCGGCCCAGGTGCCGGATGACGCACGCTACCTGCTTTCGCTGGAACCGCGGCTACCGGTGCTGTTGACCGGCATGGGGCTTGTCCTGCTGGGCGGCAAACCTTACTTGATGATGGGTGAATACCGGCGTGCATTGACGCGCATCCTCGGTGGAGGCGGCTGCGATCAGCTCCTGATGCTTTGGCCGAGGGGGGCGGGCGCCAGCATGGTCGAGCTTGCTGCCGATGATCTGCCGGCGCATGCACTCGCGGTCGGCGCCGGCTGGCTGCAGCGATTGGATTTAGGCCCGGCAGGTCAAGCGTTGGCGGTGTTGCTACCGCCGGCGATGGATGCGCCACCCGACGCATTCGACCTGCCGATGTCGTTCTTCATCAGGATGGCACGTTTTCTATGAGCAGATTCCAACAAGACCTCCTTGTATTACCGGGCCTCTCTCCGCTGGGGCAGATTGTAAAACGCGAGCAGCTGGATCGTATGCTTGAAGCCAATAGGGTGCTGGATAGGGCCAAGCTTCGTGCCGGCGTGATAAGCAAGGAAGCCTTGCGGCAATTGGAGCAGGCCAAGGCCGAGGGCGAAACCATCCTGGCGTGGTCGCGGGACGAAGGTCTACGCCAGGCGGCCAAGGAGGTTGAGCAGGCCAAACGCGACGCGATCGAGGATGCCGTCGAATGGCTGGTGCAAGAGCAGCAGCTGGAGCGACATATCGTTGTCCGGCTCGAAAAGGAAATACGGGCATTGGCGGCACAGGCTTTCGCCGAACTCGTGGGTGGACTCGATGCCGGCGAGCTATTGCTGCAACAGCTGGGCAAATATGTATCCGATTCCATCAACGAGGGCAAATTGGAACTTAGGGTCAATCCGGTACATTGGGCGCGCGCCATCGATACCTTCGCGGCGGAACCCAGAATCCTGGTGATACCGGACAAGAGCCTGACCATCAAGCAGGCAATTTTGAATAGTGCTTACGTGCAAATCCAGTTGGATCTGGACAGGCATCTGCAATTGCTGGTCGACCGCTTGAAGCAGCCGAACCGCGAGGTGGAGATGTATGAACAAAATTGATAAACCGGTTTTCATACCGTCTACCCCGATTGTCAGCGTCGATCCAGATGCCGACATAGGCAAATGGGCTGATAGAACACCCCGTCAGATCATTCCAGGCAACGCCATCTCGGACCTGGTCGGCAAGGAGTTGGCGGAACTGAACGAAGACGCGCTGGCCGAAACCCAGGAAGATATGGGCTTTGTACTGGGCGGCCGCATGCGCGAACTGGCCCGTGGCAACGCCAAGTCGGATACCGCGCGTGCGCGCACCAATCTGCTCCGTCTGGTTGAAGATATCAGCGCGGTCGAAGCGGTTGGGCTGGATGATCTGCTGGGTCGATTCGGGGATCTGGCCAATCATGCCAATCCATTCGAGGCCATGCGCGAAGCGGGACTGGACAGCGGGCAGATGGCGCTACTGCTGGGTATTTGGCTAACGGACAAGAACCTGACGGGTGGCCGTCGCAAGCGGCTTGAAGAGGCGCTGCTCGCCGTAATGGGCGACGAGGAATGGGAGCTGAAGCTGTTTGCCCAGCTTGAATTCGGCAAACCCAGCCCCGCCGCGCTCGCGCAGCTGAAGGCGCTTTACCAGCGTGCCGGCGCCAGGCATACCTCCTTGAGCCAGTGGTTCGCGGAACTGAAAAGCATGCCCGATAGCAAGCGCAAGCTGAAAGCCTTGCTGAGAGCCTTGGCATTCGAGCTTTCCTCCCAGGGGGCGCCCATCGAAGGCAATCGACTTGTGGCGGTGATCATGGACTTGCGCCGTATCCTGCTGTTCTTCGGCTTTGAGGAACATGCCAGGAAGACGACGCAAGTTTTTCCCGCCTGGGGTATGAACGCCGATCAATATATGAGTGAATTGCTGCAGACCATCGATCAGGTCTGGGTGTCGATGGATTGGTTTTCCGGCCGTGTCCAGGCCTTGGGGCTTGCCGAAAACCTGCGCTATGGCTATGGCCGCGCATTTACCGAAACCATGAGGTTGCTCTCGAGAGACTGCTTCAAGGAAGATATGCAGCGTGACGAAATCCTGCAGGCGATTAAAGACTACCTCGAAGAGTTGACTGCAGACGAATGACCCGTCTTCCCCCATTCTTCATGCTTGCCTGCGCCAAATCTATTTGAATCCAAAGCGAACTACGGCTTTTAGCGAAAATAATACCGCTTGTCGGCGACTTGCGTTTAGTCCGCGAGAACCTGGCTTATGCACTCGCGCTTCAGGTGTTCACCTGATACGTAATTTCTTCGGAAATTGCCATCATTTGCCACTAAAGCTTGCAAACAAAGAGTGCGCATGGATCTACAAATCGAACGGCAGCTCGAACGGTTTTTCGTTTTGATGGGCTTTCCCAATGTTCGCATCGAAACAAAAATGGAGTTCTGGCTACCTCCCTTCAGATTATTCGTCGAGGTGAGGAATAGGCGTATTTCCCTGTCGGTGGCGATCTCCGTGTCGCCCGTAGGAAGCATGGCCCAACTCAGGCAGGCACTGATGCTATGTATACCGGAGCGCACCATGGGCGTGCCGATGCGGGCGTTTCTGATATCGAATTGGCTGGTGCTGTCCTGCCATTTGCCCGAGGGAATGGATGAATCCCGCTGGCTCCGGCTTTATCGTATCCAATGTAAATTACTTCAAAATGTGGTGTCGGAATCGTGAAGCGAATACGTGATTGGCTGATCATCGCAGCAGGCCGGCAAGATGTAGTGCTGGCGGTTATGTTGCTGGTGGCCGTGTTTATGATGATCGTGCCGCTGCCAACGCCATTGGTGGACGTGCTGATTGCCATCAATTTGACATTTTCAATCGTGTTGCTGATGGTTGCCATCTATCTTCGCGACCCGCTGGAACTTTCCGTCTTTCCATCCTTATTGCTGATAACGACCTTATATCGCCTGGCACTCACCATCAGTACCAGCCGCCTGATCCTGCTGCAGCACGATGCCGGCGAGATCGTCTATGCCTTCGGCAGCTTTGCGGTGGGCGGAAACCTGGCGGTCGGGCTGATCGTATTCACCATCATCACCATCGTGCAATTCATCGTCATTACCAAGGGCTCCGAACGGGTGGCCGAAGTGGGGGCGCGCTTCTCGCTGGACGGCATGCCGGGCAAGCAGATGAGTATCGATGGCGATATGCGGGCGGGTGTGATCGACGCGGTCGAGGCCAAGCGGCTCCGGGCCCTGGTACAGAAGGAAAGCCAGCTTTATGGCGCAATGGATGGCGCGATGAAGTTCGTGAAGGGCGATGCCATCGCGGCGATCATCGTCATCCTGGTCAACATTCTCGGCGGTGTGATCGTCGGCGTTTTCCAGCATGGCATGAGCGCGGGCGAAGCGGCTACCACTTACGCCGTGCTGTCCGTCGGCGATGGCCTGATCGCGCAGATTCCCGCCCTGCTGATTTCGATCGCCGCGGGGATCATCGTCACCCGCGTGCCGGGCGAGCAGCGGCAGAACCTGGCCAAGGACCTGTCGGAGCAGATCGGCCGCCAGCCTCAATCCCTGATGATTTCCGGCGGTGTTCTGGTTATTTTTGCCATCATTCCGGGTTTCCCGGCGGTGGTTTTCCTCCCCCTGGCCGTCATGGTGTTCGCAGCGGGCTGGGTGGGGGTCAAGCGCCGCAAGGCCAGAGGCCAGTCGGCCGATGGATCCCCGGTGGGTGAACATGGCGAAGGCGCGGAAGGGCAGATGTCGCCGGGCGCGCAACCGTTGGCCCTGCATGTGGCGACCGACTTGAAATCCGACTTGCTGCAGAAGGCCATCGAACGCTTGCGTAGCGAGAAGTTCGACAATCTGGGCGTCCCTTTGCCGGAAATCCGATTACATGTCGATCCTGCCATGGAAGCCGGTCACTTCGAGATCCAGCTCTATCAGGAACGGATCCTGCGCATGGAAGCGCCTCCCAATTGGCTGTTGCTGGATGTGGCATCGACAACGATGCCGGACGTGAAACGCCTCGACAAATTGCCGTTCGGTGGGATGGTCTTGCAGTGGATGGATGTAACGGCCGCACAAAGCCTGGCCAGCGTCGGCATCAAATACTATCAGGGCGAGGAGCGTCTGGTGCATTGCATGTCCCTGACCGTGGACCGCTACGCTTCGGAATTCATCGGCGTGCAGGAAACACGCTTTCTGATGGATGCCATGGAAGGGCGCTACGGCGAGCTGGTCAAGGAACTGCAAAGGCAGCTGCCTATCGGCAGGGTTGCGGAAGTATTGCAACGGCTGGTCGAGGAGGGCATATCGGTTCGCGATCTCCGTGCCATTTTCGAAGCGCTGATCGAATGGGCTCCCAGCGAGAAGGATCCCATCATGCTGACAGAATACGCACGCCTGGGTTTACGGCGCCATATCATCAGCCGTCATCGCCGCGGCAGAGAGTGGATCTCGGCTTTCACCATTGGCGACCATATCGAAAACCTGATTCGCGATTCCATCCGCCAAACCGCCGCCGGCGCCTATTCGGCCCTGGACCATCAACAGAACCAGGAGATCCTCGGCCGCATCCGCAAATCCTTGGGCGAGGATAGCGACAATAAGCACACGGTCTTGCTGACCGCGATCGATGTCCGTCGTTTTCTGCGCAAGATCATCGAACGCGAGATGTTTGCCACCCCTGTCCTGTCCTTCCAGGAACTGGGGGATGAAGCGGAGCTGAGGGTGCTAGGCAATATCGACCTGATCGGCGGGGGTGAGTATGCGCCTGCCTGAGGAAGGACGGATAAGCCTACCCCTGTCCAATAAACTGAGTGGCCAGACAGCGGGTCGTGGCGATGACGAGAGTGTCCGGCTTTTGGGGCGAATCATCGACGTCGGTCCGACGATCTTGCGTGCCTCGCTACCCGGTGTGAGCTTGGGCGAGCTTTGCCGGCTGGAGGGGCGGGGTATCGATGCCGAAGTGGTATCGATCGAGGGACCGATTGCGCTGCTGTCACCCTTTGCGGAACCGGTGGGTATAGGGCGCGGAGAATTGGTCCGGCCTTTGGGCTACCGCCATCGCATTGCGGTAGGGGATTTTCTGGTGGGCAGTGTGTTGGATGGCTTGGGCAATCCCCTGACCGAGCTGCCGGCGCGGGATGATTCCCGGACGGAATACCGCACGCTGGATCGGCGGGCGCCCGATCCCCTGACCCGGCCTATCATCGATACGCCGTTGCCGCTGGGGGTCAAGGTGATCGATGGGCTGTTGACTTGCGGCAGGGGGCAGCGTATCGGTATTTTTGCGGCGGCTGGCGGTGGTAAGAGCACGCTGCTGAGCATGATCTGCGACGGTAGCCATGCCGACGTGATTGTCCTTGCCCTGGTTGGCGAGCGGGGCCGCGAGGTGCGCGAGTTCCTGGAGCACGCGCTGACCCCGGAAGCACGGGCCAGAACCGTGGTGGTTGTTTCGACGTCGGACCGACCCGCGCTGGAACGATTGAAAGCCGCCTATACCGCCACCACCATCGCCGAATACTTCCGCGACCAGGGCAAGAGCGTATTACTGATGGTCGATTCGCTGACGCGATTTGCCCGTGCCGTGCGGGAAATTGGCCTGGCCTCCGGGGAAAAGCCCGCGGCAGGGAGTTTCCCCCCCAGCCTGTTTGCACAATTGCCGCGCTTATTGGAGCGCGCCGGCCCTGCGGTGACCGGCAGTATTACGGGCATCTATACCGTCCTGGTCGAGGGCGACAATATGAATGAACCGGTTGCGGATGAAGTCCGGTCCATTCTGGATGGGCATATTATCTTGTCGCGGAAATTGGCCGAAAGTAATCATTATCCAGCCATCGATGTCGGCGCCAGCATCAGCCGGATCATGAACCAGATTGTGCCGGCGAAACAGCGGGAATTGGCCGGTAAGGTTCGCCGGATGATGGCGCGTTATAAAGAAATTGAACTGCTGGTCCGTGTGGGTGAGTACCAAAAGGGTCAAGACGCGGAAGCAGATGAGGCTCTGGCGAGACGCGATGCCATCGGCGCTTTCCTTCGGCAGGGTGTCGACGAGAAAAGCAGTCTTGAAGATACCGTGCGCATGCTTTGGAATGTAGCGGAGGGGCCATGCTAAATCAGTTGCTCTATGTAAAACGTCGCCGTGAACAAGGTATGCGTTCGGCCTTGACCATGATTGCCAGGCAAGAAGCCGCATTGGAAGAAGAAGAGGCCCGCTTGGTCCAGGAGCGCTTGCAACTATGGGAAGAATGGAATTCGGGCAGCGCCGCGCAGGGTGTGGTGACGCAAACCCAATTCCAGACCATTAAAGGCGAGCTTGCCATGTGCTACCAGCGCGATCGGGTAATTGGCGATCGTATTGAAGCGCTCCATGCGGAAGCTGGCCGATTAAAGGTCGCCAAGGCCGAGCAGTTAAGCCTGTTAAGAAAAAATCTCCTTGAACAGGAGAAGTTGCTGTATTTACTGGAGCAGAGCGATGAGCACATTTCCTCTTGAAGGTACCAAGCCGCTACGCGCTGGTCGAACAAGCGGGCGGCAGGAACCTGACGAAGAGAGCAAGAGGCGATTCAAAAAACTTCTCGATCTGCAAGATGCCGTTACCGCACCGCCAAGCGGACAAGCCAGCCCTTGGCAAGCAATGTCCACCCCGCTATCGCTTGAAACTGAACAGCGGCTTCGAGGGGCGCCCCAGGCAAGCAAGCAGTCACAGCCAGCCCAGATGCCGCTGCTCACAGCCAGTTCCACGCTGGACGGAGCGGGCAGTGTGCTTCATCTTCGGCTATTAAGCGGCCCCTTACCCGGAATCGAATTGCACGTTTCCTTGGTCGCCGGTGCACTGACCTTGAAACTCAGTACTTCCGATAAGCGCCATCACGATAAATTGACCGGAAAACTGGCAAGCCTGGAAGCGAGCCTGCAGGATTTGTTCGATTACCCGCTTTCGCTAAAGGTCCTGCATGAGCCTTGCTGATGTATACGATGAACTTGAATCGCTTTTGCTCTTGGTATCTTCTGGTCGGACCATCGATACCGCCAGCGGCGATCGCATTACCTTGGAGTATAAAAAATCCGGTGGCAACGGCCTGGTCTTGAATTTCCGGATGGGCGACCGGGCGCTGAGCGCTTGGGTAGCCGAGCATGAGTACTGCCGTTGGATCGAGCCGATGCTTCCCGTACCGAGCGCCGACAGGATTCCACCTGAGCTATTTCCTTTGCTTTGCACCTGGAGCTTGGCGCCATTGGATGCCTGGCTGACCTCCTTGGGTTTCGAGCAAATACTGGGGGACAGCATTGCGCGCGGGGAGGGTGACGCGGAGGAGGGGTGGGTACTGACCATCGAGGGTGATAGAGGGCAGCTCTGTTTGAGTCTGCTGGATTGGCCCCTGGATTGGCTAAAGTGCATTGCCGAACAGCAAGCGCCCTTCGAAATGCAGGCCTGCGAGATGACGGCGCCGGTGTGTGTGGCTGCCGGTTGGACGCGTATGACCTTGAACAATTTACGCTCTTTGCGGATTGGCGATGGCCTGGTACTGGATACGTCCGCGCGGATCGACGAGGGTGAATGGTATTTGTTCGAGCGTAAACCCCTGGCACGTATATCGTGCGCCGAAGACGATAGCTTGGCGACTGTAGAGGAACTAATGGACGATTTTGACGATTGGCTGAATATCGCCGAGATAGAAAAGACACTCGGTGAGTGCGAACCGGAGCCGTTTACCGGCGTGAACGATATTGTCATGACTGTCGTTGCCGAAGCAGGCCGTATCGAACTTCCCTTGAGTAGCTTGGCCTCATTGCACGAAGGTCAGTTGCTGGATGCCAATATTCGACATAATCGCGATATCAGGCTGAAGATAAATGGCAAGACCATTGGTAGCGGCTCGCTCGTGAAAGTGGGAGAAAAGCTGATGGTGCGTATCGAAAAGCTGGGTTTGTAAGCTGCCGGCGCGTGGATTCCTGGCCGCCAATGACGGCTTGGAATCCACGGCATACCTATCCACCCGTCCTCAGTCCTGTAAGAGACGGTAAATCAAAATCGCCGCACGCGAGGTGGCCTTCGGCAGAGAATCCAGCCAAATTGTTTCCGATTCCGTATGCGCGCCGGTGCCCGCCGGGCCTAAACCGGCCAAATTGGCCTTGATCTTGTCCGCCACGAACGAAATATCCGCCGCACCGCGCGCGGTCGGGGGAACGGCGCGGACAGGACCATAGCCAAGCGCCTCACTTACTTCATGATACTGCTGCAAAAGCGCGCGGTTTGCCGCGGTATCGGCCATGGCGGGGATACCATCCTTGAACTCGATGGTGCTATGCGCGCCCGCCAGGCTATTGGCGACGATGCCGCGCATGCGTGCTTGCGTGGACGCCATCTGTGCACCGTCGATAAAGCGAAGATCACCGTGGGCAAGGGCTGTCTGCGCAACAACGGTTTTGCGGCCCGTGACGGTGCCGCGACCATTCTCCGCATCCTCTTCCAGTTCACTTCCGCCCATGATCAGGCCGGGATTGAAGGTCAGGCCTGGAATATCGGCAAGCTGCGTTCGCATGGTATCGAGCATATGGGCCAACTCGAACACCGCGCCCACGCCTACCTTGGGCGAAAAGATGGTCGATGAATGGGCGCTGGTTCCGCTGGAACGCAGCAGCCATTCTCCTATGCCCCGCCGCGCCACCACCGCCGAGTCATCGGCCAGGGAGAATTCAAACTCCAACGCGACTTCGGCACCTTCGGCGGCATCCATCAAGGCCTTGCGCGAAATGCTGGTTGGCTTGGCGGACTGCTCCTCATCGCCGGTCAAGACCACGACAATATTGCTGCGCTTGAGCAAGCCTTCCGCATGCAATGCCTTCAGGGCATGGAGAAGCGTGACAACACCCCCCTTATCGTCGATTACGCCGGGGCCGGACGCCTTGTCGCCACTTCGGATAAATCGCTGAAACCGACTTGCGGGAGAAAACACTGTATCCAGATGGCCGATCAAGAGTATTTTCTTACCTGATCCATCTGGGCGGGTGGCGACCAAGCTGCCGGCATGGCGCATTTCGGCGGGAAGGGCGTGCCATTTGACTTCGAAGCCCAGCGCCTCGAATTCGGGCTTGAGCACTTCGCCTACCGCGATAACGCCGGCCGGATTGGTACTGCCGCTGTTGATGTTCACCAGCTTTTCCAGCGTGGCCAGCTGTTCCTGGGAGTTTTGTCCCACCGTTTTTACAAGCGCGGTCTCGACCGGACCCAAGGCAGCTTGTGCTTGCGTCAGCAACATCGTTGTTGCCAGCAGGGCCGCCATGAACGGCTTTCGCGCGAATGTCGGCGGAAGCTTGGCGATACGGTGGACGGGGAATGGTTCAGCGGGGGAGGACAGGTAAAGCGGTGTGATTGGTGTCGAATTCATCGTCTCATGCAGCCATTCCGGCTGTCTTATGTCAGAAAATAGAAAGGTTTGTATTTTTTCGAAAGAAATTAACATTGCGTATGTTGTAAAATAATGGGCTTTTTCGCCTTTTCAATATAATTATGCTGGTACGGTTTGGGGTGGCGGTATGACATTTCCTCGTCTGGGTAGTTCGCTCGCCCTTAAACTATTGATGAAGATAGCAGCGCTGGCCGCGACATTCTGGTTCATCAACGAAGGGCTTGCCGATCTATATATCTATCATGAATCGCGCACGATAGTGACCGCGGAGATTACGCGGGCGACCCAGCTACGCGTAAAGCTGGAGAACTATCGCGGTCTATCGGCGGAGCAGAATGCGCGAAAGCTGCTTGAACGCTGGGAGCAGTACCACAATGCAAAAAACCTTTCGCTCGCCGTAAGCAATAAGCCGGCACCGCATTTTTTTACCTTTCACACGGCGCGATTCCTGGGCAATGACGACAGTGTTGAAGCCAAGTCGCCGGAAGTGCGGGTCACGGTGGCGATTCTGCAGGAATTCGGCATCAGCGGATTCACCGATTATCTCGACAGTTTCGTGGTGCTGCCCGAAGAGGGCCTGGTCATGTTTCCGCCGCTCGAGTCGGATGCGAACTATCTCGGCCGACGCAAGCAAGAGCTACAGCAACTGCGCAAAGCGCCGATCCGCGATGGCTTCCAATGGAGCGATCCCTATTTCGATCCCGCCTATGGCTGGCGCGTTTCCGTTGCGGCTATCGACCCGCAGTCCGGTGCGATGGCGGGATTCGGCCTGCGCATCATCGATCTGCCCACCGCCAACAAGTTCAACGAATCAATTGGCACCCTGCTGGTACGCGACAGACACTCCGGCCGCCTGCTCCCCGTGCCGGAAAATCCCTTGCCGATAGCGGAGGTGGAAGAGGTATTCAGGCAGACACCACCGTGCAAGGAGCTGACCTCGCAAACCGCCGCCGACTACCTGGTGATTTGCAAGCCCCTGCTGGGCGCGCCATGGGAAGCACTGGTCTTGTATCCGGAGAGGCAAATCAGGGCGGCCGTATTCGAGCCCATGCTGGCCTGGTTGCCGATGACCTTATGCCTTGGCATCTTCCTGTTGACGGCCATGTTCTATATTTTTCGGCATGATCTGGCCCGGCCCCTGCAGGATTTCACCGCCATTATCGATCTGACCGGGCCGCGCAGCCTGCAATTGCGCTTGCCGCAGCGCCGGCGCGATGAGTTGGGACGTATCGCCAAGGCATACAATGGTTTGCTGGATACGATCTCGGCGCACTACGAGACCCTGGAGCGAAAGGTCGCCGAACGGACCCGGGAACTGGACGAAGCGAAGCACATCGCCGAGTTGGCCAATCAGCGCAAGAGCGAGCACATCACCAGCATCAGCCACGATATCCGCACGCCGCTCAATGGCATCGTCGGTGCGTTGGGGCTGCTCCAGCACAGCGTTTGGCAGACCAGCCAGCATGATCTGATCGATACCGCCTTGAAAAGCTCGGGCTATCTGCTGGGCATCATCAACAATCTATTGGATTTTTCCCGCATCGAAGCCGGGCAGATGGAGCTATCGGTGGAGCCGACGAAGCTCCTTCCGCTGCTGGACGAAGCCATGCTGACGGTACACCTGCGCGCGGCGGAAAAAGGACTGACCCTCAAGACCTTGGTGGAGAAGGATGTTCCGCTATCGGTACCGCTGGACGCGCTTCGCGTACGACAGATCCTGATCAATCTGCTGGGCAATTCGGTCAAGTTCACCGAGCGCGGTTTTGTCCAGCTGCATGTTTCGGTACAAGGCGACACGCTGTGCATTGCGGTGGACGATTCCGGCCCGGGTATTCCCATGGAGGAGCGGGCCAGAATTTTCAAACCCTTCGAACAAGTTCGTCCGCATACCAACGGCAGCGGCTTGGGCCTGGCGATTTCGACCCGCCTGGCCGGGCTGATGGGCGGCAGCGTGGAACTGGAGACCGGCGCCAAGGGCGGCGCCCGGTTTGTTCTCAAGTTGCAGCTTTCCGGCAGCAGCGCTGAGCCACTGCCTTTCAGTGGCCCCCTGGCCGCGCCGATCGGATTGCACGAGCAATTGGCCGAGTGGGGCTTTGAACCCGTGGTGGGCAACGACGGACCGCTCGCCGCCATGGAATTGATCTTCCTGCCGGGCAGGCTATGGCAACGGCTGCAGAACCCCTCCGGGGAAGGCAGCGATTCGGCCAGGATCCAGCAATCTCCCTGGCTGCTGAAGGTGCTGCTGGTGGACGACGTACCGACCAATCGCGATATCGTGGGCAAGATGATCCGGCATCTGGGCCACGACGTCATCACGGCGGAGAGCGGCGAGGCGGCACTGGCGCAAGGGCGCAAGCATGTGTTCGACCTGGTGTTGATGGACGTGCGCATGGCCGATATGGATGGCTTGGAAGCCACCCGGCGGTGGCGCGACGAACGCTATGAAGTGCTGGACAATCTATGCCCCATTATCGCCTTGACCGCCAATGCGCTGCCCGCGGAACGCGAACGGGTACGCTCGGCGGGCATGGACGAATACCTGGCCAAGCCGGTGTCGATCAACCATATCGCCTGGGCAGTGGACTTCGCGGTCAGCGCGCAACTGAGCCGCGGCATCGAATTGACACCCAACGCCCATTTGCAGAAGTCCATGCTGGATTCGGACGACGACTCCATGCGCATGCGCCTGAAGGATGAGCTGTACCGCTTGCTCGAACGGGTGGCCGGGGCATTGGCCGTGCTGGACGAAAACCAGCTCAAGGACGCGCTCCATGCACTGAAAGGGAGCGCGGGGCAGGGCGGCGCCGAGCTGGTCTGGGATGCGGTGGAGGAGCTGGAGGCGCGTTTGCAGACCGGGGTATGGCCTGCGGAGCTGGATGTGCGCGATATTGCGATATTGATCGAGAATGCTTTCTAGCCAGGCGATCCAAGCTCACCCTACGTTGGATGGCACGCTCGGCGTGTTGTTCCGTGGGGTGTGCCTGGTTCCTTTCAAGTGAGTTTGCTGGAGAGTGGTGAGCGCAAGTCTTGAATGGCGTACTTCGTCCGTACTGGTGCGGCTGAACACATCGCGTCATGACTTAAATTGTCAAAACATGAAGTTCAAAAATTTTACAATAGCAGCTTCCTTATCATTCGATTAGATTTTAAATAGGTTATTTTTTGCATGTGCTATTGGCAGTTGCCAGCGCCGCCGGATAGCCGATCTTACCGGAGAGATGCACGCGAAAGGAGACCAAAATGAGTGTGATGAACATTTTGCATAAAGTTGCGTCACTGATGTACATGGCGCCAACTTGTTATGATAAAAAATCTGGTCCGTACCAATTTGAAAAATCACCTGACAAATCAGCCTGCGACATTTCGAAGCTGCTGTCAGACCCCGGTTGCGAAATACGCCTTTGGCGAGGAAAAGCCACACAGGCGAAAATCCCGTCTTCACTGTCCACCTGTGAAATATTAAACCCGGTCGCTGTAGGCGGTGACACAGAGAGTCCCGATGGCTCCGGCAATCACTCGCTCATGGAGAAATTCTGGTCATGGTTGAATACATTCAGGGGCGCTCTGTAAAAATCCATTATGGCACGGGCCTGATTGTGGCTCCCGGCTCAAAAAAATGCTGAAGGCAAGTGTGATCCGGAGATGAGTGGGGACGGCCTTTTGCAGCCAAAATGCTCCAAAAACCTAGTGGGTGGTGCTTAAAAGAGGCTTTTGTAGCGCGTCTCTAAAGCCAAAAGTGCCAAAACATAAAGTGCCGCAAGTTTTACAATAGCCCGCTATCGTATTTCCTGTTTAACTAAAAACTATTAATTATTTTGGTTTTACTTAATAAGGTGGCAATCTTTTTTGCTGCCAAAGTCGCCGGATAGATTAATTTTATCGGATAATCAAAAGGAACTGAAAAAATGAAAACCTCTCCCATTGAGTCGCCCTCCTCATCGAGTTCATTCGGCGGAACGCTAGTCGGAGAAATTGCGCCAGTCAATAAAGTCAATACCTTACAGAGTGACTCTACTTTAGAGGTAGATGGAGATCCGCCGCTCGAAGCTCTGCGCTCGTCAAGCTTCTTCGTTGACAGCCATCAGCTTATGCCGCATGAACCCGATTTGCGCAAAATTTCCTTCGAGGAGGTGGCCATTGAGGAGGTGGAAGATTTGGACGCGGACAACGAAATCAATCAATTAAGCGAAACTTCCTTCAAGGAGGTGGAAGATTCGGACGCGGACGGCGAAGTCAATCAATTAAGTAATGGCGAGAGTAATCAAATTAATCATAGCGAAGCCGCTCAAAACGCTGATAAGAAAAATGGTTTCTTTGATCGCGTAATTGACAGCTTCCTGTCATTTGTGCGGACACTTTTCTGTTCCGGTTCAAGAAAGCGGCCCCAGCTTGGCATGGATATTCCAACAAATACTAATAGGACTAATGGCGTACCGCACGATCACTACAAACCACAAGTGGGATCACCAGCATCAGTGCCAAGTAAAGAGAAATTTAATAACTTGAAACCTAATACCGGATTAAATAAAGAAGCTGCCGCTATAGCGGATGCGGCAGTCTCAATGATTTCTGCAAAAGGAAAGAATGACAAAGTTTGGAAGGACGGGACTGCTAATTCTCGCACGTTTGAGAGTGGTACTAATACATTGGAAAATGTATATGGTGCGTTTCGTTTAAAACTTAATACCGATAGCAATGTTTTCTTTGTCCATACTACCGACAACAGTAGTCCTGCCGCAGCCTCTGGGAATAACGCAACTCCGGCGATTGCGACGGTTGTGTCGCTTAATACCAAAAAAACCGCCAATCAAACAGGCGACGTAGCCGATGCCGGGAAATTGCTGGGATTCATGTTGAACGAAGTGAGTAAGATGCTGGGAAAAAAACGACCCACATCAGCGGAAATCAAGCACGCAATCGCCTCTATGTTTAAGGGATTCGATGAGACAGACAAATCCCATATGCTCCGCAGCGTTTCCTTTTCTGCCATCACTTTCTACACCGACAGTTCAGGAAGTGTGCATTGCCTTACTGTTGCCAGTAGGTATGGAAGCATAAAAGACACGAGGAAATCGTTGCCCGATTCCGTATGGCTCAATGCATTCAAGGTGGACGACTCGCCCACCGGTCCGAGCGTTACGCATAGGCTTTCTTCACCAAGTGATCAGGAGGACAACGTGACCGAAGCTTTTCAGCCAATCGATAGTGGTAATGGGTCAACGAATCCTCTATTAAATCAATAGTCCTACCTATGTTTTCCGGCAAATTGGTGAGGGCTTCATGAACCAAAGCCAGCCAAACCAAGCACGTTGACCCATGCCGCCAGCCGCTTGACGAATGGGTCACTCCCAAACACTCATTGGTATAACTTGCCCGACGCCTCGGGCGGGATGGCATCGAGTGGGCTGGCTTCTTTCCTACTCTCCTGGCTGCCCAGTTGCTTCTCGGATGCCGGCCCGAGCACTTTGAACATCGAATTGCTCGTCGGCCATAAGTGCCTGGACTGCAGGAGGGCGAATTACAGCGCGGCTGCGCACCGTTTTCGACGGGCGCCGCCGCCCTGGCCCAGCCATCCTTACTCGATCAAGCCAATCCGCTGCGCCCACCCCACCAGCTCCGTCGAATTATGCGCATCGAGTTTGCGCATCAGATTCAGTCGATGGGTTTCCACCGTTTTCAGGCTGATGGACAGATGCTCGGCGACGTCGCGGTTGCGGCAGCCCTCGGCGATCAGCTTCAGCACCTGCCGCTCCCGGCTGGTGAGCACGGTGTTTTCGCCGTGGTCGGTTTGCTTGCGCACCTGCGATTCGTTCAGCGCCGGGTCGATGAATTCCTTGCCAAGCAGGACGGTCTGCAGGGCGGCAAGCAGGATCTGCTGTGAACTCTTCTTCAGGACATAGCCCTGCGCGCCGGCCTGCAAGGCGTCGCTGGCCTTGTGCTCGGCGGCGTTGGCGGTAATCACGACGATCAACAGGTCCGGCCACCGCTTCCGCAACTGGCGAATGATGTCGATGCCATCCATGCCGGGCAGTCCCAGATCGAGCAAGACCAGGTCGGGGTGATGGGTTTGGCAGGCGCGGTAGACATCCAGGCCATCTTCCACCTCGCCCACCACATGGTATTGAGGGAAATTGCCCAGCAGGTTTTTAATGCCCTCGATCAGGAGGGCATGGTCTTCGACAATCAGGATGTTGACGCGCGCTTGCGGGTTTATTTGCATATGGGTCTGTTCGGAGGCGGCTACGGTTTTAGTATTAGTGAATTATTTTATTCTATTCTTTGCGCGCTGTACGGGAAACTACCTAAAGCTTCCTTGCCTAGGCAAGCGCAAGCCGACAAAGCCCTCCCGCGATTCATCGCAAACCCCTCGGAAACGCGCTGGAAGCCTTTGTATACCAGGGTTGGCGCGTAAGGGGGCAGGGCGGATCAGCCGCTGGCCATGCACCCGGGATAACACACCGACGTGCTTCTCAGAGCCTGTTTGGCCGAGTTGGTTCAGGTGATTACCTGATGGGTCCAGTAGTTTAAATGACCAACAATGAGCCCGTTGTCATGTTTTTGATGAGGATGCAATGGATGTATTGGAACTGTTGGGCAATCTGACCTCGGTAAGGGTAACCGGAACCTCGGGTGCGCGTCTCCTTCTTGATGTGGCCGGCGCGGCGGGGTGGATATGGATAGTGGAAGAGCGTGCGGGCATTGCGGTACAGATCGATGTCAATAATGTGAGCGACGCATGGTTGCGCAAGACCAGCCTGCTGCTGGGCGCCGGCGACGACACGGAAGAATTCTGCCTGATCCTGGACGGCGGCAAGGTGTGGTTGTATCGAACCTATTCGCTCGCCATGACGCCGGTTGAATGGGAAGCCAATCTTGGTCTGTTGATGACCGTCGCGCACTTTCTCGCCAATAATGCGGCGCGGAAAATAGAGCGCGCGGTGGTGGGTGGTGTTGGAAGACTGGCATGAGGTGGTCACTGGGCGTGTTGGGCCTACTGATGCACGCATGGGTGCATGCGGCGCCGCCGGTTCTACAGTCCGACAATACCGAGCCTTATCGCCTGGTCACCCGGGGTATCAAACTTACCAGCCTACTCAAGGATCTGGGCTCGAACTATGGCTTGTCGGTCGTGGTCAGCAGCAAGGTCGACAATGTCTTTGTCGGCACGCTGAACGAGCCTGGGCCCGACGAGGTATTGGATAGGCTCGCACGCCTGTATGGATTGGCGTGGTACTACGACGGTGAAGCCGTCTATGTCTATCAGGCGCAGGAAGTCAGCACCGATCTGGTCACGCCGGTCTATTTGCCGGCCAGCACGGTCATGGCCGAGTTGAGCCAGAATGGGCGCCTGGATAGCCGGTTTTGCCGGGTGCGTGCCTTACCATCGACCAATGCGCTGGAAGTATTCGGTGTGCCCATCTGCGTCGAACGGGTCAACCGCCTGACGAAGCGCCTCGACGAACAGGCCTTGAACCAGGACAAGAACAAGGAAACGGTACGGGTATTCCCGCTCAAGTACGCCACGGCCAGCGATGGTGAATATACCTACCGGGGGCAGCGTGTCGTCGTGCCCGGCGTTGTTTCGGTCTTGCGCGACATGGTCCAGTCCAGGGGCTTGGCCCCCGACGGCAGCAAGGAGGCCTTGGTGCCGGCCGATCGGGCGCAAGCCTATTTTTCCGCGGACACCAGGCAGAACGCCGTCATCGTGCGCGACCATAGTGCGAACCTCAAGCTCTATGAAGACTTGATTCCGCAACTGGATCTCAAACCCAAGCTGATTGAAATCTCCGTGGCCATCATCGATGTCGATGCCGGCGATATCTCCGCGCTGGGCGTGGATTGGTCGGCCTCGGCCAAGCTGGGTAAGGGAAGCATAGAATTCAATACCGGCATGCCCGATACCGGCGGCTTCTCGACCGTCATCAGCAATACCGGCAATTTCATGATGCGCCTGAGCGCCCTGGAACAGCACTCCAAGGCAAAGGTGCTGTCTCGCCCTTCGCTGGTCACGCTCAACAATGTCCAGGCGATCCTGGACCGCAACATTACTTTCTATACCAAGGTGACCAGCGAAAAGGTCGCCAAGCTGGAGTCGATCGCCACCGGCTCGCTGCTACGGGTAACGCCGCGCCTGTTCGAGGATGAGGGGCAGCAGCAGGTGATGCTGATGCTGAATATCCAGGACGGCAAGCAAGGCCAGCCCACCAGCCATGCCGAGACGCTACCGCAGGTACTGAACTCCGAAATCACGACCCAAGCCTCGCTCAAGGCGGGCCAAAGCTTGCTGCTTGGCGGCTTTGTGCAGGACGAGCAAATAGAGGGCGAGCGCAAGATTCCGTTTTTGGGCGATCTTCCCCTTATCGGCAAGTTATTCAGCAGCAGATCCAAAACCAACAACCGCGTTGTCCGCCTGTTCCTTATAAAAGCAGAGCCCGTCAGCAATAAGGGCTAAACGAGCTCATGAACTTCCAGTACAAGCTGAGACTATTGAATGGCCCCTTGCTCGGGCGCGAACTGAAATTGCCACCCGGTACGATACATATCGGCGATGGCGACAGCGATTCGGATATCGTCGTGCCGCTTGAAGGCGGCGGCATGGCACAGTTGCTGATCGACGAAGAGGGGGTCGTCGTAGCGACGCCCGCGCCGTGCTGGGTGGACGGCGAGGTATGGGATACCGCGCAGCCCCTGCCGCTCGGCCGTGCGGTCGATCTGGATGGCGTGGCCATGGTCTTTGGCCGGGTCGAGGATGAACTGGCCAATCTGACGGTGCCGGTGCGTATGAACCGGCAGGGTGGCAAGCACGGTAAGCGGCAAGTCTGGCTACCGCTGGCTATCGTATGCGTCACCGCGGCCATACTGCTGCTTTCCTATCTGTTGCTTAACCAGGACGGCACACCGTCGGCCCAGGCGCGCGCGGCGGATTCCACGACGACGCCCGCGTTGCCGCCGCGCAACCCGGAGTTAAGCAGCCTGCGCTTCAAATGGGACCAGCAGCATGTTCTGACCATCTCCGGGCCTTGTGCCGACTCCGTCCAGGTGGAGCTGATGCTGCAGGCCCTGAGGCAGAGCGGCACGCTGTTCCGCAACGAAACCGTATGCCGCGACCAGTTGATACGCAATGCACTCAACATCATCCAGCTGCATGGCTATCGGGATGTCGAGGTCCGGGACGGCGACAGCCTGGATTCGATCAAGATCGAAGGCCCGATTCGCGCGGACGAGCGTTGGGAAGGCGTACTACAGGATCTCCGGCGGGTAAGCGGCCTACGGTCCTGGGAGGTGCGCAATGACGTGGATGGCGCGGTGCGGCAACTGGCCTTATGGCTGAAGGAGCAGGGACTGGGGGAGGGGGTGAGCATCACCTTGCTCAACGACACCATGATGGTCACGGGGGCGCTCGATACCGCGACGGAAACGCATTTGAAGCGGGCCTTGCGGCAGTTCGATGGCCAGGCGCACCTCAGGCTGAAGACAGCATTCCAGAATATCCCTTCGGCCGTGGACATCAATCAATACCTGCCCGCCCCGCCGCAAAGCATAGGCGGCAATCGTGGCGCGCCCTATCTGGAATTGGCCAACGGACTCCGCCTGCAAGCCGGTAGCTACCTACCCAATGGCTATGAAGTCATTTCGTTCTCCAACAAGGGGATAGGCTTGCTTTCGAACAATAGCGTGGTTTACCTGCCGCTTGGCTGGTAAGGACGTACCGGTATTTATAAGCGAGGGTAGGGTATGGCACGCATCACCGAACTGGAAACCAATCTGCAGGCCGATCAGCACGGGAGCTATCACGCCAGGTTGATCAAGCAACTCGCCGTTCGGCAGGCAGAGCTGGCCAGGCAACTGCGCCAGCCGGTCACGCCGGAGCGCTATCGCGAATTGTCGGCACTGCACACCGCCTGCCTCGCGGCCCGCAATATCGTCGATACACTCTGGCGCCGCTACCGTATGGGCTAGCTCCGAGCTGTGGCAAACTCTCGGGCTAGCCAGGAGCCGCCATGCAGGAAACAACCCCTCCCACCGGCCGGCAACGGCGCCGGGAAATACGCCGGAAGATCGCCAGGAAGGTATTGCCGGCACGATTCCACGCCCGTATCAGCGCGGTGTCCTGGCGCGACCTGGCGGTTACCCTGGGGCCTTTCCTGCTGTTCTCGGTGCTGCTGATTGCCGCGGTCATTACCCTGCTCGACCCGGCGCCGCCTAAAACCATCACCATTTCCAGCGGGCCGGAAGGCAGTGCTTTCCATAAGCATGCGGAGAAGTACCGGAAGATCCTGGCCCGTAACGGCATCACGCTGGTGGTGCTCAAATCGGAAGGATCCCTGGAGAACCTGGATCGCCTGAGCGCCGGCAAGGTCGATCTCGGCTTCGTCATTGATGGGATCACGCCGGCGGGGAAGGCCGACCAGCTGGTTTCGCTCGGCAGCATTTCGCACCAGCCGATGTTTATGTTCTATCGCGGCAAGGAGACGGTAGGCAAGCTGACCGAGCTGGCTGGCAAGCGTGTGTCCATCGGCAGAGTGGGCAGCGGTGCGCGTGTTCTGGCCCTGGCCTTGTTCAAGGCCAACGGTATCGATCAGGGGGGCACGACGCAGTTGCGGGGCCTGGAAGCGGAAGACGCGGTTGAGGCGCTGCTGGCCGGCGAGATCGATGCAGCTTTTCTGATGGGTGACTCCGCCAGCCTGGCGACCATGCGCAAGCTGATGTTCGCCGCCGATGTGCACTTGCTGAACTTGTCCCAGGCAGAGGCCTACACCCGTCGCATACCGTCCCTGGGTAAATTGACCCTACCGATGGGGGCGATCGACCTGGCGCGCAATATTCCCAGTCTGGATATCGCCCTGGTCGCCCCAAACGTGGAACTGCTGGCACGGGAAAGCTTGCACCCCGCCTTGTCCGACCTGTTGATAGACGCGGCCCGCGAGGTGCACGGCAGGCGCGGCCTATTGCAGGAAGCCGGCGAGTTTCCGGTCGCGCAGAGCAGCGATTTCCGGCTCAGCGACGATGCCGACCGCTATTACAAATTCGGCAAGGGCTTTTTCTATCGTCATCTGCCTTTCTGGCTGGCCAGCTTGCTGGATCGCATCGTGATCCTGGTCCTGCCTATCGCGGTGCTGCTGATTCCCGCTATACGCCTGTTGCCGTGGCTATACCGCTGGCGGATCCATTCGCGTATCTATCCCTGGTATGGCGCATTGATGGCGCTGGAGCGCGGCTTGCTCAGCCAGCCCATCCCAGAAGATCGCGGTCCGCTGCTGGCCCGTCTGGATGAGATCGAGCAGGGTGTGAACAAACTGACCGTGCCGCTTGCCTTTATCGACCAGATCTATGTGCTGCGTGAACATATTGCCTTTGTGCGCGCGCGTTTGGCGGCGGATGGTCTGGGCGCGCGTCAATAAGGTTTACGCACCAGGCCGCCCTTCATTGATCACCATGGTAAGCGCCGAAAAATCCACCGGCTTGACCAAGTGGAAATCGAAGCCCGCCTGCAAGGACAAGGTCCTATCCTTGTCCTGCCCCCAGCCGCTGATCGCCACCAGGGTAAGCGCTTGCGAGCCGTAATCTTCCCTTAGCTTTTGCGCGGTTTCGTAGCCATTGAGCTTGGGCAAGCCAATATCCATGAATACGATGTCGGGACGTTTCTGCATGGCGATCCGGTAGGCATCCAAACCATCCTGGGCCCGCAAGACTTCGTGGCCTTCCAGTTCGAGCAGCATGGCCATGCTTTCCAGGCAATCGACATTGTCGTCCACGACCAGGATGCGGCGCGCCGTACTCGCGCCGTGCTCGGCCGATATCGGCAAGGTGTCGTGCATCGGTGCCTCCAGGTTTGCCAACAGGGGTAAGCGCAGCGTGAATAGACTGCCTTTGCCCAGCCCTTCGCTATGGGCGGTCAAACTGCCGCCATGCAGCGCGGTGAGGCGTTTTGCCAGGGACAGGCCGATGCCCAGGCCGCCTTCCGCCTGCTCGAAATTGCGATCGATCTGTAGAAAGACATCGAACACCCGTTCCAGCATCTCCGATGCGATGCCGATGCCGCTATCACGGATATTGATCACGATATCATGGCCGTCCACCGTGGCGTCCAGCCAGATATCGCCACCCTTCGGGGTATATTTGGCCGCGTTGTTGAGCAGGTTGGACAGGGTCTGGGCCAGGCGGGTCTTGTCGGCATGCAGATAGACCGGCGCCGCCGGGATATTGACGCTGATGCGGTGACCGTATTCCGTGATCAAGGGGAGGGTCATTTCCAGGGCGTGGTCGATGATCGCCTGCAGCCCGATGTTCTCCCGCCGCAATATCACCTTGCCGCTGGAGATCCGCGAGACATCCAGGAGTTCGTCGATCAAGATCGCCATTTGCGCTACCTGGCGGCTCATGACCGCACGGGCGGCCACATATTGCGCCTCGGTACAGTCCTTTCTTTGCAGCACCTCCAGGGAGGTGCGCAACGGCGCCAGCGGGTTGCGCAATTCGTGCGCCAAGGTTGCCAGGAACTCATCCTTTCGCTTGTCGGTATCGGCCAGCGCGCTGGCCCGCTTGCGCAATTCCTCTTCCATCTGTTTGCGTTCGCTGATGTCCTGGATTACGCCGAACAGGCCCTGGTTGGCGCCATCGACGTGGCTATTGGCCATCCCCCAGGCCGATACCCAGACGCTGCGGCCATCGGGCCGTGCGATACGGCATTCGATACTGGTGGGTTGACGGGTGATGACCGCCTGGCCAATCGCCTGGATGACCTGCTCGCGATCTTCCGCATGAATCATATCGACCATCTCGGACCACGGCTTGAGGGGCTCGGCCGTGATGCCGAATATCCTGGCGGCGTTTTCGGAAAAGGTCACCAGGTCGGATTCGACCATCCAGCTCCAGTCGCCGAGCTTGGCCGCCGACAATGCCAGGCTGAGCCGTTCGGCGACTTCCTGCAGGCGGGTGTAGAGCCGGGCATTGTCGATGGCGATGGCGGCCTGGTTCGCCACGCCGCCGATCAACTGTTCATGCCGTTCGGTAAATACGCCGGCCAGCGAGTGCCCGAACAGCAGTGCGCCGAGGAATTCTCCGCTATTGGAAATTACCGGCACCGCCAGGTGGCTTTTGATCGTTTGGGCGGCGTGGCCCAGTACGCTTTCCTTGTAACCGGGTACCTGGGTCAGATCGTCCACCCGCACCGCGCCATGGCCCTGGAAAAGGCGGCGCAGCATGTCCGTGTCGGGCGCGACGGTGAAGGGCGAGGCGACCTCATGCACCTCGCCGGAGATGGCGTACATCATATAGCGCTCGCCCTGGCCATCCTGGGCGTTGTAGAAGAAGGCGCCGAATTGCGCGGCTATCAGCTTGGTCGCGCCATCGGTCACCAACTGCGCGATCTTGGGCAAGGCCAGTTCGGTGACCAGCATCTCGCTGATATGGCTGAGCGTTTCATTGATATTCGCTTCGTCGCGCAGGCGCCTTTCGGAGTGCTTCTGCGCGGTGTAGTCCACCAGCATATTGACCGCACCGATCAGGGTGCCGTGCTCATCCCAAATCGGCGAAGGGTAGGCCAGAAAGGGTACGCGGCTACCGTCCCGGCGCTCGGCCATTGCTTCGATGCCGCGTAGCGGGCGACCCTCCTTCAGGGTGATGGCCATCGGGCACTCTTCATGGGGCAAGTGGGTGCCGTCCGGCCATAGCAGCCGCCAGGCGCCGCACCACTGGCTGCTGCCGATGACCGGTTCCCAGCCCCACAGCGCCACGGCCGCTGCGTTGAAGGAGGTGATATAGCCTTTGGCGTCGGTGGTATAGATGGCTGCCGGCAGCGCTTGCAGCAATTCGCTGGGCGTGCGCTGGTTTTCATGCAGGGCCTGCAAGGTCTGGTAGCGCGCGGTGGTTTCGGTACAGCAGCAGATCGCGCCGATCAGTACCTGGCCTTCGTCGAATACCGGCTCGATCTGCAATAGCGCCACTGCACGCGTACCGTCCTGCCTTTGTACGATGACTTCCTGCTCATGGTTGCCCGTGCCGGTGCGCAAGACCTGCGCCATGGGCTGTTTGTCATGCGCGAAGGAGCTGCCGTCAAGGTCGAGCAGCTGATAGGCACCGCAATACAGTTCGCGGCCATCCTGTATCAGCGGTTCGCGACCCCATAGTGACGCCGCCCGCCGGTTGAACCAACGGATACGGCCATCGGCATCGCAGGCATAAGCCGCCATCGGCAAGCCTTCACGCAGGACCAGCGGCATGTCGAGAATGGCGGCGCTGGAGGCAAGCGCGCTGGGTGGTGCTGCGTTCATATCGTGTTGGATCCGCAAGGGAGTGAGGCCTAGTCCGGTGGGAGTGCTTTCAGCATAGCCGACCAGGCCGTCCGGCCGATGGTCGCCTGGCGTGGGCTTGCGCGGCATCGCTGCTACAGCCGCAAGGTTTCCATCAAATCCGCTTCCAGCCGAACCAGCGACTTGGGATCGGCCAGCGCCTGCCCGGAAATGGTAAAGGTATCTTCCGCCCGTTCGCCCAGCGTCATGATCTTGGCCGAATGGATGGCGATGGCATGGGCCGACAGCACGCGGGCGATGCGCGACAGCAGGCCGGGCCGGTCGCCCGCCACCAGGGAGAGGATATGCAGGCGTTGCTTGTCGTCTTGCCGTATCAATACCTGCGGCGGCAAGGGGAAGTGCCTGAGCACACGGCTGACGCGTCCGCTCAAGGGTGGGGGCAGGGCATCGTCGCGCACGATCAGCTGTGCCAGCTCGTATTCGATGTAGCCTACCAGGTCGCGGTACTCGGTATCGTGGCCGTCGGCGGTATGGACGTAGAAACTGTCCAGGGCATAGCCCTTCAGCGTGGTGTAGATCTTGGCGTCGAAAATGCTGTAGCCGGTACGTTCGAAAAAGGCGCAGATGCGGGCGAACAGGTCGGGACGGTCGGGGCAGTAGACCAGCACCTGCAAGCCGCCGTCGGCCTCGGCCGGCCGGGCCCGCACCACCACTTCATCCTTGTCGAAGCGACCCCACAGTATCCGCCCATGCCAGGCAATTTCCGGCGCATCGTGGCGCAGGAAATAGACCGCATCGAGCGTCTTCCAAAGTGGCCGGTGCGCATCGTCGCGCAGGCCATGGCGGCGCATCTGGCTCTCTGCTTCCTGCCGGCGCTCATCGAGGGCGTCGATGGTATTGAGGGTTTCGCCGCTGAGGTAGCGCCGCGTGGCACGAAACAGGTCTTCCAGCAGCTTTGCCTTCCAGGCGTTCCATACCTTGGGACTGGTGCCGCGGATATCGGCCACGGTCAGCAGATAGAGCGCATTGAGGTGGCGTTCGTTGCGGACGATCTGGGCGAAGGCTTCCACCGTTTCAGGATCATAGACATCCTGCTTCTGCGCCACGCTGGACATGGTCAGATGGTGTTCCACCAGCCATGCCACCATCTCGGTGTCTTCGCGGTCCAGGCCATGCGAGACGCAGAACTCGCGGGCATCGACCTTGCCCAGCTGCGAGTGGTCGCCACCGCGGCCCTTGCCGATATCGTGGAACAAGGCGCCCAGGTAAAGCAGCTCGGGCCGCTCGAATGCCTCGATCAGCTGCGAGCAGGCCGGGTACTCGTGGTTGAAAGCCGGTGTGGCGAAACGGCGCAGATTGCGCAACACCATCAGGATATGTTCGTCCACGGTGTAGACGTGGAAAAGGTCGTGCTGCATGCGGCCCACGATCTTGCCGAAGGCCGGAATATAGCGTCCCAGCACCCCGTACTGGTTCATCCGCCGCATGACCCGGGTGGTGCCCCAGGGCTGGCGAAGAATCTCCAGGAACAGCCGCTTATTGACGGGATCGCGGCGGAAGGCAGCATTGATGCGTGGCCGGGCATGCCAAAGCGCCCGCAAGGTGTCGGCACCTATGCCGGAGAGTTGCGGATGCTGCTGCAGCACCAGGAAGGTTTCCAGGATGGCCGACGGGGTTTGTTCATAGACATCGGGGTGGGCGATCTCCAGCAGATGGCCGCGGGCGACGAAACGTTCGTTGATGGCCTCGATCTCCAGGCGCGCCCGGCCATACAGCTTGCGGCGCACCGCCTGGATCAGCAAGGGCTGCAGCTGCGCGACAATCCGGGCGGACCGGTAGTAGACCGCCATCAGCTGCTCGCTGGCGCGATCGGCGCCGTTGTCCACATAGCCGAACCGTTTGGCCAGGGTATTCTGATAGTCGAACAGAATACGGTCCTCGCGGCGATTGGCGGTGAGATGCAGGGCGATGCGGAAAGACCACAGCATCTTCTCGGCGCGCTTGAGCTTGCGCAGTTCCTGGCCGGTCAGTACCCCGGATTTATGCAGGCTGTCCCAATCGCCGCCCAGGCCGCAGGCACCGGTCAGCCACAGGACCAGGTGCAGGTCGCGCATGCCGCCGGGCGCCTCCTTGACGTTCGGCTCCAGCTTGTTGACCGAGCCCTGGTAGCGTTCGTGGCGCTGTTGCTGCTCCAGCAGCTTTGCCTCGAAAAAGGCCCGCTGATCGAGCTGCCCGAATACCGATTCCACCAATTCCCCATAGGCGGGGCCGGAACCGGCCAAAAGACGGGTTTCCAGCAGGGTGGTGCTGACGGTGATATCGCGCGCTTCCGCCAGGCACTCGCTGAGCGTGCGGACGCTATGGCCGACTTCCAGGCCCAGATCCCACAGCAGGCCGACCAGGCTTTCCACTTTCTGCAGGGTGTGCTTGCCGGCATTCGCGGGCAGCAGGATCAAAAGATCGATATCGGAGCAGGGAAACAGCTGGCCACGGCCATAGCCGCCCACCGCGATCAAGGCGGCCTGCGGGTCGATCTCCAGTTCGCGCCAGCGCTCGACCAGGAAATGATCGACCAGGCGGGCATCGGCCTCCACCAGCTCGGCTGCCCGTTCGGGGTCGTGATAGTCGTGATGCAGCAAGGCTCGCGCGCTTTGCAACTGCCGGCGCAGATCCGGGATGGGAAGTGAAGCGTTCATGGCGGCCAGCTCTGGAGGGACAGCTACTATCTTTACCGCTTTGCCGGTAGATAGGGAAGTACTGTATTTAGTGGGGGGCGCGTCAGCACCGGTCTGGCGCCGGGCCACGCTGCAATCGCACCAGGGCCAGTCCATCCGGGGTGGTAAATGGGGTGGAGGGTAAAAAGCCCATTTCCCGGTACAAGGCCAATGCCGGCAGATTGGCTGCTGCCGTGGTGACGGTGATTGCGGCGTATTCGTCGTTGTCTATCAAGGCCTGCAATAGCTGGCGGGCGATACCCTGGCGCTGCCAGGCGGGTGCCACCACCAGGCGGCAGATATCCGCTTGTCCGGCTTGCGCCAGATAACCCACGGCACCGCGTAGCTCGCCATCCACCCGCCAGCCCAGCACGGTCTCGCCGCAATCGAGCAGTTCCGGCAAGGTTTCCCGCAGCGGCGGCAAGGCGGGATAGCCGATCAGTTCCGCTTCCTGCTGGTAGGCCACGCGTTGCACCTGCAGCAGCTCCAGGGCGAGCAGGGTATCGGCAAGATCGATCTGTACCAGCATGCTGGAGACTCCGCGGATAGCCGTTGCGCCGGCAATGGTCCAAGCTTACCGCGTGCCTGCTTCCAGCGCACGGCAAGAGGACGCACTGAACCATTGCGCTTACTCAAACTGCAACTCACCACCCGGCAAAGCCGGGCGTTAAGCCACAGGGACAAATCAGCCGCTCCTCGCTTGATTTAATCCAACTCCCCCCGCCCTCGCCGCCGCGAGGGAGCCTCGCTTGCGCTCGTTAAGTGCCAGAGGGGCGGTCAGGCCGTGTGCATATGCGCTTCCAGCGCCGGCTTGGCGGGGGTGCCGGCCGATTGGGTCAAGACCTCATAGCCGTTTTCCGTGACCAGGATGGTATGTTCCCACTGGGCGGACAGCGACCGGTCCTTGGTGGTGATGGTCCAGCCGTCGGGCATGGGGCGGATTTCCTTCTTGCCGGCGTTGATCATCGGTTCGATGGTGAAGATCATGCCTGCCTTCAACTCCAGGCCGGTGCCAGGCTTGCCGTAATGCAATACCTGCGGCTCCTCGTGGAATTTCTTGCCGATACCGTGGCCGCAGAATTCCCGTACCACGGAATAGCCCTGTTTTTCGGCATGGCGTTGGATGGCCGCGCCGATATCGCCCAGGCGGATACCGGGCCGTACCAGGTCTATGCCTATCCACATGCATTCGAACGTCACCTGCGCCAGGCGCTTGGCATGGCTGGCGACTTCGCCGACGGCGAACATGCGGCTGGTATCGCCGTGGTAGCCGTCCTTGATCACGGTGATATCGAGATTCACCACATCGCCGCTACGCAATGCCTTGTCGTTGGGGATGCCATGGCAAACCACCTGGTTGACTGAGGTACAGATGGCGGCCGGGTAGGGCGTATAGCCGGGCGGGCAATAATTGAGCGGTGCCGGGATGGTGCCCTGCACATTTGTCATATATTCGTGGCAGAGACGATTCAGTTCGGCGGTGGTGACGCCGGGGACGACAAATGGCGTGATGTAGTCCAACACTTCGCTGGCCAGGCGGCCGGCAATACGCATTTTTTCAATATCTTCTTGGGTCTTGATGACGATAGTCATATCGGTAGCTGAATTCGAGCAAAGCGTTAGGATACCGCGCACACCCGGCGGGGAGCAATTGCGTAAATATAGTTTGCTGATTTATAAGGGAATTTAATGGTACGCGTTTGTTCGGTCCGGCGCATGCGCGCTTGCCGGACCGAATGGCCGGGAGGGCGGTAGCGCCCGCCCGGCCCGCAAGATCAAAACATATGTTGACCACCGTTGATGGCGATATTCGAACCGGTGATAAAACCAGCCCTTTCCCCCGCCAGGTAAGTCACCAGCTCGGCCACTTCCTCGGGCAGGCCCAGTCGATTGACCGGGATGCCCGCGATGATGGCTTGGCGGATCTCCTCCTTGACCGCCATGACCATTTCGGTGGCGATATAGCCGGGACTGACGGTATTGACCGTCACGCCCTTCTTGGCGACTTCCTGTGCCAGCGATTTGGTGAAGCCGTGCATGCCGGCCTTGGCGGCCGAATAGTTGGTCTGGCCGAACTGGCCCTTCTGGCCATTGATCGAAGAAATATTGATCACGCGCCCGAAGTTCCGATCCGTCATGCCATCGATAAAGGGCTTGGTGACATTGAACAGCGAGTCCAGATCGGTACGCATCACGACATCCCAGTCCACCTTGCTCATCTTGCGGAAGGTGGTGTCCTTGGTGATGCCGGCGTTGTTCACCAGGATGTCCACCTGGCCAACCTCGGCCGTGATCCGGACAGCCAGGGCCTGGCAGGCATCATAGTCCGCGACATCGCATTGATAGGCGTGGAAGAGATAGCCCTTCTCCTTTTGGTCCGCCAGCCATTGGATTTCCTTGCCGGGACGGCTGTAAGTCGTGACGACGGTGTACCCCGCATCGGCGAGTTTTTGGCAGATGGCGGTTCCGATGCCGCCCATGCCGCCGGTGACGAGTGCGATTCTGGCCATAGTGGCTTGCTCCTGAGTTTTTGCATGCTAGGAATGAGACCGCTTTATTAGGTTTTAGTGCACTGCATGGACGCGGTCGGTGCCAATATATACGAGTGATTGCTACAGGTCTTGCTTCGCTTAATGACAGTTATAATTCGCTACACCGTCCAACGAAGCTCCCATGTCACAACACGTCTATACCGCCCATATCCAGCCCGGCACCGCTCCTTCGCAATGGTACGAAGAAGCCGCGAAACAGGTGGGTTTTCAGCGGGATACCGCGCAGACGCAGGCGATTGCCCACTTGCAAGGCCTATACGAAGCCTTGACCGAGTTCAAGCGCAAACGTGATAGGTTGTTTGGCCGCACCTTGCTACCCACGCCGGCCGTGCCGCGCGGCTTGTATTTCTGGGGCGGGGTAGGGCGGGGCAAGAGCTTCCTGATGGATGGCTTTTTTGCAGGACTGCCGTTCAAGCGCAAGCGCCGCATCCATTTCCACAACTTTATGCAGGAAGTGCATGAAGGACTGCGGGCGCTCAAGAACGAGGTTGATCCGCTGGCCACCGTGGCGGCCAATATCGCGCGCGACACCCGGGTGTTGTGTTTCGACGAATTCCATGTCTCCGATATCGCCGATGCGATGATCTTGGGACGGCTGTTCACGCATCTGTTCGAACTCGGCATCGTGCTGGTCGCCACCAGCAACTATGCGCCGGACGATCTCTACCCGGATGGCCTGCAGCGGAGCAACTTCCTGCCCACCATCAAGTTGCTCAAAGAGCATGTCGATGTCGTCAATGTCGATGGCGGCAATGACTACCGCATGCGTACCTTGGCCCAGGCCCGCATTTTCCTGACGCCCATCACGCCGGCCACGGATGGCGAGCTGGACGAGATCTTTTCCAAACTGGCCAGCGGCGGCGATCTGCCGACCGGCATGCTGATCGAGTCGCGGCGCCTGGAAGCGAAGCGGCACGCACCGGGCGTGGTCTGGTTCAGCTTCGCCGAGTTGTGCGAAGGTCCCCGCTCGCAAACCGACTACCTCTGGCTGGCCCGCCAGTACCACAGCATCATCCTGTCCGACGTGCCCAGGCTGACGGCCAAGGAGGCCTCGGCGGCGCGCCGGCTGACCTGGCTGGTAGATGTGTTCTATGACTACCGCGTCAAGCTGATCATCTCGGCCAGCACCGATGCCGAGCAGATCTATACCGAGGGAAGCTTCGCCAACGAGTTCTTCCGCACTGCCAGCCGGCTGACCGAAATGCAGTCGATGGACTATCTGGCCCTGCCGCACGAGGCGGGCAAGGTGAAGGATGCCGCATCCAGCGTGGCCCTAACCTAATGAGGACAAGCATGCGCGCCATTGTGCAAACCCGGCCTGGCAGCGTGGATACGCTGCAATGGACCGAAATCGAACGGCCGACGCCCGGTGCCGGCCAGCTGCTGGTGAAAATAGCCGCCGCCGGGGTGAACCGCGCCGATATCGTCCAGCGTGAGGGCCGTTATCCGGCGCCGCCCGGTGCTTCGCCCTTGCTGGGCTTGGAGGTGGCGGGCGAAGTGGCGGCCGTGGGCGAGGGCGCCGACGGTTTCGAGGTGGGCGAAGCGGTCTTTGGACTGGTAGCCGGCGGCGGCTATGCCGAGTACGCCGTGCTGGAGGCAGCTTGTGCCGTCAAGCGGCCGGACTGGCTTGGCGTGGAGCAGGCCGCCAGCCTGCCGGAAGCCTGGATGACAGCCTGGCTGAACCTGGTCCAGCTGGGATGCCTGGCGAGCGGCGAGACCGCGCTGATCCATGCCGGCTCAAGCGGAGTCGGTGCGGCGGCCATCCAACTGGCCGGCCTGCTGGGCGCGGAAGCGCTGACCACGGTAGGCAGCGCGCACAAGGCGGATTTTTGCCGCGCGCTAGGCGCGGTCGCCGCCATCGATTACCACCACGAAGATTTTTCCGTGGTCGCCAAGGCCCATGGCGGCGTGGACTTGGTGCTGGACTGTATAGGCGGCGACTATCTGGAAGGTAATCTGCTCAGTCTGAAGCCGGATGGCCGGCTGGTGGTGATCGGTCTGATGGGGGGCGCCCGCGCCGAACTCGACCTGGGACGCCTCTTGCTCAAGCGCCTGAGTGTGCAGGGCTCGACCTTGCGGCCGCAGCCCTTGCCGGTCAAGGCTGGCTTGACTGCCGCCCTGCGGGACGTCGTATTGCCGGCCATCGCTGCCGGGCGGGCGAAAGTGACGCTGGATAAGGTCTACCCCATGGCGGAAGTGGCGCAGGCTCATCGCTATATGGAAGAGAATCGCAATCTCGGCAAACTGGTATTGTGCCTGTAGTGCCGAATAGGCAGGATTTCACCCTGATCGAACTGGAAGACGACATGAATTTACGCGGATATCTGGCCTTGTTGCTTGGTGTGGCGGGCCTGAATGGTTGCGCCGTGATTTCAGTGGCAGGCGCCGCCGTCAGTGTGGCGGCCACGGCGGTTTCGGTGACGGCCGATGTGGCGGTGGTGGCCGGCAAGGGCGCGGTCAAGGCCGGGGGCTGGGCGGTGGATGCCATGAGTAGCGACGATAAGCCCGTCAAGCCGGTGATCGTGGAAGCGCCTGGCGAGCCTGCGCCGGCGCAAGACTGACGATAGCTGGGGCGAGCTCGCGGATCGGCTCGCGAAAAAAGCACAATGCCCCTCAGGAGGGGCATTGTGCTTTTTAGGCAGGCCGGCTCGATTCGAGTCGGTATTGGCCGTTTATTGCGCCTTTGCGCGCTTACGACGTACTAGTGCCAGCGTAGCCAGACCCAGACCGAACATCATATAAGTTTCGGGTTCCGGAACAGGGTTGATGGCGATATTGGAATTGAAACGCAGCGAGCCATATAGGGCAGGACCGGTGCTGTTGCTGCTTTCACCAAACTGCTTGAAGTCGGCGGCGAATTTCAGGATATCGCCATTGCTGCCATAAGCGACGTCCAGCACCTTGAACCAGCCGGACAAGGTGTTGTTGCCACGGCCACTGCCGCTGATATCCATGCCGGGGCGGGTCGGCGAATTGAAGGGGAAACGCTGGGCGTAGTTATAGACGCCGACTTTCAGGGGTTGGCTGCCGACCGTATTGGTGATGGGGTCGTATTTCGGTGCGGCGAAGTCGAAGGAGAACCAATCGGGACCGCCATCGTAGGAGATGCTGACACCGCCGTGGTAATTGGTGTTGCCAAAAAATACCCCATCCACGCCATGGGTGAAGGTCTTTGCCACGCCGCCCAAGCTGCCGCCGACATAGTTGCCGGGTTCGGATTTCATGTAAACCGTTGCCGTCTGGGCGATGTTGTTGCCGGCAAGGGCGAACTGGCTGGTCAGCAGTAAACCGATGCTGGCAACCCAGCCGAAGCACTTTGTGCCGATACTCTTTTTCTGCATGCTGTAGATACTCCCTGATTTTGAAATTCGCCGCTTTTAATCTATTTAGCGTGCGTAGGCGTGAGGCCGACTCGATGCGAATCGGCGTTGGTCGCTTAATGAAACTTTGCGCGCTTGCGGCGCACCAGTGCCAGTGTGGCCAGACCCAGACCGAACATCATATAAGTTTCCGGTTCCGGAACAGGGTTGATGGCGATATTGGAATTGAAACGCAGCGAACCATGTAGGGCTGGGCCGGTGCTGTTGTCGCTTTCACCAAACTGCGTGAAGTCGGCAGCGAATCTGGTGATGTCGCCATTGTTGCCATAAGCGACATCCAGCACCTTGAACCAGCCGGACAGCCGACTGTTACCATGGCGATTGCTGATATCCATGCCGGGCCGGGTATCCAAATTGAAGGGATAGCGCTGGACGTTGTTATACAAAACCCCGGCTTTCAACGGGTGGTTGTCGACCGTATTGGTGATGGGGTCGTACTTGGGCGCTGCGAAATCGAATAAAAACCAATTCCAACCCGAACCTCCATCGAAATAGATGCTGACACCACCATTGAAATTGGTGTTGCCGTAAAATAAGCCATCCATGCCATGCGTAAAGGTCGTGGCAACACCGCCCAAGGTGTCGCCGACCCAATTGCCGGGTTCGGATTTTAGGAAAACCGTTGCTGTTTGGGCGAGGTTGTGGCTGGCAAAAGCGAACTGGCTGGCCAACAGCAAACCGATACTGGCGACCCAGCCGAAGCACTTCGTGCCGATATTCTTTTTCTGCATGCTACTGAGACTCCCTAGTTTTGATATATGCCACACTTGATATCCATGTTGGTGTGCGGGCGCAATTCTAACCAATATGCTGGTTTTGAAATCATCATAATTACCATTTTGATTATATAAATATAATTATTTTCTACTGCGCAAGTTTGGAGAGGCGCAGGTGCTGAACAAGAAAAAAGACGCCCCGGATAACCGTGACGTCTTCTTTCCTGCCGGGATGCGCCTTACGACGCATACCCTGCATAGGCTTGAGCAGGCACGGCTAGCCGTGCCATCCGCAAGCTTAGAACAGGTGGATCAGACCCGTGGTCCAAGCGTTGTTGTTGCGCTCGCCGGCAGCTTGCCCGGCGCTGGTTTGCAACAGGCCGCCTGCGTTCTTGTCATTGCCGGCACGGGTGAACTCGGTGTAGGCGATGGTGCGCTTGGACAGGGCATAGTCGCCGCCGATTGCCCAGTAGGTGCCGCCGGTGTCGCTGGTGTTCTTGATATCGGCGACCTTGGTGAAGCCCAGGCGCACGGAAGCCACCGGGGTGATCGGTTGGGTCACGACACCGATAAAGGCGTTACGCTTCTGGGTGGTGGCGCCGGTACCGGCCTTCCACTTGGAGTGACGCCAAGCCAGCTTGACATTGGTACCGCTGTCGAAGGTGAAGCCGCCACCCAGCAGGGTGTTGGTTGCCTTGGCATCGTCAGCCACGGACTTGATCGACGAACCTGCTTGACCGGTTGCCTGGTCGCGCTGGCTTTCGACACCGGCTACGGCGTAGATCGGGCCATTGTTGTATTCCAGCACGCCGATCAGGGTGTAAGGATTGTGCTTCTTGCCGGTGCCGGCGGTGGAGCCTTTCTTCTCGATATCGCCGTACTCGACCTTGGCGACCAGGCCACCCATATCAGGCGATTCATAAGCAATGGAATTGCTGATGCGGTAGTAGGCGTTGTCGATCAACAGGCTGTTGATCATGGTCGAGTTGCCGTTGAAACCGTCGAAGCTTTCCTGGGCAAGGTCGAAGTAGCTCTTGCCGCGACCCAGCTTGACGAGGCCCCAGTCCTTGTTCTTCAGGCCTACCCAGCCTTCGCGGGTGGCGAAGCCGGACTTGCTGGCGTCGTCCAGTGCGACGGCGCTTTCGATCTTGAAGAACGCGGCCAAGCCGGCGCCCAGGTCTTCTTCACCCTTGAAGCCGATGCGCGAGCCGGTGTCTTCGATAATGGTCTGGCGGACCGAGCCATTGTCCACGGAGCTGACAGCGGCTTGGGCAATGCCATAGACGGTCACGTTATCGGCGGCGAAGCTCATTGTCGGCAGAGCGAACAGGCTGGCCACGACGGCGGCGATGCGTGCATGTTTCATCGGGTAACTCCCTTGGTTGCGTTGAATTGGATGGAATCGTATTCCATTTGTTTGCTGGCTATTGAATTGTCTAGTCAGCCAAAGTCCAAAGCGCATTAGGGAAAACAGAATTAATTATGCGGAAGTGAGGGCGATTCTTGATGCGCCTCGCAAATATGAAAAATATAACCGTTTGTTATCAATGACATGCATTCTATATTATGCTGTCGTCATTGTTACTATTGCCAACGATATCACTGTTGGCAATTAGCCGATATTGTCGCCGGGACGCAACAAATTAAGCGGATTATTGTTTGTTTGTGGAGCGCGCAATAGTAGCTGAATGCAGGCTGAATCGATTCACGATGGCCGCCAGGTTTAATCGGAAGCGCTTTCTGTGGCCCATGCGGCGAGGAGGCGGTACCGCGACGGCGACCGCCGCCACGGTACCGGGAAGCATGCCGTCAGTTAAGACCCTTGGGCAGGGAAAACACAATTCCCTCCACCGTGCCATCCATTTCCACGACGTTTTGCGCGCCGAAGGACTGGATGCGGGCAATCACTTCCTTGACCAGGATCTCCGGGGCCGAAGCGCCGGCGGAGACGCCTACATTCGTCTTGCCGACAAACCAGGCGGCTTGCAGTTCGGCGGCATTGTCGACCAGGTAGGCGTCCAGGCCGGCATTGGCCGCCACTTCGCGCAGCCGGTTGGAATTGGAGCTATTGGTCGAGCCCACCACCACCACCACGTCGGACTGGGTGGACAACTGCTTGACCGCATCCTGGCGATTTTGGGTGGCGTAGCAGATATCGTCCTTCTTCGGCCCGACGATGGTGGGGAAGCGCCGGCGCAGCGCATCGACCACCACGGCGGCGTCGTCCACGCTCAGCGTGGTCTGGGTGACATAAGACAGCTTGTCCGCATTCTGCACCTGCAAGGCGGCCACATCGTCGGCGTCTTCCACCAGGTACATGCCGCCCTGCGACTGGCCCATGGTGCCTTCCACCTCGGGATGGCCGCGGTGACCGATCATGACGATCTCGTAGCCGGTCTCGCGCAGCTTCTTGACCTCCATATGCACCTTGGTGACCAGCGGGCAGGTGGCATCGAATACCTTCAGGCCCAGGGCTTCGGCCTCGCGGCGCACCGCCTGCGGGACGCCGTGGGCCGAGAAGATCAGGGTGGCGCCGGGCGGGACATCCGCCAGGGCCTCGATAAAGATGGCGCCCTTTTGCTTCAGGTCTTCCACGACGAACTTATTGTGGACCACCTCGTGGCGCACATAGATGGGCGCGCCGAACTGCGCCAGGGCACGTTCGACGATGGCGATGGCGCGATCCACCCCGGCGCAGAAGCCGCGCGGATTGGCGAGAATGATTTGCATGGTGGTCATGACGGGCTTCCTGCGGGTCAATCTGGTTGGCTGGCGCCGGCGCTGGGCTTGCGCAGGCTGTCGAGCACCATCAATACCGCACCGACGCAGATGGCCGAGTCGGCGATATTGAAGGCTGGCCAATAGAATTGGCCATAGTAAAGCTGGATGAAGTCGATGACATGACCGTACAGCACCCGGTCGATCACATTGCCGAGCGCGCCGCCCAGTATCAGCGACAGTGCCAGCGCAATGCCGGTCTGTGCATGCTGCTTGCGCAGCATGCTGACGATCACTGCGGACACCACCACCGCCAGGACGGTGAAGAAATGCCGCTGCCAACCGCCGGCTCCCGCCAGGAAGCTGAAGGCGGCGCCCGGATTGTAGGTCAGCACCAGATTGAAAAAGCCGGTGAGCGGGATGCGGTCGCCGTAGTCGAGCGCATGCTCCACCCATTGCTTGCTGATCTGGTCCAGCACGACGATCAAGCCAGCCAGTCCCAGCCAGCGGGCCATACCGTGCTTAAGCATGACTACGTACCTCGCCTGCCGCGAACAGATTGCTGATGCAGCGCGGGCACAGGCCGGTGTGGTCGGCATGGCTGCCGACGTCGGCGCGGTAGTGCCAGCAGCGCTCGCACTTGGCGCCGGCAGCCGGTGCCACGCTGACTTGGGTCGTGGCGCCGGCTGCCAGCGTCAGTTTGGACACGATCAGCACATATTTCAGATCGTCGCCCAGCGCGGCCAGCAGCGGATAGAGCCGCTCGTCGGCGGTGATGCGCAGCTCGGCTTGCAGGCTGGAGCCGATGGTGCCGGCTTCGCGCAGCACTTCCATCTCCTTCTTGGCCAGGGCGACGACTTCGCGTACCCCCGCCCAGTCGGCGGCGAGCTGGGCGCCGTCGGCCGGCTGCGGGATGGCGTGCCAGCCGTGCAGCAGGGGATTGTCCTCGCCATGGCCTGCCAAGGTGGTCCAGACCTCGTCCGAGGTGAAGCTCAGCACGGGCGTCAGCAGCAGGGCCAGGCTGCGGGTGATGTGGTAGAGGGCGGTTTGGGCCGAGCGGCGGGCGTGGCTGTCGGCCGCGGTGGTGTAGAGGCGGTCCTTCAGGATGTCGAGATAGAAGCCACCCAGATCGTCGGCGCAATAGTGATGCACCGTCTGCATCGCGGTATGGAAGCTGTAGCGCTCGTACTCGGCGGTGACCGCTTGCTGGAAGGACTGGGCCATCACCAGGGCGTAGCGATCCAGGGTCAGCATCCGTTCGACCGGCAGTGCATCGCGGGCGGCATCGAAGTCGCTCAGGTTGGCCAGCAGGAAGCGCAGGGTATTGCGGATACGTCGATAGCTGTCGGCAACCCGCTTGAGAATCTCGTCCGAGATGCTCATTTCGCCGGAGTAGTCGGTGCTGGCAGCCCAAAGCCGCAGCATATCCGCGCCCATCTGGTCGATCACCTTCTGCGGGGCGACCACATTGCCCTTGGACTTGGACATCTTCTCGCCCTTGCCGTCCACGGTGAAGCCGTGGGTCAGCAATTGCTTGTAGGGCGCGCGGCCGGTGGTGGCGCAGCCGGTGAGCAGGCTGGATTGGAACCAGCCGCGATGCTGGTCCGAACCTTCCAGGTACAGGTCGGCCGGCCAAGCCAGCTCGGGACGCTGCTTGAGTACGGCGAAATGGGTGGAGCCCGAGTCGAACCAGACGTCCAGGGTGTCCTTGAGCTTGTCGTAGTCGGCGGCTTCCGCGCCCAGCAATTCGGCCGGGTCCAGCAGGAACCAGGCATTGATGCCTTGCTGTTCGACCTTTTGCGCAACCTGTTCCAGCAACTCCAGCGAATGCGGATGCAATTCGCCGGTCAGCTTGTGGACGAAGAAGGTCATCGGCGTGCCCCAATTGCGCTGGCGCGAGACACACCAGTCGGGGCGGTTGTTGATCATGGATTCCAGCCGTGGCCGGCCCCAGTCCGGGAAGAACTCGGTGGTGTCCACCGCCGCCTGGGCGACCGAGCGCAGCGAGACGCCGGCATGGCCGGGCTTTTCCATGGCGATAAACCACTGGGCGGTCGCGCGGAAGATGATGGGCGTCTTGTGCCGCCAGCAATGCGGATAGCTATGGTTCAAGCGTACGCTGGCCAGGAGCAGCTCGCTGCCGGCGAGGGCTTCCAGTACCAATGGGTTGGCTTCCCAGACGGTCTTGCCGGCGAACAGTTCCACGTCCGCCAGGAAGCGGCCGTCGTTGCCGACCGGGTTGTCGTTGCTCAGGCCGTAGTGCTGGCCGACCAGCCAGTCGTCCAGGCCGTGCGCGGGTGCGGTGTGCACCAGGCCGGTACCGGCCTCGGTGGTGACGTGGTTGCCCAGGATGATGGGCGACTCGCGGTCATAGAACGGGTGCTGCAACGCCAGCTTCTCCAGCTTGCTGCCGTGGGCTTGGGCGATCACTTCCACCGATTCGAAGCCATAGCGCTTGATGGCCGCTTCGGCCAGTTCGCGCACCAGGATCAGCAGGCCCTTGGGCGTTTCGATCAAGTCATAGGTCAGTTCCGGATGGACGCAGACGGCACGGTTGGCGGGCAAGGTCCACGGCGTGGTGGTCCAGATCACCGCGAACGCCGGTACGCCGGCCAGTTGCTCGGCCGGCAGGCCGAAAGCAGCGGCCAAGGCGGTGCTGTCCTTGACCGGGAAGGCGACGTCGATGGCGGGACTGTTCTTGTCCTCGTATTCCACTTCCGCTTCCGCCAGCGAGGAGCCGCAATCCACGCACCAGTGCACCGGCTTCTGGCCCTTGACCAGGTAACCGTTGCGATGGGCTTCGCCCAGCGTGCGGATGATATTGGCTTCGGTGTCGAATGCCATGGTCTTGTACGGGTGCTGCCAGTCGCCGATGATGCCCAGGCGGATAAAGTCCTTCTTCTGCCGCTCGATCTGGATCTCGGCGAATTCGCGGCAAAGGGTGCGGATGAAATCGGCCGGCAGGTGGATGGCTTTTTCGTCCAGGCCGTTTTCCTTGCGGAAGGCAACGATCTTGGCGTGGATGGCGGGAGCGGCTTCGATGGATTTCTTATCGCCCTTCACCAGTTTTTCGATCTGGTGTTCGATCGGCAGGCCGTGGCAATCCCAGCCCGGTACATAGGGCGCGTCGAAACCTGCCAGGGTCTTGCTCTTGACGATGATGTCCTTGAGCACCTTGTTGACGGCGTGGCCGATATGGATATCGCCATTGGCGTAGGGCGGGCCGTCGTGCAGGATGAATTTGGGTCGGCCGGCGGATGCGGCGCGTACGCGTTCATACAGCTTCTGGCTATCCCAGCGGGCCAGGAAGGCCGGTTCGCGCTTGGCCAGATCGCCACGCATCGGGAAGGGCGTGTCGAGCAGATTGACGGGGTATTTGCTTTGTTCGGACATGGATCAGGACTCTGTGAATTCAGGTTCACGGCTTGCTCAGGCAAGCCGGGCTAAAGCATTGCCGCCCCCACCCGCTTACGGATGGGGGAGGATAATTCGTTCGCGGTAGAAGGCGCGCGCGTTCTCCACATCGCGCTTGATCTGCGCGATCAGCGGCTCCAGGCCGGCATATTTTTCTTCGTCGCGCAGCTTGTGCAGGAAGTCGACCTGCAGATGGCGGCCGTATAGATCGCCATCGAAATCGGGCAGATGCACTTCCAGCGCGATGCGGCCGGAGTCGTCCACGGTCGGCCGTTGGCCCAGGCTGGTGGCGCCCAGCAGCGGACCCGGTCCGGCGCCATGGATCTCGGTGACGAAGATGCCGGTGAGTGGAGGGCGATTATGCTTTACCTGGATATTCGCGGTGGGAAAGCCGATCTGGCGGCCCAGTTTCTGGCCATGCACCACCCGGCCGCTGATACGGTAGGGGCGACCCAGCAATTGTTCAGCCAAGGCCAGCTCGCCATTGGCCAAGGCGTTGCGGACCGCGGTGCTGGAGGCGCGCCGGCCATCGACGGCGATTTCCGGCATGGCCTCGGCCAAAAAGCCGAAGCGGTGGCCGAACAGGGCCAGTTGACTATTGTCGCCGGTGCGGCCCTTGCCAAAGCGGAAGTCATCGCCCACCAATACATAGCGGGCGCCGATCTGGCTGGAAACGATATCGCCGGCAAAGGCTTCCGCGCTCAGGCTCGCAAAGCCGCGGGTGAAATGGGCCAGATAGACGCGGGCAATACCGGCGTCGCGCAGCAGTTCCAGTTTTTCCCGCAGGCTGGAGAGGCGGGGCGGGGCCGAGTCCGGCGCGAATAGCTCGCGCGGATGCGGTTCGAATGTCAGCACGGCGGCGGGCAAACCCAGCCGGCTGGCCTCGCCGACCAGGCGGTCGAGCATGGCGCGATGGCCGCGATGAAGGCCATCGAAGTTGCCTATGGTCAGCGCGCATGGGCCGGCCGGTAGGAAAGGGGCGCCGCGAAATACCTGCATGTGGGGGTCGAAACCGCTGGGAAGGAACCGGTGATTCTACTTGCGGGGGGCGTGGGGGTCCAGGCGATGCTGCGATGCGTTAGGGGCACGCTGGTTTAATGCTTAAACGAGCGTCAGCGAGGCTCCCTCGCGGCGGCGAGGGCGGGGCCGCCCGGGTGAGGGGGAGTGGGATAAATCAGCGAGGGATCGTTGATTTATCATGGTCCATGAACACCCGGCTGTGCGTGGTTGTTGGCGCGTCAGCGCCGTACAACCACGGCCTACCCCTTGCGGGTATCGCCGGGTGGTGCACTGCGATTTGAGTGTGCGCAATATTTCAGTGCGTCCCTAGTACTTGATTTCCACTGTGCCGCCGGCGCGGGCTACACCCTGCACCACGGCGCCGGTCACCATCTTGACGCTGACCTGCTGGCCTTCATTGGCGTTCGCCATGGCCCGGCCTTCGCTGGCGACCTCGAAACCATTGCCCGTGGCGACGATCTTGACGAATTCATTGGCTTTGACGGCAAAAGGCGGACGCAACTGGTCGCCACGCAGCGGGGCGCCGGCCGGGGTGCCCCCCAGCAAGGTGCGGCCTATCGCCAGCGTATGGTCGATGATTACCCCGCTGGGCAATTGCGAAAGGTCGCCGCTGCGGCGCTCGATATCGTTCTCGGTCAATTCATGGCCGGCGGGCAGGGCGCGCGTGGCTACCCAGTAGTCGGCCTGGATGGAAATGGCCACCGGCAGGCTGACCACCCATTTCGCACCCTTGCCGCAGGCGATGCGCAAGCTGGTGTTGCCGACCAGGCGGCTGCCTTGCGGCAGTTGCACGTCCAGTTTTTGGCAGGGGGCCAGTTCCAGCCGATTGTCCAGCCTGCCCAGCTGGAAGCTGGCCCGCTCGCCGTAATTGGCCAATTGGGTGGACAGGAAACGGCCGGCCGCTTCGCTCAGCGCGTCCAGGCTCTGGCGCGTTTCGGCCGCGCCGAGGACGGCGCTGCATAACAACAGGAAAAGGGCGGAAACGCGGCGGAACATCGTGTGCTGGCTATGACGGCTGGTCTTCAAGTTTGGAACCGCCAGCGCCGAAACGCAAGTGAATAAGCGGAATGCCCCGCTTGCGGCGGTAATCGTCAGCCGTGGATCGCCTCTTTGGCCTGGGTTTGCCGTTCCCGTAGCGCTGTCAGTAACGCCAAGCCTTCTGGCCAGGCGCCAAAGCCGCTGTCGGCATTGATATGGCCGGCCTGGCGCAGGGTGACCAGTTCGGCGCCCCAATCCTCGGCGAATTGGCGGCTGCGCTCGATGCGGCAGAACGGATCGTCGTCGCTCGCGACCACGGTAACGGGAAAAGGCAGCCGCAGGCGCGGGATGGGCGCAAAGCCGCGGATTTCTGTCGGGGCGTCGGAACGTTCGACATCGGCCGGCGCGACCAGCAGGGCAGCGCCCAGGCGGGCGTGGTGCTCGGGGTGGCGGATGGCCCAGTGCAGGAGTGTCAGGCAACCCAGGCTATGGCAAACCAGCAAAGCCGGTTCGGCCAGCGCGGCCAGTTTGCTGTCCAGGGTGGCAACCCAGTCCGCCAGGTCAGGCTGATGCCAATCCGCCTGGACAAGGCGCTGGGCATCGGGCAGGGTGGCTTGCCAGCGCGACTGCCAATGGGCGGGGCCGGAATCCTGCCAGCCGGGATGGATGATTAACGGCATCGTGACGTCCTTTACAGCTTGGCGAGTTGACGGGTTCCCAGTCCACCGCCGCCCGCCCTCGAACTAGGAGTCGTCGATCGAGGGCGGGACAAACCCGCGTTCCCCAACACGGGCGGTAGTGGTCTTTGCAAGGTACTGACTTTGGCAACACCATATTGGGCCAGGAGTTAAAGTGCTTCAAAGCATAAAGAATTGTTTTTATATTTCTGTTTGGTATTTATGATGAATAGCCGATATGCCGCCTACCCAGGCTGAGCGCGTATCATCCCGGCAACCTGAAGTGCTTTTGGAATAAACACATGATTGAAGTCCTGTTCGGCATCGTCACCGTGGTGGTCTTGCTGGCGGCGATCCTGGTCACCGTCCGCCTGGGCCAACTGGCGCAGGCGCAACGCAGCACCCTGGATCTGTTGACCGCCCAATTGGAAGAAAAGCACCGCGCCATGCTGGGTGACCTGCATGCCGGCCTGCAGCGCCAGTCGGATGCCCTCAGCCACGGCTTCGCCGAGCAAAGCGAGCGCTTGCGCACCAGCGTGCAGGCATCGGGCGAGCGTTTGCGCGATAGCGTGGGCCAGTCCTTCGATCGGCTGCGCGATGCGGTGGGGGCAGAGTTGAAGGACACCCGGGTTGGACTGGACACGCTGCGCTCCGCCCAGACCGAGGCCTTGCAGGCTGTGCAGATCGCCCAGACCGGCGCGCTGCAATCGATGCAATTGACCCAGACGCAGGCGCTGGCCGACAGCCGTGAAGCGATTGCCAAGCAGCTCGCCGATATTTCGCAGACCGTGCAGCAGAAGCAGGATGCCTTGCGGGTGGAGATCATGGCGACGGTCAGCAAGCTGGTGGGCGAGCAGGGCTTGGCCCAGCAGGAACTATTGCTGGGCACGCTGCGCAAGACCACCGAGCAGCTGACGCAATCCATCGCCTTGCTGAGCGATGGCGTGGACAAGCGGCTGGAACAGATTTCGGGCAAGGTCAGCGAGCGCCTGGACGAAGGCTTCAAGAAGACCAACGAGACGTTTGTCAGCGTGATGGCCCGCCTCGCCACCATCGACGAGGCGCAGAAGAAGATCGATGGCCTGACCAGCAACGTCGTCAGCCTGCAGGAGTTGCTGGGTGATAAGCGGTCGCGCGGCGCATTCGGCGAAGTCCAGCTGGAACATTTGCTGAGCAATGTGTTGCCGGCCAGTTGCTATCAATTGCAGGCCACCCTGTCGAACGGCACCCGTGCCGACTGTGTGTTGCGGCTACCCGAACCGACCGGTACGGTGGCGATCGATGCCAAGTTCCCGCTGGAAAACTACCACCGCATGTTCGGCACCCGCGTGGAAGGCGAACGCATGGTGGCGCAGCGCCAGTTCCGTGCGGATGTCAAAAAACATATCGATGCCATCAGCGAAAAATACATCATCGCCGGTGAGACAGCCGATGGCGCGGTGATGTTTATTCCAGCCGAAGCCGTCTTCGCCGAGATCCATGCCTATAACCCGGAACTGGTGCAGTACGCCATGGGCAAGCGCGTCTGGATCGTGTCGCCCACCACCATGATGGCGGTGCTCAATACCGCCCGTGCGGTGATCAAGGATGTGGAAACCCGCCAGCAGGTGCATATCATCAAGGCTGCCCTGAGCCGGCTTTCCACCGATTTCCGCCGTTTCGACGAACGCATGAAGAAGCTCGCCACGCATATCCGCCAAGCCAATGACGATGCCCAGGAAGTGCAGATCAGCAGCGAGAAGATCAGCAAGCGCTTCGACGAGATCGAGCATGTCCGATTTGACCATGAACCCAGCGAGGCCTTGCCCCTCGCCTTGCCCGCTACAGAGGAACTCGTATGAAATCCCATCCAAGCCACGTTTCGCTGCTGCTGATCGCGCTACTGGCCGTCGGCGCGCATGCCGAGGTCTACAAATGGACCGATGCCAACGGTAAGGTGCAATTCGGCGACCAGCCCCCGGCCGCGGCGAAAGCCAAACCGGTCAAGATCAACAAGACCGCCGGCCCGGCGGCCGCACCGGCGCCCGGTGGCAAGCCGTCCACCGAGAAGGCCGAGGCGACCGCGCCGGTATCGGTAAGCGAGGCCGAGATCAGGGCCAATTGCCTGAAGGCGACCGAAAGCCTGAGCCAGATGGAAATAGCCGGTTCCGTCGGCCGCAAGGATGCGCAAGGACGCGAGCGGGATATGAACGCGGCCGAATTGAAACAGGCCATGGAAGAGGCCAGGGCGGCCAAGAAGAGCTGGTGCGACATGCTCAAGTAAAGCTGGGTCAAAAAGCTGGGTCAATCGGCCTTTTTCATGGTCTTGCCCAGCGCCACCCGGCGATGGCGGGCATCCTTGGGGTCGGCGATCAGGGGCCGGTAGAGTTCGACCCTGTCATGCTGGCGCAGCACCTTGGTACGGGCACAGACCTGTCCGAATATGCCGACCGGGCAGGCCGCCAGATCGACATCGGCCAGTTCGGTCGCCAGTGCCGCCGCATCGATGGCCATGGCGACGGTGGCGCCAAGGGGCAACCGCACCACCCGCATCAGCTGCCGGGCTGGGTCCGCATAGACGACTTCGACTTCGACTTCGATTGATTCGCTCATGCGCGCCGTCTTTCCGCTTCCTTGACGAAGGCATCGACAAAGGTGCCGGCGATCTTGCCGAATACCGGTCCCACCAGCCCTTCCAGGGCGCGGCTGGAAAACTCGTAATCCAGTTCGAATTCCACCTTGCAGGCATCTTCCGCCAGCACGGTAAAGCGCCAGGCGCCCGTGAGATTGCGGAAGGGACCATCCTTCAGTTCAAGGGTGATCAGGCCGGGCTGCTTGCGGTTTTCGGTGGTGAAGCTCGACTTCAGGCCCAGGTAGTCGATGCCGATGGTGGCGATGGTCCAATCGTGGTCGCGTAGATGGATGCGCGTTTCGCCGCACCAAGGCAGAAAACGAGGGTAATCCTCGACACGGTCAACCAATTCGAACATCAGTGCGGCAGGGTAGGGGACCAAAACGGATTTGCGGACTTGAGGCATAAAGGGGATCGGCAAGTACAGCTGTTAGGGTAGGAATGAGTCCAGGCAAGGGGCGGCCGGACGGGGGATGGCGGGTGTCGGTATTACCGTGGCGCGGGTACGCGGCATCTTTCAAGCATAGCGATGGTAGCCGGCACGATGTCCGTTAGAATGCGGTTTTATATGTGGCCTCATGGTCGCGCATCCTAAGGCCCCCACTGCCGTCATGCAATTCGATCAAGAAGATATCCGTCAATTTGAACGCGACGATGCGCCGCAAGACGCGCAAATACTCGCCATCCGCACGCCGCCGCATTCGGTCGAAGCCGAGCAGTCGGTGCTGGGTGGCCTGCTGATCTCCAATCCCGCCTGGGACCGCATCGCCGATGCGATCAACGAAGCCGACTTCTATCGCGATGACCACCGGGTTATTTTCCGGCATATCGCCCGGCTGGTCGAAACCGGCCGGCCGGCGGACGCCATCACGGTGGCGGAGTCGCTCGATAATATCAATCAGCTCAGCTATATCGGCGGCCTGAGCTATCTGGCCAGCCTGGCCCAGAACGTACCCAGCGCCGCCAATATCAAGCGCTACGCCGAGATCGTGCGCGAGCGCTCCATCATGCGGCAGTTGGCCGCCATCGGCGAGGAGATCGCCGATGGCGCCTACAACCCCAAGGGGCGGGAAGCGTCGCAGTTGCTGGACGAAGCGGAAGGCAAGGTCTTCGAGATCGCCGAACAGTCGGCGCGCGGCAAGCAGGGTTTTCTGGGCATGCCGGAGCTGCTCAAGCAGGTGGTGACCCGGATCGACGAGTTGTACAGCCGCGATAGCGCTACCGACGTGACCGGTGTACCGACCGGTTTCACCGACCTGGATATGCGGACCTCGGGCTTGCAGCCGGGCGACCTGGTGATCGTGGCCGGCCGTCCTTCCATGGGCAAGACCGCCTTCTCGGTGAATATGGCGGAAAACGTCGCGATCGACGCCGGCCTGCCGGTGGCGATCTTCTCCATGGAAATGGGTGGCGCGCAGCTGGTCATGCGTATGGTCGGTTCGGTGGGCCGGCTCGATTCCAACAAGATCAAGACCGGTAATCTGGAAGACGACGATTGGCAGAAGCTGACCTATGCGGCCGGCAAGCTGAGCGAGGCCAATATCTTCATCGACGAGACCCCGGGCTTGACCGCCCTGGAGATCCGGGCCCGTTCCCGCCGCTTGGCGCGGCAGTTCGGCGGCCAGCTGGGCTTGATCATCATCGACTACCTGCAACTGATGCAAGGGTCGGGCAAGGACCAGAACCGCGCCACCGAGCTGGGTGAAATATCGCGTTCGATCAAGGGTTTGGCCAAGGAACTGCGCGTCCCCATCATTGCCCTGTCGCAGTTGTCGCGCTCGGTGGAGCAGCGCCCCAACAAGCGGCCGATGATGTCCGACTTGCGCGAGTCGGGCGCCCTGGAACAGGATGCCGACTTGATCATGTTCCTGTACCGCGATGAGTACTACAACCCGGATTCGCCGGACAAGGGCTTGGCAGAAGTCATCATCAGCAAGCACCGTAACGGCCCGACCGGCATCGTCAAGCTGGCCTTCCTGGGGCAATTCTCGCGCTTCGAGAATGCAGCGCTGCCGGGTGGGGGATGGACCCAGGGCGAATAGGCCACTTAGGGGGGGCAGTAGCGCAGCCCCTCACAGACGGTGCGATAGAACTTGGCGCAGGGATCGCAATCGGCGGCGCTTGCGACCGAGTTGCTTTTGCCCACGACCCGGGCATCGCGCTTGGTCATCTGTTCTTCTGCCTCCCGCGCAAACCCAGTCTGCAGGCCGCTTCCGCTTGGTAGCCATCCCATTGCGGAATGTTGCGCCGCAATAATCCACTTGCCTGCCCCAATCCCGCTCGTATATATTCCGCGCCCCGGCGCTTGGCCGGGCGTGCCGTCGTCCCCGTTGTGCGCGTTATCACATTGATTTATCGAAAAGAACCAAAATGCGTAAAGCAGGCGTGGCACATCGTTTGGCGGTACCGGGCAACACACGTGGTACGGATTGGCTGGCACGTTTAGGTGCCTTGCTTGTGGGCGTCACGGTGCTCGCTGCCCCGCCGACCATCAATGTGCAGCGCACGCCCACGCCCTTGATTGCCGGTCAGCCCTATAGCGTCAGTTGGAGCACCAGCAACGCCAATTCGGTCACATTCGAGTGTACCGCCGCCGGTACCGGCTTTGCGGGTACGGGTACGGTCGGTACCAGCGGCAGTGCGCCTGGCACGGCCAGCGCCGCCTGGGTCGGCTATCCCTCACGCTGTATCTGGACCGCCAAAGGCCCGGACGGCAGCGCTGCCGCACCGGACTATTTCACCACGGTCGCTGCTGCGCCCGCGCCTACGATCAATCTGCAACGCGTGCCATCGCCCATGGTGGCTGGCCAGCCGTATAACCTTACTTGGTCCACCGCCAATGCCACGGCCGTCTCGCTCAGCTGTACCGCCAGCGGTACCGGCTACACCGTCAGCAATCTGGCCCTGGCCACCAGCGGCAATATCCCCGGCACGGCCAGTGCCGCCTGGGTCGGCTATCCGTCAAGCTGCACCTGGACCGCTACCGGTCCCGGCGGTTCCAGCAGCAAGGGGGAAACGCTGACCACGGTCAAGCCGCCGGCACCGACCATCACGGTACAGCGCAATCCCACCACCATGACGGCGGGGCAGGCGTATACCTCCACTTGGTCTACCACCAACGCCACCGCCGTGTCGTTAAGCTGTACCGCCAGCGGTACCGGCTACACGGTCAGCAATCTGGCTCTGGCCACCAGCGGCAATATCCCCAGCACGGCCAGTGCCGCCTGGGTCGGCTATCCGTCAAGCTGCACCTGGACCGCTACCGGTCCCGGCGGTTCGACCAGCAGTGTCGAAATCCTCAACACGGTTGCCGGCGCCAATCCGGCCCGGCCTACCGCCACGCTCAGTGCCAGTCCCAGCAATGTACGGATTGCCGCCGGCCAAACCGCCGCCATCACCTTGACCGGCAGCGGCAGCGACGTCGGTGGCCAAGTGGCCAAGCTGGAACTGCTGCTCGATAGCGGCAGCGGCTATAGCGCCACCCCCCTCAAGACCGTGCCGGGTACGACGCCCACCGCCAGCTTGAGCCATGTCCACAATCTGCCGGCCGGTTTCTACCGCTTCAAGCTGCGCGCCACCGACAACCAGGGCGCCAGCACCGACTCCACGCCGGTCCCGGTCAATATCACCACCAGCCCACTGCTGGGCAGCCTGAGCGGCATTCGCAGCAGTGCCGACGGCAAGGCGCAACTGGTGGGCTGGACCTGCCAGGCCGGTACGGCGCAAGCCATGAGCTACCAGGTCTTCCTGAACGCCCCCACCCAAGCCCTGGGCGGTGTGCCGATCGGCACCGCCAATCTGGCCAACCTCAGCGACGAGCTGGACAACGCCGCCGTGCAAGCCGCCTGCGGCACCCCCAGCGTCGGCCACAGCCTGCGCTTTGATCTCAGTCCCTATACCAGCAGCTACGCCGGCAGCCCGATCTTCGTGCAGGCCACCGCCCCCAGCGGCAGCCTGGTACTGCCCTGCGAGGACCGCAACTGCACCATGCCGGGCAGCCTGCGCATTGCCCTGACCACCCCGGCCGATGGGGCGGTGTACAAGGGTGTGTCCGATATCTTTATGCGGATCAAGCTGAGCAATGGCACGGGTAGTTGCGACGATGTGTCCTTTTTGTTCGACGGTGCATGGCTGGGTAAGGCGCAAGGGGTTACGGCCGATAGTGAAGCGGGTACCTGCTATGTGACCAAGCGCGGGGCCGCCCCGCGCGCTGCACCGTATCTGATCACTGCGCGTATCCAGCAGGGTAATACCACGCTGTATGCGGCCCACCGCTACGTGCAGGTCATCCCCAATACGACCATCAGTCTGAGCAGCCCGGAAGCCGGCAAGACCCTGACGGCACCGGCCAGTATTACCTTGAATGCCACGGCCACCGTGGGCAGCGGCAGCATTACCCGTGTCGAGTTCTACAACGGCTCCACCAAGCTGGGCGAAGACAGCAGTGCGCCGTATAGCTACAGCTGGATGGCGGTGCCGGTGGGTAACTATGCCAATCTGACGGCCAAACTGGTTGATAGTCTGGGTGGCGTGACCACCAGTGCGCCGGTTGCGGTGACCGTGACGGCCAGTCAGGGAGGCGGCGGTGATACCCCCGTCAAGATTAGCTTCGCCTCCAGCTATGTAGATGGCCTGATCACTGGCGGGGTGGATGCCGGCAGTCTGCCAGGCGAGCTCAGTGTTGGCGGTGGCGCGGCCAGCTATAGCCTGCCGATTGCCGTCCCGCCGGGTACCGCTGGTTTGGCTCCAAGCCTCAGTCTCAACTACAACAGCAACGGCAGCAGCGGCCTCGCCGGGCTGGGTTGGAGCCTGAGCGGCCGGTCCAGCGTGCAACGCTGCAGTCGCAGCATTGCCCAGGATGGCGAGCACGATACTGTCCGCTTCGACACGCGCGACCGCCTGTGCCTGGATGGCCAACGCCTGGTCCTGGTCAACCTGGCGATGAGCGATGCCAACTACTGGGCGGAGAACGCCCAATACCGCACCGAAATCGACAGCTTCAGCCGCATCAGCCGCTTCAGCGCCAATGGCAAGCTGGGCTTCAAGGTCGAGACCAAGGCTGGCCAGATTCAGTACTTCGGCGTCAATGGCCTGGACGGCCAGGCCAATAGCTATGTACAGGCCCAAGGTAAGACCGAGGCCATCAGCTGGGCCTTGGACCGGGTGGAAGATCGCGCGGGCAACCGCATGACCCTGGGCTATCTGCACGACCTCAGCACGGGAGAAAACCTGCCCGCCTGGTATCGCTACGGCGGCCATGCCACCACCAACGCCGACGTGATCGTCCGGCTCGGCTACGAAACCCGCCCGGACAATACCGACAACACCACCGGCTGGGGCGCTGGCGGCAAGGCGTATCTGCTGAAGCGGCTCAAGACCATCACCACGGCGGTCAATACGGCGGCCAATGGCGACGGCGGCGAGATCGCCAGCGTCTATACCCTTGGCTATACCCAAAGCCCGCGCAGTGCGCGCAGTCTGTTACGCAGCGTGAAACGCTGTGACGGCGCCGGCCGCTGCCTGCCGGCCACCACCTTCCAATGGGGCGAACCGGCAGCCGGTACGGCCAAGCGTTTCGTCAGCCTGGGCAACTGGGACGGACCGATTCTGGAAGACTGGGTGGCGAGTATGCCGCCCCCGCTGCATTCGAGCAGCGAGCCGCCCGAGGAAGGCAATGATCCACTCGATATGATCGTGATGGGCGACTTCAACGGCGACGGCTACACCGATATGCTGGACAAGCGCCGCGTCGGTGGCCGGATGCACAGGCTGTTCCTGGGCAATGGCCGTGGTTTCGACAGCCAGAACGTGTTCACCGGCCAGCCTGCCGCCTTTACCGTACTGGAAACGGGCGACTTCGACGGCGACGGCCAGCTGGACTTACTGGGTGCTGAGGGCATGGTCGATGGCTATGGCGTGGTCCGTAGCCAATTCTTCAGCAAACGCCAGCTTTGCTACGCGCGCTTTCGTGAAGGTCAAGGCTTTACCTGTAGCGCCTGGGCCGAGGCGGACGCCATCGCGGGGGGCAACCGGAGTGGTCTCCCTACCGCCTACGACTTCAACGGCGATGGCCGCACCGATATCCTGTTGCCCGGCAGCGTTTACTCGTCGGAAGTCGGCACCTCCAGCAATGAGCAGCTCTGTCTTTCCAGCGGCAACGCCTTCAGCTGCCGCTTGCTGGCCAGCGGCCAATTCGACCTGGGGCAGGCCGGCCCCTTGCTGGCCCGCAGCTATAGCGGCGATAGCGCCGACATCAATGGCGATGGCCGCGCCGATCCGCTGCGGCTGACCCGCGCCAGCTTCGATACCGAACGGCGCAATTGGATCGACACCCATACCGGGGTGTGGGGCAATATCCGCAGCGAAAAGGGCGCCGCCAACCACAAGGTGGCCGACTTTATCGAGCTGAGCGTCCAGAAAGGGAGTCCGACCGGATTCTTCTTGGCCCGCATGGCTGTCTTCGCCCATTGGCAAAGCACGCTGGTGGCCGATTTCAACCACGACGGCTACACCGATCTGCTGTTTGGCTTGGAGGGGGGCGATAAGGACTGGCTGACCGGCGGGCGCTTATGCTATGCGACTGGCGAGGCAGCGGCCCGACTGGACTGCCGCGCGCTAGCCGATACCGGTTACCGCCTCAGCGGCGCCGGTCCCGATCAAGTCGATTTCCGGATCAAAGCCGTCGGCGATATCGATGGCGATGGCGAAGCCGATATCCTGGCCGGCGACCCCTACGGCGGCGCGCAGCGCGTCTGCCGGATCACCGGCAGCGCAGGCTACCAATGCGAAAGCTGGACGCTGCCGCAGGTACCGTACCCCACCACACCCCCAGGGCGCCCAGCCTTTTTGGGCGCGCGTTGGCTGGAAATGTCGCGCTTCCTCACCGGCGATTTCAACGGCGATGGCCGCATGGACCTGGTCAATTACACGCCGGGCGGCAAATGGGAAGTGTTTAGCGCCGAGTCAACGGCCCAGCCTGGCGAAGCGTTGGATAAGTTGCTTGCCGTCACCGATGGCACGCTTCGCCGTAGCCAAGTCGAATACGGCTCGCTGCGCGACAGCAATCTCTACCTGACCAGCGCCGCCGCGCTCGACCCCGCTGCTGCCGATACAGTGCGCTATCCGCTGCGCCGCATTGCCCCCGGCCCTACCAAGGTTGTGAGCAAGCTGCGCATCGACAATGGCGTGGCCGATCCAATCGTTACCAGCTATCGCTACGCCGCCGGCGCGGTCGAGCTAACCGGCCGTGCCAATCCCGGCTTCCGCGTGATCGAGACCACCGCCCAGGCCAGCGGCATCCGCAGCCTGATCACCACCCGCCAGGACCCGGCGCAGTGGCAAAGCCGGGGCATGCTGGAACGTAAGCGTACCCTTGCCGCCAGCGGCGCAGTCCTCAGCGAGACCACCGCCGATGCGCAAGTCCGCACCCTCGCGCAGCCCAACGGTAGCCCGACCTGGTTCGTCTATAGCGGCAGCGAGATCGGCGACAAGTACGACCTGGACCGCAGCCCACTGGGCCATACCGTCACCGCCAACAGCTACGACGACTGGGGCAACCTCAAGCAAAGCGACAGCCTGATCAGCGGCAACGGCAAGACCTTCCGCAACCTGACGGTCAACACCTACCAGGCCGCCAATGCCGGCGACGCACCTTGGCTGCAAGGCCTGCTTAGCCGCACCGTCAATGCCAAGACCGACGGCTATGGCCAGACCATCAGCCGTACCGTCGCCTATGGCTACGATGCCAAGGGCCTGCCGGCCAGCGAGACCCTTGAGCCCAACGACGCCAGCCTCAAGCTCAAGCTGCTGACCACTTTCGACCGTAGCGGTAATCCCTTTGGCCTAGTCAACAAAAAGACCCAGACCTGGCGCGACCCGGTCAGCAACAACGACCGCAGCCGTACCGTCGAAGATGTTCAATACGACGCCAAAGGCCGCTTCGTCAAAACCCGCCAGAACGCCGCCGGCCATAGCGAAAGCCTGGTCTACGACTTCCGCACCGGCGCGCAAACCAGTTTGACTGGCCCGAACGGTTTCAAAACCACCTGGACCGTCGATGGCTTCGGCCGCAAGTTGGCCGAACAGCGCGCGGATGGCACCGAGACGCGTAGCTATCTGAAGCAATGCAACGGCAGTTGCCCCGTTGCCGGCGCAATGCAAGTGGCCATCACCGACAGCTACAAGGGCGCCGACCGCATCGCCGTACCATCCCTGGTCTACAGCGACAACGCCGGCCATGCCTTGCGCAGCCAGAGCTGGGGTTTCGCTGGGCAGGTCATCAACACCGACCACAGCTACGACCGCCGTGGCCGGCTGGAGATCAGCTACCAGCCAGCGTTTGCCGGCAGCACGCCACTACAGGCCAGCCGCTACGGCTACGACGATTTGGATCGGGTGATCCTGGTCGCTACCTTGAACGAGGGCGGCGGAGTGGGCAAGGAAGCGGAGCAGGTCACCACGACCATCTATCAAGGCCTGCAAACCGTCCTGACCAACCCGAAGCCGCAAAGCAAGACCGATATCCGCAATGTGCTGGGCCAGCTGGAAGTCAGCAAGGATGCCAAGGGCGGCATCACCGAGTACGGCCATGACGCCTTCGGTAACCTGACCCAGATCATCGATCCGGGCAAGAATATCGTCCGTATCACTTACGACCTGCTGGGCCGCAAGACCGACCTGAACGATCTGGACCTGGGCGCCATCCACTACGACGTGGATCCACTGGGCCGCGTCTGGAAACAGACCGACGCCAAACAGCAGGTCACTCGCTCGACTTACGACGATCTCGACCGGCTGACCAGCCGTAGCGAACCGAACCTGGAAAGCCGCTGGGTCTACGACACGGCGGCCCGTGGTATCGGCCAGCTGACGGAGGCCTACACGCTGCGCAGCGGCACCAAGGACTACCAACGTACCCACAGCTACGACAGCCTGGGCCGTCCGGACACCACCACGCTGACCCTGGACACGGTCTACAGCAGCAAAGCCGAGTATGACGCCTGGGGCCGATCCCTGCGCCAGACCCACCAGCGCGGCACCGACGCCAGCAAGGCCAAGCGCTTCGAGCAGCGCTACAACCAATACGGCTATCTGCACAAGATCGTGCGGCAGGGCAGTGCGCTATGGGAGGCCACCAAGCAGGACGCCGCCAATCGTGTCATCGAAGTCAAGCTCGGTAATGGCCTGAAGGTGACCCAGACCTACAACGTCTATACCGGCCGACTGAGCGATGGGGAACTGACGAGTCCGCAGACCGGCTTGCAATGGCGTGAGAACTATCTCTACGACAAGTTGGGCAATATCGAGCAGCGCAGCCAGTTTTGGGCGGACAGCAGCTTGACGGAGTCGTTTGCCTACGACGATCTGAATCGCCTCAGCAAAGCGACCGCGATCGGCACCAACCAGCCTGTCCAGGAGTTCAGCTACGACGCCATCGGCAATATGCTGAGCAAGACCGGCGTGGGTACCTACACCTACCCGCCACAAGGCCAGGCCGTGCGCGCCGCCAATAGCGGTGGCCCGCATGCGGTCAGCAGCATCAGCAGCGTGGGCGCCTTCCGCTACGACGCCAATGGCAACCTGATCGAAGGTGCCGGCCGCAAGCTCAGTTGGACCAGCTTCGATATGCCGCACTGCATCACCACCGGCAGCCTGAACGCCGACGGTCGCTGCGGTAGCGGCACGTCCAGCGAATTTGCCTACGGCACCGAGCATCAGCGCGCCAAGCAGATCAAGAGCGACGGCACCACCATCTATTACGCCGGCGCTATCGAAGCGGAAACCACCGGCAGCACGGTCAAGTCCATCAAGACCTACTGGCCGAACGGCTTGGGCGTGGAAATCGACAAGGGTAGCAGCACCGACCAGCACTGGATCCATGAGGACCGGCTCGGCAGCGTGGTGGCCATCAGCGACCAGACCGGCGCGCTCAAGGAAAGGCTGAGCTACGACGCCTGGGGCAAACGCCGCAACCTGAACGGTAGCGCCAACAACGTGGACGGGGTGATCGACAACAAGGGCTTTACCGGTCACGAGATGCTCGACGGCTTGGACCTGGTGCATATGAACGGCCGGGTCTATGACCCGCTGGTGGCGCGCTTTATGAGCGCCGACCCCATCATCCAGGATCCCGAGCATAGCCAGAGCTATAACCGCTACAGCTACGTGTGGAATAATCCGACCAATCTGACCGATCCAACGGGGTTTGAAGCAGCGAAAACGGTGGAAGTGACCGGCTCTCGTATCCCGAGGGCGGAAGGTGAAACCGGTAGTGTGATGATACCGGTTGCCATCAGGCAAAAGGGAGAGAACGAAGCCGGCAATGGTTCTGTTCCGAGGAAGGCTTCGGCCATTCAAGGCAGTGCCGCAAACAGTAGTGGGGGCGGTGCGGGCAGCTTTTGGAAGGGCGTTAAGGAGTTCTTTACCGGTCCGGACTACAGCAGCTATTCGGATGCTGACCTTGCGAAGCTTGGGGCCGGCAATTTTGCGGGCAACGCTGAGTTTGTAAGGCGCGCCGAAGCTCGTGGTCAAATCCCGTACTCAATGTCATCGGTTCTCGGGGATGTCACTGAACTTAATTCGAATGCCCTCCCGCTTCGTGTGCCGGGAGCTGCGGTTAAAAGGGTGATTGAAGGAGCCGTTGAGGCGCTTTCTTCCAAGAAAACCACGGCGATTGGTCGAATGGACGATCTTAGAAGAGTTGCCGATGATCCGAATATCGACAGCTGGGCTAAGACTGGCAGGATGCCAGGGCCTGGTGATTCAAGGGTTACATGGACCGAAAATAAAAAGTGGCTACAGGACCGTATTGATAGAGGTGATAATTTCATTATTCTCACCAATCCGCAGTCGTTGCCACGGGTGAAGGGTGGTTTTGTTGAGGGGCAACCAAATGGGTACTTCACCGCTCGTGAGCTGCAATATTTGAATGACCGTGGCATTAAGCCTAAGTACATTCGGGAGAAAAATTAATGACTTATGAAGGCTGCCAAATTGTTGAGCCGGAAGCAATTGACAAGTGGGTTTCATCGGCTCGGAATGTGGAGTTTGTAGTTGCGCTGCTTAATTGGCTGGTGACTCAGCTTCGCGTGGAATTCAAGGATAAATATCCACTAATGCGGCTTGAGGTTATAAAAGTCAAGTACGTTAGCATTTATCCATCTATTGGTGTATGGTATGGGGATGAGACAACAGCAGATGTGACGGAAGAAATTGATGCGTTGACAAGAAAGCTGATAGCAGAAAGACCGCTTTGCGAATTTATGGATTTCGCAATGATTGGTAAAACCGCGTGGTCTGAGATAAGTGATAACTTGCTGTCTGATAAATGAAGTGTGGTTCGGTCTAGGCAATCACCGGGTTTCAAACCCGAATGAACTATGCTTTGGTTCAGTCATAGCACCGCTCAAAATTGGCATTACCGTCGAAATAGTCCCTGTCGCCCTGGTCATCCCACCAAGGCGACGGGCCTGAATCGGCGCAGGCTTCTAAATACCCCGCTTCATAAGGTGGCGGTTCCTGCTCGTTGGCGTCATCCCTCCAGGGCGGCGGTTCCGAATCGCTGCAAATCTCCCAATAACTGGGTTCATAGGGTGGCGGCTGGTCGTCGTTCGTCGTTGCGATCCCGATTTGCTCGTCGGTCGTCGTTGCGACCTCGGGTTGCGTACAGTTATTGGCACAAGTCCTAGATGGCCGTGCTTCGCCCGCCAGTCGATTTTAAGACCGTGATTGTGAACATCCTCTCGGAGCCGGCATTTAAACGCTTTGCGACCGTTGAAACGATCCATTTGGCTGGATGTCTTTATATAGCCAAGATTGTGCCATGGCCTCGCGCTTGGCCGGCGGACAGCCCATCGGCTGTCAGAACATGCAGGAAATCAGAAGGATATGGAATGAAGTTGCGGGTTTGGCTACTTACGGTAGCGATTGGATTGTCCAGTATGGCCTGGGCGGGAATGGACGGGCGTGAAGGCAACTACGAAGCAGGCCTTCATCAAATGTCGCTCAGTGCCTGGCGTGCGTTGGCCGACGATGGCGATGCGGCTGCGCAGAACTGTCTTGGCGCAATGTATCAGCGTGGTCAAGGCGTCTCGCGTGACTACCACGAAGCTGTGGTTTGGTACCGCAAGAGCGCTGCGCAAGGCTATGCGATGGCACAGTTCAACCTCGGGTCTCTGTACTACCTGGGCCGTGGAGTGCAGAAGGATTATGCGCAGGCAGCGGCTTGGTACGGCAAGGCCGCTGCACAAGGCCATGCAATTGCACAAGCTGCATTGGGTGAAATGTTTGAATATGGTCTGGACGTGCCAAAGGACGATATTCAGGCCGTGACCTGGTATCGCAAGGCTGCGGAACAGGGGAACGCCTATGCGCAAACCCGCTTGGGCGCCCTATACGAAGTCGGGCGGGGCGTGCGCCAGGATTATCCACTGGCAAGCGATTGGTACAGCAAAGCAGCCGAGAAGGGGTATGCCCTTGCTCAGGCCAAACTTGGGTTGATGTATGAACTCGGCCGTGGCGTACAAGAGAACCCTATGCACGCGGTGGCGTGGTATCGCAAAGCCGCAGAGCAGGGAAATGCCGAGGGTCAGGTATATCTCGGAACAATGCTCGATAACGGCCGCGGGGTACCGCAGGATCATAGCCACGCATTGGCCTGGTACCGTAAAGCCGCCGAGCAAGGGAACGCCAAGGGGCAGGAATATGTTGGCATGATGTATCAATATGGTCGTGGCGTATCACAGGACTATACCCAGGCACTTACCTGGTATGCGGAAGCGGCCAAGCAAGGCAATCCCTCGGCGCAATTCAGATTTGGCGGGATGTATGCGAACGGCTTAGGCGTCACGCGTGACTATCACGAAGCAGCAGCTTGGTACCGCAAGGCCGCTGAGCAGGGCGACGTCGAGGCGCAGATCGGCATCGGTTGGATGTATGAGTTTGGCAAGGGACTGACTAAGGATTATGCCGAGTCTGTCGCCTGGTACCGCAAAGCTGCCCAGCAAGGTAGCGCCGTGGCGCAAACGAATCTAGGGACAATGTACGCTATGGGCCGAGGTGTCCCAGAAGACCCTATGCAAGCCGTCGCCTTTTACCGCCAAGCAGCCGCGCAAGGATATGCGGAGGCACTATCCAAACTCGGCAACATGTATTTGCATGGCGTAGGGGTGGCGCAGGACGATGTGCAAGCTGCCGAGTGGTCTCGTGCGTCCGCGCTACAAGGTAACACGGAAGGGCAGGCCCAACTTTGCGTGCTGTACTACACCGGCCGGGGTGTACCGCAGGACTACGGGCAGGCTCTAAGCTGGTGCGGCAAAGCGGCCGAACAAGGTGATGTCGTGGCGCGGAATACGCTGGGGACGATGTATCTGAACGGCCGGGGCGTCACGAAGAACTATGCTCAGGCCTTGACCTTTTTTCGCCAAGCGGCGGCTCAGGGGGAAGCGGTACCTAAATATAATTTAGCAATCATGTATGAGCAGGGTTTGGGAGTGCCTCAGGACTATCCGCAGGCGAGAAAGCTATTTCGAGAATCTGCCGAGCAGGGGTACGTGGAAGCACAGTACCGCTTAGCCGGGATGTATGACTATGGGATGGGAGGAGAGAAGGATTTTTCTCAGGCCCTGGTTTGGTACCGCAAGGCTGCCGATCAGTCGCATGCCAACGCGCAGACCAGCCTGGGCTGGATGTATGAGCACGGCATCGGCGTAGCAAAGGACTATGCACAGGCTGTGGTTTGGTATCGCCGATCCGCGGAGCAGGGCAATGCTAACGCACAGGACAATCTTGGAAACTTGTACCACCAAGGCCATGGTGTGCCCCAAGACGATGCACAAGCCATGAAGTGGTCTAGTCTAGCCGCCGAAAAGGGGCTCGCGAACGCACAGTTCAATCTTGGTTTGATGTATCAGAAGGGGAACGGTGTACGACAGGACCACGAACAAGCTGCCGTTTGGTTTCGTAAAGCGGCCGATCAGGGGTTGGCTAAGGCGCAGAACACCGTCGGGACACTATATCGTACTGGTGTGGGTGTGCTGAAGGATCAATCTCAAGCGCTTGACTGGTATCGAAAGGCCGCCGGGCAGGGTTTATCCCGCGCGCAATTCAATCTCGGATTGATGTATGAGGCCGGCTCCGGGGTGCCGCAGGACTATGCACAGGCAATGGCCTGGTATCGCAAGGCAGCGAATCAAGAGCATCCCGCTGCCCTGTGCAATATTGGCAACCTGTTTGAACAAGGCTACGGCGTACCGCAGGATTATGCGCAAGCGATGATTTGGTATCAAAAAAGTGCCAAACAGGGGAATGCTACTGCGGAAGCTAGCATTGGAAAGCTGTATCAGGCCGGCAATGGGGTGCAGCAAGATTACTCCCTGGCCGCTGCGTGGTATCGGAAGGGCGTAGCCCAAGGAAATGCGCTTGCGCAGAACCATCTCGGCTATCTGTACGAGCATGGCCTAGGGGTGGCGAAAGACCTTCAGCAAGCGCTCGACCTTTACCAAAAATCCGCGGCCCAGGGGGAGGTTGACGCACAGAAAAATCTCGACCGGATATCCAAGAAAAGCGCGGCAGTGCCTCACGATTAGACGCTAGCGCTTAGCGTTCTTTGCCGGTTCTTTCATACAGGGCGATCAGCCTCGCCATACTTGGCGCACCACACGATGCGCCAGGACTGCGGCGCTGACCGCATCTGTCGCTTCGTGCGGGAAAATCCTTAATTAATAAGGACATACAGCAAAGACTTGCGATATAATCCGCGCCCTTTGCCTTGTCTTCCGCTCCCTCGTCATGCCTCCGTTGTTGTCCCGCTACCGCTTCCAAGCCCGTCGTCTGCTGTACGCTCAGCCACGGCTGGTGGCCGCGCTGGGCTTGGCGGTGCTGGCTTTCCTGCTGGCACTGGCTACCCATATTCGCCAAGGCCAACTGGCGCTGGAAACCGCGCAAACCTGGCAAGCATCCCAGCCGCGCGCGATGCCCTTGGTGGCTAAGCCCACCGACAACGCGGTGGTTTTGCCGGCATTCGAGAGCAAGCAATTACTCGGCGCGCTCAATCAGGCGGCCGACCAGGCCAAGCTACCGCTGGACGAGCTGTCCTTCACGCTCGACGACAGTGCGAACCAGCCCTATCTCCGCTATCGCGCCAGCTTGACGCTACTGGCCGGTTATCCGGCGGTGCGGCGTTTCCTGGCCGGTTTGCAGGCAGGGCAGCCCAATATCGTGATCGATGGCGTGCAATGCAGCCGCGAAGACATTGGCCTGGCCGACCTGAGCTGTGAAGCGACGATCTCGGCGTTTTACCGGAAGCCGTCCCATGGATAACGCGGCGCGGCGTCGTTGGATGATCTGGGCGGGTTTGCTGGCGGCTACGCTGGTGGCGATCGTCTATCCGGTCGAGGAGGATGAGGTCGAGCTGGTCGAAGTGGTGCTTGCGCCTGGCGCTGCCCGGCCGTTGTTGGTCAAGGCGGCGTCGGTGACGACTCCGCTGCTTGTGCCGGCAGCGCCGTTGCTAGCCGTGGCCGACCCGTTCGCCCCGCGCAACTGGCAGGCGCCGCCGCCCGTGGCTGCGCCGATACCCAAACCCGTCCAGGAGGCCGAGTTGGTGGGGCCGCCGCCTCCGCCGCCACGGCCTGCTCCACCTGCACTGCCGTTCCGCTATATGGGCAGCTTTAACGATGGCGGTGCGCAGGTCATGTACCTGAGCCACGACGAACAGACGCTATTGGCGCGTCCCGGCGATACGCTGGAAGGCCGCTACAAGGTGCTGCGCATGGATGCCCAGCACATCGAATTCGAATATCTACCGACCGGGGACAAGCAGATTCTCCCGATTGCTGCCTCGGAATAAACCGCTATGCCGATTTTCACTACCGCGCCTGGGCGCACCTTGATTCTTTTGGTCCTGTTGGGCCTGGGTGGCTGCGCCGCCGATCGCCACCACCGTGCCGGTCTGTCCGCCATGGCGGACGGCCAATACGCCGAGGCCATCCGCGAGCTGCAGCAGGCGGCCGAGCTGGAGCCGCGCGATACCCGTTTTCGGGCCGATTGGCTGCAGCAGCGCGAAACTGCCGTCCGGCAATTGCTGAGCCGGGCCGAAACGGCGCTGGCGGCGGGGCGCGAGGCGGAGGCCGAGCAGCACTACCGCGCTATCCTGAGCTTTGATCGCGACAATGCCCGTGCCAAGGCAGGACTGGTGCAACTCACCCGGCTGGCGCAAGCCGTCGACGCGACCGGGCGGGCGCGCACCGCCTTGCAGCAGGGCGATAGCGAGCAGGCCGCGCAATGGCTGGCGCGGGCCCTGGCCGACAACCCCAACCATGCCGAGGCCAAGGCGCTGCGGCGCGAGATCGAGACGCTGCAGGCGAAAGATTTGCTGAGCGCACCCAGTCTCGGGGCCATGTATCAGAAACCGATCAATCTGGAATTTCGCGATGCCAGCCTGAAGATGGTGTTCGAGGCCCTATCGCGCACCACCGGCATCAACTTTATCTTCGACCGCGAGGTGAGGGGTGATCAGCGCACGACGGTTTTCCTGAAGCAGACCGGCCTGGAAGACGCTATCGATGTCATCCTCACCACCAACCAGCTGGACAAGAAGATCCTCAACTCGGGCAGCGTGCTGATCTACCCGAATACCGGCGGCAAGAGCCGCGAATACCAGGATCTGCTGGTCAAGGCCTTCTACCTGGCCAATAGCGAAGCCAAGCAGACCGCCAATCTGCTCAAGACCGTGCTCAAGCTCAAGGAAGTGTACGTCGACGACAAGCTCAATATGCTGATCTTGCGCGAAACACCCGACACCATTGCCCTGGCGGAAAAGCTGATCGCGCTGCAGGACCTGGACGAGCCGGAAGTGATGCTGGAAGTGGAAGTGCTGGAAGTGAAGCGCTCGCGCCTGCTCGATCTCGGCGTCAAGCTCACCGACCAGTTGACGGTGGCACCGCTCACCAACAACGCCAGCAATTCGACCACCAATGCGGCCTCGCCGAGCTTCAAATTGAGCGAACTGCGCAATCTGAACGCCAGCAAATTGGGCATTACCTTGCCCAGTGCCACGGTGACCTTCCACCAGGAGGATGGCGATGCCAAGCTGTTGGCCAATCCGCGTATCCGTGTGCGCGATCGGGAGAAAGCCAAGATCCTGATCGGCGACAAGGTGCCCATCGTCACCACCACGTCCACCTCGACCGGCTTCAATAGCGAGAATATCCAGTACATGGATGTCGGCCTGAAGCTGGAAGTCGAGCCGGATGTGCATCTGCGCGACGAGATCGGCCTCAAGGTGGCCTTGGAAGTCAGTTCGCTGGTCGGTGCGGTCAAGACCACCAACGGTTCGCAGGCCTACCAGATCGGTACCCGCAGCGCCAATAGCGTGCTGCGGCTGAAGGATGGCGAAACCCAGGTGCTCGCGGGCCTGATCAGCGACGAAGACCGTTCCTCGGCCAATCGCATCCCCTTGCTCGGCGATCTGCCCTTGCTGGGCCGCTTGTTCTCCAGCCAGAAGGACGACAAGCAAAAAACCGAGATCGTCCTGTCGATCACGCCGCGCTTGATACGCAATCTACAGCGGCAATCGCCGGCGGCGGAGTCGTTCTGGTCCGGGACCGAGGCCAGCTTGCGGCTGAAGCCTTTGCAGTTGCGCAACCTGGAGACGCCGGTCGCGGCGCCGAAGCCAGCATTGCCCGCCCCTGCTCCTGCTCCTGCTCCTGCTCCTGCTCCGGCTACGAGCGAAGCCGCCGTGACGCCCGCTGCTACGCCCGTTCCCACCCCGGTCCCCGCCGCTGCGGCGACCGAGACCGCCGCAGCCGAGCAGCCCGGCGGCTTACGTCTGCGTTGGCAAGGCCCGGCCCAGGCCAAGGTCGGTGAAACCGTGCAATTGCGTTTGCTACTGGACAGCGCCGACCCCGTGCGCGCCGCGCCTATGCAGTTGATATTCGATCCCAACCGTGTCGAGGTGGTGTCGGTACGGCTTGGCGATTTCTTCGGTAAGACATCGGTCAGTTTCAACCAGCTGGTCGATGCCGGCAGCGGCCGTATCGCCGTCGGCCTGGCCAGTCCAAGTCGAGCAGGCACGAGCGGGCAGGGCAGTTTGCTGTTGATCGAAGTGAAACCGCTGCTCGCTGGCCCACCTGTTGAAATCGGCTTGGTCGGCATGTCGCCGGTCGGCTCCGGCGCCGCGCTGCCGCGGCCGGCCTTGCCGCTACGCCATACGCTCACCATCGCGCCTTGATCATGCCGCGCCGACTTTCTTCCAGCCGTGCGGGCGGTTTCAGCTTTATCGAGCTGCTGGCCACGCTGGCCATTATCGCCACGCTGGCGGCCATGGCCATGCCTTTAGCGCAGACCACGCTCAAGCGGCACAAGGAACACGAGCTGCGCCGCGCGCTGCGGGATATCCGTCAGGCAATCGATGCCTATAAAGCCGCCACGGCTGATGGGCGCATTGTCCCGGTAGATGCCTCCGGCAGCCAGAATGGCTATCCACCCACGCTCGTCGCCTTGGCAGCCGGGGTGCCGAATGCCAAGGCGCCGGGCGGCGCGCGGCTGTATTTCCTGCGCCGCCTGCCGCGCGATCCCTTCTATCCGACCGCCAGTACGCCCGCCGAACAGACCTGGGGCATGCGCCGATTCGACTCGCCGCCGGACCAGCCGTTGGCCGGCGACGATGTGTTCGACGTCTACTCGCTCTCCACGCAGACCGGCCTGAACGGCGTGGCCTACAGGGAGTGGTAAGCATGCGCACCAAGGGCTTTACCCTGATCGAATTGCTGGTCACCTTGGCCATCATCGCCACGCTGCTGTCGCTGGCCGCGCCACGCTATTTCGGCAATCTGGACCGGGCCAAGGAGGATGTGCTGCGCGAGGATCTGTACCTGCTGCGCGATGCCATCGATAAGTTTTACGCCGACAAGGGCAAATACCCTGAAACGCTGCAAGACTTGGTCGACCATAAATACCTGCGCCGCATCCCGATCGACCCGCTGACGCAGAGCAAGGAGAGCTGGCTGCCGATTGCACCGACCGAGAGCGGTACCGGCGCTATCGCCGACGTTCGCAGTGCGGCGCCCGGCCAAGCACGTGACAAAAGCTGGTTCAAGGACTGGTGATGCGGCGCCAGCAGGGCTTCAGCTACTTGGTTGCGTTGTTCCTGGTCGCCATCCTGGCGGTGCTGACCACGCGCGCGCTGGAGAATAGCCGTACGGCCGAGCTGCGTGAACGTGAAGCCGAGCTGCTCTATGTCGGCCAGGCCTACCAAGCTGCTATCCGTGCCTATTACCGCAATGGCAGCGGCAGCGTGCGCTATCCGCCCACGCTGGACGTATTGTTGTTGGACCAGCGCCCACTTCGGCCGCAGCGGCCATTGCGCCGCTTGTACCGTGACCCGATCCGCGCCACGCAGGAGTGGGGCCTGGTACCGGCCCCCAGTGGCGGCATCATGGGGGTGTACTCCCTCTCCATGCAGGCGCCGCAGAAGATCGATGGCTTTCCAACTGAGCTGGCAAGTTTCAAGGGCGCCAAGCACTACCGAGATTGGCAGTTTATCTATCAACCCGATACGGGGCCGGATGCCCCGACCGAACCGGAAAAAAGCCGAAAATGAGAGCCAAACACGCTGGTTTTACCTTACTTGAACTGCTGGTCGTCCTGCTGATCATCGGCCTGCTGGCCGGTTTCGTCGGTCCCAAGTACTTCTCGCAGATCGGCAAATCGCAAACCCAGGTCGCCCGTGCGCAAATCGACGGTTTCGACAAGGCGCTCGACCAATACCGGGTCGATGTCGGCAGCTACCCGACCACCGCGCAAGGCCTGGCTGCGCTGGTGGCGGCACCAGCCAATGAAGGCAACTGGCGCGGTCCGTACCTGAAGAAGCGCGTACCGGCCGACCCCTGGGGTCATGCCTATGTCTACAAGTCGCCCGGCGACCAAGGGCGCGATGCCGATATTGTCGCTTATGGCAAGGATGGTAAGCCTGGCGGTAGCGGCGACGATGCCGATGTGACCAATTGGGACAGCGTCGAGGCTAAGTGAATAAAGCGTTGGGACGTCTGGGTTCGTCTATATGCGTTGAGGCGAGCGCTAGCCTTGTCAACGCAGGGGATGTTTTTTCAAGACAATTCAAAGTGGCTTATTTATCTCTGCAATTTTAAAAATCCGCTTATTTGTCCTGCTGGTACTTGTGGGCATGTGTCAGCGAGGGAGGGGCCCAGCGGCATGGGCCAGGGAAATTCCTAACCCCCAAGTTGAGCGCGTCGCATAGGACATTCATCCCTCCCCCTCCTGGATCAAGCGTGTTGCAGGCCTCGCTTTTTACTGGACCCCAAACCCGGCAGAGGCCTTGTGTAGGCGACTTTTCAAGAGATTTCAATGCCTGTTGCTCGCTTGCAAGGTATTGAAATACTTGCATATTTTTTGTTTTATGGTAAAGTACCGGCCGCTCTGGGTAGGCGAGTCGGCTGTTCCCTTTTTCGATTGCTCTCTGGTTGGTGCGTGTGCCCAGCCAGGTACCTTGTTGCGCTCGTTTATGGGCAATGAGCGGATGGGGTTGTTTTTCGGTAAAGCGTTAGATGTCTTTACTAGCTAATACATTGCAATCTTTGTAATGCGGTACTGGCGTGTTCGAAATATTCCAAGGAAGAAATAGTGAAGTTGAATTTTCCTGCTTTCGCTGTGGCGAAAGTATTTGCCGTTGCCGCGTTGCCAGTCTCCACTTTTGCGGCCATTCATCCCGCCAACGCGAGCTACAGTCATTCCGTCGTCGATTACGAGAATGTAGCCGAACCCGAGCTTTCCTTGGTTAGAACTTATAGTAGTGCAAATGCACACGCCGCCTTCCAGGTACCCGCTGGTGCATTGGGGAATCCCGGCTGGACTTTGCCATTCCTCACCGAGCAGTTGTTCCTGATCCGACCATATACGCGTTTTACGCATACCTATGGGCCGTTCTACAAGATTCGGGAGTCGGACGGCCAGCCGACCACTTATTACGAAACGCGGACCTTCAATTGGCCGGGCCGAGCCGTGATCTTTGGGGCGCAGGGCGAGCAATTGATGCTTAGCAGCGATACTGCCACCGGCCCGTGGAGAGTCATGAGTGATCGCAAGGCGTCGGTCGAGTGCATCGCGCCGACCGAGACCAACAGCGATTCTACCCCAGCCCCCAATCCTGAAAACTTGACGGCGATTAATCAAGTGGTCAGCAATTGTGCGGCTTATACAGTGACGTGGCGCGATGGCAGGGTGCAGACATTCAAGCCGACGGGACCCGGCAACGTGTATAAGTTGAGCGCCTTTACCCAGGCGAACGGCTGGAGCGCCAACCTCGATTATGATCCGGCCGGCAATCTCGCTACGGTCACGTCGATGGGCGGGCGGGTACTTTCGTTTTATTACCAAGCCAATGGGGCGCTGCGCCAGATCGCTGGACCTGGCGGCTATGTACTCAATTATAGCTACGATACGATAGGCAACTTGGCCGCCGTTTACGGTCCGGCGGGGAGCGGCGAGCGATATCAGTATCATCATGAAGGTGCACCGCAGCTGCTAACTCAGGTTGACGACGCAGCTGGGGCGCTGATTGAAAAGATTAGCTATACCCCGGCTAAGTTGGTCAGTACGGTCAGCGGCCCCGATGGACTTGGTACGACCACGTTGGTGGATAGCGGTGACGGCAGCCGTGTCTTGACCGATGCACGCGGGGTTGCGCGCAGCTTCACCTTCGCAAAAAAGGGCGCGCTACAACCGACAACCATTGCGCGAAGCGATGGATCCGCGCGGACCATCGGGTACGACAATATCGGCCGGCCGAATACTTACGCGGATTTCAATGGCAATACCACCAGCCGCAAATATGACAGTACCGGCACGCTGGTTACCACGACCTATCCAAACGGTTTGGTGAGCACCGAACGGACCGACAGTACGCAGAGCAAATTGCTGGAACTGAACACGCCACTCAACAAAGTGACGTATACCTATGACGGTCAAGGCAATTCGCTGACGAAAACGATGACTGCGGGTGGACAAAGCCAGACGTGGACCTATACCCACGATGCGGCCGGTCGGGTGACGAGCGTCACCGACCCCCGCACCGGCAAGACGCGTTACAGCTATGACAACAGCGGTGCGTTGATTAGCGTTGCTAATGCCCTGGATCATACCTGGACGATTAACGAGAACGATGCGCATGGCCGTCCTCTCCGTATCACGGCCCCCACCGGCGAGGTGACGAGCTATGTTTACGACGACCTTGGTCGTCTCATTGAGCTGACCACCAATGGTAGCCGCACGACTTACACATACACGTTACATGGACAATTGGCTTCGGTTTCGCGGCCAAATGGCGGAAGCGCTAGCTTTACTTATGACAGCGCAGATCGACTAACTACTATCCAAGATGCCACCGGAGGGCGTATCGCCTACACCTTGGATAACGCAGGTCGGCCATTGACCGAAAGTCGAACTAATGCTTTGGGCGTCGTCACGAAACAAATCTTCACTTACGATCCATTGACGGGAAAGCTCGACTCAATCAGCAATGGACTGGGGAAGGTCACCCGCTTCAGCTATGATGCCAACGGTAATCTCATTGATCAGGTCGATGCGCTTGGTCGAAGCAATACATACGCTTATGATGGATTGAATTCACTAATTAGTTCGACACGTCCCGATGGGAATTCCATCCTCTCTGGCTATAACGTTCTTGGCCAGATAGCCAGCGTCATTACGCCAGATGGGCAGAGCACAAATTATACGGTCAATGGCCTGGGCCAGACGCTAAAAAGACAAAGTCCCGATACGGGTATTGAGCAATATACTTACCTACCAAACGGTTTGATCAAAACTCGGACCGATGCCCGTGGTAAAGTCAGCACTTACACCTACGATGTGATCGGACGTGTGGCGAGCATCAGTTACGCTGGTGGTCCCCTCATAAATTATACTTACGACTCGGCGCGTATTGGTGCGCTAAGCAGCATTGTCGGTGGTGGCGCCACGGTTGGTTTTGGCTACGATGGGCTTGGGCAAATCAATTTGCTGACGCAAACGGTAGGGAGTATTAATCTAACTACCCGTTATAATCGGGATGCGGCGGGTAGGCTAAACAGTCTCACTACCCCCTCCGGTCAAGTCATTGGCTTCAATTATGCTTCGAATCAAAGCCAGCCAAATGGTGTGAGCGTGAATGGCACTGCCATCATCAGTGATCTCAGTTGGCTGCCCCTGAGTAAAATACCGATGGCTTGGTCTTGGGCCAATGGAAAGCGCCATCAGCGTTTGTTCGATTTGGCTGGACAATTGGTCAATATCAGCTCCGAGGGCGCCTTGACGCGCAAACTGGAACGCGATGCCGTCGGTAATCTAACCGGCATTGTTGATGTGCTCGATGGCAAGCGCAACCAAACATTCGCGTACGATGAATTGGACCGCTTGGTCTGGGAAAAAAGCAATGCGGGGCGTAACTTCACTTATGCGTACGATGGCAATAGCAATCGACTGAGCTGGGCGCCGGACGAGAGCGGTAGCAGCGGTAACACCTATGACTACAGCGGCAACAAGCTGAATGCCATCACCAACGTCGCTACCGGCGTCGTCTCTCCGATCAGCGTCGATGCTGCCGGCAGCATCGTGAAGGATGCGACACGCACCTTCACTTACGACAGCCGCGGACGCATGGTGTCCGTCAAGAAGGGCAGCGTTACGACCAACTATCAATACAACGGCCTAGGTCAGCGGTTTAGCAAAACCGGCGGTCTGTTTGTCTACGATCTGCAAGGTCATCTATTGGGCGAATATGATGCGGCGGGCAAGTTGGTACAAGAAACGGTTTGGCTGGAGAACCTGCCGGTTGCAACGCTGCGACCGAATGGCGCAGGTGTAACCGTCTTTTATGTGCAGCCGGATGAGCTTGGCTCGCCACGGGTGGTAACAGATACCGCCAACAAGGTCGTGTGGCGTTGGGATAGTGACGGATTCGGCACGGTTCAACCCAACCAAGACCCCGCGAAGACTGGCAGTAAGTTTGTCTACAACCTCCGCTTCGACGGGCAGTACTATGACGTCGAAAGCGGTCTGCACTATAACTACTTCCGGGACTATGATCCGGCTTCTGGACGCTATATCCAGTCCGATCCGATTGGCTTGGCTGGAGGGAGCAACACTTACCTTTATGTCGGTGCAAACCCGCTGTTGTTTGTCGATCCGTTTGGTCTGGAAATTCAATGCACGCGTGGTGGTATTGGATGTAAATCCATGGAGCCGGGTGCGCATTTTGATTTACCGAGGGAGCCGAAAAAACCTTATGACCCGGGTGATGATGCCCCGCGCTATCAAGAATGCAAACGCGATTATTGTGGCTGGGCATGGCTAAATGGGAAGCTTCAACAGCAATGCAAGGTTAATGTAAGGGGTGCCTGCGCGCGTACTCCGACACTCTGCTGTCATCAGGATAGAACAGCCTGTTATGGAAAGGCAAACGCACCAGATGGTTCCGTGGATACGGATGCCATGACGACGTGCGAGACTAACTACAACAAGTGCATGACGAAAAGTTTTTAGATCGGCAGTACTTGGGGATTTCTAAAGGAAATTGCATGAAAATCATTAAGCTGGTGTTTCGTCTTTTTGTGCTGCTACTTAGCTATAAGATCTGCGAGACGATGGTCCTTGCCTGCTTGGAGCATGGCACGCTTAGCATGACTTTGGCTGTGGCCATTCCGATGAGCTTGATGGGAGTTTCTGGACGGGTGAAGTGGCCCGAGGCCGTCATTGTCTTATTCTTGATGGAAGTGGTATGGAACATTTTCGTTTTAATGATGATGAATGTGAACTATTTCTTTAGCCATCTTTCCTCGCTGAGTGAAATGATTACACATGGTGTGACACCGGCCATGCTGCTCGTCGGAGTGACGGCTTATTTTCTCGGAAAATATTTGCGTGCAAGAATAGATCTGCTTATTAGTAAAACAAAACAAGCTCAGGAAGTAAGGCCTTGAAAATGCGTAACTATTTTAAAAGCGGCTGGCGCCGCTTTAGCATATTCGCGCTGGTAACTTCATCGATTGTTAGTCAATCGGCCTCTCTTGAAACACCCGTGTATGAGGCTAGAATCGACACGGTCGTCAGCGGCGTCTATACCTCGCGGGGAAGTACCGTGGGGGCAGCCTGTGGGGGTTTGTCCATTCCCAGCAGAACGGAAAGTACGCCGCGCGTTGGAGAGTGCAATGCATTGAACATGACTGGAGCAGCCTTTCTCAGCACTTACGCTACGCGCGTGACCCCCGCAGATAAGGTCACAGGCCTACAAGGGTGTATCGTAATCGAAACTATTACAGCAACTTCGAAAGGTTGCATGGACGAAATGCCGGAGCCGGGTAAGGCCGAGTGGGGGGTGAGCATTTCGACGGTATGCGAAAACGAATTTCTGGAACTGATTCCCCTCCCCAAAGGCGGGTACATCTGTGCTGCCCGCGCGCAACCGCTTCCGCCCAAAGATCCGTTGGGCGAATGGGCGGATCCACCGGAGGACTGTTCGCCTCTGGGCGAATAGCTTGGGGAATGAAGCGAATTTACCCCAATAGGATTGCGGCTGCACTCTGCGAGGATGACTTGTCACGGAACATCTCGGCTCGGCTCGATAGGGGCAAGTGTCCTTAGTGCGGCAATGATCTATTCCATAAAATGCAGCATGACTATCCCAGAACATCTGCTGCTTTCCTCGGCGGACTACACGTACGCATTCAATGCCTTTGTGGCAAGCTGCGAGATTAATTGATGCGCTACCGCGCCAAGGTGCTACAAGCCGACGCCCAAGTGAGGCAGGTTGAGCTGGAAGCCGCCGATGAAGCAGAAGCGCGTCGCGTGCTGGCAGCAAGCGGCGGTCGATTGCTGACGCTGCGACCGGTCCGGCACGGCCTGCCGCGTCTCAAGGGCGCCGCGGCCTTCAAGCTGCTGGTGTTCAACCAGCAATTGCACGCCTTGCTGGAAGCCGGCCAGCCTATCGTCGATGCGATCGAGATCCTTGGCCGCAACGACCGGACCGGGCGGCACCGGGCCGTCTACGACAGCCTGTTGCAAGGCCTACGGCACGGCAAACAGCTGTCGGAAGCGATGGCGGCCTTGCCCTCGGTCTTTCCGGCGCTTTACCTGGCCATGCTGCGCGCCAGCGAAACCACCGGCAGCGTGCGCGCCGCCATCCAGCGCTTTATGCACTACCAGCGCCAGGTCGATGCCATTCGCGGCCAACTGCTGGCGGCCGCCGTCTATCCGGCGATCCTGGTCGGGGTCGGCTATCTGGTGGTGACCTTTTTGTTGCTGTATGTGGTGCCGCGTTTCAGCGCGGTATTCGAGGATGTGCCCAGGCAGACGGATATGTCGCGCCTGGTGCAGGCTTGGGGCAGCCTGGTCAACGGGTATCCCTGGCTGGCCTGGGGGCTGTGCCTGGCGCTGCCCCTGGGCGGCTTGCTCGTGGCGCTGCAACCGGCTGTCCGCGCCGGCGTGTTCCGCCGCGTGTTGCGCACGCCCTGGCTGGGGGACAAGGTCTGGACCCTGCAATTGGCCCGCCTTTACCGCACCCTGGGGATGCTGCTGCGCAGCGGCGTCAGCGTCCTCGCTGCCATGAGGATGAGCGAGGCCGCCTTGCCCTTGGCCATGCAGGCGCGCTTGCAGCAAGCGGGCAGGGCGGTCAGCGAGGGGCACCCTTTGTCGCGGGTGATGGCGGAGCAAGGCCTCAGTACCGAAGTGGCCGACCGCTTGCTGTTGGCCGGCGAATCGTCCGGCCAGCTGGACGAGATGCTGGAACGGATCGCCGATTTCTACGACCAGGAAGTGGCTGCCTGGCTCGATGTGGCTGGCCGGCTGATCGAACCGGTGCTGATGGTCGGCATCGGCCTGGTCATCGGCGCCATTGTATTGATGCTGTATACCCCGATTTTCGAGATGGCCAATGCACTTTGATGCCCCCCTGACCCTGGCCGAGCTGACGCAGGCCTGCCAAGCCGCCGGCCTCGGCGGCGACTGGCTGAGCTGGCTGGCCGAGCGTTCCCCGCAATCGCGCGAGGCGTTGCTGGCCGAGGCCGCCACCCTGCTGGCCTACCCGCCGCTAGACTGCGCCACCGGCTGGCCGCTCCAGCCGGACTTCGCGCAAGTGGCCTACACCGACATGGCCGAAAGAGTGCTGCTGGTGGGGCACGACGCCGCCGGCCGGCTCTGCGCCGCGATCGGCCAGCCGCTGGATAGCCGGCTGGGCCCGTGGCTGGCCGCTCAAGCCTTGCCGCTGACGGCGCTTTACCTGGCCGACCCCGCCCTGCTGCGCGCCGAGCTGGAACGGCACGAGGCCGGTTTCAGCGCCGTGGCCGATGCGGTCGGCCTGGACCAATCCATCGAACTGGCGCGCGATGCCAGCGCCGACCTGACCCTGGCATCGATCCAGGGCGAGGCCAGTCCGGCCGTGCGCTTGATCAACTCGACCGTGTTCGATGCCTTGCGCTGCGAAGCCAGCGATATCCACCTCGAATCGATCCCGCAAGGCCTGGTGATCAAGTTCCGTATCGACGGCGTGCTGAACCGCATCGCCACCGTCAACAAAACCGCGCTGGCCGAACAGGCCATCGCCCGTATCAAGGTGCTGGCCGAACTCGATATCGCCGAAAAGCGCATCCCGCAGGACGGCCGCTTCCGCATTGCCGCCAAGGGCCGCGATATCGATATCCGCGTCTCCATCATGCCCAGCATCCACGGCGAAGATGCCGTGCTGCGGATTTTGGACAAGCAAGCCCTGATCGACCAGGTGCAGCGCCTGACGCTGGATTCGCTGGGATTCGATGCCGATACCGTGCGCGTGCTGCGCCGGCTGGCGGCCGCGCCCTACGGCATGCTGCTGGCCACCGGTCCGACCGGCAGCGGTAAGACCACTACCCTGTATGCGGCCTTGACCGAGATCAACCAGGGCGAAGATAAGTTCATTACCATCGAAGATCCGGTCGAATACCAGCTGCCCGGCGTGCTGCAGATTCCGGTCAACGAAAAGAAGGGCCTCAGCTTTGCCGTTGGCCTGCGTTCCATCCTGCGGCATGATCCGGACAAGATCCTGGTCGGCGAGATCCGCGATGCGGAAACCGCCCAGATCGCGGTGCAGTCGGCGCTGACCGGCCATTTGGTGTTTACCTCGGTGCATGCCAACAACAGTTTCGACGTTATCGGCCGCTTTATGCATATGGGCGTGGACCCGTATCACCTGGTCTCGGCCCTGACGGGCGTGGTGGCGCAGCGGCTGGTGCGGCAGAACTGCCCGCACTGCGTGACCGACCAGCAGCTCGATGCCGCCTTATTAGCCGACTCCGGCATCCCCGATCCGGAGAACTACCGCTTCCGTGCCGGCCGCGGTTGCCCGCAATGCCGCGGCAGCGGCTATAAAGGCCGCCGGGCAGTGGCCGAAGTCATGTGCCTCAGCGACGAGCTGCGCGAAATGATCATTGACCGCGCCTCGCTGCGCACCCTCAAGGAGCAGGCCCGCCGCGAAGGCACCCGCTTGTTGCGCGAGGTCGCCCTGCAAGGGGTGCGCGACGGCCAGACCACATTGCAGGAGGTCAATCGTGTCACCTTTGTGGCCTAGTACCGTCTACGCCAGTCTGTTTCCGGGCCGGCGCGGCCTGCAGCTTGGCCGGTCCGCCGCGCCGCGCTGGAGCGAATATGCACCGAGCCCCGCACCGCTTGATCTGCTGGCTGAACTAATCGCGCTGTTGACCGAACACACCGGGCAATGGCGGCCGGGCAGCCGCTTGGTGCTGACTGTCTCGGACAGCCTGGCGGCCCTGGCGCCGCTCGCCTGGCAGCCGGCGCTACAGACGCCGGCCGAGGTCGAAGCCTATGCGCAAGCCTGCTTTGAACAGCAAGGCCAGCCGCTGGATCGGGAGTGGGTGCAACACAGCGATTTCCGTCATCATGGTCGGCTGGGTCTGGCGTATGCGTTGCGGCGCGGCTGCCTGACCGAACTGCCGGCCTTGTGCCAGGCGCACGGTCTGCGCCTGCGCACTGTCTTGCCACTGTCCGCCGCCATCTACCACCGCGCGGCTTGCGCACCGGGAGAAGGCAAGCGCCTGCTGCTACTGGGCGATGCCAGCCGCAGCACCGCCTTGCTGTACGACCACGCCGGCCTGATCGGCTATGACGTGGAACCCGCAGCCGGCGACGCGCAAGCCGCCACTACCCGCCTGCTACGCCGTTTGGCTGCCCTGCACGGTGCGATCGAACAGGTCGCCGCCTGGTCGGCCGCAACCGATGACGCGAGCAGCCGTGCCGAACAGATCGTCGCCAACCTGCCCGGCGCAGTGGTGCAAGCCCTTACCCCCAGCGAATGGCAATGAATATGGACCCGCTTAGCCCTTATCTTCGTCCGCCGCTGCGCCATGCCGGCTGGCTGTGGCTGCTGGTCGCCGTGCTGCTGATCGGCGCGGCCTGGCTGGCGCAGGACGCCTATCAAACCGCTGCGCGCACCGAACAGCTCGCCGCCCGGAGCGAAAGGCTGCAAGTCCAGCAGCGCCGCGCTGCCAAGCCGGTGGACGACAAGGCATTGCAACGTACGCAAAAACAATGGGCGGCACTGCAGGCCGAGCGCGAATACCCGTGGCCGGAGGTCTTCCTGGCCATCGAACGGGCAGGCAAAGCCGATGTGGAGTTACTCGAATTCCAACCCGACAAGACCAGCCGCCAACTGATCCTGCGCGGCGAGGCGCGCGATCGCCGCGCCCTGGAGGCTTATCTGGATGCGCTGGCGGGGCAGGCTGTATTGAGCCGGGTGCATCTCAGCCACCAGCAGACAGTGCTGCGCGAGCGTTTGGAGACAGTCGAATTTGAGGTCAGGGCGGGGGTGACAGGCCAGAATCCTTCATCAGGCGTGTGAACGCGGATTCACCAATGCGGTGTGCAAGCACTTTGCAACAACAGGGCATCAATGTACTAAGTCCATTGAAGGAATAATAAAGAAATGGTTATGCCTGCATTTGATGGCGCGACCTTAAAGGCGCGCCTAACTAAGCTTGATGGCAATCGTCAACTGGCATTTGGTGCTTTTTGCTGTGAAAGGCTAGTGCCGAATTATATTGCCTTCCAGCAAGATACGGACTGGGGAGATTTTTCTTCCTTGCGAAAGGCCTTGGACATTGTTTGGAAGTTTCTTTCCGGTGAATCGGTGAGCGTCCAGGAAATAAAAAATGCGACCCAAGCTTGTGAGCTGGCGGCACCCAGTTCAGATGACTTTGCTTCTCTATATGTGTCATCGGCACAAGATGCGTGTTTTTCAGTGTGCAGTCTTTTGGATCATTTACGTGAAAATAATGTGGGCAGAATTGTACAAGCTGCGACCTATGCAACTGATTCCGTGGATTTATATATACAAGAAATAGAGGGGCTGGCCCCCAGTGACCTTCTGTTGGATAATAAAATATTAGTACATCCCCTTATGCAAAGAGAGCTTACTCAGCAGCAAGAGGATTTGAAAGCTATCGAGAAGACCGCCCTATTAAATGTGGGATTTTTTGTCCAACAAAAAGCATCGTGGAACAATGCTAAGAGCAACTTAGATCTTCCCTGAAAGTTGAATTTACTCAAAAATTGGGGTGCGACGAGACGGGCCACCTTGATGCGCTGGCGCGACAGGCCGTGTGAACCGGGTGCATCTCAGCCACCAGCAGACGGTGCTGCGCGAGCGTTTGGAGACGGTTGAATTCGAGATCAGGGCGGGGGTGGTGGGGCCCAGCTAAAATCGCTGATGCGCAGTAAGCAAAGGGAATTGAAATGAAAGTACGTATTTGGCTGCTTACCATGGCAGTGGGATTGTCCGGTATGGCCTGGGCGGGATTGAATGGACATAAAACGGACCTTCAGCAGGCGACACTCGATGGGGTGCGTGCGTTGGCGGAAAGCGGCCATGCCGCCGCCCAAAACAAGCTGGGCGCAATGTATCAGCTAGGTCAGGAAGTTGCGCAGGACCACCTGCAAGCTTTGGCTTGGTATCGCAAGAGCGCGCAGCAGGGCAATGCGGATGCGCAGACCAATCTTTGTACGCTGTACCTTGGTGGCCTTGGCGTGCCGCAAGATAATTAGCAGGCACTGAGCTGGTGCGGCAAAGCCGCTGAGCAGGGGCGTGCGACTGCTCAGACCAACCTCGGATGGATGTACCAGCAGGGGCTCGGCGTGCCGCAGGATGATGAACAGGCTATCGCCTGGTACCGAAGGGCAGCCAAACAGGGGCTGCCAGTTGCTCAGAACGCGTTGGGCGTGCTCTTTTTAGATGGCAAAAGCGTGTCGCGAGATTTTCCGCAAGCGTTTTTCTGGCTTCGAAAGGCCGCCGAGAAGGGTTTCTCCCGCGCTCAGTTCAATCTCGGCATGATCTATATGAAAGGCTCCGATGTGCCGCGGGATCATGCACAAGCAATGGCCTGGTATCGCAAGGCTGCGGATCAAGGACATCCCGCTGCCCAGTGCAATGTTGGGGATATGTTCGAACAGGGCCATGGTGTGCCGCAGGACTACGCGCAAGCGATGATGTGGTATCGAAAAAGTGCCGAACAGAGGCTGGCCACTGCGGAAGCGAGCATGGCGACATTGTATGAGGCTGGCCGTGGGGTGCAGCAAGATTATGCCCAAGCCGCTGCCTGGTATCGCAAGGCCGCAGCACAAGGGGATGCTTTTGCGCAGAACAAACTCGGTCATCTGTACGAACACGGCCTAGGGTTGACTCGGGATGATCGGCAAGCACTCGACCTGTACCGAAAATCTGCTGCTCAAGGGCACGCTGACGCGCAGAAAAATCTCGACCGGATAGCAAAAGAAAGTGCAGCAGTGGCTCGCGATTAGACGTTAACGCTCGCACGAAGCGTCATTGTCGGTTTTTCATGCAGGGTGAATGGCACGTGCAAATTTAGCAGTACAGGCTGGCGGTTTTTACGCCGATAGACGAATGCGGACCGGCAGGTGGGAAAGTGCTGGCACGGGCCTTGTCGTTGCCAATTTCCACAGCACATACAATAGCGCCCTTGCCTGTCGATCTGAGACAAAACACTGTAGGCAACAGGTCATATAGGCTATACATAATTGCGCTTAGTGGGCTTGGTGAGTTGAAAGACCATATAGATGCTGTGCTTCTCTGGAGAAACCAAATCGCCAGGCTAGCCGTTATCCTGGCCCAATATGTGGGAGGGTAGGATGTATTGCTGGCAAACAACCTCGCGTCGGGGCTTATTTGTAGTCGTGGCTGGGCTGGCTTTACTTAGCGGGTGCGCCACACCTGTTCGACAGGCCCAAGTGCATAGTGCACTGGAGGTGCCGCGGGGAGTCGACGCCAAGCCCATCCAGCTCAAGAAGGTCGTCGTCAAACTCCGGCGCGGAGAGGAAGTCGGCAAGAACTATATTGGTTTCGCCTGTGTCCCCTCCGGTACTGTGGAGTGGCGAGGTGGAAGGATCAATATAACGGATGATGAGCTAACCGAAACCTTCCGCGAAGAATTGCAGAAGTACAACTATCCAGTAGTCGGCGACCCAAACGCGCTGTTTGACGATCCGTCGACATGGAAGGCAGAGCTACTCGTGGCAGGCCAGGTGAACAAGCTCGAACTTAGTGCATGCTACCCGTTGGCAGGCTTTGGCAACTATCGAGATTCCAAGGGCGGTGCTTATGTTCAAGTTGCTTGGCAGGTATATGGACAGTTAGAGCGCAAGGTTGTTTACGAAGTTACAACGGAAGGGTCATACCAAAGCGACAGTAGCGCACCAATGGGAATCGAGAAGAACCTCGCAAATGCATTTGGTTTGTCCGTTCAAAACCTCTTAGCAGATCGGAAGTTCAACGACCTTGTTACGCGGCGCGAACTAGGAGGTAAATCGGTAGCTACCGGTGGAATAAATAGCATAGCAGAGGACTCAGTTACACTTAATTTGAAATCGGCGAGTCCATTGGGTGTTTCGTTAGAGGCTGCACGCAATGCCACACTGACCGTATATGCTGGAAGCGGACATGGGAGCGGATTCATCATATCCCCAGAAGGATATGCAATCACGAACGAACATGTGGTTCGGGAGGCACGCTTTGTGACTGTGCGCTTGGCGAACGGTCGTAAGATTGTTGCCGATGTGGTTCGCGCCGATAGCGCTCGCGACGTCGCACTTCTAAAACTACGCGAGGAAAATTTGCCCGCAGCGACCTTGGCGCGCTCGACTCAGCCGGCGGTTGGCACAGACGTTTTTGCTATTGGAACCCCGCTCCGCGACGAGCTTGACATTACCGTCACTCGCGGGATTGTATCGGCTTACCGTGATGATCGCGGACAAAAATTCCTGCAAAGCGATGCGCAGGTTCATCCCGGGAATTCAGGTGGGCCGTTGGTTGCCGCAGATGGCCGCGTAGTTGGTATTGCTGTCCAAGGTTATATGATTGGTCGCGCAAGTCAGAACCTGAACTTCTTCGTGCCGATAGATGATGCAGTTGCAGCATTGCGCATTACATTTCGTTAAGCACGGTTATCTTCTATTTCTAGACGATGCAATAGGACTCGGCTCGGCGTAATGTGAGCCGAGCCACCGCCCTGTATTCACCCCACTTATGCGGGGCGTTTGTTTGAGGAGCCGATGCTACCGGTCAATGCCGTTCGACACGCACCTATTCCGCCAACTCCCGTATCCTCGCCAGCCTTGCCGGCTCGGTCTTGACCAGCCATTCATCCTTGCTGAGCACCGCCAAGGTACGTCCGAAATAAACGCGCGCCTGCTGGCGCTCGCCCAGGGCCAGCAAGTTCTCGGCGATTTCCTCGTAGACGTAGCCATCCTGTTCGCCCAGGCGCACCCAGGCCCGTTCGATATCGGTCTGGATGGCCAGGGCTTTTTCATGTTCGCCGGTTTCGCGCAGTACCTTGGCCACGCTCCAGCGGGCCACCAGCAGCGGCCGACCCGTGCCGCGCTGTTCGTGCCAGCGCTGGGCCCGGCGCAGATAATCCAGCGCCTTGGCGTAGTCCTTCTGGTCGTGATAGGCCCAGCCGAGGTTGTTGTACAGGGAGCCCAGCCAGTCTTGCGCGTGGGGCGCCTTGCTTTGCTCGGCCAGGGCGATGGCTTGGCTATTCCATTCGATGGTGGCCTTGCCGTTATCGACGATGCCCAGCATATGCATGGCATCGATCAGATACAGGTCCAACTGGTGCTTCTGCGCTTGCAGCAGGGCCGTGCGGAACCAGCGCCAGGCTTTTTTCGGTTCGCCGGCCGTATTGATCAGGCGGCCGCGCTCCAACAGGTAGCGCACGCTGACGGCCGGCGGCAACTGGCCCAGCTCGGGCAAGAGGGCGTCCAGGGTGGTATTGGCTTCCGGCAGGCGGCCTTGCAGGCCTTGGGCGCGGGCGATCTGGGTCAGTAGTTCCGCCGCCTGTTCGGTATTGCCGGCGGCTTTCGCCTTGGCCAGGGCAGCCCGAAAACGTGCTTCCGAAACGGCGGGCTTGTCGTAGTCCCACAGGCTGTCGATATCGGCCGCGTGGGCCGACAGGGCCAGTAAGAGGGCAAGTAAAACGCGAAAAATCACATATTCACCTTAATAAAACCCGATTCTATCAATTCGTCCAGGAGATAGCTGAAGTCCTCAGCGCCTTCGGAGTCTGGCGCAAAGCTGAAGACATCCTTATTTTGCCCGACGCTCTCCAGCACGCTTTGGCTTTCGAACACGCGAGTATTGCAAAAATCCTTCCCATACCGTCGCGTCAGTTCATGGGCGACCTTCTCCGAGGTGGTGTGGCCGCGTTGATAGCGGTTGATAAACACCTTGCGGGGACGATAAAGACCCTTGGTGGCAAGGCCCTTCAAGGTCTGGTCCAGTTGTTGGGCGCCATTCATGGCCAGGTATTCGGCGGTGACCGGTACCAGTACCACGTCGGCCGCCATCAGGGCCGATAGGGATAGCACGCCCAGCATGGGACAGCAGTCGATCAGGACCGGCGTATCGCTGCTGGACAGCATTTCTTCCGCCATGGCTTTCTTGAGGCGGCGCAGGTCGTGCCGGTTCTGGCTGAGCATCATATCCACCCGGGCCAGTTCCATATGGGAGGGGATCAGATTGACCTGGTTGGGTAGCTGGGTAACCAGGTCGGAAAGCGGCGTCTGCTGGTTGAAAAAGCTATAGACCGTTCTTTCCACCTTTGGGTTCAATCCGGATAAGGCGGTGAGATGCGCCTGCGGGTCCAGATCGATTGCGAGCGGCGTCAGTCCGTTCTTGGCCATGGCGGCGGCCAGATTGGCGGTGGTGGTGGTCTTGCCTACGCCGCCCTTCTGGTTGAATACGGCAATAATCGTCATTAAACGCCCCTTTAAGGTGTACCTAAGTTTAGACGGGGTGCGTTCAAGTTAAACCTGCAATAAACGCAAGGGGGCCGCTTGCAAGGACGGCCCCCATCCCCGCAACACCTTGAGCGGGCGCCGCTACAGCACCTCGGCCGCGTGGTCCGCCAGCCGCGAACGCTCGCCGCGTTGCAAGGTGACGTGGCCGGAGTGGCCCCAGCCCTTGAAGCGGTCCACCACATAGGTCAGCCCGGACGAGCCCTCGGTCAGGTAGGGGGTGTCGATCTGGGCGATATTGCCCAGGCAGACCACCTTGGTGCCCGGGCCGGCACGGGTGATCAGGGTCTTCATCTGCTTGGGGGTAAGATTCTGCGCCTCGTCGATGATCAGGAACTTGTTGAGGAAGGTGCGGCCCCGCATAAAGTTGAGCGACTTGATCTTGATGCGCGAGCGGATCAGGTCGCGGGTGGCGGCGCGGCCCCATTCGCCCGATTCGCCGTCGGTCTGGTTGAGCACATCGAGGTTGTCGTCCAGCGCGCCCATCCACGGCGCCATCTTTTCTTCCTCGGTGCCGGGCAGGAAGCCGATGTCCTCGCCGACCGGGACGGTGACCCGGGTCATGATGATCTCGCTGTAGCGCTTTTCCTCCAGGGTCATCATCAAGGCGGACGCCAGCGTCAGCAGGGTCTTGCCGGTACCGGCCTGGCCCAGCAGGGTGACGAAGTCGATATCGGGGTTCATCAGCAGATTGATGGCGAAATTCTGCTCGCGATTGCGGGCGGTGATGCCCCAAATGGCGTTCTTGGGGTGACTGTAGTCCTTGACCGACTCCAGCACCGCCGTCTTGCCTTCGACCGTCTTTACCATGGCCAGGAAGGGTTTTTCCGCTTCCTGCCAGATCATCTGGTTCAGCAGCAGGCTGGCGCAGTCGCTGCCATTGAGCTGGTAGAAGGCGCGGCCGCCTTCTTGCCAGCTTTTCATATCCTTGCCGTTTTTTTCCCAGAAGGCCTGGTCGATTTCGCGTATGCCGGAATACAGCAGGTCGGTGTCTTCCAGCACCTGGTCGTTGAAGTAGTCTTCGGCCGGCAGGCCCAGTGCGCGGGCCTTGATGCGCATATTGATGTCCTTGGACACCAATACCACCTCGCGCTTCGGATGCAGCTGCGCCAGGTGCATCACCACGGTGAGGATCTGGTTGTCGGCCTTGCCGACCGGCAGGTCGACCGGCAGATCGACCTTGGCGGCCAAGGTCTGCAGGAACAGATGGCCGGACGCCATGCCCTTGGAGGCGGTTTCCAGGGCCACGCCTTTTTCGATCTGGCTTTCCTTGCCGCGGACGATATCGTCCAGGAAGCGGCTGGCCTGGCGCGCATTGCGGGCGACTTCGCTCATGCCCTTCTTATGGTCGTCCAGCTCCTCGAGGGTGACCATGGGTAGGCAGATATCGTGTTCTTCGAAGCGAAACAAGCTGGTGGGGTCGTGCATCAGCACGTTGGTATCCAGCACAAAGAGCTTGGTGGTTTTGGCTTTACGGACGGCGGCCATACGGTTCCTCGCGTTGTTCCCGGATATCGTCGGGGCCGGGCGATCTGCCGTGCCGGCCCCCCTGTCTGCCCACCCCGGGCCGAATCTCGGCCGGTGGGCGGGCACCATGCAAAACGCCCGTCACGGGAACGGGCGTTTCGCTTATTTCATCGTCTGTACAAAAGCCAGTACGTCATCGACATGGCCCGGCACCTTCAAGCCGCGCCATTCCTTCACCACCTGGCCTTCGCCATCCACCACGAAGGTGCTGCGCTCCACGCCGCGCACCTGCTTGCCGTACATATTCTTCATCTTCATGACGCCGAAAGCGTTGCACAGCGTTTCATCCGGGTCCGATACCAGCTCGAAAGGCATGGCCAGCTTGGCCTTGAAGTTCTCGTGCGACTTCATTCCGTCGCGGCTGACACCGTAGAGCCGGCAGCCGGCCGCCAAAAAGGCTTCATGCCGATCGCGGAAGTCGCCGCTTTCGGTGGTACAGCCGGGCGTGTTGTCCTTGGGATAGAAAAACAGTACGTAGGGCGTGCCGCGCAGCGCGGCGGTATTGAATGCCTGATCGCCGGTCATCGGCAGTTCGAGGTCGGGTACCACGGTCATCAAGGTCCTCCGGTGTTGGTTTGATTGTCGGAAAAATCCGTCGGCGCTACAAGGCTAGACAAGCGCATGGATCGGCCTCGCGCCGCGACCCGCACCGAAGTGCTTGTTTATTGATGTATTCATGGTGGCGCGGATTTGTTGCAATTTGTGCGACTAGCCCGCGACCGCGTCATCAACGCAGTTCCTGCAGCAATTCCTTCACCCGCGCCGCCCGCAAGGCCGGGTCGGGCAGGGCGCTTTCCACCCGTAATTTGTCTTGGCCGGCCAGCTTGTAATTGCGCTTGGTCTGGATCAGCTTGAGGACCTTGATCGGATCGATGCTGTTCTGCTTGGCGAATTGCACCGAGATCGCGCTGTCCGACGCATCCAGCTTGAGCACGCCCAGGGGCTTGGCCAGCAGGCGCAGGCGATGGCAGTCCAGCAGGATCTTGGCCGGCGGCGGCAGCAGGCCGAAGCGGTCGATCAATTCCTGCTGCATATCGTCCAGCTCGTCCGAGCTTTCGCAATTGGCCAGGCGCTTGTAAAGCACCAAGCGTTCGTGCACATCGGGGCAGTAATCGCCGGGCAGCAGTGCCGGGCTATGCAGATTGATCTCGGTGGCGACGCCCAGCGGTGCGTTCAGATCCGGTTCTATGCCCTTCTTGAGCGCCTTGACCGCTTCATTGAGCATGGCCGAATAAAGCGAAAAGCCGATTTCCTGCATTTCGCCCGACTGGTCGTCGCCCAGCACTTCGCCGGCACCGCGAATTTCCAGGTCGTGCATGGCCAGGTAGAAGCCGGAACCCAGCTCCTCCATCTGCTGGATCGCTTCCAGCCGTTTGCTGGCCGAGGGCGTCAGCGTCTTCAGGTCGGGCACCAGCAGGTAGGCATAGGCTTGGTGATGCGAACGGCCCACCCGGCCGCGTAGTTGGTGCAGCTGCGCCAGGCCGAATTTATCGGCCCGGTTCATGATGATGGTGTTGGCATTGGGGATGTCGATGCCGGTCTCGATGATGGTGGTACACAGCAGCAGATTGAAGCGCTGCTGGTTGAAATCGCGCATTACCTGTTCCAGATCCCGCTCGCGCATCTGGCCATGGGCCACGCCGATACGGGCTTCCGGCAGCAGCGCCGCCAGCTTCTCCTGCATATTGACGATGGTATCCACCTCGTTATGCAGGAAGAACACCTGGCCGCCGCGCTTCAGCTCGCGCAGCACCGCTTCGCGTATGACGCCGTCGCTCCAGTTGGCGGCGAAGGTCTTGATCGCCAGGCGTCGATTGGGCGCGGTGGCGATAATGGAAAAGTCGCGCAGGCCTTCCAGCGACATCGCCAGGGTGCGCGGTATCGGGGTGGCCGTGAGGGTCAGCACATCGACTTCGCTGCGCAGGGCCTTGAGCTGCTCCTTATGCCGCACGCCGAAGCGGTGTTCTTCATCGATGATGACCAGGCCGAGGTTCTTGAACTTCACGCCGTCCTGCACCAGCTTATGGGTGCCGATCACGATATCGATGGTGCCGGCTTCCATGCCGGCGATGGCGGCATCCACTTCCTTCTTGGAGCGGAAGCGACTCAGCTCGGCTACCCGCACCGGCAGGTCGGAGAATCGGTCGGAGAAATTCTGGAAATGCTGTTCGGCCAACAGAGTGGTCGGTACCAGCACCGCGACCTGCTTGCCGTCGGATACCGCGACAAAGGCGGCGCGCAGGGCCACTTCGGTCTTGCCGAAGCCGACATCGCCGCAGATCAGGCGGTCCATCGGCTTGCCGCTGGTCATATCCGCCACCACCGCTTCGATGGCGCCGGCCTGGTCGGCCGTTTCATCGAAGCCGAAGCCGGCGGCGAAGGCTTCGTAGTCGTGCGGGTTGAAGCCAAAGGCATAGCCTTCTCGTGCCGCACGGCGGGCATAGAGATTGAGCAGTTCGGCGGCGGTATCGCGCACCTGCTCGGCTGCCTTGCGCTTGGCCTTTTCCCAATGGCCGGAACCCAGCTTGTGCAGCGGCGCGCTATCTTCCGCACCGCCGGCATAGCGGCTGATTACATGCAGCTGCGCGACCGGGACATAGAGGGTGTCGCCGCCGGCATACTCCAGGTGCAGCATCTCCGAGGCGCCTTCGCCCAGGTCCATGCTGATCAGCCCTTTATAGCGGCCGATACCGTGCTGCTCATGCACCACTGCGTCGCCGATCTTGAGTTCGGACAGATCGCGCAGCATGCCTTCGGCGTTGCTGCGCTTTTGTGCCTTGCGCCGGCTCAAGGTGCTGGTCTGGCCGTATAGATCGGCTTCGGTGATCAGGGCCAGGCGGCCGGCGATAAAGCCGCTGCTGAGCGGCGAGGCGCTGAGCAGGACCGGTGCATCGCTGCTTTCGCAGGCCTGCCAGTTCTCGGCAACGGCGACCGGCAGGCCGTATTCGGTGAAGTACTGGTGCAGCGTTTCCCGGCGTCCCAGGGATTCGGCCAGCAAGAGGATGCGGCCGTCGAAGCGGGCGACAAAATCGCTCAGTTTCTGGATGGGATTGTCGGCCCGCCTGTCCACCCGTAGATCGGGCAGGGGTGCGCTGGCTTCGCGCCAGGCCTGTTCCGCCGCATTCTCCACCGAGGGGCCGGCCGCACTCAGTTCCAGCCGCCGATAGGCTTTCATCCGCGCGAAAAATTGGTCGACGCCCACGAACAGTTCATTCGGCGGCAGCAAGGGCTTGTCCTTGTCGCCGGCCAGCATCTTGTAGCGGCTTTGGGTGTCCACCCAAAAGCGTTCGCAGGCCTGCATCAGGTCGCCGTGCTGCACCAGCAGGGCATCGTCCGGCAAATAGTCGAACAAGGTGGCGGTCTGGTCGAAGAACAAGGGCAGGTAGTACTCCACCCCGGGCGGGATCAGGCCGTTGGAAATATCCTTGTATACCCGCGATTTGCTCGGATCGCCCTCGAACACTTCGCGAAAGCGCGAACGGAACTTGGCACGGCCGTTCTCGTCCAGCGGGAATTCGCGCGCCGGCAGCAGGCGGATCTCCGGGACCGGATAGATGCTGCGCTGGGTATCGACATCGAAGGTGCGGATGGTTTCGATATCGGAATCGAACAAGTCGAGCCGGTAGGGCAGGGTCGAGCCCATGGGAAACAGGTCGATCAGGCCGCCGCGGATGGAAAATTCGCCGGGGCCATAGACCTGGGTGACGTGGTTGTAGCCGGCGAAGGCCAGGTCGCTGCGCAGCTTTTCCACGTCCAGCCGCGTCTTGGCCTTCAGAAAGAAGCTGTAGGCGGTGAGGTACTCCACCGGCGGCAAGGGCATCAGCGCCGTCTGCACCGGGACGATCACCACGTCGGCTTGCTGCTGGCGAATTTGCCAGAGGGTGGCCAAGCGCTCGGAAATCAGGTCGTGGTGGGGCGAAAAGCTGTCGTAGGGCAGCGTTTCCCAGTCGGGCAGCAGTACCACCAGCTTGTCCGGCGCGAACCAGGCGATTTCATCCTTCAAGCGGCTGGCGGTCTGGGCGTCGGCGGTCAGCACCACCAGCGGGCGGCACTGGGAAGTCAGCGCGGCCAGCAGGTTGGCATCGGCCGAGCCGGCCGGCAGCGCCAGGCGGCTACGGTGGGACGGAGCGGGAAGAGGAGGAAGTGGCAGCAGCGACGGCATGATCTTTTGGCTGGCAGGAGCTTGCGAGGCCGCCGATTATACGCCCGGTGGATCACTCAACCGTGTTTGTGCAACCACTGCTCGAATTCGGCCGCCGGCATGGCGCGGGCGTAGTGCCAGCCCTGTGCTTCCGGACAGCCCATGGCCAGGAGGGCGGCGGCCTGTTCGGCGGTTTCCACCCCTTCCGCGATGGTCTCGAAATCCAGGCTGACGGCCAGGCCGCAGATGGCACGGGCGATCGCCGCGTCGCCGGCATCGCCCGGCAGGCCACGCACGAAGCTCTGGTCGATCTTCAGCCGGTCGATGGGCAGCCGCTTCAGGTAGGCCAGGGAGGAGTAGCCGGTACCGAAGTCATCGATGGCCAGCTGCACCCCCAGGGCCTTGAGCGCGCGCAAGCGCATGGCCACCGCGTCGATATGCTGCATCACCACGCTTTCGGTCACTTCCAGCTCCAGGCAGCCCGGCGCCAGCTCGCTGGCGAGCAAGGCCTTTTCCACCAGCCGTGGCCAATTCTGGCGCTGGAATTGCACGGCGGAGACATTGACCGCCACCCGCAGCGCCTGTTCCCGGCCGCGGTTCCACTTGGCGGCATGGCGACAGGCCTCGAACAGTATCCACTCACCGATGGGCAGGATCAGGCCGGACTCTTCGGCGACGGGGATGAACTTGGCCGGCGATATGGCGCCCAGGGTGGGATGATCCCAGCGCAGCAGGGTTTCCATGCCGATCGGCGTGCCGTCGCTGATGCGTAGCTGGGGCTGGAAGGCCAGCCATAGTTCGCCATTATCGATGGCGCGGCGCAGATCCTGCTCCAGTTCGAAAGGGGCGCTGACTTCATGCGACAGATCCGGCGTGTAAAGCCGCACCGTATCCAGGCCCTCGCGCTTGCAGCGCTGCACGGCGGCGGTGGCGTTCGCCAATACGGTGACCGTGTCGTCGCCATGTTCGGGAAAGCAGACGGCGCCGATGCTGGGGCGTATCAGCAGGGTATCGGCATCCAGGGCAAACAGGGCGTTGAAGCTGCTGCCGATGCGCCGGGCGTGGCGCATCACGTCCTCCAGCGTATTCAGGCCGCCCACGGCGATACCGAACTCATCGCCACCCAAACGCCCGATCAAGGCATCCGGTAGATTGAGTGCGCGCAGGCGTTCGCCGATTTCGCTGAGAATGCGGTCGCCCTTTTCCCGCCCGTAGGCCTGGTTGATGACGCGCAAGCGGTTCAGGTTCAATACCGCCACCAGGGCGCGCCGCCGGTTCTTGCGGGTTTTTTGCAGGTGTTCGGCCAGCCTGGCGCGAAAGACTTCCGCGTTCAGTACGCCGGTCAAGGTATCGAGCGAGCTGAGTTCGCGTATGCGCAACTCGGCCTCCATCCGCTCGCTGAGATCGCTATAGACCGCCAGGTAATGTTCGGTTTGGCCCTGTTCATCCAGTACGGCGGAGATGGTCAGCCATTCGGGATGGATATCGCCACCCTTGCGCCGGTTCCAGATCTGCCCGCGCCAATGGCCTTGCTGGAGCAGACGCTGCCACATATCGCGGAAAAAATTGGGACCTTGCCGCGCCGAATGCAGCAAGCGGGTGGTTTGCCCCAGCAGTTCGTGCGATTCATAGCCGCTGACCTGGCAGAAACGTGCATTGACCGCCAGGATCACGCCTTCGCGATCGGTAACGATCACCCCATCGTTGGCCCGTTCGATCAGCCTATCCATCAAGCGCAGCCGTTTGAGCCGGCGCAGATGGCCCTGGCCGAAGGACACGACATCGGCCAGGCGTTCCAATAGCTCCACCAGCTCGATATTGAAATAGTCGCGGTGGCGGCTCGCGACCGTCAAGGTCCCCACCAGCTGGCCTTCCTCGAAGACGGGGAAGGCGGCGAAGGCATTGATATGGCGCGAAAGGTATTGCGCATGCCAGATCTCGAAACCGGGCTCGTGCCGGATATCGTTGCAGATGCAGGGCTTGCGTGTCTGGATCGCGCGCAAGGACACCGAAGCGGCATTCTCGTGGGTCGGATCCAGGGACAAGGGCTGGTCGTAAAGATCGGCGGCGGGACCCAGCGCATAGTGGCTGCGAATACTCATTCCGTCCGGTTCGATCAGCGCGACCGCGCTGACGAGGATGCCGGGATTATCGACGACCGCCTCGCAAACCGCCTTGTACAGCGGCCCGCTTTGGTCTGCCCGCATGGCCGCATCCGCCACCTTGGAGATGGCGTTGTAGAAGCCGTTCAGATTCTGGATGCGACGGCGCGCCAAGGTCTGCCTGCGCTGGCTATGCCGCAACACCATATGCAAGGCGGCGCCCGTGGCCAGCACGAAGATCACGCCTTTTACGGTCTGCCAGTGGGCAAGCCAGTCGGGGGAGCTGATCCAAGTCAGCAGCAGACGATCGGACAAGCCGATCCAGGCCGTCGCGACCACGATGTAGTAAAGGCTGATCGGTATACGTCGAAGTAGCGTCGTCAAGGCGGTGGGTTCGGTGACGTTTTCAGAGCTTACCCAGCACTATGTATAGCAGACGGGTGGACGATAAAGACTTGGCGCCCTTGGATTCCCGCATATAAAAGGACTATGATGCAGCATAAATTCGAGCAATCGCTTGGTAGTCATGCCTACACAAAAAGCCGCCCTGCATTTCTCCCATGCCAACAGCTTCACCGCTGAAAGCTACCGGCAATTTCTTGGCCATTTTCAAGCCGACTACGATGTCGGCTACGTAAATATGCTGGGACACGACCCGCGCTATCCGGTAAGCGACGGTTGGCCCAATCTGGTGGCGGAGTCGCTGGCGTATATCGAGCAGCGCTACACCGAGCCGGTCATCGCGGTGGGGCACTCGCTGGGCGGATTCCTGTCCTTTATGTGCGCACTGGAACGGCCCGAGCTGTTCCGCGCGGTGGTGCTGCTCGATTCACCCATCTTCGGCCGGCCGGTATCGAGCATGCTGTGGCTGGGCAAGCGGCTGGGCTACATCGAACGCCTGACGCCAGGACGGGGCACATTGAACCGCCGCCGGGACTGGGCCGATGTGGAAGAGGCCTACCGGCACTTCCATGAGCGGGGCATGTTCCGCGGCTTCGATCCCAGCTGCCTGCGCGACTACGTGGAGGCCGGTACGGAACCGAGCGGCGCGGGCGTCAGCCTGAAATTCCGTCCGCAAGTGGAATACGACATCTACTGCGCCATCCCCCATACCTTTCCGGCCCAGCGCGGCCGGCTACGGGTACCGACCGGCTTTATCGGCGGCAGCGATTCGAATTATGTGCGGTCGTCGGACCTCAAGCATATGCGGCAGCATTTCGGCATCGTGCTGGAGCAGTTCGCGGGCGGACATCACTTTCCGTTCGAGCAGCCCGCCAAGGCCGCGGAAGCCGTGAAGGCGATGATAGGGCGCTTGCTGAACCCGTCACACCCTGCGGCTATCTGACCGCGACATTCCGATCCAGCTCGTACTTGCTGAACGCTTCCTCCAGCACAGCCAGCAGGGCATCGTCCTCCCAGGGCTTGGTCAGGAACTTGTAGATCGCGCCGCGATTGACGGCGTCGGTCACGGTTTGCAGGTCGGTGTAGCCCGACAGGATCATGCGCACCGTGCCCGGATACATATCCTTGACCCGGTTCAACAACTCGGTGCCATTCAGTTCCGGCATGCGCTGGTCCGCCACGATCACGCCAACCTCGTGGGTTGCCAGCAATTCAAAGGCTTCCAACGGGCTGTTGGTGGTCAACAGCTGGTAGCCGCTACCGCGCAGCAGGCGACGGAGCGAGGCCAGGATATTGCTCTCGTCGTCCACCATCAGCAGGGTGCGGTTGTAGCGCTGGCGCCGCCCGGCGGACAGGGTGGTGCCGGCGCTCAGCAAGGCGGTGCAAGCCTCCACGGCAAGCGGCCGGCTGAAGAAGTAACCTTGAATCAGATCGCACCCCGCGTCGGCCAGCAAGGCCAGTTGTCCTTCGGTTTCCACGCCTTCGGCCACCACTTCCAGCCGAAGCTGGTGAGCGATGGCGACCACGGTGCGGGAAATGGCCAGATCATCCGGGTCGGTGGTGATCTCCATGACAAAGCTGCGGTCGATCTTCAGCTTGTCCACCGGGAAGCGCTTCAGGTAGTTCAGATTGCAGTAGCCGGTGCCGAAATCGTCGATCGACATATGCACGCCCATGGCGCGCAGATTCGCCATCACCTTGATGGTCGCGCTGGGGTCGTGCATGGAGGTGGATTCGGTCAGTTCCAACTCCAGCCATTGCGGATCGAGTCCGCTTTCCGCCAGGGCGGATTTGACGATGGCCAGCAGATTGCTTTGCGACCATTGGGCTGCGGCGAGGTTGACGGCCACCGTGACGGGCGGCAGGCCGGCCCGTTGCCAGGCAGCCGCCTGGTGGCAGGCCATGCGCAAAACCTGCTCGCCCAACTTGATGATCAAGCCGCACGATTCGGCCAGGGGAATGAACTGGGCCGGCGGGACCAGGCCCAGGCGCGGATGGTTCCAGCGTACCAGGGCTTCCAGGCCAACCACCTTGCCGCTGCCGAGGTCCGCCTGCGGCTGGTAGTGCAGGACCAGCTGGCCTTCGCCCTGCAAGGCCAGGCGCAATTCGCCTTCCAGTATCAGCCTCTCGGCCGCTTCGTTCGACAAGGTGGATTGGTAGAGCTGATACCCCTCGCCCTGGTCGAGGATGGCGCGATGCAGGGCTGCCTCGGCGGCTTGCAAGGACCCGGCCGGATCGTGTTCCTCGTTGTTGTGCACCACCACGCCCAGATAAGCCGGCAGGAAGAACTCGCGGTCATCCAGGCGATGGGGTTTGCGTAGCTGCTCCAGCAGGTGGCGCAATTGATTGATCAGTTCCACTTCGTCGCTGACTTCCAGCATCAAGGCGAAGTTATTGTCGCCCACCCGCGCTAGCCAATCGCCGGCCTGCTGCCAGCTGCCCAGCCGGCGCGATATCTCGCGCAGCAGCAGGTCGCCGGTGGCCACGCCCAGGCTATCGCGCACGTCGGCCAGGCGCTCGACGCCGATCAGGATCAGGGCCAGCAGATTGCCACCTTCGGTAGGCTGGAATTGATCCAGCCGGCGTTCCAGCAAGGCCCGGTTGGGCAGGCCGGTGAGGCTGTCGTAGTGGCGGAGGAAGTAGGCCTGCTGTTCGGCGATTTCCTGTTCGGTCACATCGATGCCGGCCAGTACCGCGTACTCCGCCTGGCTGCCCGGCAAGCGGCCGGCCGACCACTGTACCGATAGATGGCCGACGGTGCTGCGCCAGGAGACATAGTTGCTATCGCTGCGCTCATGTTCTTCCAGCCGGTCCAGCTGGCTGCCGACCCATTCGCTCTCGCCCACCGAGGCGAACAGCTGGCGGAATTCCTTGCCTATCGCATCCACCTTGCTCTGGCCTATGCTGCGCTCCGCCGAGGGATTGATCTGCATGATGCGGCCATTGCGATCCAGTACGACGATCAGGGCGCCGGCGGTGGCCAGAACCGCGCCCAGCAGCTGTCGTTCGTTGTCCAGCTCGCGCCGCGCGCGGGCCTGGTCGCGCATGGCGTCGGCTTCGGCCAGGGCGCGCAGGACGGCCATGGGCAGGCGCTGCAGGCTATGCTTGAGCACATAGTCGGTCGCGCCCGCGCGCAAGGTCTCGACGGCGCGCTCTTCTCCCAGCGAGCCAGTGAAATAGACGAAGGGCACATCCGGCGCCAATTCCCGCCGCAGCAGCAGGGCGGTATAGCCGTCGAAATGGGGCAGCGAATAGTCGGCGATGATGATATCCGGCCATTTTTCCAGCAGGGCGGCACGGAAATCCCCTTCCAGCATGACGTGGCGGGTTTCGAAGACCAAGCCAGCCACCGTCAGCGCGTCACAGGCCATCTCGACGTCCAGCTGGACGTCCTCTAGCAGAAGGATCTTGATGGGAAATTGTTCCATTTCGCTCGATCAGGTGCTGTGCGGTGTACGGTTGACGACTAGCCAATAAAAACCGGCCTGTTTCGCGATATCGCTGATGCCATCGAAATCCACCGGCTTGACCACGTAGCTGTTGGCGCCGAGGTCATAGCTCTTGACCATGTCGCACTCCTCGCGCGAGGAAGTCATCACCACGACCGGGATGCGCCGGGTGGTTTCGTCCGACTTCACCGCCGCCAGTACTTCTGTACCGTCCACATGGGGCATCTTCAGATCCAGCAGGATCAGCCCGGGGGGCGCCAACTCGCGGTCGCTATAGGTGCCGCGACGAAAAATGTAGTCCAGCGCCTCCTTGCCGTCCTTCACCCAGGTAATCATGTTCGAGATATTGCCGCCGCGCAGGCCATACATCGTCAATTCGGCATCCAGTGGGTTGTCTTCCACCAACAGAATATGGATCTGTTCAAACTCTTCCATCGGATGCCTCCTTGGGCAGCGTGAAATAGAAGGTCGCGCCTTCGTCGGGCTGACTATCCGCCCAGACCACGCCGCCATGTCGGTTGATGATTCGTTGCACCAGCGCCAGCCCGACACCGGTGCCGGGGAAGTCGCCGGCGTCGTGCAGGCGCTGGAATACGCCGAATAGCTTGGCCTTGTAGACCGGGTCGAAACCGGTTCCGTTGTCCCGGACGAAAAAAGTGTGCTTCTCGTCGTCGCTGATCGCGCCCACTTCGATCAACGCTTGCGGCCGCTTGGAGCTGAACTTGATCGCGTTGGACAACAGGTTGACCCATACCTGGGTGATCAAGGCCCGATCGCCCCGGCATTCGGGCAGCGAACCCAGCTGGAACTTCGGCTGGGACTCTTGCTGCTGCGCGCACAAGCGCTCGAAAGTCGCGCCGGCCAGGGCTTTCATATTCAGCGGCGCGAGCTGCATGGCCTGCCGGCCCAATCGCGAAAAGGCCAACAGATCGTCTATCAGCGTGCCCATCCGGCTGGCTTCGGAGCGGACGATGCCCAGCAGGCGCCGTCCCTCATCGCTCAGGTTTTCGGCATGGTGCTGCCACAGCATGGCGGAAAAACCGCCTATCGCACGCACCGGCGCGCGCAGATCGTGCGAAACCGAGTAGCTGAAACTTTCCAGGTCCTTATTGACCTCCTCCAGTTGCCTGGTCCGGTCACCCACGCGCTGCTCCAACTGGGCATTCAGCTGCCTGACCTCCTGTTCGGCGGCACGGCGGTCATCGACATCGGTGACGGTACCTATCCATTCGATCACTTCATCATCCGAACCGAACAGCGGGACCGCGCGCAGGCATACCTGCCGATAGCGTTCGGATTGTGCATGCCAGAGCCGTGCGTCCAGCTCGAACGGCGCCGGTGTATTGATTGCCAGTGCCCAGGCGCGATCCACCATGCCCTGGTCGGCCGCGTGGAAGGCGGAGCGCCAGCCCAGCTCGTGATACTCGCCCGCCTGCTGGCCGGTATAGGTGGCCCAGGTGGGTTGCGGCTCGACGAAATTACCCATGATGTCGCTGACCCAAATCACCGAAGAAGCGGCCTCGACCAGCGAGCGATTGCGCCGTTCACTGGTATGCAAGGCTTTCTGCACGTCGCGACGCTCGTTGATTTCGTGCTCCAGCGCTTGCCGCGATACCTCGATCGCTTCGGCCCGCCGGCCGATCTCGGCCAACATATCGTTGAAGGCATCGACCAGGTAGCCGATTTCGTCATCCGTCGTCTTGCTCGCCCTCAGGGTGAAATCGCGCTTTTCCATCACCTGCTTGGCAACATTGCTGATCGACAGGATGGGCGCGCTGATATAGGTCTGCAGCCGGGTCGAGATCAGCATGCCCGCCATCAGGCTGACCAGGGTGACCGCGCCGAGAATGCCGAAGTAGTCGATGATCCGTTGCAGGACGTCATAGCGGGCGCGCAGGTAGACGGTGCCGATGATCTCGCGCTGGGTCACGATGCGCTTGAACAGTAGCAGCTCCTTGTCGTGTATGCGTATGCCATCCTGCTCCGGCAGGGCGGGGAATCCGCCGGCACCGGTACGCGCATAGCTGGCGAATAGCGAGCCCTTGGCGGCATAGATGCCGGCGGCGACGATTTCCGGCTTGGCGCGTAGCAGTGCAAGGTTTTCGTTGGCGAACTTCGGGTCGTTGAACTCCAGGGCCGAGGCACTGGCCTGGCCGAGAATATCGGCCTGGGTGGTCAGCTCGTTGACCAGCCCCTGCCGGTATTCGCGGGCATCGTTATAGACCAGCGCCGAGCCGGCCACGATCAGCGTACCCAGATTGGTGGCCAGCACGGTCAGGAGGAATTTGAAACGGATGGAGCTCCGCCCGAAATCCATCATTATGGCGCCTCGTTCCGGATCTGCTGCGCCACCGCCAGCAATCTCGCGCTCAGCTTCAGGCTGTTCTTTTCCGCCATACCGCGCGATATTTCGAAGCGGATCCGGTTATCCACCTGCACGAAATTGATCACGCTGCCCAGGTTGAGCGCACCGGCCGATTCGGTGACCACCAGGATGGGTTGCGCCTGCAGGCTCTCCAGCAGGGCTTTAAGCCGGTCGGCTTCGTGCCGGCCGATAAACAGGATCTGCACGCCGGTCAGCGGTGCGCCGGGCTTGAGCCGCTTGAGCACGATATGGCGATTATTGACGGTACGGCCGACCAGCAGCTTGCCCAGTTCTTCGGCCAGTACGTCGGCATCCAGCACGCCTATGGTCAAGGCCGAATCGGCCTGGCTGAACACGGATTCCGGCCACTCGACATAGGAAGTGAATTTATAGAGATAGGCAGCCTTGACCTGATACTCGATTTCACTATCGGCCCAGCTCGCCGTCAGGCTGGCGAACAGCCAGGCAAGCACGGCCAGCAGCAGCGGACGCCAATTTTCAATTGCATGGATGGGTCGATTACTTTCCGCTGGCATCAAGGGAGGCTCTGCGCGGCGTTCAACACCGGATCAAGGAAGGAGACGCGGGCGGGCGGAGGGAGGGGCAGGGGGCTGCGGCGTGTATATCCGGAGCGGCCGGGCCCTTGCACCAGGCGAAGGCCGGCTGGACTGGGCTGAGCGAAACGCCTCGCGGGGGACGACAACATGTGGGCCATGTTTCCTCCTGCACACAATTTTTATCCAGGCAGCCCGACCTTTGGCACCTATGTAAATCCAGCATAGAACAGGGACGCGGCAAGACAAATATATAGGCAAGGCGCGTGCCTCCATCGGCTCGCCGCTTGGATGGTCAGCCTTTCTCCGCGAATGCGTTGGCAGAGCGCCTTGGGTGCCTTTGCGAAGCGATTCGGCGCCAATCCGCAGCGAAATACACTACAACTTGTAGCAATGATTTCGCATATGGCATGTGACCCAATGGGTTTGCTAAAACGTCTGATCACTTATAGGCAGGACAGTCCGCTCGGTTGGAAGGTGCTGATCTATATCGTGGTGTTCAGCACGTTCATGACTATGGCATTTACCGGCGCCCAGCTCTATTCCGATTACAAGCGCGAGATCAGCCAGATCGAGAGCAAGCTCGATGAGTTCGAGCGCATCAACAAAGCCAGCATCACGGCAGCGATGTGGAACTTCGACCAGCGCCAATTGAACGCGCAATTGCTGGGCCTGATGCAGATGCGCAGCATCAAGCAGGTGCAGATACGGGACCATCTGGGGCATGTGGTGAGCCATATCGGCACGACTCTGGAAGAGGGTGAGCCCGGTATTATCGTGCGCAGCTTTTCGCTCGATTACCAGGACGATGCCGGGGCAAAATACATCGGGCGGGTGGATATCCTCTATACGCTCGACGAAGTGTTTGCTGGCGTCAAGGATCATGTGATGTTGATCCTGCTGAACCAGTCGATCACCATTCTGTTTATTTCGGCCTTTATCCTGCTGATCTTCAATCGTTTGATCAGCGTGCCGCTGGCGCAATTGGCACGGCAGGCGCGGCGAATGACCATACAGGACCTGGAGCAAGCCTGGGTGCTGGATCGCCGCGGCAGCCGCAGAGACGATGAACTGCAGGTACTCGTCAATGCGATGAACCAGATGCGGCTCTCGCTACGCGACGAAATCGCCGTGCTGGAGAAGACCAAGGAAGCCTTGTCCGAAAGCGAGGAGAAGAATCGCAGCCTGATCGAATCGACCAATGCAGTGCCCTGGATCGCCGATGCGGCCAGCTGGGGTCTGCAGTACATCGGGCCGCAGGCGCATGCCCAGTTTGGTATCGAGCTGGACGATTGGTATCGGCCCGGCAGTCTGCTTGAGCATTTTCACCCAGAGGATATACAGCACTTGCAAGAAATCCTGGTGGACCGCGCGGAGGAGAAATTCGAGCTGGAATGTCGGCTCTTACATGGTACGCATACCTGCTGGGTATTGTTTCAGGGCGCCAAAAAGCGCCGGGAAAATGCCGCCGAGTTGTTTCAAGGCTATTTGCAGAATATCGATGCCCGCAAGAACACCGAATTCGAGCTGGCTGAGCATCGCCGCAACCTGGAGGCCCTGGTGCAGGAGCGCACCTCTGCGCTGCAACTGCAGAATGGAATATTGGGCAAGCTCAATGAAGAGCTGCAAGCCGCCCAGGTCCAACTACTACAATCGGAAAAACTGGCCTCCATCGGGCAGCTGGCCGCCGGGTAGCGCATGAGATCAATAATCCGGTCGGTTACGTCGCGTCCAACCTCAGTTCCTTGTCTGCCTATATCAAGGACCTGCTGGGGCTGGTGTCCAGCTATACGGCATTGGAGGGAAATCTATCGGAGCAAGACCGGCAGGTAATGAACCGGTTCAAGCAGAAAATCGATCTGGAATTTCTGATGGAAGATGTCGGCAGTCTGTTGGAGCAGTCGAATGAAGGTTTGACGCGGGTAAAGAAGATCGTGCAGGACCTGAAAGACTTCTCCCGGGTGGACAGCAGCGACAGCTGGCAGAAGGCCAGCCTGGTGGATTGCATGGAAAGTACCTTGAGCATCGTCAATAACGAGATCAAGTACAAAGCCAACCTGGTGCGCAATTTTCAGCCGCTACCCTATGTGGATTGCATGCCGAGCCAGATCAATCAGGTCTTCCTAAATATTCTGGTCAATGCGGCCCATGCCATCGAGGGCGGACTGGGCACGATTACCATCAATATGTATCACGATGATAAATGCGTATGGGTGGAAATTACCGATACCGGCAAGGGAATTGCGCCTGAAATCAGGGATCGTATTTTCGATCCCTTTTTTACCACCAAGCCAATTGGCCAGGGTACCGGCCTGGGCCTGTCGATCTCCTATGGCATTATCCGCAAGCACAATGGCTCGATCACGATAGAGAGCGAGCTGGGTAAGGGGACGACGTTTCGGATTGGTCTTCCCATTGAGCAGGCGGGGTAAAAATCAGAGGGTTGCTAAGGAACGCGGCTGGCTGGCAGCAAGACTTTTTCCAAACGGTCTGGAAAGTATTTTTCGACAAGCGCCAGGGCTGTCGCGATCGTTGCGGCAGAAGCTTGGCCGGTGACTTCCCAGGGGCGGAAATGCATCTGGAAGGCACGGATATATTTTTCCGCGTCTCCGCTGGGCAATCCGTTTTCAGGCACGCCATAACCGTATGCCCGCATCGCGCGTAACAGTAAGGTGCTGTCGTCGGGCCTGTCCTTCAGGACGCGGTGATGCTTGAGGACCGTGCCGGTTTCATACCAGGCGCCCACGCCATTGCGTGCCAACCACTGCCAGGGGAACCGGGGACCTGGGTCGGTCTTTCTCAAGGGCGCGATATCGCTATGGCCAACGACACGGGTCGGGGTGATATCGGGATGGCGTGCAAGTATTTCTTGGCTCAATCCAAGCAGCAATTGGAGCTGGGTCGGCGAGTAGTCCGGGTAGATGCATAAGGGCTCGGCGTCCTCTACCGGGAAGCACTCGGCCTGGTTGACGTTTTCGATGCCGATCGACTGGTCGTTCAGGTTCTGCCGGTCTTCCCACCGGGAAAGCCCTGCGTGCCAGGCGCGTTGGCTCTCTGGAACCAAACGGTAGGGCAACAGCGTAGGACGCTTGTAGCTGGGGTCGCCTTCTTCGGGCAGCAGGTAGTGGGCGCTGACATTCCTGCCGTTGACATTGGGTTCGCTCAGGACGTGTAGCGAGTAGGCGAAGTCATGTGCGGTGTAATGCATGACCAGGAATCGCACCTGTACCCGTTCATCGGCATTCGCCGAGGGTTGTTCCACCCATTGGCCTGGGGGCGGATGGGCCGTCGTGCCGGCGCAAGCGGCCAAAAGCAGGGGGGCGAGCAGGAGGACATGCCGTTTCATCCGTTTGGTGCACCCTATATGAGGTTTGCGGTACTGGAATGCATGTTTAACGTAGTTTCGTGACGCAATCTTCAAGTTTCTCGGCGGGATTTTCTGAAAAGGATACGAAGTTCAGGCGTCTGCTCTCGGACGGCATATTTACCGGTCATATCGTCAATCGAACGGTCAGGCCTCGTATATGATATTGACCCCACCTGTTCCAGGCTTGGATTTTTCTTGTCCGAGCCTGCGCCGAAATCATGCCAAGTAATTGAAAATGAAAAGATTTTTCCTGTTCGTCGCCTGCTTCAGTGGAAGGCATCAAGAATATTGGCGAGTGTAAAGTGGTCCCTAACCCCGAACTCAACCAGTATCTCAAGATAGTTGGCTACTACAATGACGGCTGGTCCTACACGGACATCATCTGTTATAGGCGTACTGACGTCGGTCCGGAATACTGCAACTCGCCGGTCTACCGCTTTGATGGTGCTTGCAAACCGGGCTGGGAGATCAGCTTCAATAATGGGGTGACGCCGAGCAAGCAAGTCTGCCGTATGGCCGGTCCCAATAAAATGTCTGCCCTGCCGGCTTTTCCATGCGGGAGGATGGCAGCTGCGGATGCCCAGCCGGCCAGGCATTCGATGTCCAGCAGGATAAATGTGCCGCTCCGGTCCCGCCTACGCCCAATACCCAGGATAAAACGCCGCCGCAGGACGATTGCCAATGCAGCATCCCGGCTGCGATCGGCGATCCGATTGGTCTCGACCGGGGCCGGACCTTGATCGACGAAACCGATTACGCCGCCACGGGTGCGTCATCGCTCGCCTTTGTCCGCCACTACGACAGCCTGCGGCGCGTGCCAAGCGGTACGGCCCCACGCGGCTGGGATGCCAGCGGCTGGCGCCACAACTACGATATCCGCCTATTCTCGCGCACCGGTTCCGATCGTATCGATATGGTTCTCCAGCTGGGCCAACGGACGCTATCGTTCCGCTTACTGGACGGGGAACCCCGTCGTTGGCAAGCCGATGCCGATGTGAACGCCAGCCTGACCGAACTGCCGACCGGCAGCGGTTGGGCGTATCGTGATAGCGACGAGCGCGTATGGACCTTTGATGCTTACCTCAATCCGCTCAGCCTGGTCCAGCGCAATGGCTACACCCTGACGTTCACCACCAATGCCAACCAGGACATCACCCTGGTGCGCGATAGCTTCCAGCGCCAACTGCGCATCGACTATGACGGCCTGCTGATCAAGCAAGTCACCCCGCCCAGCGGCAAGGTCATTACCTACGGCTATGACGCCGGCAAGCTCGCTTCGGTCAGCCATGCCGATGGCACTCGCCGCCAATACCAGTACCTGGCCCGGGTGTCGCCGATTGCAGGCGCCCCGGCCATGCTGAGCGACCTGATCGACGAGAAACAGCAACCCTTCGCCCACTGGGAATACGACGCCACCACCGGCCTGACCACCGCCACCTGGGAAGCCGGCAAGCTCAACCACTATCAGGTGGACCAGTACCAATTCGATGCCCAAAACCAGCTGCAATCGGTGCGTTTCACCGATCCGCTCGGCGTCAGCCATAGCTATGGCCAAGCCAGCCAGCTCGACGTGACCCGCCCCCGCCAGGAAACACGCAGCGGTGCCCGCGCCGGCGATCCCGTGCAGACCCGCAGCCAGATCTACGACACGCAAAACAACCTGGCCAGCTACACCGACTTCGGCGGCACGACCACCACCTTCAAATACGACCTGGCTCGTAACCTGCAAATCGAACGCGTTGACGCCGCCGGCACGGACAAAGCCACGACCACCCGCACCCAATGGTCGCCCAGCCTGCGTATCCCGCTGGCGATCTCCGCCCCCTCGCTGCGCACCACCTTTGTCCCCGATACCAAGGGCAATATCCTCAGCCGCACCGAGCAAGCCACCCTGGACCCCAACGGCAGCCAAGGCTTCAACGCCACCCTGACCGGCAGCGCCCGCGTCTGGCAGTACACCTACCACCCGAACGGCCTGCTGTGGACCATCACCGAGCCGGACCGGTCGGTGAGCACCTTCGTCTACGACACCCAGGGCAACCTCAGCCAAGCCACCGACGGCGCTGGCCTGGTCACGCTCTATCAGGACTACACCCCGGCCGGCCAGGTGGGCCGCATCAAACAAACTGACGGAGTCGTTGTTACCCTGGGCTATGACCTGCGCAACCGCCTCAAGACCCGCACGGTCGGCAGCCTGGTGAGCACCTATAGCTATCACCCCACCGGCCAGCTAAGCCAGGTCGATACCCCCGACGGCCGCAAGCTGAACTACGACTACGACACGGCCCGCCGCCTGAGCGTGATCCGCGACCAGCTCGGCAACCGCATCGTCTACACCCTCGATGCCATGGGCAATCGCAAGTTCACCGAGCTACAGGACAGCAGCAACAGCCTGGCCCAACTGGTCGCCCAGATCGACGCCGACCGCGCCCCGCTGGCCCGTCCTACCGCACGCACTGCAAGCTAAACCGAATGAAATTCCCCAATCTGATACTCGCGGCAGCGCTGGCCCTCAGCACATCACCCGCGAAAACTACGACAGCGCGGGACGCCTGAAACAGCGCGTCTACCCCAGCGGCCGCACTATCACCTACAACTTCAATGCCGCCGGCCAGATCAACCAGATCCTCACCCCGTCATCGACTTCGGTGCTGTCCGCTATATCCATACCGACCACCTGGGCACGGCAAGACTGATCACCGATGCCACCAAGCGGCCGATCTGGGCATGGCAGGGTGAGCCTTTCGGCAATACGCCGCCGAATGAAGATCCGGAAGGGACTGGCGGCGCATACGCCTATAACCCGCGCTTCCCTGGCCAGTATTACGACAAGGAAACTGGCCTGTACTACAACTACCATCGTGACTACGACCCCGCGTTGGGTAGGTATGCGCAGTCGGATCCGATTGGGCTACAAGGAGGAATTAATACTTATGCTTATGTCGGAAGTGGTCCGCTGAGCAATGTTGATCCACTTGGATTGGCGCCAGACATAAATCTTTTCAAGCCTGGGTTTTTGGGTTTTTGGGGGGAGGTAGCTTATAAAAACGCCGAGAAATTTAATAGCGCGCCGGGCGAGTTCACTGTGGCAGGGCATGGAAATCCGAGCAACATGATTGACTCTGACCGAAAATCCATACCCGTGCAGGATATGGCCAAAATGATTCAGGCTCACAGTACTGGCGGGCGTATATTTCATACGATCGCATTCGACAAATGTTCCTGCAGGAGGGCAGGAGTATGCAATGTCCGAATCTGAGTTGCAGGAACACAAAAAAATGGCCGAAGGTGGTGCTATTAAATCGGCAAGAAAACTGTCTTTTTACTATGGATACATCAACCTCGATGATCGTGAGGCGTTGAAATGGTTAACTACAGCGGCGGAGCAAGGTGATACCTTGTCCCAGCACAATTTGGCCGCGGCATATCTTTACAACCAGGCTATTCGCGACATCGGGAAAGCCAAATACTGGGCCACTAAAGCTAAGTCCGGCGGAAGTGTGGAGTCGCAATCCTTGCTGGATGAAATAAGCCAAGAGGAAAAAGACAAACCACCCAAGCAGTGAGAGGGTGGCAATATTTTCCTCAATGTAATGCTGATGCTCCCATGCTAAATGCACTGACTAATCGTCTTAGCGGTCTAGGAGCAGCTCGGGTATTTCAGCGGTATCAAGTTACAACACAGCTTGAGGCCCGCAGTAGGGAGTGGTTGGGCACCAAAATTAACTCCGTGGCCTTGATTCAATCGAATTGACCTAAGGATTCGCCGAAACCTCCGCCTGCTTGATCGGTAACCAAACCCGGAAAGTCGTGCCTTGCCCCTCCTGGCTGGATACATCGATACGGCCGTTATGTTTCTGAATGATGCTATAGGTCACCGATAATCCAAGACCGGTGCCTTTGCCGACCGGTTTGGTGGTAAAGAAGGGGTCGAATATCTTGCCCAGGTCGGCAGCACGGATGCCGCCGCCGTTGTCCTCCACCTCCACCCACACCATATCGCCCTCGACCCCGGTGCGCAGATGGATGGTGCCCATTTCCGGGATGGCTTGTGCCGCATTGACCAACAGATTCAGCAAAACCTGGTTGATCTGCGAAGCCATGCATTCCACCTCGGGCAGGGTACCGTAGATCTTTATCACCTCGGCCTTGTAGCGAATTTCGTTGTTGACCACATTCAGGGTGCTGTCCAGGCATTGGTGCAGATCGGCGCGCTGCCAGTCGGAGGGTTCGATGCGGGAAAAATCGCGCAGGTCCTGCACGATGCGCCTCACTCGGCCCAGGCCGTCGAGGCTTTCGGCCAACAGGGCAGGGACGTCTTCCTTCAGAAAGGCATAGTCGATCTTCTTCTTGGCGGCCTCGATCTTGTCCACGGCCGCTTTTTCCCAGATGAACTCCTGGGCGCTGTCGTATTCGTCGACCAGCAGGAACAGATCCTTGACATAGCGCTCCATGGAACCGACGTTGGATAGCACAAAGCCGATGGGGTTATTGATTTCATGGGCCACGCCAGCGGCCAATTGGCCGATGGCCGCCAGTTTCTCCGATTGCAGCAGCTGATTGCGGGTTTCTTCCAGCTTCTGGATCAGGGTCTGTTGCTCCAGTTTTTTCTGCTCCAGCTCATGAATGGTATCTTTCAAGCGCTGCTGGAAAATTGCGGTGTCGGTATAGTCGAAGAGGGTGGCGTAAACGTACTCGACGTCGCCGGATTCATTCTTGATGGGAATAAAGGCGGTATTCTGGCGCATCTCGCCCACGCCGCCGGTAATCGGGCGGTTATGGGAAAACCGGAATAGAAAGGGTCGTTGTTCCCAGGCGGTAAAGGCGTAGTTCTTGAGGATGAATACGCCTTCTATCTTACGTTTCAGCCAGGTTTGCGGTAGTTCCGGAAACACTTCGAACAGATTGCGGCCGCGGACATCCTCTTCGCGGCAACCGCTGTGCGTGGCCATATAATGGTTCCACAACACGATTTCCATATCGCGATCGACTGCAAAGATGCCGACCGGGATCGAATCGACCAGGCTGGCGAACAGCTTTGTCCTGACGGTGCCTTCTGCTTCGATATCCGTTTTTGCCATGGATAACCCTTCTGGATCCGTATTCGCGGCTACAAAGTGGCAATAAATTTATCCAAGGCGTTGCTGAGCGTGGCGATATCGTCTTCCAGGGTCAATATCACCAGGTGGCAGGAGAAATTGCCCTTCTCCAGCTTGAAATTGACCTCGACCAGCAGGGCGCACTTGGATTCCAGCTCTTCGGAACCGAGCAATTGGCTGGCGGGGACGTTTTCCGCCATCAAGGAGGGCATCGAGAAGCCGATCATCAAACCCAGCAAGTCGGCAATGGAATTAAGACAGGCGCCGATCAGGACATTGGCGATATCCAGCATGATCTCCTGTTCGGCGGCTCGATCGAGGGTGTCGTCATAGCCCATGATGGCGCCCAGCTCGGTAACGCTCACGTCCGGGTAGATCACCAAGGCCTCGCCGCGGAATTCGCCGATAAAAGCTTGTCGAACAGCAGTCAGCAGCGTATCGCCGACCAGTCTGGCGACCGCATCGGAAAAATCGGCGGTGGCGGCCGAGGAAATACGGGGAATGGAGAGTACGACAAACTCGCTCAATACCTTGGCGATAGAGGCGCCCGCCTGGCCCATGCCGATATTGGCGATTTCCTGAAGGGCTTCTCTTTGCTCATCGTTCAGGATTGGATCCATCATAATTCGATCCCATAATCTTTGAGTGCTTTATGGATCTTGTCGGCATCGACCGGTTTTCTGACGAAGGCGATGGCGCCCATGCTGCGTGCGCGGGCTTGTGCTTCTTCCTGGACATCGGCGGAGACGACGATCACCAGGCAATTCATATCTTCGTGCCGCAAGGTATCCAGAACTTCGAAGCCGTCCATCTCGGGCATCTGTAGATCGAGAAACATCACATCCACTTTGCCTTTGCGATAGGCATCCATGGCTTCTATGCCGTTCGAAGCTTGTTCGATGCTGACGTCCCAGGCCGGCGGCAAGGCTCGGATCAGCATTTTTCTCGCCATCGGCGAATCATCGACAACCAAAATCGATACCGGCATCTTTCCTCCTTATGGTGCGCAATCATCGGCCCACCGGGCTTGTCGCCGGCCTGTGGCCATGAGGGCTATGACTCTGTGACTACTATAGACCATAGCCACTGCCGAAATCCCGCCATCCAGGGACGTGGCTATTGCCGACGTGGGCGCCTTGGATGATGAAGACCGCAAGGGCGTTTGTTCAGCTGGATGGTGTCCGATTGATCAGTAGCCAGTAGAAGCCCAGCTTGCCGATTTCGACGCTGAACTCGTCAAAGTCCACGGGCTTGACCACATAGCTGTTCACCCCGAGGCCATAAGTACGGACCAGGTCGCTTTCCTCGGCGGAAGAGGTCAGCATGACGACCGGGATATTGCGCAGGCGAAGGTCTTCCTTCATGACGCGCAAGACCTCGACACCGTCGATCTTGGGCAATTTCAGATCGAGCAGGACCAGGCGGGGCGGTTGCGGGTCTCGCTCGGCATAGATGCCCCGGCAGAACAGGTAATCGATGGCGGCCTCGCCGTCCTTGACCCAGGCGATGCGATTGGCCAGTCGCTGGTCGCGCAAGGTGGTCAGGGTCATCTCGGCGTCCGCCGGGTTATCCTCCACCAGCAGGACATCAATGGCTTGCAACGTTTCCATACTGTTCTCCGTGATTGCTTACCGTTGCTGCACTCGCATCGGCTTGCATGGGCAGGCTGAACTGGAAGCTGGCGCCGACGCCGACCTCCCCCTCCGCGCTTACCTTGCCGCCATGGCGGGTGATGATACGGGCAATGATAGCCAAGCCGACACCACTGCCGGGAAACTCGTCGCTGGCATGCAGTCGTTGAAAAACACCGAACAACTTGCCCACGTAGCGCATATCGAATCCCGCGCCGTTGTCCCTGACGCGATAACAATATTCGCCATTGCCTTGCCAGCCGTCGACCTCGATACGGGGAGAGGCGACGCCGCCGCTGTACTTGATGGCATTCGACAATAGATTGATCCAAACCTGCTTGAGCAAGGCGCGGTCGGCCGGGGCGGAAGGCAGCTTGCCCAGACAGAGTTCGCCATGGAAGTCATCCCGCAGGCTATGCCATGCTTCTTCCACCAGTAGCTGCATATCCACCATGCCGCGCGACATCTGCTGCCTGCCCAGGCGGGAGAATTCGAGCAGGTTGTCGATCAGGCGGCCCATCATCTTGCTATTGTCGCGCACGATACCCAGCATGCGTTTGTCTTCCTCATCCAGCCGGTCGGCGCTACGGCGCGCCAGCATGCCGGAAAAGCCATCTATGGCCCGCAGCGGTGCGCGCAGGTCGTGAGAAACCGAATAGCTGAAGCTTTCCAGTTCCTTATTGGCTGCTTTCAAAGCCTCGTTATGTTCCTGCGTCTGCAAATTGAGCAGCGTGATCTTGCGCTGGGCGGCTAACCAATCGCTGACCTCATGCGCACAGACCACCACCCCCTTTTGCTTTCCCCTGCCATCCAGCAGACGGCTGCTTTTGACTTCAAAGCTGCGGGATTTCAACGGTCCCTCATGGAACTCAACCAACTCGTCCATGACCCCGGTAGCCAATATGCGAGCCCGTAGCTCATCGGTGTCGCCGCCAGGATCGGAAGGTAGGACCTCGCCGAGTCGCGGGGTATGCCCCTCGGCGGACGCGATTGCGTCCATCCAGGCGCCATTTGCCGCGAGCAGCCGCGTTTGCATATCGAACGCCACCACCGGGTCGTGGCAACTGTCGAGTATGCAGGCCAGCAGGTTCTGGCTGGCTTCGGCGGCGCGTTGCTGGCGCAGAACAGCGCTTAGGCACAGATAACCCAGCGGTGCCAGCACCAGCAGCATGGCGATGGCCAGCCACAGCAGCGTCTGGTGGAGGATCTGCAGCGGGGCGAGAATTTCGGATTTTTCCTGGCTGATGACGACGGTCCAGCCATACGGTGGAACCGGCGCATAAGTGACCAGGGCGGGTTTGCCGGAGACGGGGTCGTTGGTCTCCACCATGCCGCTGCGGCCGGCCTTGCTGCTTTCCAGGGCGTGCTTGAGTTGCGCATGGCCACGCCAGTCTTCCGGCGTCTTGTTGCCTACGCCGGCGGCTTGGCCGGACGAGTCGGCCAGCAGCAGGTGGGTATGCCGGTTCGGATTAAGCTGGTTGATCCAGTCGGTCAGGGTGCCCAGTTCCAATTGCCCCACCAGGTAGGCCACGATAGCGCCCTGTTCATCGCGTATTGGCATGGTAGCCGCTACGACATAGGGTTGGCCGGCTTCGGCGCGCCGGTAGATCTGCGATACGTAGAATTGGCCGCTGCGCCTGACGCCGCGATACCAGTCCCGATAGGCGTAATTGAGGCCTTTGACGCTGGGGTCGACTGGATAGTCGAACAGCAGGCTGCCGTCAGGGGAGGTGATAATCACGCGGTGGAATTGCGCGCTATGCTCGACGAAAGTCTTCAGATGGGATTGGACGAACTCGCGGTCGCCCGACTGGATGGCGCGGGCAATGCCATCGTGTGTCGATAGCAGGGTGACATACTCGGCCATGCCCCGGAAGGCGTTGCGCACTACCTTCTGCGCCAGATTGGCCATGGTCTCGTTGCGCGCCTTGGCTTCGGCCCAGACGGTCTCGCGCGTCTGTTGCTCCGCCAGCCAGGTGAAGACGATAAAGGGCAGGGCAATGATCACGCCGGCCACAAGGAATAGCCTGAGCGGCGAGACGAACAGCCAGAAAGGACGAGGAATAGGGTAGGCGCTGGCCATCGTCGTCCTGCCCTAGGCGATATCGTCGTCGAGCAGGACCGAGCCGTCGGGGCCCCATTGCACCTTGGTGATGCCGGGACTTTCACGCTCCAGCCTGGCCAGTTCGGCGGCCTGGTTGGATGCGCGGGTATGGAGTTGCCGAACCTCGTCGGCCAGCCGCTGGTTTTCCAGTTGCAGCCGCCGTTGCGCCAGCGCGCCGGTCACGCTGGCCCGCAACTCGATGTCGTTCCAGGGTTTGGAGATAAAGCGGTGGATGGATGCCTGGTTGATGGCCCGTACCAAGCCGTCCAGGTCGGTCATGCCGGACAGGATCAGGCTGATGCAATCCGGCTGGATATAGCGCAGCTCGGTAAGAAAGCGCACCCCATCCATCTCCGGCATGCGGTAATCGGACACCACCAGCTCATACTCATTCAGCTCGGCGGCCTTCAAAGCCGCTTGCGGCGAGGTGAAGGCATCGAGTTGGTAATCGGGAACCGTATCGTCAAAGTCGTCGCGCGCCATCAGGCAGCGTCTCAAGGCGGTCAGGATATTGGCTTCATCGTCGACCAGCAGTATGCGACTCATGGCTTACTCCGTTTTGACATGGCACTTCAGGGCGCAGCTTTCCACTTCCTCATAGCGCCGAATGCGGTCGATCGCCCGTTGGCTCAGCTGGTAATCCTTGGCAAGCAAGAGGGTGCCGGCCGGGCTGATCAGATCGCGCGCCAGAACCATATCGGGCGACAATTCACGGCTGCTGATTTCCCGCTCGGTCGGCGTCTCCTCATCCGGCGGAGAGGTATTGAATTCGACGAAGGCGGCCACCACGTCCGGGTGGTAGCGGCGGCCGCTACCGTCCATGATGGCCTTGACCGCTTCTTCCTTGGTGAAGATACGCGGCAGCAGGGTGCCGTTCAGCAGGCCGTCGTAGTCATTGACCAAGGCCAGGATGCGTGCGCCCAGCGGGATCTGCTCGCCGTTCAATTGGTCGGGGTAACCCAGGCCATCGTGGCGCTCATGGTGGCTCCGGATGATCAGCGCGGCTTCCTCCAGCGTGTCCAGCGCCATCAAGGCCTGCTGGCCCTTGATCGGATGCTTGACGTACAGCAGCCGCTCATCCGAGGTCAGCGTGGCGAAAGGTTTGCTGAGCAGCACGTCCGGCAGGCCCAGCTTGCCGATGTCATGCAGCAAGGATGCAACCACCAGATCCTGGATGGCGTTTTCCGCCAGACCCATGATCTGCCCCAAATGTCGGCTCATCTCGGTTACCCGGCGGCTATGGCCGGCCAGTTTGCCTTCGCGCAACTCGATCAGGTTGGCGAAGATGCGGATGGAAGTGAGAAAGCTTTTCTTCAGTTTTTCGTGCGAGGATTCCACCAGCAGCATGGCTTGTTCCAAGGCGGCGGTGCGCTCCTGGACCTTGGCTTCCAGACTGGTGTTCAGTACCAATAGCTCGTTGTTGCGCTGCTCCAGCAGGGAATCGAGGCGTTTTTTCTCGCGTTGCAGGCCTTTCAGTTCCAGGGACTGCCGGACGGTATCGAGTAATTCGTTTTCATCCCACGGTTTGGCGATATAGCGATGGATCTGCGCCTTGTTGATCGCTTCCACCGTCGAACTGATATCGGCATAGCCGGTGAGCAGGATGCGCACCGTGTCGGGCCAGCGATTACGCACCTGGGTAAGGAATTGCGCGCCATCCATTTCGGGCATGCGCATATCCGAGATCACCAGGTCGATCTGCTCCGTTTCCAGCAGCGCCAGGCCTTCCTTGCCGCTACCGGCGGTAAGGATGCGATAGCCATGCGGCCGGAACAGCCTGCGCAGGGAGGCCAGAATATTGCTCTCGTCGTCCACGGCGAGCAGGCTGAAGGGTGGTTCGGCCTGCCCGCCCTCTTCGGCCAGCATTTCTTGGCGCACCTGCTGTTCCATGCATCTACCCCTCGGTTGTATGGTTTTACGCCGCGCTGGTGGGCGCTTCCCCCTGCCTGGCCGGGGATTGCGCCGCGGCAGGGCTGTTTTGCCGGATTGGTAACCAGATTCGGAAAGTGCTGCCTTGGCCGGGCTGGCTTTCCACATCGATGCGGCCGTGATGCTTTTTGACGATGCCGTAAGACAAAGATAGGCCCAAGCCCGTCCCTTTGCCTATCGGCTTGGTGGTGTAGAAAGGGTCGAAAATGCGGGAAAGATGCTGTGGCGCGATGCCGCTGCCGTTATCCCGGATCTCCACGCAAACTTCCTCGCCGAGGATGTCGGTCCGGATCCAGATCGTGCCGACGTCCTCGATGGCATGGCTGGCATTGATCAGCATATTCATGAACACCTGGTTCAAATGCGGCAACATGCATTCGACCTTGGGCAGCTGGCCATAAGCCTTGACCACTTCGGCCTTGTACCTGAGTTCGTTCTGGACGATGTTGAGCGTGCTATCCAGGCCGGCATGCAGGTCGGCCTCTTCCCAATCGGCTTCGGAGCAGGTGCGGGAAAAGCCTTTCAGGTCCTCGACGATCTTCTTTACCCGGGTGACCCCTTCCAGCGATTCATCCAGCAAGGCCGTCAGATCGTCCCGCAGGAACGCATAATCCAGCGCCTCCCGTTCGGCTTGCACGGCGGCCTTGCAGTCATCGTCGGCAAGCTTGTCCAGGACCGACTCGTAGCTGCCGATCAACCGAAACAGGCGCTGCAGATAGTTGGATAAGGAAGCCAGGTTGGAATTGACATAGCCGATGGGATTGTTGATCTCGTGCGCCACACCGGCCGCCAATTGCCCCAGCGAGGCCAGCTTCTCGGATTGCAGCAGCTGGTCCTGCATCTCGGCCAACTGCTGGTTGAGCGCCACCAAGGCGGCATTGCGGTTTTCCAGCTCGACGGCACTGCGGCGGAGTTCGCTTATATCGCGAGCGATACCGGAAATATGGCTGATATTTCCCTGGCGGTCGCAGTGGGCCAGTAAAACCATCAGCACCGGCACCTCCACGCCATCCTGGCGCGTCAAACTGGACTCGCCCGACCATTGACCTTGCTCGGTCAATAGCGGCTGCATCGCGCTGAGCCAGGCCAAAGTCTGGAATTCGCCGCGCGGGTCCATGGCGGCACGGCCGAAAAACGTGCGGCCGGCCTGGTTCAGATAGCTGATGCGTCCGTCGATATCGCTGATGGCGATCAGGTCGCTGGTGTTTTCCGCGAGGGCGATCAGCCGCTCATGCTCGGCGGAAAGCCGCTTGCTGCGGCTGATATCGGTTTGGCTGATCACCACGCCGCCGGCCGCACCCAGCCAGGGCGTCACCTTGAGCGAAAACCAATCGTGGCTGTCCAGGCTGTCATCGCGGTATTCGAAACTGAATTGCAGCTTGCGCAAATCCATGACATCGCAGATGCCCAGCAGAAGCCTGCCGGCAAAGGGATGGTGGCGACCCACCAGGAAATCGATGAAGTTATCGCCGTGGGTCGGGGTATGCAGCGAATCGGGCGATGCCTGTTCCTGGCGATAGCGCTCCCAGGCCGAATTGGTCAGTACGATGCGGCCGCAGTTGTCCAATACCAGCACTTGTTCCGGCAGCGAGGACAGGATGCTGTGCAGCAATTGCTGTTGATGCAACAGAGCGCCTTCCGCTTCCGCCATGGGCAGGAGCGCTGACAGGCGACGCCTGTCGATATCGCTTGCCACCTGTTCATTCATGCCGAATTCCTCTGTCCCGGCGCCGCTCGACTGGAAACGTCGCCCCGCTCCAAAATTTGCCCCGCTTGTTTTTATGATTGACGGTAAATCGCCACGGCTTAGGCGAACAGTTTCATCATAGATACTCGATGGACAATATTCCCATCCGCAATGGAGGCCGGTGTTCCGGCATGCGATGCGCACACCTGCGGCATACGTATCGACTATAGTAGGACACCGATAAAAACAGGCTGTCCCGTGTCCTGCCGAAGTAAGGGCGAGCGCGATGGATGGCCGGCCGCAGGAGGCGGCGAGCCATGCCTTGCAATTTCAGACTGGCTACCCTGGCGGCGCTTTGGACATTGCTGTCCGTGGTGGCGCTTGCCGGTACGCTGCAATCCTTCCAATTTCAAGCCCGCGACTATCCGGGTTCGCGCAACCGCGATTACCAGGTCTATCTGCCGGCCGGACTGGCGCAGCCGGCGCCCATGGTGATGGCCCTGCACGGCTGCCGCCAGGACAGCGGCGACGTGATGCGCGACTGGGGATTGCGCGCGGCGGCCGACCGCCATGGCTTTATCCTGGTGACGCCCTACATCACCAGTTACGACGGCCTGCGCACGCAGAATTGCTGGGGCTTCTGGTTCGACGCGCATCGCCACCAGGGGCGCGGTGAACCGGAGGACCTGCATCGCATCGGGCTGGAAGTGGAGGGGCGTTTTCCGGTGGACCCCAAGCGCCGTTTTCTTACCGGCTTGTCCTCGGGCGGCGCCATCAGCGTGGTGGCGGCCATTACGCACAATGAGTATTGGAGTGCTGTCGCCACTGCGGCCGGCCTGCCCTACGGCGAGGACCCCGCCTCGGTTTCCTACAGCTGTCCGGGTTTCGCCAGCCTGCATCCCCTTGATCGAGTGGTGAGGGAGATGCGGACAGAACTTGATCACCCGCATGCCATTCCGCTGCTGGTACTGCAGAACGAAAAAGACTGCACGGTTATCGCGGCGGCGGCATCGCGGCTGCGCGATGCCCATCTGAAGCTGTTCGGTAGCGTCGGCCACGATACGCCGGCGCGGACCCTGACGGCGCAGAAGCCTTGCGCGCCGGTTTACGGCGATGACGATTATGGCTGTCTGCATTCGGTCTATCACGCCGATGGGCAGGGGACAGGACCGTCGCTGGTCGAGACGGTTTTCTATCGCGGTCCCTTGCGCACGCCCAATACGGCCGATACCGATCATGGGCATTATTGGATAGGCGGCAGCGAAGGGAAGAACGGCAAGTGGGCGATGCGCGACGGACCGAGCTATCCCGATATCGTCTGGGACTTTTTCTCGCGCCATCCGCGCGCGGCCCAGCCGCCCACCATCGCGCTACTGGGCCACAATCCCTTGCACATAGCGCTAGGGCAGGCGTTTATTGATCCGGGCGCGACGGCCAGCGATAGCGAAGACGGCAAGTTGCCGGTGACGGCCGATTGCAGCCAGGTGGACAGCAGCCGGGTGGGACATTACACATGCAGCTACCAGGCCCGCGACAGCGATGCCAATCAGGTCGGCATCAGCCGCGAAGTGCGGATATTCGATCCCGCCCTGGCCTGCAAGTCCGCCACGGCCTCGCCCGCGCTTCATTTGGCCAGCGGCAATGCCGTGCCGGGCGGCTTGTTCAGCATGCGGGCCCTCGCCAATGGCGACCAGCAGGATATCGGCTTCGCTTGGGACGTCTGGTTCAGCGTCACGCTGTATGAAGGCGAGCCGGGCAAGTGGTATGCGCGGCCACCGACAGCGTGTGCCTTGCGGGCGGGCGGCACTACGGGGACTTGAGGAATTTCTCGCGGAGGCGTTTCAATTCGCCCGAGGCCTTCATCTGTTTCAACTCGCTATCCAAGAGCTCCGCCAGTGCCCGGCCCTGCGGATGCAAGCGCGATACCAGGAAGTAATACTCGGCCGGCTTCAACTCCGGCGGCAGGATCTTGACCGCCAGTTGCGGATCATCCAGCAGCGGGCGGCCGATCTTGGCGAAGCCCTGCATGACGTCGAGCGACTCGTTGAATAGATCGCAATGGCCGGCCAGGACCTTCCTGATCATCGAGCCGAAATCGCTCGAACCCTGATCGACAAAACCCTTGGGCAGACCGTAAGGCTCTTCGCTGTTGTAGCCCATCATGCCGCAGATGCGGTATTTGCGCAGGTCCGCCAAGGTTCGGATGGCCAGTCCATCGGGATGCAGCTTGCGGGAGTAGAAGTAGTAGGTCCACAGGGTGGCATGGGGCCCCACGCCATGGTAATTGACCGCCCGGTCCGGCGTCATCGTGGCATTCAGCAGGACGTGGAATCTGCCGGTCCGCACCTCCTCCACGCAGCGCTTCCACGGTAATAAGGTGATACGGAGGGACAAACCGCGCCTTTGCAGCATGGTCGCGAGCAATTCATAGCTGATACCGGTAACGATATCGGTTTTGACCCCGGCAACCCGCTCGATATAGGTATACGGCGGAAACTCGGCCTGATCATCGCATGCTTCGATACGGTGGCTGCCGCGCCAGGCTTCAGTGGGCGCAATTTCCTCGGCTACGGCAGGGGAAATCATCGTGCTCGCCGCCAACAGTCCCGCAAGCCAGGGACCGCAATTCAAAAAAGCCATCGGATCTATCCTTCGGCGGGACGGCTGCCGCCCTTTCTTTCCGCTCAAAAGCGCCCGCTCAGGCTCAGGAAGACCTGGCGCGGCGCACCGGTGAGCGAGGTGGCGAAGGTGCCGGCCGGATCGCTGGTGACATAGCCGTTACTGCCGGTCGTGCTGAAGTAGCGCTTGTTCAGCAGGTTGTCGACATTCAGCTGCAATTCCATCTCGCGCAAGGGACCTCCGCTCTTGTACTTGTAACCCATGGACAGGCTGCCAACCCAATAGCCCGCAAGGGGGCTGTCGTTAAGATAAGTGTAATAGCGCTTGCCGGAATATTTGCCGCCGATGCGGGCAAACCAGGGGGCGGCATCCATCGATAGCTCGGTATTGAACATCCATTGCGGACTATCCACCACCCGCTTGCCGGAAATGGCGATCAGTTTGCCGTTGTCCAGGTAATCGGATCGATAGAGCGAACGGTTGAAGGTCAAGGCGTTGAACCAATTCCATTGCTTGTCGAATGCCCAGTTGGTAGCGACCTCCATGCCATGGGTGGATACCTTGCCGATATTGGCGATGGTGTTGGGGCAGCCGACGATGCCGCTGCACAGGGCGATATTCAAGATCCTGTCCTTGAAGTCGGCGGCATAGACCGCCACCGCACCCTGCCATTCGCCACTTTTGAAGCGGTAGCCAAGGTCGAGTACGGTCGAGGTTTCCGGCTTGAGCTGGTGGGCGGTCAGGTCAAAGGCGGTTTGGGTTTGCGAAAAAGGACCACTGACGCCGGGTTGGTAGGCGCGCATATTGCGGGACAGGCTGCCGAACCACTCCGAGCCGGGAGCCATTGCGTAATTGAAGCCGATTTGCGGTAGCAGGCGTTTGCGGGCGAGCAGTTGTCCGGCAGCGCGGCTACCGACCAGACTGGTCGACTTGATATTGATCCGGGGGCTTTTGAAACCAAAGTTCAGGCGCAGTTTGTCCGAGAGAAGGGTAAGACTGTCCTGCAGATAGAACTGCTGGGTGGTGGTCAGGAAATCTTGCTTGAAACCGGTCGACATGGGGCGGTCAAGAAAGCGGTTGGTATCTTCGGGGCCCTGCACGGCATAGAAGTTACGGGTCGCACCATGGCGGCTGCGTTCCAGCCAGAAGCCGGCGCTGAGCGCGTGATCCTCCCACTGCCAGCGGCCGTCCACCAGGATACCGTCCCGATCGATATCGTATTCGGTGGTGCGGATGGAAATGGGCACGGTGGCCGAAGAAGGCGAGTAGGGGGTGTACCAGTGGCCCTGGCCCTGGTTGCTGTGATGGTAATAGGTACTCTTGAACTGCAGCGCCGGCGCCGGATTCAATTCCAGCGTCAGCCCACCCAGGCGGTCGCGCCGCAAACCACGGCCCAGGTAATAGGCATCGTCGAGGTTGTTGACGGCGCCACGGAATTGGCCGTTGGCGGCATCGACCGCGCGCTGCCAGTCGGGCGCGTAATTGTCCCAGTCGTAGCCCAGCCGGTCTTTCATTTCCAGCGACATATCCTGGTAATCGGTTTCGCTGCGGTCGGAATAGTTGTAGAAGCCGCTGAGGCGATGGGCATGCAGCGGCTGCGCCCAGGCGAGATTGTATTGATCCTGGTCCTGGCCGCCATCGCCTTTCCACTTGTCGGCCCGATGCCGGCTGACGCTGAATGCCAGCTTGGTGCCGGCGGTCAAGGCGCCGCTATCGATGCGGGCGAAACTGTGCGATGTGTGGTGGCTGCCCAGGGTTTGGGACACGCGGAAGCCGAATTGCTCGGCCGGCGGCAAGGAATAGAACTGGACGGTGCCGCCGAGGTTGCTGGACGAAGCCAGGCCCAATGCACCGGCGCCCTGCGACACGGCTACCCGGCCCATGTTTTCCGAAGCGATGGCCCGGCTGATATGCAGGCCGTTATTGTTGCCATAGCTCATATCGCCAAGCGGAATGCCATCGAGCGTAAAGCCGATCTGATTCTGGCCGAAACCGCGCATACCGAAGCGGGCCGACCATTCGTAGCTGCCGAAGGCATCGGCCGACTGGAAATTGATGCCGGGCAGTTTTTCCAGCGTCTTCAAGGGACTGCTGCCCGGCAGGGCCTTGTCCTGGTCATCCGCACTGATATTCTGGACCTGGCGGCTTTGGCGATTGCCGAAGACGGAAACGGTTTCCGACACCGCCGGACCATCGTCGGCCAGGGCGGGGGCGCCACAGAGCAGCACGGCGAGGCAGGGTGCGATCGGGTTTGCTTGTGGCATGGCGCGTGATCCCCATGGTGAGGTGCGTTGCGACATTGCTGAGGTGTCCGGACAGCGGCTGCGATTGCACGGGCGCGTAGCGAGTCCTGGCTACGCCTCCCTCGGTCCGGTCCGACTGGCGACCATTCCATCCTCTGCCGGGATCAGCTCTACCTGCACTGCGGATCGCCGGGGGTTTATGCTTAGTCTTAGATTAGCGGTCGGTACTGTACAAGGCACTACTCGTCAAACCGCCGTTATTTAAGTGCTGCTTTTACTCCTCCCGCCTTGTCCTTGTTGCGTTGGCAGTCGCGGCGAATATTGACGCCTTCACCCTTTAGCTTGACCAGGCCCTTGCCGCCGCTGAGATCGACCTCGCCGGCGGCCTTGTCATCGACCGGGCGTTTGTTCAGCGGCATTTCGGTACAGGGGAGCCCGGCATCGGCACTGGCCGTTCCACCGCCGCCTTTGCCGGAGTCCTGGCCATTGTCGTTGCCACCACCGTCCCGGCCGTCGCCGCCGCCGTCACCGCCACCTTGCCGTCCCCCTCCACCGCCATCGCGACTACCATCGTCATGGCCTTTCGAGCCGCCGTGTCCCGCGCCGCTGCCATCATCGCTTCCGCCGGAACCGCCGCTCCCGCCACCCGTATCGTCCTGGCCGCCACTTCCCGAGCCGCTTGCGCCGTCCGCGCCACCACCACCACTCGAGCCATTGCCCGAGCCGCCGCCACCGGAGCCGCCGTTGCCTGAACCACCATTGCCCGAGCCGTTATCGGAACCGCCGCCGCCGGCGCCATTGTTGCCGCCATCATTGCCGGAGCCGCCACCCGACCCGCCGCCCTCGCCACCGTCATTGCCCGAGCCTGAACCCGAGCCGGAACCGTCGCCACCGGACCCGGAACCCGATCCGCCGCCGCTCGACCCACCGCCGCCTGAACCGCTGCCCGATCCGCCGCCGCCGGCTCCGCCGCCATTGCCGTCGCCTGTGCCGGAACCGCCTCCGCCACTACCATCGTTGGCACCGCCGCTGCCCGAGCCCGATCCGGAACCGCCGCCGCTGCCGCCATTGCCCTGGCCGCCGTTGCCCGAACCATCGGAACCGCTGCCCGATCCGCCGCTACCACTGCCCCCGCTACCGGAGCCGTTGCCCGAACCACCGCTGCCGGCGCCGCCGCCACCGCTGCCGTCATTACCCGAGCCGGAGCCGCCACCCCCACTGCCGTCGTTCGCGCCGCCGCTACCCGAACCCGAGTCGCTGCCGCCGTTCCCCCCGCCATTGCCTTGGCCGCCGTCACCCGAGCCATCCGAACCGCTGCCGGAGCCACCGCTACCACTGCCGCCGCCGCCCGAGCCGCTACCCGAACCACCGCTGCCGGCGCCGCCGCCTCCGCTGCCGTCATTGCCCGAGCCGGAACCGCCGCCCCCACTGCCGTCGTTCGCGCCACCGCTACCCGAGCCGGAGCCGCTGCCGCCATTTCCGCCGCCATTGCCCTGGCCACCGCCACCCGAGCCATCGGAACCGCTGCCCGAGCCGCCACTACCACTTCCCCCGCCACCTGAGCCGCTGCCCGAACCGCCGCTGCCGGCACCGCCGCCACCGCTGCCATCGTTGCCCGAGCCGGAACCGCCGCCCCCACTGCCATCGTTCGCACCGCCGCTACCTGAGCCGGAGCCGCTGCCGCCATTTCCGCCGCCATTGCCCTGGCCACCGCCACCCGAGCCATCGGAACCGCTGCCCGAGCCGCCACTACCACTTCCCCCGCCGCCTGAGCCGCTGCCCGAACCGCCGCTGCCGGCACCGCCGCCACCGCTGCCGTCGTTGCCCGAGCCGGAACCGCCGCCCCCACTGCCGTCGTTCGCGCCGCCGCTACCTGAACCCGAGCCGGAGCCGCCACCTGAGCCACCCGACCCGGCTCCACCGGAGCCGCCGCCGGAGCCAGAGCCGCCGCTACCTGAACCACCCGAGCCCGATCCACCCGAGCCGGACCCGCCCGAACCCGCGCCGGAACCATCATTGCCGCTGCCACCGCTACCCGTGCCGTCGCCGGACCCTCCCGTGCCGCCGCCACCACCACCCGAGCCGCCACCGCCGCCGCCCGTGCCACTACCGCCGCCACCCCCGCCGCTGCCACTGCCGCCTCCGCCACCGGAGCTGCCGCCACCGCCGGCGCCACCGATGCCGCCATCGTCGGGCAGTTGCGGAATGATCACGGGCGTACCCGGCGTGCCGTCGGGCGGGGTGGGTGTAATCGGGCCGCCGCGGGGTGGAGTAGGCGTGATCGGGGTCGTACCCGGGGGCGTGACCGTGCCGGGTGGCGTGGGATCATCGACCGTGCCGGTATCGTCGTCCGGTGTGCCGGGGGTGACCGGGGTAGGGCCAGGGTCGGCGCCGGGATTGCCGCCGTTGCCGTTGCCGGGTCCCGTGGTCGGACCGGTGTCGGTATCGCCGCCGCCGCCGCCATCTCCGTCGCTGTCGCTGTTGTCGCCGCCGTCCGGCGTGCTCTCTATCGGCGGATTGGTTTCGCCGCAATTGCTGACGCCGTTATCGCAGCCCGTCCATAAGCCGCCGGCCTTGCCGGTCTTGCCCTTGCTGGTAATGACGGGGGCGTGTTGTGCACCGTGATGGAATTGGGGGTGTCCAATACCAGCTTGCGATTGCCCAGGCCGAAGCTGCCGCTGTTGGCGACGTGGATATCGGTGTAGACCTGCGAGTAACGGGTAGGCGAGCTGCCGAAGGGCATATCGTCGGTACCGCTGATGATCAGGGTGGCCTTGTCGTTGAACTTGCGCAGGACCGCTTCGGTGTACTCGGTTTCGTTGCCGAAGGCGGCATTGCCGGGACGCGGTCCCACCCAGATGGTCTGGTCGCCCAGGTTGCGCAGCGTGACCTTGACATTGTCGGCGCTGATGTACTGGCTGTCGGCGCCATTCATCGCCAGGCTGTCCGAAATAAAATGGATCTTGTCGCCGAAGGTGGAAAAGCCGTTCACCAGCAGATTGCGGCCCAGCAAGCGCAGGTTGTAGAGCGGTCCGACCGCATCGGTGGTGATATCGCCATCGGTCTGCGCCGACAGGCTGCGGTAGGACAGATCGGCCGCGCCATTCTGGCCGATGCGGATATTGCCGGTGAAATGGGTGCCGCCCACGGCGACCGCGGTGGCATCGGTAATCACGTAGGGCAGGGAGCCGATATAGAAGGTGGACGTCAGGTTGCTGAACTTCAGCAGGGTTTCCCAGCTGTAGGTGGTGTCGGTGGTATAGCCCGACACATAGCGCAGGTCCGGGTCGCTGATGGCGGGGTTGACGTTGAAGGGGCTGGCCGGGTCGTCCTTCTGGATCTTGACGCTGCGATTCAGGCCGTAGGGCTGCAGGATGATGCGGGCGCCGTCCTTGGTGGCCGCATCCAGCACGACATCGACATTGTTGGCGCGCAGAAAGAGATTGTCGCCCTGGCTGTTCAATTTGACGATGCGCAGATCGTCGCCGGTGGTCAGATAGAAGTTGCCGACCGGTTTGTTGATTTCGGTGACCGACAAGGTTTGCGTGGTACCGCCGCCGGCGCTGCCGCCGCTGCCGATGGGCGGGGAGCCCGAGCCGGCCGAGCTGCTGCCGCTGGAGCCAGGTGCGGCCGGTACATCCACGTCGATGGCATCGCTGACCGCGCCGATGGCGGCGGCGGCCAGCAGGCCGGTATAGCTGCTGTTGTCGATCACCGTGTTCTTGCCGCCGCCGGCGACCAGGGTCTCGACAAAGCTCTTGATATTGAAGGTGCCCTGGCCGACCTCGCCCAATACGCCCAGCGAATTGGCCTTGATCACGATACCGCCGGCCGTCCTGGCGGTGTAGTCGCCGCCTATCCCTACCGTTACCGAGCCGGTGTACCTGGTCCCGCCGCTTTCCCGCAGTGCTTCGATGGCGCTGTCGATATTGAGATTGCCGCCTATCGAGAGGGCGACATCGTTCGGGTTGTAGGTGGCGGGTTTGTCCGGATTGGTGGTGGCCGCCGCGATAATGGTATTGGAGGTGGTGCGGATTCCGCTTACACCGCCGACGCTGCCTATCGTGACGGTTGTCTGGTTGTTACCCGCGCCGGTATAGAAAAAAGAACCGTTCAGGCGGGCCGCCAGCGTGTTGATGGCGTTATAGCCGTTGGACAGGCTGACCTGGTTGACCTTGCTCGTGCTGCTGCCGTCGCTGACCAGCAGCGAACCGGCGGTAATGGAGCCGTCCGACACATTGGCTTCGTTGCGCTGCAGGACGCCGCCGGCATCCAGGTTCAGCCGCACCAGGCCGCTGCCGACATTGATATTCTCGTCGATCTTCAGGCTGGCCGGATTGGCCGCGTCGCCCTGGGTCTTGTTGTAATCGGGCGTGGCGATGGGCGCGCCGGTGGTCAGGGTCAGGTTGTTGCCGCCGGTACTGATGCCCTTGCTCCAGCCCCAGACATTGCCGACCGCCAGATTGTCCTTGTCGCGGAAGGTGACCGCGCCGGTCACCGAGGCGGTGAGGACATTGAGATCGTTATTGGCCTGGTTCAGCGTAAAGGTACCCGCGCCGCTCAGGATCAGCCCATCGGCAATCACGCTGCCGCCGGTCTGGTTGACGCCATTGCTGCCGGCGAGCATGAAGATGGACCCGCCGCCGACATTGAAGTCCTGGCTCAGGGTCAAGCCGTTGTTGTTGTAGATCTGGACCGATGCACCGCTGGTCTGGATGCCATTGACGCCGGCCACGCTGCCGACCGTGAAGGCGCCATTGTGGGAAAACTGGACCGAGCCGCCGCTGAGGCTGGCGGCCAGGTTGCCTATCTGGTTGAAGGATTGGTAGAAATTGCCGTTGTCGTTGTAACTGAGCAGCTTGAAATAGCCGCTGCCTTTCAATAACAAGCCATTGGTGGTGTACAGGCCCTTGGCGGTGGACTGCGCCACCCCGTTGCCCATATCCAGCGTAATGCTGCCGCCGGTCGCCCGCACATCGTTGCCCAGCAGGGCGTTGGCGGCCGATTTGAGATTGATGGCGCCGCCGTTGGACGTCAGCTTACCCAGCTGGAGCGAACCGCTGCCCAGTGCCTGCAAGGTGATGCTGCCGCCGGCGGTGCGGATCTCGTCATTGACGTCGAGAAACTTGATACCGCCCGAGGCGGTCGATTGCATGGTGACGCTATTGCCGCCGGTTTGCTTCAGGTTGATCAGGTTGCCGGCCATATTGTTGATGGTGATCAGGCCATCGGCCACCAGGCTGACATTGCTGGTGGCCACGATCGCTTCGAGCGAGGCGCGGGTGATTTCATCGGTACCGGCGGTGGCGGCGTCCACCACGGTCAAGGTGGCCGGATCGATCAGCAGCTGTCCGGTAAGGCCCGCATCGGCGCGGGTATCCACCTTGCCGTCGTAGCGCAGGGCATGCTTGCCAGACACCTCGACCTGGCCGCCATCGCCCGCCCGGCGCCCGCCGCGGGCGCTGATGGAACCGGCGAACTCGGTCCGGCCATCGGCCCAGACCACGACTTTGCCACCCTGTCCCCGTTCCAGCGCATCGGCGCTGAAGCGGGCCCCGGCGGCCACCGTGGTGTGCTGCGCGGTAACGGGGCCGCTACCTTGCCAATCGCCGCCAATCAATAGCGTGCCACCGCCATCGCGGCCATCCGCCGACAAGGCGGCGCTGCCGGCCACGCCCACTTGCCGTCCGTATAGTGCTACCCGGCCGCCGCTGCCTTGGGCGCTATCGGCATGCACTGCGCCGCTGACGTTCACCTCACCGTCTTGCGCAAGCAATTCGATGACACCGTTGCGTTCCGCCACGCCGGCAGCACGGATCAGGCCACTGTGATTGACCGCGCTGCCGGCCACGGCGCGCGCGGCGCTGGCCGCCAAGACCACCCGGCCGCCGTCGGCCAGGATGCTGCCGGCGTTGTCCACGCCGACCAGCGAGCCGGCCACCGCGGGGTCCAGCACATAGCCGATCAGGCCATCGCCGGCCAGATCCAGTTCCAGCGCCTGGCCGGAGGCCAGCAGCACGCTGCCCAATCTGGCTTCCACCAGGCCATGGTTCGCCACCCGGCTGCCGGCCAGGGCGACAAAGCCGCCATCCGCCGCGCGCAGCCTGCCGTCATTGCGGACCTGGCCGGCCTGGCCGGCGGCAAGGAAGCGATAGCGGCCGGCCAGGAAATCCTCGTTTCGGATTGCGTAGCTGGTGGCCAGCAAGGCGCCGACGTCGACGCGGGCATTGGCGCCGAAATAGACGCCGTTGGGATTGACCAGGAACACGCGGCCATTGGCCTGCAATTGGCCGAGGATGCTGGAGGGATCGTTACCGGTCACACGGTTGAGGATGATGGACCGGCTGCCCGGCTGCAAAAAGCGCATCAATTGATCGGCGCCGATATTGAATTGGCGCCAATCGATAATGGCCTTGTCGGAAAACTGCCGGACCAGCGCGCCTTGCTGTTCGATCGCCACCTGGCCGGCCACCACGGTGGGGTCACGGGGCAGTTCCGCCCGCACGGACAAGGCCATCGCACAGGCGATGGCCATCAGGGAGGGACGGAAGGGGATGGCGGAGACCATCAGAAACTCGCGCTCAAGTTGAACCACAGCCGGCCACGTTTGCCGTCATCGCTGCGCTCGTTGGTAAAGGGGCGCGCGTATTCCACTTTAACCGTGCTATTGCCGCTAGGGTAGACCGTCAGTCCGACACCGGCGCCGCCGATCTCGCCGTCGCCGTTGCGCAGCCCACCCTGCTTGTTGATCACGCGGCCATAGTCGATGAACACGCTCGCCTGCGCCGCGCGGTTCAGCAAGACCATGGGATGCCGCAGTTCCACGGTCAGGCTGTTGCCGCTGTCGCCACGCAGTTCCGATGGCCGATAGGCGCGTACGCTATCCGGTCCGCCCAGGTCGAACTTGTCGCTATCGGGTAGCCGCTCGCGGCTGTGTACCAGCTGGGCCTTGATATGCGCGTCCCAGCGGCTGGTGATGGCGGCGCTGGCCTGGAGGGTGGCTTCCAGCCGAAATCGCTCGGCATCCTGGCGCAGCGGGGGCAGTGGTACGCATAGGCTCGCATCGGCCTGGCACTGGAGCTGCGCAGCGGTGTAGGCGCGATCGCTGGTACGGGTGGAATGGCCGTTGCCGGAAATACTGACGCGGGTGCTCCAATTGGTGCCGGCGTCGTCCTGCCAGCGTTCGTTCCAATGTGCGCTGAGGGTGGCCAGGTGGTTTTTCGCCAGCTCGGTACCCAGGCTGGTTTGCCGCAATTCGCGATAGTTGGCGCTGATGCCCACGCTGCGGTCGTGCTGGCGCGAACGCAGCATGGGCAGGGTATAACTCAGTTCCGAGGTCTTCACCCGGCCGGCGAGTTCCAGCTCGCTCAGTGCGCCGGCCACGTGGTAGGCGATACGCGCGTGGCTGAGGCTGAGGCGGCTGCCGTCGTCGCCCAGCGGCAGGCTGTAGGCCAGTTTGCCGTATTTGAGCAGCCTCCGTTCACTGACGATGCCGCGCAGGCTCAGCTGGTCACCGATGCCCAGTGGATTATTCCAGGCGCTGTTCAGGTCCAGCCGGGTCTGGCCGATATTTTCACGGGCGGCATTGGTCACCGCCACATCCAGGCTCAGGCGCTTCTCCTCGACCTGCAGCAGCAGGTCGGTGCTGCCGTATTGCTTGCCCGGCACCAGCGTCGCACGGGCTTTCAGGCCCGGCTGATCGTTCAGGATCAGCAGCTTCTGTTCCAGGGGAGCCTGCAGGATGGGTGCGCCCGGCGCCAAGCTGCCACCCCGCTGCAACAGGGTATCGCCGCGATAGCCATGCTTGCCCGCCACCTTGATTTCGCCGAGCACGCCTTCCACCACATCGATGCGCACCCGTCCGTCAACGACCCGCTGCGCGGGCACCAGCGCCCGTGCCAAGGGGTAGCCCATACGCTGGTAGAACTCGGTGACGGCGTCGGCGGCACGGCCCAGGTCGTAGAGGTTCAATTCCCTATCCACGAAGCGCTCCATCACGCGCTTGAGGCGGAAGCCGGCAAAGGCGGTGTTGCCATGGAAGTCGAAGGCGTTGACCCGGAAGCGCCGGTCGTTGGGGTCATGTTCGCTACCGCCGTCTTCGCGCCGGAACAGCAGCTCGGTGGCCGGGCGGGACGGCGCCTCCGGCCGCCTTAAGGATTGCTCGACGCTACCCGGCGTGGGCGGCAGCTCGGCGGTCGCCGCCGGCAGCGCAGCGAGGACGGCAAGACTAGGCAGGAGTAGGTGCTTCAAGACGATACCCGGCTGAGCAGATGACGCTAAAGCATAGTTGGGGCCGCGACGGAAAACGGTAAATTTTGGGGGGTGGGGAATCTAACTCGCACGGGTAACGGCATAGACTTCAATCGCTTCGCGGCGGCCCTTCAATATATGCCGGCCCATGCCTTCGACGCGCGCTTCCGGCCGGTTGCGTATGCCTTCGAAGGTACTGGGGTTGATCAGGATGGCGCGTTGCAGATCCTTGGTCAGCGCCTCCAGCCTGGCGGCGACATTGACCGCATCGCCGATGACGGTATAGAGGAAGCGGTCCATCGAACCGACCTGGCCGGCCACCACTTCGCCGGTACTGATGCCGATACCGCTTTCCAGCCTGCGCTCGCCGCGCAGCTCGCGCAGGTCGTTGAGCGTGCCGAGCCGATCGCGCATCTCCATCGCGGCCGCCACGGCCGCCCATTCGCGGCCCGGCGCGGCAATGGGTGCGCCGAAGATCACCACGATGGCATCGCCGATAAAATTATTGATGTAGCCGCCCCAGGGTTTGACCGCCTCGGCCATCTCCGACAGGTATTCATTGAGGAAGCTCACCACCTGCTCGGGCGTCATCTGTTCGGAAATGGTCGAGAAATCGCGAATATCGGAAAACAGCACGGTGACCTTCAGGCTCTCGCCACCCAGCTTGACCTCGCCCGACAGCAATTTCTCCCTGACCTCGGGCGACACGACCCGGCCGAAGATATCGCGTTCCCGTTCGCGCTCCTGCACGCTTTTGACCATATCGTTGAAGGTATTGGCGAGCGCGCCCATTTCATCCTGCCAATAGGGCAGGGCGCGGGCGTTCGGGTAGTCGCCGGTTCGCATGGCCTGGGCGGCGTGCGACAGCGAGTGCACCGGCCGCATCACCAGTCGCGAGAGCAGCAAGGCTGCCAGCAGGCAAAGCACGGCGATGGCCAGCACGCCCAGTGCCACATGGCGCGACAAGCGGTCCAGCGGTGCGGTGAAGACGGCCTCGGGCTCATTGACGCCCACCACCCAGCGATGGCGGGCCGGCGCGAAGCCGGCGATTTCCATTTCGCCGCTCAATGGTGAGCGAAAGACGACGCTGCCCGGCTCATCGGCCGGAACCATGGCGTGGGCCAGCTCGGTCATGTTCAGGCTGTCGATGCGGTCCAGCATGAATTGCCGTTCCTGCACGATGCGCTTCGCCACCGGTGGCGGCAGGGTGGAAAGACTCCTGTAGAGCAAGGCCGGGTCGGGGTGGTAGACCAGGATGCCTTCGCGGTTGGCGATAAAGGCATAGCGGCTGCCGCTGGCCCGCACGCTTTGCAGGATATCGATCACGGCCTCGCCGCGCAGTTTCAGGACCGCCACGCCACGGGTCTTGCCCTCGGCGTCCGGGATGGGCGCCGAGAAAAATACCCCCGGCTGGCGGGTGACCGCGCCCACTTCGATATCCGAGATATACAAGCTACCGCCGATGGCCTGCTTGAAGTAATCGCGAAAATGGAAGTCCTGGCCATTGAACTGGGCCTTGTCGGCGACCAGCACTGTCCCTTTGCCATCCAACACCATCAGGAGTTCGATATCGTTGTTGGCACTGGCAATCTTGCCCAGCTCCATTTCCACCACCGCCCGGTTGGCCGGGCTGGGGTTCGCCATCAACTTGGTCACGGCCTCGTGTACCGAGGTGTAGACGAGGAAGTGCTGGGTATCCATGATCAACTGGTCGAGCCGGCCGGCCAAGCTGGCCGCCAACTGCTCCAGATTGCGCTTCTCGGTCGCTTCCATGCTGGCGAGACTGCCGCGCAAGGCATAACTGCTGGCGGCCAGCAAGGGCAACAGGGCGAATAACAGCAGCAAGACCGCCAGCTTGGCGGAAATCGGCCAAGTCGTGGGATGGAGCAGGCGAGTAGGAGCTTTCATCGGTACTTCCGGCTGCGTGCCATGGGTTCGGTCTTCACGCTGCGCAAAGACACCTTACTGTGTAGTGCAAAAGCGTTGGTTTTGCTGGGCTGGCGCGGGGCTTGAGCCTGCGAGGGCTTATTCATCTTGCGAAAAACAATAGCTTCTATGGTGAATTCGAAAGCATTTTTGCTTGGCATTGAACTGCACTGGGCATGGTTCAGTTCCGCCGGGAGACTTTGAATCGTTCCCTGTTTTGGGTTTGTCTCTCCATTTTAGAGGAAGCATGCAAATGGAATCACTTAATGCCTTGAATTTACATGCACCAATAGCACCGGCACTTACGGTGAAACGCGTCGCTACCTTGTTTCAATCCTTGCAGAATATCGATGTCAAACAGGCGCAATACGATGCGACCGTGGAAGGGTGGATGGTGGAAATGCGAAGGCTCTTTTGCTGTTCCCTGGTGCAAGAGCCTGTTTTTGTAACAGAGCTCGCGAAAAAACATGATTGGATAAGGGAGCGGGTGGCGGAGTTTTATGATTTGAAGTCGCTTTTTCAATCCTGCGGGATCGACGAATCCAGCCAGGCATGCTGCCTGGCGCAGCAGTTGCTGGACAAGATCCATGGCGCACTGGCCGAGAATGTAGGCGCCGTGCAGCTTACCCTGGATCGATTCAATGAAGAGCAACCGGCCGGGGATAAACATGCGGCGGTCAGTACGAAGAAGCTCTATTTAAAGATTTACGTGGCCGACAAGCCCGTCATCGTTGAATTTGCCAATTTGCCGAATAAGGCAGGTATCAAATTGATTCCACTGCGCATATGTAGCCAGCTATCGGGTTTTAAGTTCCGGACGGGCGAGGGTAATCTGAGAACAAGCAAGGGCGTGCCCGTGGCTGTGCCTAAAGGTCCGCAAAGCAACCGGAGTAGTGCCAATTTCAGCTACGGCGTGACCAATTCGCAAAAAATCAAGCAGTTCGAGCAAGAGGCGAAACGGAAAGGGCAAGTGCTATTGTTGATGGATAAGGTGCGCATGGATGACCACCAGCAGACGATGCGCTGGTGGGAAGATGATATCTGGTTCGCCCTGCCCGAAGGCAAAGTGAATAAAAACCAGCTTTTGGAACCTCTCCGGGAAAGAGCGGACTATACCCTCCATGTTCGCGACTCTTTCTCGGCGAATGCGATGACGGCGGCTTGAGCCGCCTGGCACGCCGCATACACTTGTTCCTTAGGGTTGTTTGCATGGCGCCACCTTGCGGGGGAGGCCACGCCGTATCGGGTTCGCGCCTTTCTTCTGTCCGACTGGCGTAGTGCCTGGAACAAGGCTATACCTTATCCGCTGGCCTACTCCCTATCCATATGGCGATGGTGGCATAAATCATGCGCATTTCATTTCAAACGGCCTTCCCCGACTTGGCCGCGCAGCTGGGTCCGGTCAATACGCAGACCTTTCTGGATGCCTGCAAGCCGGTCGAGTTGGCCCCCGGGCGTATGCTGTTTCGTGACCGTATGCCGGTGGAGTCGCTATTCCTGATATTGACCGGCGAGCTGTCCATCACCCTGGTGGAGGGGGAGCGCAATTTCGTGCTGGGCAATGCCGGACCCGGTCAATGGCTGGGCGAGGTATCGGTACTGTCGGGCAGCATGCTGGGCAGTGCCACCGTCACCACCCTCAGCGCTTGCCGCGCCCTCAAATTGCATTATCAGGACTTCGATCGGCTGATACGCGACAACGACCATATTGCCAATGCGCTGCTTTCGAATCTGATCGACTTGCTGGCCATGCGCTTGCGGATATCCGCGGCAGCCATCGGCAAGCAGGGGGACCGCTGAGATGGAACTGAAAGCCTTTTTACATAATCTGCCGGCCTTCGAGTCGTATCACGACCAATACCTCAATGCGTTGATCGCCGAACTGGATGTGGAGGATTGCCCGGACGGCTTTGTCTTTATCCATCAAGGCGGCCGTGACGGGGCGATGTTCATCATCCTGGAAGGCTCGGTCGGCATCATTCGGCGGGATAGGCCCAACGAGACCGACTACGAGGTGCGCGATCTGCGCGACGGCGAAATCTTCGGACTCTTGTCGCTGGTTGACGATATGCCGGCAGCGGCTACCTGCGTGGCGCACGGTCCGGTCAAGATCGCCGCCCTGACGCGCGAGGGCTTTCGGACCTTGTTCCAATCCGCCCCGCCGGTATGCCATCAACTGCAATATATGATCGCCGTACAGCTGGCGCGCGACCTGCAGGAACAGAATGAATATTTGCGCCGGCATATGAGCTGAAGATCAGCTACCGACAATCTCCGCGTAGCGCAGTAGTCCTAAAGGAGGATAGCGCCGCAGCACGCGCGCGCTGCCGATATGGATCAAATAGGTAAAGCGGGCCAGGGTATCGAGCGGCAATTCTGCCGCTTTTTTCTTGCCGTTGAGAATCTGCGCGGCCTTGTGGGCGGCAAACTGGCCGGCGGCGTAATAGGGGCTGACCAGGCCAGCCAGGGCGCCGGCCTGGCGTACCGGTTCTTCGGTTGCGGCAAACACCGCCACGCCGGCCTGATGGGCCTGCTGTACCACGGCGGCGGCGTTGGCGATCAGAAAGGAATCGGACGGCAGATAGAGCCAATCGGGCTGGCTGGCCAGCAGCCGCGCCAGGGAGGCTTGCAGGCTTGCCGGGTCGGGTGCCTGGCCGGCCGCGGTAGCGATGGCCTCGGCCTGTACTTGTCCGCCGTCCTGGCGGGCCAGGGTGGCCAGCCTGGCTGCGGCCAGCACGGCGTTCTTCTCGTTCGGACTGTAAAGTATCGCCAATTTGCGTGGACTGCCGAAGCGCCGTAGCGCTTGCCACTGGGCGGCCGGCGGCGCCAGGTGGCTTACCCCGGTGAGATTGCGCAGGCTGGACTGGGTATCCGGCGCCAATCCCGCGCCGACCGGATCGGCGACAATATTGAACACCACCGGGATATCGCTGATATGCAGCTTGGGATCGCGGCCGCTGAAGGTTCCCACGGTGGCCACGGTCACGCTGGTGCCGAAGGTGTAGATCAGATCGGGCCGCAGCTGGCGGGCTTCTTCCACCATGCCGGCCAGCCGCGATTTGTCGCTGCCGGCATCGCGCACGATAAATTCCACCTCCAGGCGTGCCCGCAGATAATCCATGAAACCCTGCTCCGCCGCGGTCAGGCCGCGGTAGAGCAGCAGCATGACGCGCTTGCGCCTGCTTGCGTCCGCGCCGGCCGTCAGCGTGCTGCCGAGCGCCAGGCCCAGGCCGGCTTGCAATAAGGTACGCCGCTTCATGGCGCCACCTCCGCCGGGTCCGCTTGCTCACGGCCTAGCCAGAGAAAGGCCAGGGTAAACAACATGCTGGTGCAAAGGGTCAAAAGACCTATGCCGTAGAAAGCGCCTTTGAAGTCGTAGCTGGCGATCAGGGTGCCGGCAATCAGCGGGCCGAGTACATTGCCCAGCCGCTCGATAAGCCGGAATATCCCGGTCGCGGTGGCTTGCCCCACCTCGGCGACGGCGTCCTTGCAGTGCTGGGCGATCAGTGCCAGTTGCGGCGAGACGCCTATCGCATGGGCCATGCCCAGCAGCAGGATGGCCAAGGCCACGCCCAGCGTGCCGTCGAGGAAATGGATGGCGAACATGGCGCCGGCAGCGGCAAAACCACCGATGCTGACAAACCAGCCATGCCGCCCCAGCTTGTCGGCCAAGTGGGCCACCAGCGGTGAAAACGCAATGATGGCAAGCCCGTAGGCCATCATCACCCGGCCAACGGCGGACTGGCTATTGCCCAGCGCTTGCAGGTAGAGCGGTGCTGTGTAGTAAAGGAAACCGGTGAGGGCGACCTTGGAAGGGATGGCAGCCAGCAGGGTAATGATCAGGAAGGGGCGATGGGCCAGCAGCAGCCGGATGTCGCGCCAGCTGAGCGACTTGCGTACCGTGCCGCCGGGCCGCTTCCTGGCCAGGAAGCGCAACACGAACACGGCGGCCAATAGACCCAGGCAGGCCGATAGCAATAAGGTGGGGCGATGCCCGAGCCGGTCGGCCAAAATCCCGCCGATCGCGGCGCCGGACAGCGAGCCGGCGAAGAAAGTGGCCAGGAACATCGCCATGCCACGCGTGGCGCGGGCGGCCGGTGTGTGGCTGGCGATATAGGTCTGGGCGGTGACGAATACCAAGCCGTAGCCTATCGCCGTCAGCGAGCGCCAGAGCAGCAGATCGATCAGGGTCTGCGACATGGCGGTCAGCAGCAGGCCCACCGTGGTGATGCCGGCGCCGATGGCGAAGGCCCGCCGATAGCCGAGGCTGTCGCACCAGAGCCCAGCCCAGGGCATGGCCATGGCCCAGGCGAACATAAAGATCGAAATCGGCAGCCCCAGGGTCAATTGCCGCGAGATACCGTAGGCGGGGGAATAGAAACTTTCGACGAAGAGGGGAAAGAACGACAGCGAGAGCGAGTCGGCGAAGATCAACAGGAAGAACGGCCAGCGCATGAAGTCCACCGCGCCGGAGAACAGGGTGGGACGCTCGCCGCCCGCGTGGAACCGTAGGCCGGCCAGACTGTGCTCGAACCGTTCGCCCAGTTGTTCGCGCAAACGCTGGGCGCGCTGGTTGAGCCCGGCTATCACGGCGTTGTAGCCGGCATTCAGCCGTCCTATTCCGCCAAAATAGTCGCTGGGCAGATAGCGAGAGAAATCGCCCTGGCCGGCGGCTTGCCAGCCTTGGGCCAAGGCGGCCGAAGGCGAACCCACCATGGCCGCCATCACAAAGCGCAGCAGCTCCAGCGCCGTCAAGCAGGCCACCACCAACACCGTCAGCAGATCGAAGCCCAGTTCGCGTAGCTGGGCTTCCACCGTGGCCGCGCGCTGTCCTATATGCAGGGTGCCCAAGGGTCGCACGCCCCGCGCATCCTGGATCAGCAGGCTGGTGTCCAGCCAGGGACCGATGGTCGCGCTGCCGGCAAGCTGCTCGGCCCAACGTTTGCGCAGGGCCGTATCGTTGGCGCCAGGGGTGCGGAAGGCATCGCCGCTACCGTACAGGGGCTTGCCTTGGCTATCGGCCACCACCAGGTAGACGATATCCGGATTGTCCCGGCGGGCATCGTCCAAAGAGGCTGCGACACCGTTAAGCCGGTCGAAGGGTAGGCCCAGCCGGTCGGCGCGTTGCAGTAGTTTGGCGATGGAATCGCCCGCCACTTGCACGCTGCCGGCCATTTCCGGCTCGACCGCCGCGGTGAGCGGGGGCGCTGCGAGAAGGGTCAAGGCCAAGGCCGCAGCGATCAGCAGGCTGGTCGCCAGCAGGGCCAAACGGCTTTGCAGTTGCTCGGTCGCGCTGCGGGCGGTCGTCATGGTGCGGACTCCGCCATCTTTGCTTCCGCCTGTGCGGCCGCATCCATGAATAGTTGGGTTTCGCGCACCAGTGGACGGGTGTCGGGCGGCAAGGATGAGCCGGCCAGAACCGCTTCGGCGGCATCCAGCTCCGCCGCCAGGGAGCGGGTCAAACGCCATGCGCCCCACCAGGCCAGCAAGGCGGCGACCAGGATCACCGCCAATGCGCGCCAGAACAATTGTTCCGCCATGCGACCGGCGACGAGCAATACCTCGCGGTCGTCATAGACGATCAGCACCGCGCCCGCCTTGCCCCCGAAATTGTCCGCCAGGGTCAGGCCGACCGCCGACTCATGCTCCGCCCGCCAATGCCAGATGCCATCCGCCGGACCCGTGGCGATCCGCTCGCGCCAACTGCCTTGGTGGCTGCTATCGACCGGCCCGGTGCCTAGCAGGGCGCGCGCTTCGGTATCGATCACGCCCGCATAGCGGATAGCCGGCCAACTGTCTTTCAATTCATTGAACAGCAGAGGTAGCCGGGCATTCTGGGCAGGGGTCAGCCCCAGCGAAAGGCCGGCCTCCACACTCTGGCGCAAGTCCTTGCCCAATACCAGGTAGCGGGCCTCGTGCAGGCCCTGGACCGTCTTCCGGAAATTGGCGTAATTGAGAAAGGCCAGCAGCCCGACGACAAACAGGATCACCAGGGCCAGCAGGCCGCCGATGCGGAACCACAGCGGCAAACGCGGGGACTGCGACGGCGCGAACGGACGGATCATGATGGCCAGCCCTGGAGAAGACGACGGCCCGGCAAGCTGTCCCATCGCGCCACGATCGCGGCGGCCATCAAGCCGACCGCGGCCAGGTGGCCGAATTCGAGTCAGATGCTAGGAAGGATCCTCATCCTCATCACGACGTTTTTTCGGTAGTGTCCACCAGATGATGAAGACCAGCAATAGGCCGGCGACACCTGCTTCGATTAAGAACCATTCCATGGGCGGGCTTGATATCCGTGACTAAGGCGTCATCATAGCGGGATACCTTCTTCCGCAGAATGCCCTTGATGCAAGCACCCCCCCCGAAAGACCCGTCTATCGGCCAATCGGCTCGCCTTCCCGGCAGCGATTGGCAGACCCTGCTTACGCTCTTTCCCTATCTTTGGCGTTACAAGGGCCGGGTCCTGGCGGCATTGGCCTGCCTGGCGGCGGCAAAGCTGGCCAATGTGTCGGTGCCGCTCCTGCTCAAGAATGTGGTCGATCATCTGAGCCTTAGCGGCAACGCGATGCTGGCGGTGCCCTTGGGCATGATCCTCGGCTATGGACTGTTGCGTTTAAGCTCCACGGTGTTCGGCGAGTTGCGCGACGCGGTATTCGCCAAAGTCGCGCAAGGCGCCATGCGGCAGGCGGCGCTGGAGACCTTCGAGCATCTGCATCGGCTTAGCCTGCGTTTCCATCTGAACCGCCAGACGGGCGGGGTGACGCGCGATATCGAGCGGGGCACCCGCGGGATCGGATCCCTGCTGAGTTTCATGCTGTTCAATATCCTGCCGACCTTACTGGAAATCGCCCTGGTGGCCGGCATCCTGATGGTGCTGTACGACTGGCGCTTCGCCGCCGTCACCCTTGCCACCATCGTGGTCTATGCCGGCTTCACCATCGCCGTCACCGAGTGGCGGACCAAGACGCGCCGCGCCATGAACGAGCTCGACTCCAAGGCGAATGTAAAGGCCGTCGATTCGCTGCTTAACTATGAGACGGTGAAGTACTTCGGCAACGAGCGCTACGAAGCCGACCGCTACGATGAATCGCTGGGACGGTGGGAAAAAGCCGCCATCCGCAACGAGATTTCCATCGGCATCCTCAATAGCGGCCAGAGCGCCATCATTGCTGTCGGAGTCACCGGCTTGGTTTGGCTGGCCGCCGACGGCGTGGTCAACGGCAAGATGACCTTGGGCGACCTGGTGGCCGTCAATGCTTTCCTGATCCAGCTCTACGCACCGCTGAATTTTCTGGGCATGGCCTACCGCGAGATCAAGCAGGCATTGACCGATATGGAGAAGATGTTCAGCTTGCTGAACGAACATGCCGAGGTAAAGGACGCGGATGAGGCGGTGACCCTGGCCACCTCCGCGGCGGAAGTTCGCTTCGAAGCGGTTGATTTCGGTTACGAAGGCAATCGAAGCATTTTGCAGCAAGTGGATTTTTGTATTCCCGCCGGGCATACCGTGGCCGTGGTGGGTAGTTCCGGCGCCGGCAAAAGCACGCTGTCGCGGCTGCTTTTCCGTTTCTACGATGTGGGCGCCGGCCGGATCAGTATCAATGGCCGGGATGTGCGCCAGCTGAGCCAGGCCAGCTTGCGCGCCCATATCGGCATCGTGCCGCAGGATACCGTCCTGTTCAACGATACGATCTACTACAACATCGCTTACGGACGACCCGATGCCAGCCGGGCGGAAATCATCGAAGCAGCCCGTTCCGCCCATATCCTGGCATTTATCGAGAGCCTGCCGGAGGGCTGGGAAACGCCGGTGGGCGAGCGCGGACTGAAGCTATCCGGTGGCGAAAAACAGCGCGTTGCCATTGCCCGCACCCTGCTCAAGAATCCCCCCATCCTGATTTTCGATGAAGCGACCTCGGCGCTGGATTCCCGCACCGAACGCGCCATCCAGGCCGAGCTGGCCGCCATATCGGCCAATCGGACCACCCTGGTCATCGCCCATCGGCTGTCCACGATCGTCGATGCCGACGAGATACTGGTGATGGAACAGGGCAGGGTGGTGGAGCGCGGCAATCACCGTGAACTGTTGGCCGGCGGCGGTGGTTATGCGCGGATGTGGGCTTTGCAACAGAGCGAGTCGGAGCGCGAGGCGGAAGCGTCGGGGGTATAGCGCGGCGCTATGATGGTGAAGTCAGCCTGACCAGCATATCGGCAGCCGCCAGTTTTTCTTCCTGGCTGCCTTGCATCAGGATATGTTCCAACAAGGTGGCGCCCGCTTCGCGTTCTCCGGTGGCGATCAGCTGGCGAGCGCGTTCGAGATTGCCGAGCGGCTTGCCGCTGGGAGACTTGCCCGCGCCTGGCTCCCGTATCGGGGGAACCTCGATGATGTCCAGGACCTGCGGTTCGCCGATGGCGGTATGCGATCGCTCCAGCTCGAAGACCAGCGGCGCCATTTTGATCGGTTCCTCCGGGATGGGGGCCGGCGGGCTATGCCGGCATCCAGGATGTCATTGAGGCTATGTTCCGGCTCGTTTTCCGATTCCCGGATTGAAGCGGACTGTTCCTGCTTGAACAGGGCTTCATTCGGCGCCAGCTCGATGCCCATGCGCCGGACCTTGTTCCATAAGGCTTCGCTGGCAAAGCTTGTTTTGAATCGGCTGGCTACTTCGATATAGCGATCGACATCGCGATTGCCGTATAGCAATTCCAGTAGCTGCATCCAGTTCACCAGGCTGGTCGGATAAGCTTCGATTTCGTCCTGCAGCATGATGATGGCGCGGTCGTACTGACCATTCGCCGCCAACACCGCCGCCTCGCTGGCGGCGCTATTCAGAATGAACACATCCATATCCGATGCCTGCGGCTCCTGCACCGGGGAATCGTAACGCGGCGGGGGAATAGGCCGGCTAGGCGGTGGCGCCGTTTCCTTGGGTTCCAAGCCCTTCCACAGCTGGGTTTCCCTGTCCTCGCCCAGCGAAGCGGCCAGCTTGGCGCCGGCGCTATTGGCCTGATTGCGGCGACGGCTGCTATTGCCGTGCAGTAGAAGCGCCAGTAGCGCCGCCAGCCCGGCGCCGGCCGTTGCGCCGACCGCCAGTCCGCCCCAGTCCGTGGTCGGCTTCAAGGCCTGGCTGCGTTCCGCGTCACGCCTGCCCAGTTGCTCGACCAGCCAATTCAGCCGCTTATCCAGCTTCTCGATGCGATTCCGCGCTTCGTGCAGCATGGCCAATTGCTCGGCTGCCTGGTCCAGCAGCAGCCGTTCGCGCTCGTGTATCGCATCTTGCGGATTGGCCGGCGTACCCTTGGCCGCCGGTTCGGCGGAAATCTGCAAACGGTCGGTGACCGGGGCAATGGCCTTGCCGGCCGAGGTGGCGGCTTGCGCGCTGGGCATGGTGGGTACAGCGGTAAGCTTCTCGGGCAGCTGCAATTGCATGCCGGGCGGCAGCGGTTTTTCACCATTGCGCGGCAACTGTGGATTGAGCTTGCGCATCGCTATCACCAGGGCTTTTTTTTCGGCGGGCTGGTCTGGATAGAGACGGCGGACGATGGCATAGAATGATTCGCCGGGCTGCACGGTCCAACTCCGGCCGCGCCCGTTCAGGCCGTCGGATGGCGCCGGCTGGGCAAGCGGCAAGGACAAGGTGGTTGCCGGCGGCAGGCGGGCCTCGCCATCGGCCGGCAAGTCGGGATTCAGCGCGCGCATGCCCGCGATAAATTGACGGCGCGCATCCGGGCGATCGGGAAAGCGCTCCCTGGCCATGCCGTACAGGCTGTCTCCCGCCTGGCTGCTCACGGTTTCACCCGCTATGTCGCCGGCTTCCGGCGATAGCTGGCGGGCCGTTCTATCTGCCTGAGGGAGCGTGGCCGCTGGCGTTCTGACTGTGTTGATCGGGGGGTCCAGCAGCAGCGTGTAATCGCGCTTGATATCGGAGCCATCGACACAATGCAGGCGTACCGACAAGGTCAGCACCGGTTCATTCAGGATTGCGTCGCCGGCCAACCTGGCCCAGCCGCCGCTGCGGTCAGGGGTAAATTCGATGTACAAGCGCCGCGCGTTGGCTCCTTCGCTATCGCGTAGGCTGGCGGAGAGGCAATCCGCAGCGATCGATTCCCCGCTATTCGCGCCGATCCTGACGCGCGCCTCGAGAAATTGTCCTAGTCCGGATTGCAATTGAAGTTCGTCGAGCGAACCGGCCTGGGACAGACCGACAAAGCCGAGCGCAAGCGACAGCTGGGTGAGAGATGCGAATGGTCTGGGCAAGAAACTTCGCGCCATATAGTACCTCCGGAAACCCGTCCACCCTTCCCGACAGGCGGACAGCACTACCATTGATATAAGCCATCCACGGGGCTTTATGCCAAGTAAAGCCTATATGCCGCGGCTTATTGACTAATTTGTCGCGATTTTGCTTGAAATAAAACGAACGGTCGTGCTATAAAGTGGCCATTATCCTGCCATGCCGATTGCCATGTCCCGTACCCTCAGCAAGGGCGAAGCCACCCGTGAAGCCATTCTCGATGCCGGAATCGCATTGGCGCGCGAGTTTGGCCTGGCGGCACTGACGATAGGCGAACTGGCCGAGCGGGCGCAGATGTCCAAAAGCGGTGTATTCGCCCACTTTGGCTCGAAGGAAGAACTGCAATTGGCGGTATTGCGCGCTGCGCAAGGCCGTTTTGACGAGTCCGTTTCAAGGGTGGCTTTCCAGACGCCCCGTGGCTTGGCCCGCCTGCGCGAATTGTTTTCACGCTGGCTAAGCTGGTCGGCCGCCCGCCCGCAACCGGGTGGCTGTTTGATGCTGGCGGCTGCCAGCGAGTTTGACGACCGGCCGGGGCTGGTGCGCGACTACCTTGCCAAGCAACAGCTAGGCTGGCTGGAAGGGCTGCAACGCACGGTGTCTTATGCAATCGAGGCTACCGAACTGCCTGCCGATACCGATACCGAGCAATTCGCCTTCGAGCTGTTCGGATTGATTCTGTCTACCCATCACCACGCTCGCCTTTTGAATGACGATCGCTACTTTCGGGCCGCCCAGGCCGGATTGGAGCGTTTGATCAGCGCCCCTCCACGGCGTAACCCTACCCATCCATGACACTTAGCGGGAGAGCAACATGAACAGCCCAGTTTTGACCGTTAAAAGCACGAACGTTCGTAATATAGTGGCGCTGACGTCGCTACGCGCCTGTTTGGGCACGCTGGCGAGCTTTGCTCCGGGTTTGGCTGCGGCATGGGCGGAACGGCTATTCCTGCGCCCGCCGCGCCACGACTGGCCCAGAGTCGAGCAAGCCTGGCGGGACAGGGCGGAACGGAGCGAGCTATACACTGCCGGTTTGCCCATTTCGGAATGGGATGGCAAGCCCATGCGCATCTATCGCTGGGGCGAAGCCCGCCACGGCAAGGTCGTGATGCTGCACGGCTGGGGAGGCCGGGCAACCCAATTCCATGAATTCATTGCCCCGCTCACGGCTGCCGGCTACCAGGTGGTGGGAATCGATGCGCCAGGCCATGGCGCCAGCCACGGAAATCAGGCTTCCGTACTGCACTTTGCCCATGCCCTGACGCGGGTGATTCGCAACGAAGGCCCTGTGACGGCGGTCCTGGCCCATTCACTGGGTGGCGCCGCGACCGTTTACGCCTTGGCCAGCCACAAGCTGGCGGTGGAAAAGGTCGTATTGATTTCCCCCAGTGCCGATGTGGCTGCGTATGCCCGCTATATTGGACGGCTCCTGAATCTGGACAAGGCAGTACTGGCCGGGGTGCAGCAGCGCATGGAAACCCGCTTCGGCATTCTCTGGCAGGAGCTCAATGCGATCAGCCTGGCCGGACGGCTGGACCTGCCCGCTTTGATCCTGCATGACCGTAACGACAGGGAAGTACCGAGCAGCACGGGAGCGAAGCTGGCCGAAGCCTGGCAGGGCGCCCGGCTGCTGCTGACGGAAGGGTTGGGTCACCGCCGCATCTTGCGGGATGCGGCGGTGGTGCGCGAAGCAGTGGCGTTTCTACGTAAATAGGCGCACAGGGTCTCACTGTCCGCAGGGCAGGCTTGCCTCGGCAATGCCTGCCGGGGAAAGGGCACGATTGACCCAGCGGAGGTAGCGAATACCGTGCTGAAGCGGATGGGTGGGCTTGCCGATTTGCGCCACGGGCAAAGACATCACGTTGAGATTGCTCGCCTGGATCTTGCCGTGGCTGTCCCACAGCGACGTACCGGAGGGCGTTCCTATCAAGGTGACCGCTTGCCAGCCATCCGCTACATCGTAAGGGAAGGAAAACCTGCCGACGGGGGTATCCGGCGTGGATCCGTTGGCTGTCCCGGTGGTCATGCCAAAGACCTGCCGCTCGCCATCCCGGAAGATATTCAGCGAAGTCAGGCTGGAGTTGAGCAGGAACTGTGTCGCGTCATTGGCGCCCTGGTTGCGCTTGATACAGAAAGTGGCGCTCCACGGCACCGGAATATCGCTGACGGACTGGCCCAGCGGCGCATAGCCATTGAATCCGACCGGCGCTTGCCATGTCGTCACCTGTGGCGGGCGTTGCGTAATGCTTGCCGGAGCCGGCCCGGTTTTTTCCATGATCGCGACAAACTGGTCCAGCCCCATGGATTGGGTCTTACCCCCCGTCCAGGCGGCGTTGGCGATCAAGGCCAGAGGCCTGGCGGCCAGCGTCAGGACATAGTCGGTCGGCTTGTCCGTCATGCCGTCGTTCCAGATATTGAAGGAAGCACCGAGGAACTTCTCCTCATCGGGATCGAGCTTGTGGTTGTCGGTCCGGGAAAAGACGTTGGGTTGCCAGCTATTCAGCAGATAATTCTCCGGCGGCGGGAAATCCCACTCCTCCTGGGCAAAGCCGGGCGTGAGATAGGTCATCGTATAGGCATGGTTGGCCACATGAAAACCTTTGTTCACCAATAGTTGTGGATCGTTGAGCAGCCAGGAATCGATCACGATGTCGCGATCGGGATCCCGTGGCGACATGGAGTATTTGGCATTCAGCGAGACTGCGTCCCACCCTGTCCAGATGCGGGTGGTCTTGCCTAGCCCGCGCACGAACCGATTCATGTCATTCATAAAATCCACGAAGAGTCCGCCGGGGACCATCGCCGGCTGGTCGGGCCGGCCCTGGCAGGCAGGCCGGATGCGGCCCTGCGGATCAAGGCAGGCATTCACCAATTGTCCGCACTGGCTCATCAGTTGCTGATTGGGGTATTCGTCGCCGCCGATATGGAAGTACTTGCCCTCGAACCAAGGCGCGAACTCGCCCACCACCTGCTTTACGAACGCGACGGCTTCCGGCTTGGTCACGTCTATCGTCCAGCGTGGGTAGATCACCCCGCCTATGGTGTAGCTTGCCATGCTGGGGCAGGTGAAATTGATCGTCTTGCCCTGGGCGCCATAGCTGCGTGCGTAGTAGTTGCCGAGCGCGGTGGCGTGCCCGGGCAGGTCGATTTCCGGGATGATGGAAACATGATATTTCCGGGCGAATGCTTCCAGTTCCTTTATGTCATCCCTGCTGTAGCTTTCCACACTGGGCGCGAGGCCGGGGTAGCGCGGACTATTCAGGCGAAAAGCCTGCGCATCGGTGAAATGGATGTGGAAATAGTTCATTTTGTAATACGCCATCTGGCGTATCAAATTCTTTAGATCCTCCAGCGGATAGAACTGCCGGGCCACATCCAGCGTAAGAATACGCTCCCGCACGGTGGGCCAATCGCGGATTTGCATCGATGGCGCCTTGAAATGGCCGTTTTGGTCCTGCAATAGCTGCAGCAAGGTCCGTGTAGCGTTAAATGCGCCATTGGCGTGCGGCGCCTGGATCTTTACGCCGTTGTCGATATTCAGCAGGTAGCCGTCGACATTGATGCCGGTAGGCGGCGGTCCGGTGCGTGATTGCACGATCAGACAGATTGCGTCGGACGGGCAGTCGGCGCGTTGGGCGGTGGCGAGCGTCAAGCCGGTCTTGCTGCGAATATCCTCCACCAGCACCTGGGCAATGGCTTGTTCAGCGGGATCCAGGTACACGACGGTGGTGGAAGGCTTGAGTTCGAAGCTATTGCTGGCACTACCGATTTCGACCGCCTTGCGCATAAAAGGAATGGCGCGTGTTTGCGGGGAGAGTTTATCGGTATCGACAAGATTACTCGCGAAACTCGCTTGCGATAGGAATAGCAGGGAGGCGGATATATATGCTACCCAACCTGGCTGAACAAAGCAGCGCATAGAAAGTCCTCTTCAAAAAATAAAAGATTAAATTGGGTATTTAATTTAAATCCAATAATCCAAAAAGGAAATTACTCCGAATCTATATTCGCAGCTTTGACTTATTTAGAAAGATTGTTGCATTTTGACGCTTGGTATTTTACCGATAGGCGCGTGCAGGCAACGCGAACAGTCGCTTCCGCGTGTTTGCAGCGCCTGTTCAGAGCGCGCCCAGCTCCCGCAGGCGGGCGGCGATCGCTTCGGCCAGGGCCTGGTAACCGGCGGTATTGGGATGGACCAGATCGCTCTTCATTGCCTTGCTGCCCAGGATTTCCAGCAAGGCCTCGTCTTCCAGCGGGACGCCGTATTGTTCTGCCAACTGCTCATACAGCGGCGGGACGTTCAGGCCATAACCGGGCTTGGGCGTGGCCACCAGCAACACCGGCAACTTGCGGGATTGGGCCAATTCCAGCATGGCCTGCAAATTCGCCCGCGTTTCACTTTCCGGCCGATGTTTGAGAAAGTCGTTGCCGCCCAGGCAAAGTATCAAGAGGGCAGGCTTGGCTTCGTCCAGCGCGCTTTCCAGGCGGGCCAGGCCATCGGCCGTGGTATCGCCGGGAACGCCGGCATTGTCCACCCTGTGCTTGATCAGATCCTGCAAGATTGCCGGATAGCTGCTTTCCGCCGGTGCACCCGTACCGTAAGTCAGGCTATCCCCAAAGGCCAGCACGCCGGCTTCGGCGGGCAGCCGCTCCATCTTCGGCTTTCCGCCGCAAGCGGTCAGAAGGAGGGTGGCCAGTAGCAGTAGACGCAGGAGAAGTGTGTGCATGGTCTTGCCCATGATAATTCATTCACATCGTTTACAATCCGCCGACCTTCGCCATCCCTTAGAATGCCGCCGTGCGCCTTACCCACGTCAAACTTGCCGGTTTCAAGAGCTTCGTCGATCCCACCGTTATCCCCGTTCCCGGCCAACTGGTCGCGGTGGTCGGCCCCAACGGCTGCGGCAAATCCAATGTGATCGATGCGGTGCGCTGGGTGCTGGGTGAGTCGTCGGCCAAGCAACTGCGCGGCGAATCGATGCAGGATGTGATCTTCAACGGTTCCAGTGGCCGCAAGCCGGTCAGCCGGGCGTCGGTGGAACTGGTTTTCGACAATGCCGAAGGACGCGCCGCCGGCGCCTGGTCACAATACGCCGAGATTGCCATCAAGCGCGTGCTGACGCGTACGGGCGAGTCGTCCTACCACATTAATAACCTGCAATGCAGACGCAAGGACATCGCCGACCTTTTTCTCGGCACCGGTGTCGGTACGCGGGGCTATGCGGTGATCGAGCAGGGCATGATCTCGCGCATCATCGATGCCCGGCCGGAGGAGCTGCGTGCCTTTCTGGAGGAGGCCGCCGGCATCTCCAAGTACAAGGAGCGCCGCAAGGAGACCGAAAGCCGCATCGGCGACACGCGCGAGAATCTTGCGCGGGTAGACGATATCCGCCTGGAATTGACCGGCCAGCTCGAGAAGTTGGAAACCCAGGCCGGCATCGCGTCGCGTTTCAATGAGTACAAGTCCCAGCTGACCGAAAAGCAGAATCTGCTGGCCTTGCAACGCAAGCTGGATGCGGAGCGCGATGAAGCGCAATGCCGCGGCGATATCGCGGCGGCACAGACCGGCCTCGAATCGCAGACCAGCCGCTTGCGCGAAACCGAAGCTGCCATCGAAATGCTGCGGGAAGCGCATTACGACGCCACCGATAGGGTGAGCGAGGCGCAGACCATGTTGGCCGAAGCCAGTGCCGGCGTGGCGCGCATGGAGCAAAAACTGCTGCACCTGCGGGAAACCCGACAGCGCCTCGGCCAACAGCAGGCGCATGCACGCCAGCGGCTGGACGAGCTGGGCCGGCAAGGCCAAGCGCTGCTGACCGAACGGGACGAGTGGCAGAACAAGCGCGATGAAGCGGTCATGGCGCAGGAAGATATCCAGCTGGACTTGCTGTCCGAGCAGGATGCCCTGCCCAGGCTCGAAGAAGCACAGAAGCGCCACGAAGCCACGCTGGGCGAAGCGCAGCTGGCGTTTTCGCACGCCAGGCAGGGCAAGCAACTCGCCGAACAGCAGTTGCAGCACCTCGATCGCAGCCTGGCGCAGTTGCAACAGCGACGCGAGCGATTGGAGACGGAGCAGCGCAATCTGCCCATGCCCGATACCGATCTGCTCGACGACAAGCGCTTGGTCCTGGAAGAACTGAGCTTGAGTCTGGAAGAGGCGCAAGGCCGGCTGGGCGAATTGGACCTTACCTTGCACCAGGCGGAGGACGCGCGCGGCCGGCATCGCCGCGAGGTGGAAATGCTCCGCACCGAGCGCGCCGAAACCAGCGCCCGCCATGACGCCCTCGCCAAGCTGCAGGCGCAAGCCAGCGCGGACAAGGATCTCACTGGCTGGTTGGCCAGGCAGGGACTGCAGGATGCGCCGCGGGTATTCCGGCATCTGCGTATCGATCCCGGCTGGGAGGTTGCGGTCGAGGCGGTGTTGCGCGAGCGCATGAATGCCGTGGTGGGGGAGGGTGCCCCCTTTACCGAAGCAGCGCCGGCCCGGCTGAGCTGGGTTGGCGCCGTCAGACAAGCTGCCTCGACCGGGGAGCCGCGCGATATCGGTCTGCCCGCGCTGGCCGACCGTGTCGGCTCCGACCTTGCCATGCTGACGCCCGCGCTGCGGGACTGGCTGGCGCAGGTCTGGTGCGTGGCCGGCGATGACGAACTGGCCCAGGCACAGCCAAATTTGCCCCCGGGCGGGCTGGCCGTTTCACCATCCGGCCATGCCGTCAGCCGCCATGCCATGCACTTCCACGCCCCGACAATGCGCTGGCAGGTGTGCTGCAGCGCGAGCGCGAGCTGGCCGAGCTGGCCCAGCGATTGGCGCAACTCGGCCCGGCCCTGGAGGCCGAAACCACGGCGCTGCACGCCGCCGAACAAAAGTTGGGTGAACTGCACGGCGAACTCAAACATGCCCGTACCCGGCTGGATGTGCTGCGCCAGCAGCGGGGCGAACGGCAAGTGGAGCTGGCCCGTCTTAGCCAGGCCGCCGAACAGGCACAGTCGCGGCGTGCCGTTCTGCAGCAGGAAATCGCCGAGTTGGCGGAAGAAGCCGGCGAACTTGCGCTGGAACGCGAGGATGTCAAACTGGAAGCCGAGCAGGCGGCCAGTCAGTTGCCGGAACTGGAACGTGCGGTGGAGACCGGCAAGTTGGCCCGGGCCGAGGCCGAAACCGCGCTGGATATACAGCGCGGCCGGCTGCGACAGGTCGAGCGCCAGGCACAGGAGAGCGGCTTCGCCCGGCAGTCGGCCGAAGCCCGCTTGGCCGAATTGGCCAGGCGCGATCAGGATCTCTCTACCCAGTTGGAGGAAGCGCAGCTGCGTCTGGACGAAGCCAGCTTCGATCTGGAAGGCATCGACGAGGGCGAGTTCGATATCGGTTTCCAGGAAGCCGTGAACCAGCGGGCGGAGAAGGAACGGATTTTGGCCGGCTTGCGCGATGCCGCCAATGCCGCCACCAACGCGCTCAAGGAGCGCGAGCTGGAAAAGCAGCTGATCGAACAGGGGTTCGACCCCCTACGCGACAAGCTCGGCGATTTGCGGCTCAAGGAACAGGAAGCGCGCCTGGCGCTGGAACGGTTCAGTCAGGAATTGCTGGACGCGGAGGCCGATGTGGCGGCCTTGTTGCCGCTGATCGGCAACGGCCTGAAGATCAACACGCTGGTAAGCGAAATCGGCAAACTGAGCCAAGCCATCAATGCACTGGGCAATGTCAATCTGGCCGCCCTGGACGAGCTGAATGCCGCCCGCGAGCGCAAGCTCTACCTGGATACCCAGGCCGCCGACCTGATCGAAGCCATGGAAACGCTGGAAAGTGCCATCCGCAAAATCGACCGCGAAACCCGCGCCATGCTGCAGACCACCTTCGACACGGTGAACGGCAATCTGCAGGAACTCTTTCCGCTGCTGTTCGGTGGAGGACATGCCGAGCTGATACTGACCGGCGACGAGATTCTGGATGCCGGCATCCAGATCATGGCGCAACCGCCCGGCAAGAAAAATTCCACCATCCATCTGCTGTCCGGCGGTGAAAAAGCCCTGACGGCGCTCTCACTGGTATTTGCGTTATTCCGCCTCAATCCGGCACCCTTCTGCCTATTGGATGAAGTGGATGCGCCGTTGGATGATGCCAATACTGCGCGCTTCTGTGAAATGGTCAAACGTATGGCAGAACGTACGCAGTTCTTGTACATCAGCCATAACAAGATAACCATGGAAATGGCCGATCAGCTGGTTGGCATAACCATGCAGGAACAAGGGGTTAGCCGGGTGGTGGCGGTGGATATCGAAGAAGCCCTGCGGATCGCGGGACCCTAAATATCCTTGAGAGAAAACGGCGGTAGACGACATGACAGCGGTACCGACAGGTGCACATTGGCAGCAACTTGCCGTGCTTCAAGGCGCTAGCCTCTTCCTTCTGGCTACTGGATGTGCGATGGCGGCGTGGGGGCTATACGAACTGTATTGTGCACGCCGGAGTTTGGCCTGGCCTGCTGTGCGGGGCAAAGTAGTCAGGTCCAAAGTGACACGCTATATATCCAAGCCGACTCGATGGGATTGGGAAGTGCGCTATCGCTATGAGGTCAACGGCAGCAGTTACGAAGGCTATCGTGTCTTTTTTGGTGGGACGGTGCCAATTTCGACTGCCCGCGCCATCGTCAGCAAGTTCGCGTTGGATTCAACCGTCACGGTTTACCACCATCCGGAAAAACCCGCGAAAAGCGTGTTAATGCGCGGTGCGAATAAATTCACCTATCTGCCTTTCCTTGCCCCGCTGATTTTATGGCTGGTCGGCCTGATGCTATGGTTCCTGCACTAAGCACCCTGCGGAGCGCATCGAAAAACATAAATCGGCAAGCGTATTTCGAAAGCTGCCACCGCTGATTTGGCGTTTTATCCGTCGGAATTAGCAAGCATCATGCCGCAAGGCAATTTCGCCGAGCGGTGCTTGCTATTTGGCATGCGCGGAGGAAGCAATAAGGGGCGTTGCCATGGACTCACGCGATTTTCACAACAATTCATTGCGAAGGCAGCCACCATGTTTCGTCTCGACCATACTCCTCTTGTTCCTACTCTTCCACCAAGCCATGTTTCGATCAACATCTCCGAGCCCGTCAACGATAGCAGCGCGACAAATGCCCAGTCCGCCGCCCGTATGCTCAGCCCACCCAATAGCACGGAGCGCGTGCCGCTATTAACCCGGGAGTCTGCCTTGGCATCGGCAACAAAGAACGAACTGAAAGCCCTCAAGTACCACGTCAATTTTTACCGAGGGATGATGTTAGTCTCGGCCGGCTGTACCGCCGCCTGCCTGCTCGCTGGCGCCGCTTCCCTACCGATAGTCGCCGTTGGCCTGCACCGCTCCTGGGGAGACGCCGTGGGATTGGCCGTCATGGTGGCAGGCATGGCCGTACCCTGCGGTTTTTGGGTTTTGCGTAGCCAGATTGCCATGTGGACAAATGAATCTCGCTACAAACAAAAAATGCAAAATCCCACGGTGCAGATTGTGCCCTACCGTCCCAATCTGGCGGAGTTTATTGCGCTCGCCGGATAAGACACGCTGCTAGGGGGATTGGGGTTCATCATCGGGCCGGATGGCATACGCTTGTGCGTAGGCCGTCCAGGCTTCGTCGAAACGCTCCGCCTGCCAGTGTGCCTCGGCCTGTTGAAAATATTGCAGTTGTCGGTAGTGCAGTTCTTCAAGACAAACAGGTCTGAGTGCGCCTGCTTGGTAAGCGCACCAGTCGGTACTGCTGGTACTTGGGCGAAAGCAGGGGCAGGCGAGATGCTTAGCACGGCAACATCCTCCATAGGGCACGTCCGCGCTGGACGTTTTGCCATCGCGACGCCGGTTGGAGTCGGCTGCTATCACTTCTCTACGCGAGTTATGGTGTTTGGACCGACAATGTAGGCTGTACGGGCTGCTGAGCGGCGAGGCGAGGGGTAGTCGGATTGCCCGAAAGGCTAGGTAATTGAAATTTCCAGGTCGCTAAAATACTTACCTGGATTTAAGATAAATGCCTCGGGCATTACCTTGTATGAGGCGAGTGCATTTTCCACGCGATCAAGGCCAATTTCCTCTGCTCGCTCATAAGCTTGGAGGCCGCGAATTATTCGCTCATCCTTGTTGGAAAAATCGATGAACTGCAACGGATTTCTTGTGCCAAAGTAAGAAAACTCAACTTTGGGCTTTAGGGCGAGTTTCTTGACTGTTTTCCAATTGAATTCATTGTAGGCTGCGGTAACCGATGGGGCCACAATGTTTTCTTGTTCCCAGCTAAAGAAAGCAGAAAATAGCGTTGACCGGCTATGCTTGTTGAACGCTGTTCCTAGCATGGATGATTCATGGCTTTGACATAGGGTATCCGCAAAGCCTTTTCCTATTGCCGACTCAATCACCTCAGTCCGGCCATAAATTTTCGTGTAGTAATATATTGCATAGGATTCGGCGCAAACCCTTCTGTTGATATCTCGGAATTTATTTGCAAATATATCGAGCGATTCCAGTAGTTCTTGCCGGAATTTTTTATTGAATATGTGGCGGCATGAAAGAATTTTTCCAGCCAGCAAGCCCTTCTTAAAATATCCGGCAGCCCAAAGGGCTCCGTGTGCGGCGATAAGTGGGAAGATATTTCTACCTCCAGAGTCCGCATACATATGATGATAAACACTCGCCCGCTGGCTGAGGTCACTAACGCCTCCCGCTAACTGAAATCCTCGCTGCCTTAGGTATTGGTATGCCTCAGTGGTCATCGTTGCTCCAGTGAGCATTGTCCAAGGTTGAAGGTCGCTGGCAGCCGGAGCTGTCAGCGACGGAAGGAATCCAGAGCGTAGTCAACTACGCCGGAACAAGTTAGTTGGGTGCGGCCTCTACGGAAACCAGTTCAAGGCTCATAGCATCGTCTGCTTGAGCGGTATAGATTTCCCAGCGAACTACACCATAACCCTGGGCGTACCATAGGATGTTATAGGTTCCGCCAGTGTCAGGGGATATGACGCGCTCTTTTATCTTGCAAGTAAGCGGAAAATGTTTCGCGAATGTTTGCAGCGGTCCGATTCCCAATAATGTCGCACTCATGATTTGCGTCGTTGTCGACTCCGGCAGTGCCTGCCCACCCACGGTGGTTTTCGCGCGTTGCTGCAGGGTATAAGTGCGCTCCTGGTTCAAGCTCAAATCAAATGGCATATGGCCGGCGGTGGTTGTTACGGTAGTTTGAAGGCTCGCGGCAGTGCCTGATATCATTACCAACGGCTTTAGACCGTTGAGCATCAGCTCTTGATCTCCTGTCGTCATGGGATCGCTCGTGCCGGCGGCATACATATTTATGCGGTATGCTCCGGTTTGGCCAAACCCTGATAGTGGAATATTCTCCAGGCGATGGGTAGGATGTGCTTTGCCATCGGGGCCGGCTGCGCCCAGGTGATATTTAACTACGTTGCTATTTACTTTAAAGCAATTGCTAAGACTGGCCTCCACTGTCGGTGAGGTGGGGTTGAAATTGAAGCGCTTTAATGGAACGTTAGCACCATTTGGGAGCAGCAGATTGGCCGTATTGCGTGTGGTAAAACTAAAGCCCATAGTGCCGATGCTGCCAGCGATCGGTGCCGCCGCCTTGAAATCACCCATCAAGGACTGGCCATTGGCATACTGAAGCAGTGATCCGCTCAGGGTCTGCGCGTTTTGCAAACTGGCGGTGCTGACATACCAGACCGGCTGGCCTGAACCGTCGTACATAAAACTACCGATAAAGGCAGTGGCACCTTGAACTTCGATAAAGTAGCCGCGCCCGCCTTCCGCTTCGTTCCACCACCAGCCGCTTTCGAAATTACCATTCGAACCGGTAAAAGCAGGCGTGGAAATAGGAAAACGCTCAAGCGTAATATTGCGATTCAGTCCGCTATCGGCTGATGTGACCAGCAAGGCACCCTTGCTGCTTGTATTGAAAGTCAGTGTGATATTGGCAGGCGTGGTCGCTCCCGCAGGCGACTTATAAGGGCCGAGCAATGTTTGCCCGCCTGAATAACGCAGCATCGCACCTGCATAGGAGCCGTCGGCCTGACGATTCAGAGTGGACGTATACCAGGTCGCCAATCCATTGGTTTCGTAAAGGAAAGCAGCGAGAAAAATCTGATTGCCTTGCCGCTCTATGGCGAAGCCGCGTCCGCCCTCTGCCGGATTCCACCACCAACCATTCTCTGGTTCTACCGCGACGGAAGACTGGCTAGAAATCGCTATCTGACTGGCTGCCTCAGGTGGTGCCTTGGCGTCGCCTTCTCCACCGCAACCGACCAACATTGTGATAGCTATCAAACATGCCGAAACAAATCTCAGACGCATATATATTCCATGAAAGGTGATTCATTCGGCCATTGAAAACATGGGGCCGACCCGGTAACGCGACCATGAACTAGGCTGATTTCGCGCTGCTTGACGATTTTTCCGCATGATAACTTAAGGTTGAGCGGCAAAAATATGATTGCGAACCCTCGAGCCCGCGCGGCTTGCGGCCGGTGAAGGCTGCCGCTCCGGCCAGCTGGGCCGCAAAGCGCCCACTGACGGTGTTTAAGCACCTCGCGACGCCAAAGACTGCTTCGAGCGCAGCCATGCCGGCCGGTATAAATGCCAGGATCGGACGCTGCTTCATGCGAATCCCCGCTATCGGTTCGCCGTTCCTTGCCGCCAAGGCGCGGGGCTGCCGGTACGCTAAGCAGCCTGGGGGCTCGCTTGCGCGGCTGATCCTGACCCAACTCTTTGCTGCCGCATCAACCGGGGGGCCATGGCTTGCCAGCCAGCTTGGCGGGTGCTTGGAATGTTCTTTATAAATAAGTACATACGAGCTTGTTGCTGCGCTATAATCCGCGCCCTTGCCATCTTCGCTCCACCGCCGCAGCGCTTGCTGGTGCGAAGTCGTCCTGTGCTTGCCCTCGTTGGTATCCCTCCCGATCAAATGTGGTGGAAGCGGCATGCGACCGGCGTGCCCGGCACCTTGGGCCAGCCGGCATGGCTCATCCTTCTCCGTAGACCTTGCTCCCCTTGGCGATGGATTTGCGGGAGTTTTTTGAATATTTGGCAGTACGAGTGAGATTGTTCATGTTGAAAGAGTCAGCGTTTTTTTTACCGAGTTTGACCCGTGTTTTTGACCAATTCCTGAGCGGTATGCCGATAAGCGAAGGTGTGAGGTCCGAGCAGTCCGCGACCTATAAGGAAACATCGTCCTTACGAGCCAATTTGTCTTTTACCCATCGCGAAAGCGGTAACGCGCTGGCCATCAAGGTGGATCTCAAGGTCAAGCATGGCCGCATCGCGCTGGACTCCGAACTGCTGAGCAATGACGGCCGAGTGTCGATCAATGGACCGGCTCTCGTGCTTCGGTTTACCGATTGGCCGGCGACGAATACTCACTGCCAGAAGTGGTTGCTGGGATTCGAGCAGTTTCTGGCACGTAGGCGGCTGGAGATTATTGGCGAGATCGCGAAGCTGGCGTAGCACGGGTGGCAATCCTCCCAAGCTAAGCGCGTCATCACAGTCGGCACCGGGCGCCGGGAAGCGCATCGCTTCATTTGTTCTGCAGCGGCTGGAAACGTCGCATCTGGCTCCGCTTGTAGAACTCGGACTGAGGCTTCGAAACAGACGGTTTGAGTTCCACGCTCATCCCCTTCACGCTGGAGACCTTGCTGAAGGGCGATACCGTCTTGACCGTTTCGGGGTCGATCCCCGTAGGGCCAACGTAGCCGGTCACCCGACCGTGGTGCCCAAGCGATTGCAGCTTTTGCTGCATGGAACCGGCAAAGGTATTCGTCCATGTGCCCGCATGCCGATTATCTATTGATTGCTCGGCAAAATGCTTCCCGATATCGGGTACATCGTTGAATAGCCTATGCTGCGTACCGCTATAGCAGGAGTTCGCGCGCACCTCGCTGGTCGATGTCAGGCCCTTGTCGTGCAGCTGCTGGGCTACATCGGTCGCGCTGACATATTGGTTCGCATTGCTCCTGATGCGCAGGTCACCAGGCTGACCATGACCTTGCGTATAGACGATCGGCGCACCGCGCTTGGTGCTGATGGACTTGAAGTCCGTCAATCCCCCATCCTGGGTTGACCACTTCTTCAATTGCGCCAACGACTTGGTGCTGTGCGGATCCAGAAGCGTATATTGGCTTGGGTTGGCTAGTTCCTGCTCTATTTTGCTCAGAAAAGCCTTGCGCTGGTTCTGGTCCTTGAATACGGGCCTGATACCGGGCAAATTGCGTTCGTGCCCCCATGAAGTCATCGACAAGGTATTGTCGAACAGATTGCCGATGTCGTCGTGCGGCGAGTAAATATAGCGCTGCTGCGGTTGTAGCGGCTTCAGCTTGGAACGATCGAAATTTTCGATTCGCGTCATGGTCACATTGCGTGCCATATTGCGGGTTTGCGGACTCTCGACACCGTGGCGCTTTAGCAGATCGATCCGCTTCTGCTCCTTGGTCTTGGGCGCGTTACTGGGCTTCTTTTTGAGATTCATATCCCCGTTCCTTCGCTAGACATCGCGTTTTATTTAGGTGTCGTCGTTATGGCAAGCACGTCGCCTCTCCATGCCAAGGCAACACGGACCAGCGAGCGTAACCAATATAGAAGTCCGCCAAGGTTGTGCCAAGGTGGCGAAGGCAGGGGGCCGGCCGGCCAATCCTTCCAAGCTAAGGAAGCTCTGCAAAAGGTGGAAACGTGACACTTCAGTGCGCCACCTGGCAATAAGTACCAATCCTCGACGGCAGCCATGCCGGCTATGCATTTGATTTGACTGGCGATTTTTTCTTGTATCGCCAGTGCCGTAAAACACGTGCAGAAATTGCGCGGGCCTGAGGTAAATAGGGTATTGACCAGCAGGAGCAGTGTCGGCATAATCCGCGTCCTCACTCAGCCCGGGTGATGAAATTGGTAGACGTAGGGGACTCAAAATCCCCCGCCGCAAGGCGTGTCGGTTCGAGTCCGACCCCGGGCACCAGACATAAAAAGCTGTAAGATCAACGGAGTAGCGCTGACACGCTACTCCGTTTTTTGTTCTCCAAAGCTTTGCGTTTCACGGGGTGTGTCAAAAGTGTGTCATGAGCTTGTCGATATGCACGCTGTGCTTATGCAAATGGTCTGGCGCTAAGTGAGCATATCGCCTGACCATCTCTATCGACTCCCACCCTCCCAGCTCCTGCAATTCAGCCAATCCCACACCAGCCTGGATCAACCAACTTGCCCAGGTGTGACGCAGATCATGGAATCGGAAGTCACTGATGCCCGCCTGCTCGCAAGCCTTGTAGAACCCATCGTTGTGGGCGCCGGCAATCGGCTTGCCCCTGTAGGTAAACACCACTTCGTTGTGTTTACCTACTTGTGATCGGATCGCATCCATTGCCGTCTGGTTGAGAGGCACCCCAATGGCCCGGCCGGCTTTGGCCTCGTCGGGATGAATCCATGCGACGTTTCTTCTCATGTCGATTTGGTCCCAGCGCATTCCATAGACATTCGACTTGCGAAGGCCAGTCGCTAGCGCAAGGCGCACAATGGGTACTAGATGCTCCGGCAAATGCTGTATCAGCGTTTGCGCTTCTTCCGGCTTGATCCACCGGATTCGGCGCTTTTCTTCGCGGTAGAGCGTCAAGTGTGGCGCTTTCTCAATCCACAGCCACTCTTTTTCCGCTTTGCGCAATATCGCGCGAAGCAGAGCCAGATAACGGTTCTTGGTGGCGTTTACTGCATCTGGTGCAGCCTGATCTACCGCAGATTTACAATGATCTGCGGTAATGAGGTGCAACTTCACTTTTTCAAAGAGCGGTCGCAGCCGGCGAATTTTCAGCGTGTCGCCCTTGATGCTGCGTTTGTGGTCCTGTTCCTTTAACCAGCGCAGGGCTGCTTCGTCAAAGGTTCGTACTACTCGTTCCTCAAGCTTTATTACTCGCCAGAGGTCGCCTTTGAGGCGATCATGGTACTCCTGCGCGGCCTTTTCGTTTTTGGTCCCAGTAGAGCGTCTAATTCTCTTCCCGCTTGGACCGATAATATCGACGTACCAAAGGCCGCCAGTTTCGCGTGTGTAGATGGGCATGCTGAAATTTCCTGTGGTGCCGCCGCCTGCCCGGGGCGAACATACTCGCCACGGAGGTAGGCTGCAAGGTCGTTCTCTAGAATGACGTAGGCGCGGCCGATCTTGCGACCGGGTGCTTCTGACGCTTTGATCTTGTTGCGTAGGGTCTCGGGGTGGCATTGCGCCAGTGCTGCTGCCTGCTCAAGCGTGTACGTCTGCACCTGCATCCTCCACACCCTTACGCAAGCTGTAGCGCGCCTGCTGCCCAGGTAATACCTCAGCGACAACTGCTCCCTCTGCAGCCATAGCTTGCAGCGCTTCGTGAACGACTGTTGCTTCGAGGCGCAGCCCATGGGCCAAATCGTTGGCGGTCACGCCGCTAGCGACTTGAAGTGCGATAATCAAAAGCGCCCTGGTATTTGTTCTGCTCAATGCGTTGCTCTCCGCGCTCATCACTTGCACCCTCAAATCGTCACCATTTGGCTAAGCGCATCGGCGGCAACGACCGCCACCGGTGCCATATCTGCCTTGGCAATGCGACGCAGTGCTGCAATGGCAATAGAGGTATCGCGCTGAAGCGCCTTCAATCGGATCTCGGCCATGTCGGCGCGTACCGCCAGGTTGGCGTTGTGGTACTGCAATTCGGTCAATGCGTCGTCTTCCGACATCTGTCCGGACAAGGTGCTGGCGTCTAAAAACATGGGATAGCTTTCTAAAGGGTTCCGACACCGGCCATCTCGTCCGGGCAGGAAAAAGCCCCCAGCTTTTTGGGCTGTGGGGCTTGGTGAAGGGAGATGACCGATCTGCCTACGCCGAGGGCCTTTTCAGGCAGAGCGGCGATTTACGGACGGATTTCGGTCTTTGATAGGGCGTCAGAATGGGATGTCGTCTTCAAAATCCTCGAAGCCACCGCCGCTAGCCGGACCGGCCTGGGGAGCGTTGCTTTTGCCCACCGACAGCTTTTTCAGCGCCTTGTCCTTGAGCGATGCCTTCAGTTTTTCCAGCTTATCGGCTCTAGCCGAGCGGCTCAGGATCTCGGTGGCGACCATGCGGGTATCGGCATTGAAGACGCTATACAGCTCCAGCCTGTTGGCGATCTTGATCGCTTGCTGGCTATCGAGGTACTCCTCGGGCGCCAGTTGCAGCAGCAGGCCGATGCGCTTACTGGCCAGGTCGGCATAGGCGTCCACATCCTTCGGCACCTTGGCGCCGGCCTTGTGATCGTACAGCTCGATTGTCTGTCGCGTGGCCTGGATGCTGCGCAGCGATAGGCAGGTCATGATGGCGTGCAGCACGTTGTTGCCTGTGAGCATTTCGCCGCTGGCCTTGGCCGTCCACAGCGTAATGCGTGCCTCTTGCTTATCGGTATCCTCGAAATGCAGTTCGATACCTTCGGTACCGGTGCGGCTGGATTTGACCGCAATGGCGTATTTGAAAGCGCCGATATACTCGCCCGTGGTTTGGATGCGGCTGGATTTCGCATCGGCCTTTTCGGCGGCCTTGGTGTCGAGATTATAAGAACGGGTCATGCAGATTCCTTGTTGGGGTATTAGGCAGCGGGTGCTTGCGTGGTCGAAATGCCGTAGTAGTCGCATAGGCAGGCATCCACGGCAGCCAGGTCGTTGTCGATCAGTTGGTCGGGGAACATGTCGGGCGGCGCCTTGACCGTGTCGCTACCGTTGTTGATCGTGCTGAATTGGAAGCGGCGATCCGTCACCACAGTGCGCAGCACAATGGTGAACAAGCCTTCCAGGGTGATTTTGTCGTCCAGCAGCTTGCCGATGGTCTTCATCTTCACCCGGCCGCAGTCGTCGTTTTGCGTATGAGCAAGGATGTAGACCCGGACGTCGTCGGGCAGGTTGTTGGCGACGGTGAGAATGTCCCAGGCGTGCCGGCCGATCTCGGTGTACTTGTCGAACCCCCTCTCGTTGGATCGCCGCATGAACTCGTTCGCCAGCACGTATTGGAAGTCATCCAGCACGATGATCTTGCGGCTGGTCTTCTGCATTAGGTTGATGATGCGAGCGCTGAAGTCGCTGACGAAGATATTGCCGGGTTGTTTCTTCTCTCTGTCCATGCGCGCCCAGCCCGTCGCTCGGAACGGCAAGGGCTTGCGCACGGCCTGGATCAGCAGGGTTTGTGCGGGATCGAGGTTGCGCAGGCTATAGGTCTTACCCGTCCCGGATTCGCCCAGGACGATGGTGGCAATACTCAATGGGCTTTCCTTATCGAATGTCGAGACGGGAGCCACGCACCAGGCGGGCGCCGGAGACTTCTTCACCGGCGTTCAGGGCGGCGGCGATCAGTTTCTTGTCAGGCTGGGCCGGTGGGGGATCGGGTTGGCGCATAAACTTCGCCGGGATCTGGCTGGCGGTGTCGATCACCACGCTTTGTGGGTTGTCTCGAATGGCCATCTTGAAGTATGGGCTGTCGATGACCTTGATCTGCGTAGCCTGCATTGCGCCCTTGAGATAGTCGCGCAGGTTTTCGGCCCGGCTTTCCATCGCGCGGCGGCGCTCCGCCATTTGCTTCTCGGCGCCCTTGATGGCCTCAGCGTTGGCTTCGAGGTTGCGGATGAACATCGCGACATTGGTCGCTTTGATCTCCAGGGCGCCGGCTAGCCCTTCGAGAGTATCGGCGACTATTTCGGGCGGTAGATCTAGGTCGGCGAGCTTCTCCGCCGCAGTGCGGTATTCCTTGGCTAGTATGTATAAAGCGGTCATGCATCTCCTTTTAGAAAGTCACGGTTCGAGCCAGCTGACCAGGGCGGATAAGCCGACCCAGCCGACCAACCATAGGCAGGCCCAGGCAGCGATTTGCCAGGCTTGCGGTGGGGGCTCGGCAGGGGAAGGTTCCAGCCCTGGGCGGCTGGTAGAGGGTGGGATCATTGAGGGGCTTTCTGGCGAGCCAGGTAGCCCGCAGTGATGTAGGCGCTGTCGCAATGGGTGCAGTCCAGATATCCGCGCCCCAGGGCATCGCCTATATTGTTGCAAGCCGTGCAACGGCTGTACCAGCTTGGTTCAGGCCTGGCGCTTATGCAGCCATCCGCCAGCAGTAATCGTCCTCGCGCTGGCCTAGCACCTGTTCAATTTCGAGGATCTGTTCCTCATTCAGCAGCGGCAGGACATTGACGTCGCCAGCCATGGCTCGCGTGGCTATGTATTCCTCGGCGCAGCCGGGATAAGAGGCACTGCGTGCTTCGGGTGGTGTGTAGTCGTAGGTAACTTCCAGTTCAACGCCCCGGTACAGGACGAATCGGGTAAATGACAGCAAGGAGGGACTCCAAAAAAATCGCCGCGCACTGCAAACGCAGCGAGCGGCGAAGAGCGCCTGCGTTACCAGGCGTCCGAGGTGGAAGGGGTGAGGGTTGGCCCTCAAGTGGGTATTCCGGTGTAACTGACACCCGCGCCTGTGTGCGCGGACCGCTTCGGTCAAGCTGGGCTGGTAGTCACCACTTCAAGTTGATATTCTGCCCTCAGTAAACCAGCTGATCCATACAGCATTGCCGCATCAAAGGCTGTGTGATCTTTGGAGCGAACAGACGTAATGAGTATGCGCATATTGGTATTGGGCGGCACAGGCTTTCTCGGCCGACACGTGATTCAAGAGGCACTCGCTCGCGGCTACTGCACCACGATACTCGACCGTGGCGCGTGCGAGCCCACTCTTTTCGCCTCACATCCTGAGATCGAGCGGCTGCGCGGCGACCGCAATACGGACATATCTGCGCTCGCGGAACACGTATTTGATGGCGTGGTGGATACCAGCGGCTACAACGCAGCACAGATGAAGCGCACGGCTGCGGTACTAAGGAGAGCTTCTTCGGGGGCACACTGGGTCTACATCTCAAGCATTTCGGCGTATGCATCGTTTCCCTCTGGACGAGACTATGACGAATCCGCGCCAAGCCAGCAGGGCGAGGTTGGCTATGGTGCCAACAAGGCGCGCGCCGAAGACGCGCTGATGTCATCGTGGCCTCTGACTCAACAAACGGTGGTGCGACCTGCGCTGATCGTTGGGCCTCACGACCCCACCGGGCGCTTCACCTACTGGCCGCTTCGGGTCGCACGTGGCGGCGAGGTTCTCGCACCAGGCGAACCGTCGAGTCGGATGCAGTACATCGATGTGCGTGACCTCGCCGCGTGGGTATTGAGCTTGTGCGAGCTACGGCACTGCGGGATATTCAATGCAGTGGCCCCAACTGTATCAATGGAGCAGTTGCTCAAGGAATGCCGCCGCGTCACAGGCTCGACCGCTCACTTCCACTGGTGCGATGACCGCATCCTACTAGATGCGGGCGTGCAGCCTTGGATCGGCCTGCCGCTCTGGCTACCGGGAGCTGACCCTGACTTCGGTGGGTTCCAGCGTGCAAGCAACGCACGGGCGGTCGGTGCAGGCCTTCGCTTCCGTCCGCTGTCAGAGACGATCCGTGAGACTTACGAATGGGCTCGTGCCGAACAGGATTTGCCACGCAAACAAGTGTCAGTGATCAATGCGGAGCACGAAGCCAAGATTCTTGCGTTGCTGCGATCAGCATCGACACTCTAGAACTTGGTCTGTGCTGCGAACAGCCGAATTCGGCCAAGAGCAGACACTTTAACCCGGCTGCACTGAGTGACTGGTGCTCGGCCTAAGCGGTTATGGGTAACGTCAGCAGAGGCCGAAGACCAGGTACCACGGTGAACAGTGCTGACCGACTGCTTTAGGTCAAAGGCTGCCGGTCAAGCCGAGCTGGACGGTGTCCGCTTCCGACCGGTCGGCGGCCTCCATCGCTCCGGTCAAGTACTGTCGGCACGGCGGTCAACAATCACCTGCGCCTGCACTCAAGGCCGGGAACTGGCCAGCATTTACTGCCACACAAGGCTTCCGACCGGACCTGGCAGCCCAGTTCCTGGGCTTGAAGGCACCCGACTTTCCGGGTGGTCAGCAGCTTAAGCACATTCGCGGCTGCATCGCGTTACTCCCGCCTGGTGAGGCGCCCCATGTGCCATGGTGGAGGGACTTCCATCAAACAAGACAGCCAACCAGTCCACAAGGGGCTGATTGACTCGCTTGTGCGCTTATCGTGTGAAGCGCGGCACCCTCAGCCTTTCGGTGGCTGGGCAACGCGTCCGGTGATCTCGCGCCACCGGCTGGCGCTTTCCACATCTCTGCTACCTCTTCTGCGCTAAGGGCGTGATACCCATCTGCTAGCCGGCCCGCTCGGGCGCTTCCGGCTGTGCATCGCATCGGTTTAGGACCGTGGCGTTGTTTCCTGCTGAGTTGTGTAAAGAGCTGTACGGTTTATGTGCCGTGGTGTGAACAAGACTGTACGTTAATGAGAACTACGCAGTCAATAAAAATGTACGCCAGAGAGTTAGAAATTGTGAACTTCTGGGAGGGGGGAGATGTCGCGGGAAGGCTGCGGCGAGGACTGCGGCGAGGACTGCGGCGAGGACTGCGGGAGGGATGCGGGAGGGATGCGGGAGGGATGCGGGAGGACTGGGAGAAGACTGCTACGACGGGGTAAATATGCGAGGCCATTTACAGATGGCCCCCGGAGAATTCGTCAAAGAGCCTGTCGTGTCCCGGATGTTGGACACTGCCCGTCAAGCTCAATTACATGTCGTTTTGTACCTGTACGGCTCTACCTATGACCGATAGCGCGTCTGCATTCTCTCGCTTTATCACCCAATCCGGATGTCGGACTTTATCTGGATTGTCGGAACTGGCTCGAATCGCCCCATCCGGCTCGACGAATAGCCGTTTGAAGTAGAACGCGCCTTGGTAATCGACGGCGTAGACATAGCCGCTTCGTGGTTTGACATCATCAGTATTGACGGTGACCGTGGCCCCGTCTTTTACCTCGGGGGACATGCTGTCGCCGTCCGCAAGGATAGTGGCTAGTTTGCTCGGCTCGAAACCCTTCCGACTGCACCAACTACGACTATATCGGAGTGTTTCGCTTGTATCTATTTCCCATTGGAGCCGGCTCGTACCGGCGTGTAACGTCAAGGTCAATCTCCCTACTTCTACTTCATCATCATCTAATGGGTCACCTTCGTCGTACACACGGGTGGGACGTAGCTCAGTGACGATGTTCCCTGGGCCCGGAGGTGATATGCGCTCTTCTCCAGATGCCAGCCACAGCGGATCTACCCCCAAGTACGCCGCTGCGCGAGCGCCATACATTGCAGACAGGTTTTTGGATCGGCCACTGAACCATTGGTTTACCGTCGACCGAGGCACGCCGAGATGGCGTGCGAGGTCGGCCTGAGTAACGCCAGCTTGTTCAATGGCGTAGAGCAATCGTTCGGAGAGAGTACGCATATTCGTATTATTACGCATCTTTCGTACAAAGTGGTACGAAGATTGGTGTTGTGAATATGTACACAAATATGTACTATATGTTCACAACACAAAGGTGATAGTCATGAAACGATCATTTGTCATTTCACAATTTGGGACGCAAACCGCCGTAGCACGGGCTCTTGATACGGTGAAATCAACTGTGAACAGCTGGCCGGAAGCCCTTCCGGACGCAGCCATCGGCCGAATCGCTCGCCTCCGCCCAGATGTCCTAAGAGCGTGGTGGAAAGTACAGCAAGAGTCGATCCCCGCTGAATGAGCAGGGGCAAAGTGAAAAGCCCCGCAGGCGTTGGCGCGCCGGGTGCGGGGCTTGGTGTTCAGGCAAAGAACGAAGGGAATTATGAAACAACTGAAGAAATTGCACCAGCGCATTGCCGACTGGCTGCGTGAACGTCGTATCCAGCGCTTCCAGGCTTTGATGGCAGCCGCCTACACCGCTGGCGATATCGTGGCCGCTCGCCGCGTACAAAGCTGCTTCCTGGGCGAAATCCGGGCGCGCTCGCCTGAACAGCGTCAGCGCATGGCTGCGTTTTGGGCCGAAAGGATCGCACGATGAGCAGCGTCGTTCGTCTGGTCGATTACCGCGCTTCCCAGGCCGTTGTGCCGGTGCAGGAGACTCGCATTCAGCATAGCTTTGTCGCCATCCCGACTGCGGTCGAGGATGCCCTGTTGCGCTCGCCTTTGAGCAAGCAGCAGGAGCGGGTATTCCGCGCCATCCTGCGCAAGACCGTGGGCTACAACAAGGCTTCGGATTTCATCGCCACCACCCAGTTGGCCGAGATGGTCGCCATGGACGAAGGCGACGTTCGGCGTGCTCTGATGACCCTGGAATCCATGGGTTTGATCGTGCGCGGCCAACGTCGTGCGATTGGTACCGAAATCGCGCCAAACCTTGATATATCGGGCTGGAATCTCGTTCGTGGGGAATCGCCACGTTCTATCCAGAAATCCCCACGTTCGTGTGAAATTCCCACGTCTATTCGTGGTGAATTCCCCCCCACAATAGACAACTCCAAAAGACAAGAAGAACCCCCTGTAGTCCCCCAGGCCAAAAAAGCGCCACGGCAAAAGCGGACCGAGCAGACGATGCGTGCCTGGCTGGAAGCGACCAAGGCTGCCGGTGAGATGCCGATCCCTGAGGGCGACCCGGTGTTCGACTACGCCAGCAAAGCGCAGATCCCGGTGGACTACCTGCGACTGTGCTGGTGCGAGTTCCGTGACCGCCACATGGATGGCGTGAAGACCTACAAGGACTGGCGAGCCGCCTTCCGGCTGTGTGTGCGTTCCGACTGGTACCGACTGTGGGCGGAAAACCAGCTAGGCGAGAAGTACCTGACAACCGCCGGCAAGCAAGCGGCTGCGGTGCATGGGGTGGGCGAATGAGCGACATGACCTTTCCCCCACTGCCGGTGCTGTACAGCGAGCACAGCGAACAGGCCTTGATTGCTGGTCTGCTGATCGACAGCTACGCCCTGGACCGCATTGCCGACCAGCTGTTGCCACGCCATTTCTTCCTGCCGGAATGTGCCTTGGTCTACTCGGTCATGCTGGGCCTGTTCCACGACAACCGCCCCATCGATGTGGTGACCGTAGCGGAAGTGTTGGAGCGGCGCGGCGAGCTGGATGAGCTGGGCGGCCTGGCCTGGTTTTCCTCGCTGGTGCGCAACTCGGTGGGCTCGGCCAACGTGAAGCGCTACGCCGAGATCATCGTCGAGAAGGCCATGATGCGCGGTGGCATCTCGGCCGCGTCCTCGCTGGTTGAGCGGCTGGAAGCGGGCGACTGGGAGCATTCGCCGACCGAAGTGCTGCAAAGCGTGGCGGCACAGATCGAATCGCTGGCGGATACCGACGCTAGCGATGCCGACACCCTGACCGCCCCTCAGATCGCCCACAGTGCCGTAATGGAAATCCAGGCAATTCTGGAGGCCGGCGACAAACCCCGTGGCGTGCAGACCGGTTTGAACGAACTGGACGACGTGCTCGGTGGTGGCTTCCGTGCTGGCGATCTGGTGATCCTGGCGGGTCGGCCGGGCATGGGTAAGACCGTACTGGCGATGAATATTGCGGAGCGCCTGGCCGAACGTGCCCCGGTTGTGGTCTTCAGCATGGAGATGGGCCGCGAACAACTAGGCATGCGTCAGATCGCCAGCCTCGGCAGCGTGAACCTGGGAGGTTTGATGCGTGCCGACCTGACCGAGGATGAGCAGCACTGCATGGTCGCCGCCCTGGGCAAGATCGACACGCTGAAGCTGGAGGTCGATTTCCGGCCGGCGTTGACGGTCGCCCAGGTGCGCGCCAAGTGCCGCAAGTTGCGTCGCAAGAACGGCGGCCTAGGGCTGATCGTGGTGGACTACCTGCAATTGATGCAGCACCCCAACGCGGAAAACCGCGTCAACGAAATCACCAAGATCAGCGGTGGCCTCAAGGCCCTGGCCAAGGAGATGCAATGCCCGGTGATCGCGCTATCCCAGCTGTCGCGCAAGGTGGAAGAGCGCATGGACAAGCATCCGCAGATGGCCGATCTGCGCGAGTCCGGTTCCATCGAGCAGGACGCCGACACAATCCTGTTCGCCTATCGCGATGAGTACTACCAGCCGGACTCGCCCTACAAGGGAGTGGCGGAAATCGGTATCGCGAAGCAGCGCATGGGCGAGTCGGGCAAGTGGGTGCGGGCGGTGTTCGAAGGTCATTACAGCCGCTTCCGCAATCTGGCGCCGGGCTGGAGCGCACCGGCGCAACCCAAGCCAGCCGCACGTAAGGGGGGCTTCGCATGAGCGATCGCATGGCATACCGCGTACCGACAGAAGCTGCCCTGCGCCCGATCATGCTGCGGGTGTGGCAACAGGTGAAGGGACTGGTCGATGCTGGCGTGGTGGCCCGCCTGCGGGTAGAGGCCGGTGACGCCCGCAGCAGCGAGCAAAACGAAAAGATGTGGGCGATGTTGGCCGATATTGCTCGCCAAGTTGAGTGGTACGGCCAGTGGCTGACTGCCGAGGAGTGGAAGCACGTCTTTTCGGCGGCCCTGGAAAAACAACGCGTCGTGCCGGCCCTGGAGGGCGGCGGCTTTGTCGTCCTGGGCGTCTCCACGCGGAGGCAGTCGAAGCGCTGGTTCAGCGATATGTTCGAGTTGATGTACGCCTTCGGGTCGGAACGCAATGTGCGTTGGTCCGCGCCGGCCTGGATGGAGGAATCCGAGCGATGAGCATCCACAGCAAGAAGCTGCGCGGCAGTGCCCAAGGCGAAGACTGCACCTTCCAGATTGCAGGTGTCTGCCAGGGGCGGACCGACACCGTGGTGTTGTGCCATCTGCCGGATGAAAGCCATGGCATGGGGCTGAAGGCGGACGACATCAGCGCCGCGTTCGGGTGCTGGGAATGCCATGACGCAATCGACGGCCGGGTACGGCATGCCTTCGCACCTGGCGAGAAGGACTGGTATCTGCGCCGTGCGCAAAGCCGCACCCTTCGCCGTTGGGTGGCGCTCGGTCTGGTCAAGGTGGCCGGATGAGCCCGGACTGCCGACGCTGCGCCGAGCTATCGGTCTTCGCCAACTGCGGCGCCATCCTGCGTGGCCGGGTGCGCAAAGCGGATGGCACGCCATACAGGCCTGGCACCCTCACTGGCCCGCCCAACCCGACTGCCTGGGCAGCCCGGTGCGGCGCCTTCACTGAAACTGGCTATGCGGTCAGCCTCCCGAAAATGGGACCGCAATGGGCATGAACCCGATAACTACAGAAAGCAATATGGAACTAAAGACACTGAGTTTTACCGTGCCCGGCGAGCCGCAAGGCAAGGGCCGCGGTCGTATCGTGCGCTGGGGCAAAAAGGCCGGCATCAAGACGCCGGAGAAGACCGTCGCTTACGAGGGCTTGGTCGCGCATAGCGCCGCACAAGCAATGGAAGGTGCTGCGCCTCTTGAGGGTGCCGTCGCCGTGACTATGCGCATCACCGTCTCGGTACCGCGTTCCTGGTCCAAGCGCCGCCGCGAGCATGCCCTCGCTGGTCGCGTGCTGCCGACCACCAAGCCCGATATCGACAATGTCGAGAAGGCGATCTTTGACGGCTTGAACGGTGTGGCCTGGCGCGATGACATGCAAGTGGTCGACGTGTGCAAACAGAAGCGCTATGGCGAACTGCCCGGTGTGGCCGTCTCCATCCAGGCGCTGGAAGTGGAGGCAGCATGATGACTCCACACAAGGCTGTCCGTAGCAGCCTGGCTAACCATGCCGCGACTGGTCCGGCCGGCGATGCCGAGCTGAAGCAACTGCGCGCTGCTGCCTGGCACAAGCAAGGCGTGCTGGTGGTGCGATTGGATGACGTCCGCGACGACTGGGATCGCCTGCACCTGAGCAATATCGCTACTGAACTGTATGGACAACGTAAGGGGGGCCGCTAATGGCAATTTTTAAGAGCGTGCCGCAAGCACTCCATTTCGCCTACACCATCCAGGCCTACGAGATCGGGGCCGAAAGCGCCATGACCAAGGCACTGCGACGCATCATGATGGATCTGGGTATCTGGGAAGAACCCGGTGCGACGAATACCTCGGTGGACTTCAGTGGCCTGGACCGCATTGAAGTCCGCGCCCAATGCGCCATGATTCGCCAGATGGTCGACGATCATCTGCCCTGGGCAGAGCGTTGCGCCATCGTGGCCCGCTATGAGCCCGCCGAACGCGTCGAGGAAAACGGCAAACGCCGCTTCCTATTCTCGCCGGTTCGCTACGAGGCAATCCGGGCGCTATCGGAGTACCTGGCACCGGTGTTCGGCCGCTACAACCGCGACACGATAGACCTGATCGTCGCGCGAGTGTCGGATCGTCGGGTAGTGGAAGGCAGCTATCGCGAGGTGGCCGCCAAGCTGGGGATGGCGCATACAACCTTTGCGGATATCTACAAGCGGGTACGTGGGCGAGTAGTGGAATTGGAGAACAAAGCGATGGAGCAGTTGCTCGAACGATTTACGCCGGAAATAGTTGAAGACACAATCGAGTGCTCAGCCTAACAGTACAGGCGGGGAAAAATACCCTGCCGTGCTGTCGAAAAAGGGCATAAACGCTGTTGTGGAGATGGCAGGATGGGAGATCAGGGCGCAGGGCATCTCCTATCCTTTCCAGAGTAAGGTGGATTTTGTATGCAGCTGAAAAGTGAATAAAAATTCAAAGGGATGTGCGTACTTGATTGTTTCTAATCGGCTGCTATGCTTATGTCGCGCCCAGGTAAGAGACCTACTAATTAATTTTATGGACACTGAGGGATGACCAATGGTTGAGGCAAGGCTTACAGAGATTTTAAAAACGCGGGCAGCAGGCCCGTTCTTATTTGTAGGGTCGGGTTTTTCCAGGCGCTATCTTGGTCTGGAAGATTGGAAAGACCTTCTTTCAAGATTCTGCGTGACAGGAAAACCAATCGAATACTATTTGGCTAGTGCTGATGGAAGCCTGCCGAAAGCAGCAAAAATACTTACCAAAGAATTCAATGACTATTGGTGGAGTGCAAATGAATACAAAAAAAGTGTCGAGCAGTACAAAGGGGGAATATCGCACTCGACTTCAGCCTTACGTATTGAAATATGTAATTATTTAATGCCACTTAGTGATCTTGATGTAAATAAATCCAGTTGGATTGAAGAGATAGAGTTGCTTTCCGGTTTGAATGTGGATGGTGTAATAACCACGAATTGGGATGTATTTCTGGAGCAACTTTTCCCAGATTACAGGGTGTATGTTGGTCAAAATGAGCTTTTATTTTCAACCCCACAGGAAATTGGGGAGATTTATAAAATACATGGGTGCGCCACCAAGCCTGAGTCATTAGTTCTAACGTCGGATGACTACCTGGAGTTTAACAAGAAAAACCCATATCTAGCTGCTAAACTAATTACGGTGTTCGTGGAGCATCCGGTGGTCTTTATTGGATACTCAATTTCCGATGAGAATGTATCGGATTTATTACGAGCAATCTCCCTTTGCGTTGGGAAGGATAATCTGGAGAAATTGCGGAAGAATTTAATATTTGTCCAGAGAGTTAAAGAAGGTGCGGAAAGCGGAATTTCTGACACCTATATTACAATTGATGGCGTCCAGATTCCATTGATTTTGGTGGCGACCAATGATTTCTCGGAAGTATACAGGGCATTAAATGCCGTAAAACGTAAAATTCCCGCCAGAATACTTCGTTATTGTAAAGAGCAACTCTATGAACTTGTAAAGTCACTTGAGCCTGAGAAAAAATTAAGCGTCGTGGATCTGGATGAAATAGAGCAAAAAGAAGATGTTGAGTTTCTGGTGGGGGTTGGCGTAACTTCGTATACCATGCCGGATATTGGAAAAGTTGGTTACGAAGTAATTGAAACGAAAGATTTGATAGACGACTTGCTGCATGAAAACAAAAAATATGATGCAGAAATGATAATTGCCAATGTAATTAAAAGCGCAGGGAAACACACGAAAAATATTCCCGTCTTTAAGTATTTGCGTGAAATTGGCATTTGCGATGCAAGTCAATATCAACAAAAACAGCTTGGACTTGATAAATGGGTAAATCGCGAACTGGACGACTTTAAAATAAAATCGTGTAAGCGTGCATTTTTGAAAAGAGGTAACCAGGCTATGGCTGAAATCATATCTAGCTGTACTGCAGCCCAAGCCGCTTGCTTTATTCCTTTTCTCTCAAAAGTAGATATAGATTTAGATGAGCTTAAAAAATTTCTTTTGGACAACGAAGAGAAGCTGGATCACGCAACATCACCTTATGCTAGTAACTTCAGAAAGCTTGCAGCTCTTTATGATCGTTTACGATGGGGGTGGTGATGTTAAATGGTACTTTCCAATTCCGTACAAAACGCGTATAGTTTTGCTACTTTCCGAAGGAAGGTGCGCCTAGGCCCGCTCAGTTCACGCTGCGCGGGCTTTTTCGTTTCCGTCCTCAGGGTATGAGAAGAGGCGAGCGGCGCCGTGCTGTAACACGATGCCGACCACTTCAAAGCGCAACCCTACTGCGGTCTTAGCCAAGGCCTCTCCCCCTCGCGAAGGGTGGCGAGCCTAGCACGACAAAAATAGGACGCGCAATGCAAGAAAACCGATGTGGTCAGTGCAACCGTAAGCTGGCCGAAGGCAGCTATATCCGCTTGAACATCAAGTGCCCCCGCTGCAATACCCTCAATCACTTGAGTGCCCCGAGCACCGTGCAGGAACGCCAGACGAGCGTCGAAGAGACGCAAGCCCATGGAAGGACTGCATACTAACCAGCAAGGCAATGCGAATACTGGCGATATAGCCCAATGGCTGGCGGATCAAGGCGAATCCGCAAGGCTATCTCTCTATCAGGGTGACTGCTTGGCCGTGATGGCCGCCATGCCCGACAACAGCGTCGATGCCATCATCACCGATCCACCCTACTACAAGGTCAAGTCCGACAGCTGGGACCGACAATGGAAAACCGCCGACGACTTTGCCGTGTGGATGGGCCAAGTATTAGACCAGTTCGCCCGCCTGCTTAAGCCGAATGGCTCGCTCTACCTGTTTGCCTCACCGCAAATGGCTGCACGCGTGGAGTTGCTGATCGCCCAGCGCCTTCGAGTACTCAACCATATTGTCTGGGCCAAACCGACCGGCATCTTTTTGCGTCAATGTCGCGCAACACAACGCGCATTTATGCCGCAGACCGAGCATATTATCTTTGCCGAAAATTATGCTGCTGAGCAGATCACACGCAGCCCCGATGGCTACTCGGCAAAATGCAATCAGCTGCGCAGCACCATTTTCGAGCCGCTACGTGCCTATCTGGACGGTGAACGCCAAAAGGCTAGCTGGTCGCCCGCCGCTATTGATGCCGAATGGCGGCAATAGCGAGGGAATACAGCAAAGGGCGGCATGAGTTCACATTGGTTCGGTCGTTCCCAATGGGCGCTACCGACCCAAGCGGCCTATCTGTGGCTGCGGGAACTATTCAACCGACAACATACAGGTGTGCTGGACCGTACCTACTCCAGTTTGACCAAGGAATACGCCTACCTGAAAGCCGACTATCAATTTCTGCGGAAGGAGTATGAAACCCTTAAGCAGGAGTACGAGACGCTGCGCCGTAGCTTTCGCATCACACCAGACGTGCCGAACACCGATGTGTGGCAATTTCCGCCTGCGAAACCGCGTAAGGGCAAGCACCCATGCGAGAAGCCGCTCGATTTGATGCGGCATATCATGACCACTTCGACCCGGCCGGGCCATGTGGTACTGGATGCGTTTATGGGCTCGGGCTCAACCGGTGTCGCTGCGCAGGAGGCAGGATGCAGTTTTATCGGGATAGAGCAGGACAGAGATATCTTCCGTATGGCACAAGAACTTTTGGCGTCGGTTCCCTAGTTCGCATGTCATATTGTGGATAGTGAACCATCCATCGACGTTGGGCTGGACCTATCCGGTGATCCGAGCTTAACAACGATGGCCTAGGGAGCAGGTTTTCCAAGGAGGGATGTTGCAAATATCTGATAGACTGAGTCCACGAAGGCGAGAGTAAAGCGAAATGTATAGCCTAAGATTGGCCAGCTGGATGAAAAACTATGGATATATTTTTTTTGCCAATGCCGGTTTGTCATTCCCCCCTTTATCATTGCATCAATCTCCGACTCAACATAATTATACAGAGAGCCATCTCTGTCCGAAATCAAGGTTGGTACATTCCCGCGTCCTCTTGCATGTTTATAAAGGGTTAGCACTGCAATTCGATCAAATCTATAAAAACTTGTGACAGGGTTTTCATCATGTATCCATATGCTAAAATCTAATGTTGAGTTATTTACTGCGGCGAAGAGTGATTTGTATTCACTTATTGCACTTTTTATTCTTTCCGACATTTGCTGTTCACTAGGCGCATCGAACCTGCGGGTAAGATCTTTCATTATTTCGGCATTGTCTGGGTTGGGAATAATTAGACGTATGCGACAGCCTTTCTTCTTAGCCAGAAATTTCAGATCCTCTTCGTGTGTTGCTCGCCATGTGTTGGCGTAGCAAACAAAGATATCCAGTCGCTCCGCACTTTTAATTAGTTTAGAGAAATCTGGACCTTTTACCGGATTGGTCGAAATTCCAATGAGGCCAGAAAGTTTTATCTCATCTGCCAGCCCAGTTTTTTCTAGTATTTCGTTGAGAAATGATCTTTTGGAGAAAAGCTCCCACATTAGCGCTATAGATAAGGTAGCCACAAGAAGCCCTCCGAGATTTGATACGACGGGCTTAATCCAAGTGTAGTCAGCGGGGAATATTATAACTTCGCTAATTACGAGAAGCAATATTCCAAGCAGTAGCATGACCACAGACGAGATTATGGTTTTTAAATTGGTTATTATGTGGTTTTTCAAAATGCCTCCTGCTTGATAATACTGTAGCTGTGCCGAATTAAGGCTTGTGTAAAGCAAGTATTCCGCGTGGTCGATGCTGAATTTTAAACCTAAAGTACTCTAATGGGTTTTGAGCTATCCTGGTTTTATAGCTCATAATTGGCTATTTTACAGTGCGGAGAAGATTTCCGATCTGTCGGATGTAACTGCTTTGGTTGACGAACTGTCACTCTACATAGACGCTAAGGATGATTGCGGAGGAGAGATTGCGATCATCCCAACAGCAGGTGACGGAAGCCCAACAGAGATGTCTAGTCCGCATAAGCACGAAGAACATGCGCTTTATTGCAGATGCGTCGGGGTCCCTCGCAATCTCTCCCCAGTGCGGGTCGGCATACCCGCGCGATCCAGCTAGTTACCAAGTTTTTCGTCGGTTTCGTTTCCTATCGGCCTAGTTGTGCAGACCCTCTCCCACGGCTCCGCACAAAGCCTTGTGGCATAAGGCTTTCAGCAGATTCCCCAGTTGCGCTAGCCGCTCCAGTGGCGTTCAGCCCAAACGAATTTACCCATCAAACCGTTTCGTTTTGAAGCGTTTGGAGTCCCATTCCCACAGTTTCCGTCGATACCCTCGCCAAGCTGCTGGATATGACCCCGCGTCGGGTCCAGCAGTTGGTCAAAGAGCACATCCTCCCCAAGCCCGCCGCGCGTGGGCAATACGAACTCGTCGCCTGTGTGACCGGCTACATCCGCCATGTGAACGGCCAGCTCAATGGTGATGTGGGCGACCTCAATAGCGAGAAGACCCGCTTAACCCGTGCCCAGGCCATCAAGGTCGAGCGCGAGAACGCCTTGGCTGATGGCGTACTGATTCGGGCTGCCGATGCAGTGCAAGCCTGGACGGAAATGATCTCCGCCGCCAAGTCCCAGCTACTCAATCTGCCAGGCCGGCTGGCACCATCCTTACTCAAAGCCCGAACCGCCAAGGAAGCCGAGCGAATCCTCACCGAAGCGGTAGACGAAGCCCTCGCCGAGCTAGCCGACTGGAAGCCCGCCGATGATCCCGAACCTGCAACAAGCCTTGCGCCTAGCCTCGAAGGTGTGGGCGCCGCCGAGGCGGATCACGGTCAGCCAGTGGGCTGACGAAGCGCTGTATCTCTCGCCCGAGGATAGCGCCGAGGCCGGCAAGTTTCGCACGGACCGCGCTCCTTATCAGCGCGGCATCATGGATGCCTTTCATGCGGAGGGCATCGAAGAAGTCGCCGTAATGGCTTCCTCCCAAGTCGGCAAGACGCTGATTTTCAAAGCCGTCATTGGCTGCTTTATCGCGGAAGACCCGTCGCCGATTCTGGTCGTGCAACCGACTGTCGAAATGGCCGAGGTATTTTCCAAGGACCGTTTGGCCCCAATGATCCGGGACACGCCGGCCCTGCGCGGCAAGGTGCTGGAAGCGAAGAGCCGCGACAGCGGCAATACCATCCTCAAGAAGAACTTCCCCGGCGGCCATATCACGCTGATCGGCGCCAATGCGCCGGCCGGCCTGGCAAGCCGCCCCATCCGCATCGTGCTGTTCGACGAAGTGGACCGCTACCCGGACTCGGCCGGTACCGAAGGCGACCCGGTCAACCTGGGCCGCAAGCGCACGATTACTTTCCGCTCCCGCAAAAAGATCGGGATGTTCAGTACGCCCGGCATCAAGGGCAGGAGCCGTATCGAGCGGGCCTGGCTGCGCTCGGACCAGCGCCGCTATCACGTGCCTTGCCCGCAATGCAGCCATATGCACACGCTTCGCTGGGCCAATGTGCTGTTCGACCCGGCCCAGCCAGAGCTAGCGTGCATGGTCTGCCCGCAAAACGGCTGCGTCATCACCGATGCTGACAAGCCGGCCATGCTGGCAAGCGGTCAGTGGATCGCCGGCAACCCGACCAGCCGTATTGCCGGCTTTCACCTGAACGAACTGTATTCGCCTTGGCGCTTGTTCGCCGAAGTCGTCACCGAATACCTCAGTGCCCAGGGCAATCCCGAGGAGCTGAAGACGTGGTGGAACACCTCGATGGGCGAACCCTACGAGGAAGCGGGCGAGCAAGCCGATGCCGATGGTCTGGCGAAGCGGCGTGAAAGCTATGATGCCCAGACCCTGCCAGCCGACGTGCTGGTGGTGACGGCTGGTGTCGATACCCACCCCGACCGCTTGGAAGTCGAACTGGTCGGCTGGGGCATCGGTGAAGAGTCCTGGGGCATTGAGCCCATCGTGTTGCATGGCCCCACCGTCGAGCCGGATGTCTGGCAACGCCTGGATGAATTGCTGGCGACCGTGCGTTGCCAAACCGAAGACGGTCGCACGCTGCGGGTCATGGCAACCTGTATCGACTCGGGTGGCCATTCGGTGCAGCAAGTGTACGAATTCTGTACCCCGCGCAGTGCCCGCAATATCTGGGCAATCAAGGGCCAGGGCGGTGCCCGACCGGTGTGGCCCAAGCGGCACAGCAAGTCGAAGAAGTATCGCGGCCATACCCTGCACATGATCGGGGTGGATACCGCCAAGGATGCTATCTATGCCCGCTTCAAGATCGCCGAGCAGGGCAAGGCAGGCTATTGCCACTTCTCCCTGGCTTACGACGAAGACTGGTTTACCCAGGCCACCGTCGAAAAGCGCCTCACCAAGACCGACAAGCGCGGTCAAGAGATTCGTATTTGGGAGAAGCCGGCCGGCGCACGCAATGAAGCACTGGACTGCCGGGCCTACGCCTATGCCGCGCTCCAGGGCTTGAAGATCGAACGGCGCCTGGTGTTGGCAAAGCGAACCATTGTGCCAGCCTATGAAGCACCGGAACCCGCCGCGCAACCCTCACCGCCACCCGCCCGACCAGCCGAAATCACCGCCCAAGCACCTCGCGCCCCACCACCGAGTGGGGCGAATCGTTTGCCGGTCCGACGCACGGTGCGGTCCGGCTATTTGAAACGTTGAAAGGAAATCCATGGCCTTTACCCAAGCCGATATCGACACGCTGGAGCGGGCCATTGCCAAGGGCGTGCGCGTGGTGCAGTTCGCTGACCGCAAGGTCGAATACGGCAGCTTCAAGGAACTGCAGGCCGCCCGCGATGCCATCAAGGCCGAGCTAACCAAGCAGGCACATCCTGGTCGTGCCAAGCAGGTGTTGTTCTATCACGCCGGCAAAGGGATCGAATGAAGCGCTACCCGCAATTGGCCCGCCAGGGCTTTCTGCTACCGGGCCGCCTGCAAGCCCTGGCCAGCTATGAAGCCGGCGGCGAAGGACGTCGGGCACGCAACTGGCAGCCCGGTGAAGCCGGCCCGACCAGTTCGGTGTTGGGCAACCTGGCTAGCCTTCGGAGCCGCTCACGTGCTGCCTACCGCAACGATCCCTACGCCTGCTCCAGCGTGGACCGCATTGTCAGCAACACCATCGGCACCGGCATTGCCCCCAAGCCCAAGCATGCCGACCCGACCATACGCGCACTACTGCAAGAATTGTGGGATGACTGGGTCGAGGAGTCCGACGCCGATGGTGCCACCGACTTCTACGGCCAGCAGGCGCTGGTCTGTCGCACGGTCGAGGTGGCTGGCGAGTGCTTTGTACGGCTACGACCGCGCAAGCTCAGCGATGGGCTGGCGGTACCGCTGCAGTTGCAGGTGCTGGAACCCGAGTTCGTGCCACATACCAAGCACGAGCTAACTGCAAACGGCAATGTGATCCGCGCCGGCATCGAGTTCAATGCCATCGGCCAGCGGGCAGCCTACTGGATGTACCGCGCCCACCCTGGCGAAGGCGCTACGCCCACCAGCGCTTACAACGATTTGGTCCGTATTCCCGCCGATCAAGTCCTGCATATCCGCGATGTACAGCGGGCCGGCCAGTTGCGCGGCGTGCCGGGGCTGGCCTCGGTGCTAGTGCGGCTCAAGCATCTGGATGAATTCGAGGATGCCGTGCTGTTCCGCCAGGAAGTCGCCAACCTGTTTGCCGGCTTTATTCGCAAACCGGCGCCCGACGATCCGCCGCTGGGTGCCGATGGCCTGCCGCTCGATCAGCCGGGCGACTTCGCCCCGATGGTGGGGCTGGAGCCGGGCACCATGCAGGAGCTGCTGCCGGGCGAGGAAGTGGAATTCAGCACCCCACCCGATGCCGGCAACAACTATGGCGACTACATCCGCCAGCAATTACAGGCGGTAGCCGCTGGTCGGGGCTTGCCCTATGAGTTGCTGACCGGCGATCTGCGTGGGGTCAGCGACCGGGTGATTCGTGTGGTGCTCAACGAGTTTCAGCGCCGCATTGAGCAGATCCAGTTCGGTCTCTACGTCCACCAGCTGTGCCGCCCGGTGCGGGCCGCCTGGCTCGATGCGGCGGTGCTGGCCGGTGCCGCACCGCTACCCAATTACCCGGCACAACGCCGTGCCTATCTGCGTACCCGCTGGGTACCGCAAGCCTGGAAGTACCTGCATCCGCTACAGGACGTGCAGACCCGCCAGGAAGAGGTCAAGGCCGGTTTCAAATCACGCGACGAGGTGGCCTTGAGCCTGGGCTACGACGCCGAAACCATTGATGCCGAGAACGCCGCAGCGCTCAAGCGGGCGCAAGGCCTGGGCCTGGTCTACAGCACCGACCCGGTGATTCAACCTAAAACGACGAAAGAAACTGCATGAGTCCAATTCTGGCGCGTGCCACGCGCATCTATGCCAAGGCCGGCACCGGTGAAAGTAGCCAGCCCTGGTACAACATGGCCAAGTCCGACACGACCGGCCAGCCTATCGAAGTGATGATCTACGACGATATCGGTGGCTGGGGTCTGCGTGCGGCGGATTTTATCCGCGACCTGAAGGCGCTGGACGACGGCAAGTCGGCGATTACCGTGGCCATCGATAGTGACGGCGGCGACGTGTTCGATGGCTTCGCCATTTCCAATGCCCTGGCTCGCCTGGGTGATCGCTGCACCGTGCGGATCGACGGCTTGGCCGCCAGTGCCGCCAGCGTGATCGCCTGTGGTGCGCATCGGGTGGTGATGGCCGAGAACACTATGATGATGATCCACAATCCGTGGACCTGGGCATCGGGTGACGCAGAGGAGTTGCGCAAGACCGCCGATGTCCTCGACAAGGTGACCGGTGGCTTGATGGCAACCTACCGGGCCAAGGCGCCCAAGATGGACGCGGCCACTCTGAAAACCATGCTGGACGCGGAAACCTGGCTGTCCCCCATCGAGGCGGTGGCCCTGGGCCTGGCCGATGAAATCAGCGGCACCGTACCGGTCAAGGCACGGGCGCTATCGCCCACGCTGGCCAAGTATCGCAATCGTCCGAAGGCACTGGTAGAGAAAGATCAGCCAGCCGCTCCGGTAAACGAACCAGCACCCAAGTCTCCGCAGGAATCTGTCCCATACATTGCCGCCCTGGCGGCCCGCCTGACCCAAGCCTGCATCAAGGCTGGGTTCCCCCAGCTTGCCGAGAAAGTGATCGTGTCCACTGCCCTCAAGGACGAGGCCACTGTCGCCGCTGAAGTCGGCCGCATCGAAGCCGTCGCGGCCCTGTGCCTGACCGCCAAGCTTCCGGAACTGGCCGGCGACTATCTGGCAGCCGGCCTGGGCGCCGAGGCGGTACGGGCGCGGCTGTTCGACAAGCTGGTCGCCGCCGACGTCGGCGAGATCGACAACCGCGAGCCCCCGCCCAGCGATGCACCCCAGGCCCGCTCGCCCAATTCCACTGAAATCTATGCTGCTCGCAAGGGCAAGCTCCAGGCTGACGCCAGCAAAGGAAAAGCGAAATGAGAAACATCAAAGTCGAAGGTAACCATACCGGTGAATACCTGCTGTCGGAAGGCGAAGGGCAGATTTCCAGGGAGGCGATTGTGGTGGCGGCTGGTCCGTTCCTGCCTGCTGGCCAGATGCTGGGCATCAAGACCGTCGGCGGGGAGTATGTGCCCTACAACAATGCGGCCAATGATGGCAGCGAAGTGGCGGTAGGCATTCTGTATGCGCCACTGCCTGAATCGACGGTAGCCCGTCGCGCCGTGGCGCATATCCGGCTGTGTGAGGTGTCTGCGGAGCGGCTCATTGGATTGGATGCGGCGGGTCGGGCCGATTTGAAGGTGCGCCATTTGATAGTCCGGTAGAACTTTTGCTATATCAGCTTGCCTTACTGTAGGTTTCGAAATGCGTTGATTGCTTCTCGAAGCAGCAAATGACTGCGTCAAATCTCGTTCCGGTGGCCCCTATTTTCTGAAAGAATTGAGAGTTTCTACAATGACACGTGAAAAACGCCTCCGTCGAGTTGCAATTCTATGCTGTCACTTTCTTCTGAATTTGGCTTTTTATAAATCGGGCTATCGAAATGGAAGGCCAATATTCAAGGATCGGCTCAAAGATCCATTTTGGGTCGCTGCTAATAACAACTTTCTCGACACCTGCGTGCTCGAATGGTGCAAGCTCTTTGGTGACAAAAGAGGGAAACAATACTGGGGGAGGCATGGAATTATCACAGACCCTGTCGCATTCCATGATGCGCTACTATGTGCTATTGGGCTGACAAGTAATGAATTCGAAGATTATATTAAGGGCATGCAGTCATATCGAGACAAATTCGTCGCTCACTTGGATTTGGAAGAGACTATGGAAATACCGAAACTAAGAATCGCGAGAAAGAGTGTTTCCTTTCTTTATGATTACATGCTGGCTAATGAAAATGAAGGCGATTATTTTAACGACGCCAGGCCGAAAGCTGTTTATTTTTATCGAGAACATCGCCTGCAAAGCCGAGGAATTTATGTCCATTTATATGGCAGCGGGTACGCTTCATAAGCCATTGTCACTTCAGGTTATTGGTTTTATATTTCAAATCCTTTTGTGGAGTCCAAGGGGTTGATAAGAATGATTTTCTCAAAACCTTCCCTCGGAATTGTTTGCTTTTTGAGTGTGGTACGGCTTGCGTCGTCAAGCGTGTAGCCAACGTGATCAACCAGTGCAAGCCACCAATGAGGGTACTTGTTACGAACATGAGCGGTTTTTTTTGATTTTTCATCAACACAATAGCGGATATATGCTTCCATATCTGCCAGCAACCAACCGCCAGATCGTATGCAGTCATATCCTCCAACTATGAACATTGTTTCGTGCACTTCACTTGAACGGAGTACCTCAAGTTCAAGCCCCTCCTTGAGGTAAATGCATTCATTCTTTCTGATCGGATTTTTTGAGAATATTTCAAGGACTGATTTTATTTTCGGCCTTAGTGTTTTCATTGATTTAATTCGGCCTGTGAAGTTCAGGTGCACGAACCAACTTTCCCCCTTCACTGGGCATCCCAACTTGGCGAGAATTTTTTCAATCGACTGCACTCTGGGAATGGTTAATTCTTCTAGACCTTTTTTTAACTTTAAATCTATCTGACTCAGGCGACGAACTTCGATGGCGATTTCGCCATTTATAAGAAAATCTGGTGTGGTATTACCATCGGGCTCATGGATTATGTCTGCTTCGGCATATCCCAGCTGAACGAGGTGCTCTAAAACTTTCTTCTCCGATTCATCCAATTTTTGATTTTTCATGTGTCTTGAGCCTTCGTGTGAAATTTTACTGATAAATCGTAGTTAACTCCACATGTCCGATTAGGACAAGTTGAACTCGACCCAGCCCCGCGCTGGGTTTTTCTTTTTCTGGAGCCACATGGCCGAACTCACTATTTTCCAAGACGACGCCTTCTCGGTGTCGTCCCTGACCGCCACCATCAACGACCAAGTACCCATCCCCAGCAAGCTGGGCGATCTGGGCCTGTTCGACGAAGAAGGCATCAATACCACCACGGTGCAGATCGAGAAGGACGGCGAAACGCTGTCCCTGGTCCCGGCCGGTCAACGCGGCCAGCCTGGCCTGGTCGTGCATGGCAGCAAGCGCACGCTGATTCCGTTCAACGTGATCCACCTGCCGCAAACCGCCAGCATCACGGCGGATGAAGTCCAGGGCGTGCGCGCTTTCGGCAGCATGACCGAGCTGGCCGCCATCGGCGCCGTGGTGGAGAAGCGCTTGAAGAAGATGCGCCGCCAACTGGATGCCACCCATGAGTTCCACCGCATTGGCGCGGTCAAGGGCCAGGTGCTCGATGCCGATGGCAGCTCGGTGCTACTGGATCTGTACGACCGCTTTGGCATCGAGCAACAAGTGCTGCCCTTCGAGCTGGGCAAGGCCGATACCGATCTGCGCCTCAAGTGCGGCCTGGTGCAGGATCTGATCGAGGACACGCTGGGCAACCTGACCTTCTCCGGCGTGCGCGTGCAGTGTGGCAAGAATTTCTGGAATGTGCTGATCACGCACAAGTCCTACCGCGAGACCTTTCTCGCTACCGAGATGGCGGCCAGTCTGCGCGGCGATCCGCGCGAAGCCTTCGAGTTCGGCGGGGTGACCTTCGAGCGCTACCGAGGCCGCCTGGGTGGCATCGGCTTTGTCGGCGATGACGAGGCTTATGCCGTTCCCATTGGCGTATCTGACTTGTTTATCACCCGCTTCGCCCCGGCCGACTATATGGAGACGGTGAACACGACCGGTCTGCCGTACTACGCCAAGCAGGAAGCCATGGACTTCGGCAAGGGTATCGCCATGGAAGCGCAGTCCAATCCGCTGCACCTGTGCACCCGGCCCCGTGCCGTCATCAAGCTGACCAAGTAAGCCTATGGACGATTTCCGCGAGCTGAGTGGCGCCATGGATGGCGTGCTGCTTGATGTGCTGGGGGATAAAGCGCTGGTCGATGGTCGGTCGGTGCGCGGCATGTTCGCCGCCTCCTGGTTGCAACCGCAGTTCGGTCGGCTGAAGACCGCTATTGTCGAGCCGCAGTTATCGATACGCGATGCCGATGCGGTAGGAGTCGCCAAGGGCGCGGCGGTGGTGGTCGATGGGCTGGCTTACGAAGTCGTCGGCATCGAACCGGATGGCACCGGCTGGACGCCCTTGATCCTGCGGCCTGTCTGATGAGCGGCTTGTTAAAGGTCGAACTTGACACGCACCAGTTCTTCGATCTGCTGCACGCACTGCCACCGTCCGCCATGCAAGCCGCCTGGCGCCGCACCCTGCGCAAGACCTCGACCTGGGTCAAAGCCCAAGTTGCCAAGACGGTCGCCCAGGACACCCGGGTGCCGCAGAAAGTACTACGCCAGCGGCTCTACTTCTTCCTGCACTCCCGCGACAGCGGCAAGGTCTGGCTGGGGCTCAATCCCTTGCAAGCCCATCGCCTCGGCAAGTCTCGCCAAACCCGGCGCGGTGTCTCAGTCGGCAGGCATCGCTTTGCCGGTGCCTGGACCATGGCGCAGCGCGCGCCGACCGGGCCGGTGTTCCAGCGCACCGGCAAAGCGCGTTACCCGATTACCGAGGTCAAGCTCGACTGGGATGACCCTGGCGAGGCGGCTTTCCGGAAAGTCGCCGCCCAGGTGGAAGCCCGCTTGCTGGTCGTGCTGCGCCAGGAAGTGAACTACGAACTGCACAAGGCCCTCGGCCGGATAGGACGCCATGGCACTCGATAATCTAGGCCAGTTGCATGAGGCTATCGTAGCCGGCCTGCGCGCCAAGTTGGGACCGGCAGCCAAGACCGTGGAAGCCTATCCCGATATCGGCCGGCGTATCGATATCCCGGCGGTGTTCCTGGAGCTGTCCGAATTCGAGGCCGGTACCGACCCCGGCACCGGCGAAACCGCCTTGGTCGTGCATCTGCAGGCACGTGCCATCGTTGATCCCAACCAGCGCCAAGCCTATCTGCTGGTGCGCGAACTGGCGGCCCGTATCGCCGTCGCCATTCAAAGCGAGAACTGGGGTCTGCCGATAGGCTTGGCAACCTTGCTGCAAGCGGGCGAGGACGCCATGAAGCCCGAACTCGATAGTTATCTGGTCTGGTTGGTCGAATGGACCCACGAGATTCATCTCGGCCAAGTTACCTGGCCCTATCCCGACGAAACCGGTCTGTCCCTGCTGCTCGGCATCTACCCCGAAACCGGTACTGGCCGCGCAGATCGCTATTGGCCGGCTGGTGAATCACCCCCCGATGACTGGGGAGAAAGCCCGCATGTCCGATAACTACGCCATCAACGAAATCGACCGCCGCCTGGCTGTGCTGCTGGCGGCCGGCACGATAGAGGAAGTCCGCCATAGCCCACCGGCCCGCGCCAGGGTCCGGATTGGTGGCTGGGTGTCGGCCTGGTTGCCCTGGACGTCGTTCGCCGCCGGCCAGGTGCGCAGATGGCGGCCGCCCAGCAAGGGCGAGCAAGTCTTGATGCTGAACCCCAGCGGTTTGCCCGAGGGCGGTTTTATCCTGCCTGGCTTCAACACCAACCAGCACGCCCAGCCCGATCAGCGCCCGCATGCCACTGTGGAGCAGATGCCAGATGGCGCCAAGGTCGAATACGACTGGCAGGCGCATCAGTATCTGGTCGAAGCCCCCCCGAATGGCCGCATCGTGCTGCGAGTGGGCGCCACCGAGCTGGAGTTGCGTAGCGACGGCGTGACGCTGCGCACGCCCAAGTTCGAGGGGGTGCAGGCATGAGCTATGGCATTGCCGTGGTTGGCCTGGATGCGGCTGGCGGCAGCCAGCTGGGTGGCGGGCAAGGCTGGTTCAGCGTGGACGGTCAGCCGGCTGTGCTGATTGGCGATGCCGTCGCCGGCCATGGTCTACCGCCACATAGCCCGTCGCCCAGCATGGTGCAGGGTTCTTCCTGGCTGACCCTCGACGGCGAGCCGGTCTGTCGGGCCGGCCATGCTGCTTCCTGCGGGCATGGCTCCAGCGGCCGCCCCTGGTTCACGCTGCCTGACTGAGCTGCGCCTTTTCTTCCGTCTCTTCCTTACTTCTTCCCTTCGCCCCGCCTTCGAGCGGGGCTTTTGCATTCTGGAGCCCTATGGCCAAACCCCTGACAAGCGATGCGATTCCCGTCGCCCCGCGTACCTACCGCGACAAGTCTTTTAATTCCCGCACCCTGGTCCTCGAAGACGGCCGGGCCTTTATGGTCGAAAAGTCCCGCATCGTCACCGACGTCCCCGAGCTGGTGGCCTACTTGGACCAACACGACGACTTCGAGAGCGTGGCTGCCGAATGACGATTGCCCAGCCCTTTATCGGCATGCACCGCTACACCGGCCAGCCGATCTCGGGCCGGGACGCCATCGTGCAAGGCATCCACGACATTCTCACCACCCGCATCGGCAGCCGCCGCATGCGACCCCGCTATGGCTCGCGCCTGCCCGAGATGGTCGATCTGCCGTTTAACGGTGGCCTCAAGTCAGCCATGCAGGCGGAGATCGCCGAGGCCTTGAACGCCCCGCATAACTGGAGCCCGCTGCTGACCGAACCGCTGGTGCGCGTGAAGCGGGTGACCTTGCGATCTATCGTCGATGGTCGCTTCGACTTCGTGATTGATGCCGAGATCAATGGCGAGGCTGCGTTGATCGAGGTGGCGCTATGAACAACTTGATCGACCTGGCCAGGCTACCGCCACCGGCGGTGATCGAGGAGCTGGATTTCGAGACGATTTTCCAGGGCAAGCTGGGTCGGTTCCGCACCCTATATCCGCAGTTCAGCGCCGTGCTGGAAACCGACCCCGTGATCAAGCTGCTGGAGTTGGCGACCTATGACGAGCTGACGCTTCGGGCGCGGATCAATGATGCCGCCCAGGCGGTATTGCTGCCCTTTGCCCGAGGCAGCGATCTGGAGCAGCTGGCCGCGCTGCTGGGGGTGTCGCGGCTATTGCTTGATGCCGGCAATCCGACCGCGCAGCCGCCGGTACCGGCCACCTATGAAGACGACGAACGACTGCGGCTGCGTGCCCAGATGGCGCTGGAGGGGGAGACAGTAGCCGGTTCGCGCGATAGCTATGTTTTTCATGCGTTGTCGGCTGACGCCCATGTGGCCGACGTGGCGGTGGACAGCCCGGTACCAGGCACGGTGCGGGTGACGGTTCTTTCGGTCGATGGCGATGGATCGCCCAGTGCGGGCTTGCTTGGGACCGTGGCGGCCTACCTGTCTGCCGAAGAGCGCCGGCCGCTTAGCGATACCGTGCAGGTACGGGCCGCCTCACTACGACCCTTTGCCCTCCGCGCCACGCTGTACCGTCGCCCTGGTCCGGATGGCGATCCCGCTGAAGCGGCCGCCCGCGCTGCCTTGGCGGCTTACCTGGCCGACTGCCGCAAGATCGGTCGCGATGTCCCGCGCTCGGGTTTGTACGCCGCGCTGCATGTGCCCGGCATCGTGCGAGTGGATCTGTCGGAGCCGGCCCTCGATCTGGTGATGGCCGGTAACGAAGTGGCGCTGTGCACCGAGCTGGCGATCCAGGTGGTGAACAGCGATGAGCGCTAAGTTACTCCCTAGTAACGCAACTGCCCTGGAGCGCGCCGTCGCTGATAGCACGGCTTCCCCGCTCGATCCGTCCGTACTGCGCACGCTGTGGTCGGCCGACCATTGTCCGGCGCCACTGTTGCCCTACCTGGCTTGGGCCATGTCGGTCGATGGCTGGGCCTATGCCCTGACCGATGCCCCGCGCCGGCAATTGATCCGTGAATCGCTTGCCTTGCATAGGAAGAAGGGCACGCCCTGGGCAATCCAGCGAGCGCTGGGGATTCTGGGTTTCGCCGAAGCCCGCCTCATCGAGCATCCGCCCGGTGCGCATTGGGCGGAGTTCGACGTGCAGCTGATGCTGCGCAACGCCGAGGATCAAGCCGCCGTGGGCAATGCACTGAACGTGATCGCGCTGTGGAAGCCCGAGCGCTCGCACTTGCGCCGCCTGGCGGCCATCCAGCAGGTGTCCGGCACCTTGAAGGTCGCGGCAGCCACCTGCCTGGGGGAGACGTCCCGCGTCATGCCTTACCAACTCCGCCGGCTATCGGCTCCACCCCTGCTGCTCTACCTGGCTGCCACCACCACGCTCGTAGAGGTGCTGCGCATCCGGCCGCGCGGCGCTCCCTTATCCCGATAGGAACCCTATGGCCGATGTACAAAACTGGTTCACCTTGCCGACCGAGGCCGGGCTGGCCAGGATCGCGCAAGCCCTGGCGAAGCAACAGACCATTGAATTGACCCAGATGGCGGTGGGCGATGGCGGCGGGGTGCCGGTCATCCCCGATGCAAAACAAACCCGCCTCGTGCGTGAAACCTGGCGCGGCCCCATCAGCCTGGTCGCCATCGATGCGCAAAACGCCGGCTGGATCACCGCCAATATTGTGATTCCCATCGATGTCGGCGGGTTCACCATCCGCGAAATTGGCCTGTTCGACTCGGCCGGCACCCTCATCGCCGTTGCCAACTGCGCCGACCGCTACAAGCCTGTCCTTAGTCAGGGTATGGGCGTCGATACGGTCATGGAGATGGTGGTCGCCCTGGGCAATGCCAGCGTGGTCAATCTCAGCATTGATCCCAGCAAGACCTTGGCTTCGCGCCAGTGGGTACTGCAAGTGATGGGCCAGCAGACCCAGCTGCCGCTAGGCGGCTTGCCCAATCAAATCCTCGTCAAGAAAACCGCCGCCGCTGGCGACGCCGAATGGCGCGATGTGCGCAGCTTGTTCAGCCGCTCGGAACGGTTCTTTCACGGCCAGATTTAGCGGGCGCTGCGGTGCCGCTTTCATCCTATCTATTTACCCCTTGGAGCCCCGATGCCGACCTTTGGCAGACTCTGTATTCCCCGCGCCGACACCTGGGAGCCGCTCTATACCGCCCAGGCCGGTGAGCAGCCGACAATCAACGTCAATATGGTCAATTGCAGTGCGAACACCGTGAATGTGGGCCTAGCCATTGGCGTCGGTGGCGTGGTCAATGGCGACCGGCTGGAATGGAAAACCCCACTCGATCCGGAAGGCATGATCAGCAATGTGCTGGAGCGCAGCGGCATTGCCATCTCGCCCGGCGAAACCGTCTATGTCCGTGCCAGTGCAGTAGGCGTGGTCGATGCGCGTGCCTTTGGATTCCCAACCTGATGGGCCGCCGTATCCTTTCTTCGACCTCGGGCAATGTGGCGGCCCGCTCGGTCTTTCCGTGGCCCGCCGCGATTCCTCGCCCCGCCGCCCAGGGCGATAACACCGGCGCGTCGGCCGGCTATCTGCCCGTGTCCTGGCTGACCGATGGCAGCGCACTACAGGTGTTTTCCCTACCTGGCTTTGCCCTGCTCAATCCTGCAGGCATGCCGATCTGGACCAAGGCGCTCACCGATTTCCCCACCATTACGGCCCTGGTGCGCGAATCGATCTATTTCGATGCGGTCGATCAAGCGCTGTGGTGCCTGACCTATTTCACGGGCACGACACCGGCCACGATGTACCTTAACAAGATTGTGCTGGCGAGTGGTGCATTGACCGTCGTCGGTAGCTTTTCGGCGCAGACCAACAATGCCTTTGCCCATAACAACCACTTGTTGACCCGGCCCGTCGAGGGTGCCGGTAATTTATCGCTCTACAGTGTGTCCAGCGTCAACGGCAATGTGTACCGCACCACGTTCCATCCCACTACCGGGGCCATCGTGACCGGTCCGACCGTTGTGACCTCGGCGAATGGCGTGCCCTTGAACAACACCGGTAACGGATTTGCCTATGTCAGTGCCGACGAATCGCTGGTGGTGTCCGCCAGCATGAGCGTGCAGTCGGGGTCCACCAACACTGATCCCATCGTGTTGCCCCTGGCAAGGAACGGTCGGCAAGCCGCCGTCATGGCGAATCAGATCGGCTTCCCGGTCAGCATGGCCAGCAACGGCGCCACAGCCTTGCTTCGCCACATCGGAGGCGGCAAGTACACGGTGTTTAGTCCAGCAGGCGGTCGGCGATTGACGGGCGGTGTGTATACGCGGCTGGCACTCGACTCGTGGTTGAACCAAGTCGCTACTTTGGCGGGGATCTAAAACCATGATGAAACGTGTGCATTTCCCTATACGAAGCGACGACTCGTCCGGACTCATTGTGTATCCAGACCAGATCCGATTCTTCGCCAACGCCGACTTGGCCGCCATGCCGGGCCATATCATCGCCGACTACAGCGGCAGCCTCGATCTGCCCCTCTATGGCCTAGCCAAGCCAGCTGTCCGCCCGCTATTGGTTATTACCCAGGTCACGAGCGACCAGCCCATTCAAACCACGGTAGCCCTGGATCGCCATGAGGTGATCTGCCCGCAGGGCGCCACGCTGAGCTTTACCGCGGAACTACGCAGCGAGGACGGTGCGGTGCTACCGCTGAGCGATAGCTTTCGATTGCCGATCCGCCAGCAGGGTGGCCGCGATGGCCTGCTGCTGGCAACCATGGTGGATGGGATCGTCAAGGTGTCAGCGCCGTTTACCGTGCCGGGTGATGACGGTACTTGGATGGTCAATGAAGCGGCCATCAATGCTGGATTACCGGAAGCAGCGAATATGCGCTTTGCCGGTATCACGGTCAGTGTCTTTCGGACTTAGCCGACTCGGGTGTATCCGCAATAACGGCGGTCATGCGCATCGAGATCCAACAACCGCTGTGCTAAGCGTTCATCCTCTAATGCGTAGCGACTTGTGTCGCGGAGGTAATACAGATAGCCGTGGTTCGGTACAGACTGAAAACCCAGAATCGTATTGACCTTGATGTAAGGTGCTACGCAGGCTTGAATGCGTTGAAGGTAGGGCACGGCAGTGGAGCGAGGCGCTGCTATCGCGACGATCCCGTCTTTAATCAAGGTCTCGGCCGCGTCGTTGACATTGTCCAATTGATCAAAGATTTTCACAGCTGCGCCTCTGTCGCTTCCCGACGAGGCAACTTCACAATCAAGCCTAGGAGAAGCATGGTAGTCGCCCTCCTGGCGCGGGGATCAAGTAGGTAAGCCGTTCAAACAAACCGTGTCGAGATTCAGTACAGCTTGCTTCAATTCTTCATTGCCGGTGACGTAGCGATTGTTATCAACGACATAAAAAAGGTGGCCCTTGTTCGAGACGTTTTGCGCGGAAATGATCGGCGCGACGTCACGATACGGCGCCAGGCACTGAAGCAGCCGCCTGGCATACGCAAGAACGCGGGTCTTATCGCCTTCGATGGCGGCGACGCCGTAGGTGAGAACGGCATCAATGGCGTCCTCGATATTGTCCGGTGGAGCGAAGGTTTTCATGGTGGCGGCTCTGACGATCATCTAAGCAAAACTGTAAACAACCGACTTGGTACGCGCATCCCTCACCTGGGTGAGCACCCTTAAAAAATTCTCCTGACCTTTGTCCCCCCAGCCCGCCGCGTGCGGGCTTTTTGCATCGGAGTTTCATGCCTAGTTTGAGCTTCTTCCACGGCGTGACCGTGACCCTGGTCGATACCGGGCCGCGCCCCATCGCCATTCCCTCCTCGTCCATTATTGGCCTAGTCGATACTTTTACCCCGGCCGAAGGCTTGGCCGCGCCGAATCAACCCATCCTGTTGACCAGTTACCGGGAGGCGGTGCTTAAGTTCGGTACCAACAGTAATCTGGCGAAGGCCGCACGCGGGATCTATGCCCAGGCCGCTGCCGTCATTGTGGCGGTCGGCGTACCTAGCGTGGCCGATGGCGCCGCGCTGACCAGCGCCATCATTGGCGGGGTCACCCAGGCCGGCCAACGTACCGGCATGCAAGCGCTATTGGATGGCAAAAGCCGCCACAATGCCCAACCGAGACTGATCGTTTGTCCTGGCCATTCGGCCAAGCAGGCGGTCGCGTCTGCCATGGATAGCCTAGCAGCCAAGTTGAAAGCGGTCGCCATTGTTGACGGGCCGAATACGGATGACGAAGCCGCCATCGCCTACTTCACCAACTTCGGGAGCAAGCGCATTTACGCGGTCGATCCCGGCCTGAAGATCTGGGACACCTCGATCAACGCCGAGGTAGTCGTGCCGGCTTCGCCCTATGCCGCAGGTCTGTTTGCTCGTACCGACAAGGAATACGGCTTTTGGGCCAGTCCGTCGAATAAGGAGTTCGTCGAGGTCACCGGTACCGGCCGCCCGGTCGAGTTCTTGGACGGGGACGAAACCTGTAGGGCGAATTTACTCAATGCCGCCCATATCACCACCATCATCCGCGACGGTGGCTTCCGCCTTTGGGGTAACCGTACCTTGTCGGCTGATCCCAAGTGGTCCTTTGTGACCAGGGTCCGCACGCTCGATATCGTCATGGACGCCATTCTCTACGGCCACAAATGGGCGGTAGACCGAAGCATCACCAAAACCTACGTCAAGGACGTCACGGAAGGGCTGCAGGCCTTTATGCGTGACCTGAAGGCCCAGGGCGCGATTATCAATTTCGAGGTCTATCCGGATCTGGAACTGAATACCGCCAGCCAACTGGAGCAGGGCCGAGTCTATTGGAATATCCGCTTTACCGACGTCCCACCGGCAGAAAACCCGATCTTCCGGGTCGAGGTGACCAATCAGTGGATCACCGAAGTCCTCAATACCAATAAATAAAGGAGGTCGCGATGATTCCGCAAACCTTGTACAACATGAATGCCTTTATCGACGGCAAGGGCTACGCCGGCCTGGCGATGTCGGTGACGCCGCCCAAGCTTAAACTCAAGACCGACGACCACCGCCCCGGTGGCTCGGATGCCGCCATCAAGATGGATATGGGCATGGAAACGCCGGAGGGTAGCTTTACCCTATCTGGCCTGGATGCCGGCGCGCTGAAGTTCTTTGGCCTGGCCGATCAGACCGCCTTCAATGGCAGCTTCCGAGGTGCCTTCAAGGATCAGAAAGGCGCCGTGGTCGCCGCCATTATCAGCATGCGCGGCATGCTGGAAGAGCTGGATATGGGCGACTGGAAGCCTGGCGAAAAATCGGAGAATAAGTTCGGCATTGCACTCAGCTATTACAAGCTGGAGCTGGATGGCAAGGTCATGTATGAGATCGAGCCCCTGGCGTGTAAACGTGTGATCGATGGGGTGGACCAGTTGGAAAAGGTGCGAGAGGCTTTGGGTATGTAAATCCTCCGCCGGGCCGCTTGTTCCGTTCAAAGGGCGATATTTTTTCGGTTCAAGTAAGCCATGAGCACCGACCAGCTGAAGGAGTTATCCGAGGTATCGAATTCCATGCGAAAAGGATGGCCATTTTCTATCCACCATTGTGTGCCCCCTGGAACGGCGATCAAATCTTGTAGGGTTTTGACATGGCTAAATGGGTGACCTTTTACACCCAGGTCAGCACGTATATCAAATGGTAAATTCGCAATAAAGCCGAATTTTAACCAAGCTAATTCACTTTCCATATGACTGGGAGTCTGAATGCTGCCTGCTGCAGGCATAACAATTCTTTTTATGTTCAATGCCTTTGCTCCTAAAACCTGTCGCGCAAAAATGCGAGCACCCAGGCCGTGCTTCTGATTTTCAACATTCAGGCAGAGATCGCGATTTTCCATCCAAATTCGGCCTTTTTCAGAGCGGATAAGGCACTGGGCTTTTCTGGCTAGGAAGGGGTGGCAAATAGAAAATGCAGTGGAAGTGGCGGTAACGCGCACATCAATCACCGAGCCATCCATCGCCCCCGTCACTTGTGCAACAATGGGCGCGTCGAAATAGAGCCCTTCAAATACATCACTACCGCTATACACGACCTTTACGTCGCTATTGAAAAGCGATTTCGTCAATTCATCCCGATTATCCATGCTGTTTCTGCGCTGATGCCGTCAAAAAAACTTCCTGCTCCTTTATTTGTAGCAGAGAAACCCACTAAAAACCTCAGCTATTTTCACTTTTAGGAATTACATAATGAATCCAGCTCATCAGCAAAAAGATCACATCACGGTCCCCCTACGCCAAGCCGCCACCTTCAACGGCGTGCTGCGCGACAGCCTGACCCTACGCGCACCGCTGGTCCGAGATATCCGCATGGCCCAGCGTCTGGCGAGCGACGAAACCGAACGCGAAATGCAATTGTTCGCCTCCCTGGCCGAAGTGTCAGTCGCCGATCTGGAGGGCATGACCTGGCGCGATTACCGTCGCCTGCAGGAGGCCTATTTTCGCCTGGCAGCCGATGACGATGCTGCCGATGCCCCAAATACGCCAGCTCATGCAACGGCTGGCTAAAGAGTTGCATTTCCAGCCGTCCGAGATTGATCGCCTCACGCTCGACGAGGTGATGTGGTGGCTTGCGGGTGAGACGTAGAACAAGGAGGGTAAATGGCGAGAGAAATCGCGCTCGGCCTGGTCATCGGCGGCGCGGTCGGCGCCTCGTTGGGTAAGGCATTCGCGGATACCAAGGGCAAGGTCGCGGATCTGCAACGGCGCACCCAGGATGCCAAGCTGTGGCACAAGGTCATTGGCGAGACGCGGCAGCTACAGCAGGAATTCAATACCCTGCATCGCACCGGCAGTGCGGCAGCCGAAGGAGTACGGCGCAAGCTGGATGGCAATATCGCCACCCTGCGCCAGGCCGGCATCGAGGTGGGCCGGTTGGAGCAACACTATCGCCGGCTGGGTCGCACGGCGCGTGGCTTGGAACTTCAGACCGCCGGCCGACAGCGGATCGGCGCCGGCATGGAAGCGGGTAAATCCGCCATGGCCGATGCCGGCAAGTTCGCGCTGGGGCTGGCCGCCCCGGTCATGGTCAGTGCAGACTATCGCGCCATCGTCCGCGACATCGCGATCAAGGGCGGGATTGCCCGGACCGCTGAGGAAGATGAGCTGTCGCGTGGCATTGTCAGTGCCTCGGCCGATAGCGGCATGGCTCGCAACGACGTCGCCCAGGCGGTCAATGTGATGGTAGGTGGCGGGATGACGCGGCAGCAAGCGTTGGACTTCGCTCCGGATGCGGCCAAGTTTTCCGTTGGTCAGGCGTCGGAGGGGACCGACACCGCCAAGTTGATCCAGGCACTGGCGCAGAATGCCAAGATCGGCGACCCGGAGGGTATGCGCAAAGCATTGAACAGCATCGCCTACCTGGGCAAGGCGGGCTCGTTCGAATCCGCCGACATGGCCCGCTGGTTCCCCGAGCTGCTGGCGGAGATGCAAAAGGTCGGTATCGTGGGCCAAGAGTCGGTCAGCAGCCTGGGCGCCATGCTGCAAGTCCAGATGAAGACCGCCGGCAGCGCCGACCAGGCCGCCAACAATCTGAAGAACTGGTTTTCGAAGATCGGTTCTGAGGAAACCAAGAAGCAGTACAAAGACGCCGGCATCGACTACGAAGCCAAGATGCGCGAGGCCATCGGTAAGGGCTGGAACACCGTCGAAGCCTCCTTCGTGTTGGCCCGCGCTTATGTCGAGCGGATCGATCCAAGCAAAGCCAAGCAACTGGCAGAGGCAGCCAAGCAGATCGCGCAGCAAGATCCGACCAAGCAGCAGGCCATGCTGCAAGCCTTCGCCGAGACCATGAAAACCGGCGACCTGTTCGCCGATATGCAGGTGAAGGCTGCCTTGACGGCGTATATGCAAAACAGTGCGCTCTACGCCAATCTCAAGCGCGAATCGAAGGCGGCCAGCCAGGATATCGAGAAGGATCTCGCGGACCGTCGTGCCAGTGCCAAGCAGCTGTGGAGCGAGGTTGGTCAAGCCTGGGAGGATGCCGTGCGCCGAGTGGGCGATGCGCTGCAACCGCTATCCGATACCGTCGGCAAGGCCTTGCGTGGAATCGGCCAGGGCATCGGTACCTTTGCCAGTGCCGTGCCACAGGCGACCGCCGCCTTGGCCGTATTGGGCGCCTCGCTGATTGCCTGGAAGGGCATGAAGGCCGGCGCGCAGATCGGCCGCGGTGCCTTCGATCTGGCGCGCGGCGGGCTGCTGGCTGGTCGGGGTCGCCTACCTGGCCGGCTGGGGCAACTGCCCGAACGGGCGGGTAATGCGGTGGGTGCGGCTAGCGCCCAGGCGGTATATGTCACCAACTGGCCGGCTACCGGCTTTGGCGGCGGCATCGATCTACCGAACAGTCGCACGCCAGGTGGCACCCCGCCCGCTGGCCGAATGGGCCGTGCCTGGCAAGCGGTACGCGGTGCGGGCGAGCGCATCGTCGGCGGGGGTTTGAATCTGCTGGGCAAAGCCGGCCGCCCCGGTCTGGCCCTGGCTTCGCTGGGCAGTGTTGCCAGCATGGCGCCCACGCTGGGTTCCATCGCCGGCAGTGGCTCGGCGGGTTTGATTGCCACGTCTGGCGGCATGGTCGCGGGTGCCGGCGCAGCGGGCTATGGCGTCGGCACCCTGATCAATAAGGGCGTGGGCAAGGTGACCGGCGGCGGGGATGGTTGGGCGGGTGGCGGGCTGTTTCAACAGTTGCATGGCGAGGAGCTGCGGCAACTCAACGCACCCATTTCGCTAGCCGAGGTCAACGCACTGCGCTCCAAGCAGGGCAAGCCAGCGGTTACCAGCCTGTCCACGGCGCAGTCCGCACCGGCGCCCAAGTCGGTACCGACCACCAATCAGCAACTCACCTTCGCCCCCAACCTCGCCATCACCGTCCAAGGCGACGTCAAAGACCCTCGCGCTTTGGCTGCCGAGCTGATGCCGCACCTGAAGCGGATGTTAGAGGACTACCGCGCCCAGGTCGCACGCGGCGCACTGCATGATGCCGCCCACGTTTAAGGAAACCACATGGCACTCGTTCAAGCAATCGGCCAAGCCGCAACACGCGCGGCAGCGGCCGCCGGCCGGGTCAGCCTGGTCGCGGCCAAGCTGGCGCAAGATCCGCGACAGGGTGCGGCCATCCTGCAGTCGGTCGGGGGGCATGCAGTAGCCGATATCCAGGCAGCCGCCTCGGGTTTGTCTCAGCTACGCGGTACCGGGCAAGGGCTAGCCGATACCGATCGGTCAGCAATGGGACGCGCGTATGGCGCCCTGGATAACGCCGTCGCGGCGATTCAGGACAAAGCCGGCCGTATTGTTGCTGCGGTCGCCCAGGCCGGTAGCGCAACCCAGCAGATCGCCAAGCAACTGGCGGAAGCGGGCCAAGCCCTGAAGCAGGCCAATACCCGCGCCCAACAGCAGCATCCCTTGGCCGCCGGCCCGGTACCGACCGCTACACCGTCGCCGACCACCCAGCGCGCGGCAACCACGTCGCCTTTCACCGGCGCCACCGGCCCCGCTTCGCACCTGCTGATCCTCACTGCGCCGAGCGGTACCTTCTATTTCAACCTCAGCACCGCCGCGCACGACAGCTTCAAGCGGCAGACGGCCTACAACGTCGCCAGCCAGGACCGGCTGACGCGCCGTCCTGCGTTGCAAGCGGTCAGCCAAGGCGGGGAAACCATCACCTTGTCCGGCGCCATCTTTACCGCCGCCGACTTCGGTACCGGCGCACCGGGTATCGGCCAGCTCACTCGCCTGCGCAAGATCGGCTACGCCCTGGAGCCGGTCACCCTCACCACCGGTTTCGGTGAAGTACTGGGACGCTGGTATCTGGTCAAGATCGATGAAGAGCAAGCCGGCTTACTCAGCAATGGCGCACCCCGCAAACAATCCTTTACCTTGGAGTTCCAGCGCTATGGCGAGGACTATACGAACGGCTGAGGGCGATATCCTCGATACCTTGTGCCAACTGATCTATGGCTATCTGGAGGGGACGGTGGAAACCGTCTTGGCCGCTAACCCCGGCCTGGCCGCCCAGGTGCAGCCTTATCCGTCCGGCCTGCTGATCACCTTCCCGGATCTGCCTGCCCGCCGGCAGGACGCGATCCAGCTGTGGGCTTAGGCATGAAGCCCGACTTCCAAGTGCTGGCCGACGAGCACGACATCACCGCCCTGATCCGCGACCGCCTGATCGAGATCCGCATCACCGACAAGCCCGGCCTGGATTCCGATAGCTGCGAGATTGAACTGGATGACCGCGACGGCAAGCTGCGTTTTCCGCGCAAAGGCGCGGTGCTGGCCGTGTCGCTGGGTTGGGTAGGCGAAGGCATGAATCGACTGGGTCGCTACCGCGTCGATGAGATCGAAGTGAAAGGCCCACCGGCCGCCATCTTGATCCGTTGCAAAGCGGCCGATGTCAGCGAGGACAGCAAGACTCACCGGCGCGGTAGTTGGGAAGACACCACTCTCTCCACTATCGTGGGCGACATCGCTGGCCGGCATGGCTGGCAGCCAGTGTGTGCGGTGCAGGCGGAGATCGTGCGCGCCGATCAGGTGGGCGAAAGCGATCTGCATTTCCTCACCAGGCTGGCACGGCTGCACAACGCTACAGCCACGGTTAAAGCCGGCAAGCTGTTGGTCCTGCCACGTGATAGTGGGCAGCAAGCCAGCGGCGGGAGCATGGCCGAGCTGGCCATTTCACCGGCGCAATGTCACAGCTATTCGATGGTGTTTCCGGATCGGCCAGCCCACGCCAAGGTTCGGACCCAGTGGCACGACCCGAAAGTTGGCCAGCCGGTCCCGCTGATCCTGCCTAACCCATCCGCGCCCCCTGGTGCGACAGCGGTCCATATCGACCGCCATACCTACGCCAATCCGCAGGCTGCCCGCGACGCGGCCGATAGCCGGCTGGGTGCCCTCAATCGTGCCACTGCCAACGGCCACTTGGTCCTGGCACGCGGCGATGCCCGCTTATGCGCGGAGCGTAAAGTGCGTTTGAAAGGCTTCAAACCGCAGGTGGATGGGGTTTTTCTGGCCGAAAGTGTAGAACACGCCTTCTCGCATAGCGGCTGGATCACCACCGTGCAGCTGAACGCCGGCAATGCCGGCAAGGCCCAGGTCGGCCGCACCAGCCAAGCGGATCTACCTATCCCCGCGCCGCTGCCTTAACCCGTAACCCCAGACAGTGTGCCCCGCCATGCGCGGGGTTTTTTATTGCCGATGCCCTTGGAGGTACCTATGCAAAATCCCATTCCACCCGACCGCTGGCGCGAGCAGGTGGATTACAAGCTGGGCAAGCTATCGACCCAAATGCAGCAAAACACCGCCATCACCAGCGAGGTGCGAGAGATACTGGATACCGTGCGCGGCGGCATGCGGGTGCTGGAAGTGCTGGGCACCATCGCCAAGTGGGTGACGCCCATCGTGATGCTGGTGACCGCCGTACTGGCCTTTATCCATCAGCTGGGCTCGGGGGATAAGCCATGAGTACCCGGCTGCGTATCCTCACCGCCAGTACCGCCGCCGTACTGGCCCTGGCGACACCCTTCGTCATCCAGTGGGAAGGCAAGCGTAATCGGACCTATCTCGATGTGGCCGGCATTCCAACCGCCTGTATGGGCCAGACCGGCACGCGCGTCAAAATCGGTGCGACTTACAACGACGCCACCTGCGAGGCTTGGTTGCGCGAAGAGCTGACCGAGACCTACGCCGCTGTCAGCCGCTGCATGCCGGTACCGATGACGCCCAACCAGGCTGCCGCGCTGACTGCTTTCGCATACAACGTCGGTTCTACAGGGGCCTGCCAATCTGCTGCTGCTCGCTATGCTCGACAGGGTGACTGGGGAAAGGCGTGCCGCGCGATCCAGATCAACGATGCCGGCCAGCCGGCCTGGTCGTATGTGACCGACGCCAAGACCGGTAAGAAGGTCTACGTGCAAGGTTTGGCGAATCGTCGGGCGGCGGAACGGGCGCTGTGTGAAGGCAGGGGTCGGCATGCTGCTTAGTCTGCTGCCCTGGTACTGGCGTTGGGGCGCGGTGTTAGCCCTGGCCGCCAGTCTTTACGTGCTGGGACGCATTCATGGCCAGCAGGCTGAACAAGTCCAAGGCCACGATGCAGAACGGGCCGCCCTGGTTCGCGTGATTCGCATCGAGCGCAAGCAAGCGGCGATCAGCCAGATCGTTGCCGAGCAACACGAAGCCGGCCGAATCCGTGACCGGGTCATCTATCGAAACATCGAAAAGGAGGTGATCCGCTATGTGGCGAGCCCCCAGCATGCTGTGTGCCATTTGGATTATGAGTGGTTGCGCCTCCACAACGCCGCAGCCCTGTCCATCGTTCCCGAGCCCGCCGACAGCGCTGATGCGGCCGCCGGCGAATTTACAAGCGATGACGCACTCCAAACCGTCACCACCAATTACCAAGCCTGCCAAGACAACGCCAGGCAGCTAGCGGATTTACAGCGCTGGCTGCTGGGCCAATCAAGCGCCAGTGCCGATCTCAAGTAGAAGTAGCATTGTCGTCACACCGGCTCGCCAATATTAGAACGTGAAACCATGCTGTTCAGAAAGCAGGCGAGCGGTTGGCAACGTCTCACCATAAAAGGTGGCCTCAAGAAAGCTGATTCCCTTTTTTGAATCGAAGAACAAGATGAAATCCCCTCCCGCAATCAGGTCCGGATGAGTCCCCTGTAGGCTAAAATTGTGGGGAAGAAGATCCAGCTCAGTCAGTGCGCTATTCTCAGTGAAGTTTAAGTAAAACCCGCAGCATCTGTCCGGGTCGTCCGCGGCGGAACTGATGGTCCTATCTGCTATTACAAGCTGATCCACAATGGCTTGTGCCTGGGCAGGGCTGCCAGCAGCCTGGGCTAGAATAGAGAAAATGACTTCTCTTTCAAGCGTACTGATTTTTATCATGGCTTAATTTCCTCGGAGCCTTACAGTCATTCAACTGGGCACGAGCCGATCCTGCTCGACAAAACTTCGGCCAGCAAGGATATCGGAATACCCGTCGTTGCGATTTTCCGTGAGGACGTAGCCCCTTGCGTCATCTCGCCAACAGGCTAGCGCCTCGCGCATCACCTGGTCCGGCGGGACATCAAACCATGCACCACTAGCACAAAGAGAACGAACGTTCACCGTTTCGCAATGTAGCATCACTGGTTGAATAGGCCAAGAAAAAGCCGGGCCATCTAGACCCGGCTGTGATGCGTCGTGAAGTTACATCAAGCGATTGGCCGTTATCATCGGCATGTAATGTTCATGCGACGGTATCGTCTGTTGTAACAAGGCTGCGTCCATTGGCGCAAAGGCTGACATGGCGCTCACCAGGCTGGCCAGTTGCTGCTCGACCGAAGTAATCTGGCTAGCTGCCTCGACCATAGGTGGGCGTGACAAGACAATATCCGCCGACCCCTGCGCCAAATCCGCCTGCAGCTTGGCCGTGACCACCTTGGCCTGTATCTGGGTGTTGTTCCAGACCACGCTATCGCTGAACTTGAACTGTTCGATGCGATAGGCCAGCGCATTGGTGGCGTCGAAGTAGTTTTCGACGGTCACTTGGTCGGTGGCGCCGTACTTCAGGACCAAGTTGACGCCCACTTTCTGCACCGCGCTGATCTCGGTCGATTTGACATCCTTGAACTGGATGGCATCGACGTTGTTCGCGGTCGTGTCGAAATCGCGGATCACATCGGCGCCGCCGCCCTTGGCCAGCGCATAGGTATCGCTGCCCAAGCCACCATCCAAGCGGTTGGCGCCATTGTTACCGGTCAGTACATTGTTCAGGGCGTTGCCGGTGCCGTTGATGGCGCTGGTACCGACCAGGGTCAGGTTTTCCAGATAGGCGCCGAGCGTGTAGGTCGTCCCGGTCATGACGGTATCGCTCCCTTCGCCGGCATTTTCGACGATCGTCTCACGGCCATTGGTAACGATATAAAAGTCATGGCCCAGTCCACCGTTAAGGGTGTCATTGCCGCTGCCACCGCCATCAAGCAGATCGTTGCCCGCTTCGCCGAACAGTTGGTCATTCCCCGCGCCACCGCGCAAAGTGTCGTCGCCCTCGCCACCGTTGAGGCGGTCGTCGCCATCATCGCCGGCCAGGGTGTCGTTGCCGCCCAGGCCATAGATGGTGTCGTTGCCGATGCCACCAGCCAGGCTCTCGGCAGTAGAGGTGCCGTTCAAGTTGTCGTTGCCGGCCGTGGGCGTATTGGGCGGAATCAAGCGCGCGATCTCGGCGGCCGAGATGCCGTTGCCGCTCTTCGGCTGCACATAGGCGATGGCTGCTTCGCCGCCGTTGAAATGGTTCAGCACGCGCACGCTGCGGCTGGCATCACCGACCACACCAATCATCAGGTCCATGCCTTCGCGGCGGAAGCTGAACTGGTTTCGCTCCACATCGGTAAAGATCAACCAGTCGGTGCCGCCACCGGTATTGTCGATTACATCCTGACCCCAGTTGGAGCGGAACACATACTTGTCGTTACCGGTACCGGCAAAGAGTTTGTCATTGCCCTCTGAACCATCGAGCTGGTCGTCACCATCGCCCCCTTCCAGCCGGTCATCGCCTTGAAAGCCGTATAGGGCGTCGTTGCCGGCGAAGCCGCGTAGCAGGTCGCGGCTAGCTTGGCCTTGCAGTTGGTTGTTGCCGGCATCGCCTTCAAATAGCTGCTCGTAGCCTAGCTGGTAGTTCAGCCTGGCGGCCTGGATCTCATCCTTGCCCCAGATCACGCCATCGGCGAACTGGATACGGGCTACCGCGACGTTATGGGCGTTGCTGCTGTCGATATAGCGGAAGTAACCAGCGATGGTCAGTTTATCGTTGCTGCCCAGTACTTCCAGCATGAGACTGCCCTGGTCGCCGCTGCGGATGCTGATATCGGCGGCTCGCAGATCGCGGAGCTTGAGGGTGCCGCGCAAGGGCAGTGGCGAGCCATCGGGACTGCGTGTTTCATTGTTATCGTAATTGACCAACTGGTCCTGGCCGTCGCCACGACCAAACACAAAGGTATCCTCGCCGCCATAGCCGATCACGGTGTCGTCACCAGCGCCACCTTCCAGCGTGTCGTTGCCGCGTCCGCCTTCGATACGGTCATTGCCTGCCAGGCCTTGCAACAGCCGGTCGTCGGAGGCGAAGTTGGTGATCTGGTCATTGCCGGCACTATTGCGTAAGGCATGGGCATAGAAGATCTCGGGCGTAATCGTGCTGCCATCGCCCAGCAGAATGGTGCCGCCCTGGATCTGATTGAAATCTGGGTAACGCCAATAGCCTGACAACTGGACTACGTCGCTGCTGCCCTTGCGGCCGATATCGAGCTGGTCCATGAAGTAATTGCGCTGAAAGGTGAGGCCTGTCAGGGTCGTGCCTTGCCAGAGCTGCACGGTATCGCTGCCCGTGAAGTCGCTCAGCTTGTCGATGCCGCCCCCCTCCAGCTTGAACAAGTCATGGCCGCCACCGCCGCTTAACCAATCATTGCCCGCTCCATCCACCAGCGTGTCGTTGCCCTCGTCGCCGGATAGGTTGTCGTCACCGGCATCGCCCTGCAACTGATCGTTACCTTCCTTCCCGGACAAATAATCGTTGCCGTCCAAACCGATCAGGGTGTCATTCAGCGCCGTGCCGCTGATGAAGTCCTGCTGGGCAGTCGCCAGCTGGGCGAAGTAGCGGCGGTGCAGGTCTTGGCTGGACAGGGTCGTGCCGTCCGCGAAGCTGACCGTGCCGATTTGGCTGTAGTTGACCACACTGCCGAAGAAGCCCACCACGGTGACTTGGTCGCTCTTGCCCTGGAAGCCAAGGATCAAATCGATGCTGTCTTGGGGCGGGTCAGGGTCAGTTGGCTGGATAGCAGGCCGGCGCCGAACTGGAGTCGATCTTGGTCACCTTGGGACAGATACATCGAATTGTTGACGACATCCAGCCCAAAGCCGGCATCGAAGGTGTAGAGGTTGCTGCCTAGGCCACCATCGAGCGTGTCATTGCCGCTTCCGCCATTCAAGCTGTCGTTGCCGCCGCCTCCATTGAGTACGTCGTCGCCTGCCAGGCCGTTTAGCACGTCGGCGCCTTCGCCACCCAGCAGGGTGTCATTACCCGCCGTGGCGGAATCGGCCAATAGCTTTTGCTGAATCGCTGCACGGTTCCAGACTTGGCCGTCGGCAAAGCGGAATTCGCTGACGGTGCCGACCGGGATGAAATAGTTCTGGATGCTGATTGCGTCACCATTGTTAGCGAAGCTCACCAGCAAATCATTGCCGGCCTGCTTCAAGCGCATATCGGCCCGCACGATATTCGCGGCGAATAGCAGGGTATTGCTTTCGCCGATGGCGCCCTGGTCGTTGATGGTGTCGCGACCATCGCCCAGGGCGAAGCGATAGGTGTCGGTGCCATCGTAACCCGCCAGGCTGTCGTTGCCGGCCATGCCATTCAGCGTGTCATTGCCTAGGCTGCCATCCAGGCTTTCGGCAGCAGCGGTACCGGTCAGGTTCAGTGGGCCGGTGCGCAGGCGCGAGAGCAGATAGCCAAGGGAAACCATGCCGCCGTTGAACGCAAAGTGGTTGATCGCGCCATCCATACCGCCCTTGATCAGCACATCATCTTGCTCACTTAGGCGCAGGTTGAGATCGCGTCCATCGGCGCTAATGGTGACCTGAGACAGCGCGACATCGAACAGATTTAGCGTATCGTCGCCACCTGCATCGGTTATCTGGTCGTGACCCTCGCCGCGCAGATAGCCGTAGCTGTCATTGCCTAGCCCGCCATCCAATTGGTCGTTGCCCGCGTCGCCATAGAGGCTGTCGTCGCCCAGGTCGCCCATCAAAGTATCGTTACCGGCTCGGCCGCTGAGCGTGTCGTTACCGCTGTTGCCGTCGAGATTATCGGCCAGCAGGGAGCCTGTCACGTTGTCATCTGCCTGGCCGCCGAAGAAGCCGCTGGCTTGTTGCCGATCTTCGAATGTGAGGAGGATCGCCGTGCGGCAGGCACTGTTCATCAAGGTTTTGAACGACAGATCCAGTTCGGTGGGTTCCGTATCGGCTAGCACCCCCGCTGCTGCCAATGCTGCAACCGGTGTACCCGCAATGCGCGCAGTGGTCGGCGTGCCCGAACTCTCCGCCAACGCGGTAAAGCGGAAATTGCCGCTGCGCAGCCCGCCACGTACGGTGAAGTTGCTGCCGCCGACATTAAATGTCAGGTCGATGCTGCGATTCGCCACCGCGATCTCGTCCAAGCTCGCGTCGAGCACAATGCGATTGCTGCCGGCCGCATCGATAATCTCCGACTGTGCCTCTCCGTCGATTGCGTCGGCCATCAGATAGCGATCATCGCCCTCGCCACCTTGCAGCGAGAGGCCGCTGCCCAGAGCCTGCAGGGTATCGCTGCCGCTGCCGCCTTGCAGGATGTCGCTGTCACTGCCACTGATGCTGTCATCCCCTTCGCCGCCGTCGAGATAGTCCTCGCCATCCCCGCTCAAAGTGTCATTGCCCGCGTCGCCATACAGACCATCCGTGCCTTCGCCACCTTGCAGCAGGTCATTGCCATCGCCACCGTCGAGTCGGTCATCGCCTTCGCCACCGTCCAGGGTATCGTCACCGTCGCCGCCATTCAGCGAGTCGCTACCTTCTCCGCCAGTAAGGGTGTCCTTGCCCTCTTCGCCCGTCAGCAGATCGTTGCCGCCTTCGCCAAATAGCTGATCTTCACCCGCGCCACCGCGCACGCTATCCAGGCCCTCGCCGCCGGCCAACGTATCGTTGCCCTTGGCGCCCTGCAGTTTGTCCTCACCGTCACCGCCATCGAGGTAATTGTCGCCGATCAACTCAAGCGCCAAGGTGGCGGAACCGACCAGCAACACATCATTGCCGTTGCCACCGAACAAGTTATTGTTACCAGTGCCCGCCCACACGGTGTCGTTGCCGTCGCCGCCATCGAGCAGGTTTCGATCGGCTAGCGCACCCGCTCCGCTCTCGACCACCAAATCATTACCTTCATCGCCGAATAGCTGGTCCGAGCCACCATTGCCGTCGAGGGTGTCATTACCCTCGCCGCCGTATAGCCGGTCATCGTCACTGCCACTGAATCGCTCGTCGAAGCTGCCCCCATAGAGATAGTCGTTGCCTCCGCCTCCGGATAGCAGGTCATCGCCAACCACCCCAACCAAGGTATCGCTGTCATCACCGCCATCGAGCGTATCGTTACCGTCATCGCCCACCAGGCAGTCTTCGCCAGCATCGCCATAGAGTTGGTCATCGCCGCCGTTGCCCACTACGGTATCTTGACCAATATTGCCCATCAGGCTATCAGCGCCATTGCCGCCTTCGACAAAGTCCTTGCCCTCGCCCCCGTCGGCAAAGAAGCCGCTGGTGTTGGCGGCCTTTTGCTCGGTTTTGTTCATATCGAGGCGTGGCTGGCTACCGCTTTGCGGCGTGCCATCCAGCTCCCAGTGGTAGGGTAGATCCAGATGGATATCCATACCCTCATCGGGAATCACATAGAAGGGCTTGAGATTGCGAGATGCGGTATAGCGTAGGGTCCAGTCCTGGTATCTGTTGTTCCAAATATCACGGGGATTGCTGCTGACGCGCGGCAGCAGCCGCCAATTGCCCTGGATATGGTCGTCGCCGGACCCGCCAGTAATCAACTTGAGACCATTACCGGCATAGATGTAGTCATTGCCTTCGTCACCCTCCAGGGTGCCGCTACCGTCAGGTGCCAGGATAAAGTCGTTGCCGCCCTTGCCGTAGATGCCGATCATCTGGGGCGCGGCCATATCGGCTGCGACGCCGTGGCGCAAAGCCGCTGCTGTGGGGAGAGAAGTGCCGAAGTAACCGAGCAAGTCATTGCTGGCTAAACCGACGGTGCCGGGCGGTTTGGACGCAGTGCCCTCCGACAAGTTGATACCGAATTGACCGCTGCTGAAGTTGCGGATGCCCATTTTTTGCCCAGTGGCAATACAAGTCACCACGAGCACACCGGTGCCTGGACTGGCACCCTTGTTGGCGACATAGCGGAACTTGCCGTCGGTACTTAGATAGGTGCCAAAAATACCGTTACGTGTACCGCCGGACAATGTTGTGCCGGCAAATTTGATCGTACCTTGGCCGTCTGTATCCGTAATTGTGTCGCTACCGCCGTCGGCCTCGATCACATAGGTATCAACACCATTGCCGCCCTCAAGCTGATCATTGCCGAGGCCGCCAATCAACGTATCGTTGTCGTTGCCGCCTTGTAGGATGTCCGTACCGGCGCCGCCTATGAGGTAGTCGTGGCCGGTGCCACCCTCGATGTTGTCGGGACCGTCGCCTCCTATCATAAGATTGTTGTTCAATCCTTTGCCGCTTTGCGCATCAACCATTTTTCCATCTAGGCTTGATGGCTTATTACCAACCCCATGAAAATAAATGGCAGCAGTATTTGTTATGACAGCTTTGTCAATGACTGGCGCATTCGCACCTTTAATGCTATTTGCCCATGTAACAATTTCTGTATATGCCGGCAAAAGCGAATCTACTATTGACCGTGGTATGGAAATTGTCCTCAATAAGCTATCACTTGCCGCCTCTCCAATCATGTTGCGTTTGGATTTTGATCCGTCCGCAGGGACACCATATTTTTTTTCATGCGTGAGAATTTCATTTCTATGCTTAGTCAGCATGGCGTACGCTTTTTTTGCTTCGTCAATGGTCGCCAGGTTAGCTAAGGGAGCGTCATACAAACTAAACACCTCAGCTTCTACGTAACGCCTTTTGGCAACGCCATTTTTAAAGTCACCAGGGGTAAATCTCATCGTGTTGTATCGTATTTGAAACCATGCTTCAGCACGATTACCGTCAGCAACTGCCGTGAAAAAGTCCACCATGGTATTTGCATTAGTAACGCCTCGATTATACGTAAGCGAAACAAAGGCAGCTTTCTCTGTGGAAAACGGCATCCCTAATCTATTTGATAGTGCTTCATACTCTGAAAATGATGCACCAAGTAATGCGCTTGATTGTGCGGCATTCAAAGTTCCTGGAAATTTCAAACCCAGTGCTGTCTTGGCCCCGATTTTGGCACTATCAATATCTCTCAGAGACTTCCATTGTGCATCTGACAGCTGCAAACCCGCACGCGTCCAGATTTCGACATTGTTGTTCCGATTAAGAGTGTAACCGTAGCCAATCGTGGCCTTGTTATCTCCTATGTTGGTGGCAGCGGGATGAAGTTTTTCAGTTATCTTGACAAATCTCGCCAAGAGATCATTGTAGCCATCTTGTGTAAGTACTTTGTATTTCAACATCTGCTTCTTTTCCCTTAATCCGTTCCGCAAACCAATTTTTCTTTATTTAAAAGAAGTTGACGCACAGAGAAGCCATCGAATTCAGCCCTGTTGTCAGCGTAAATACTCACTCCCGTTACAATGTAAATAATTTTTTTTATTTCTATAAGCCGGATGCCCGCAGGTACGCCAAATTCCGCAGCGAGTTTTCCGTTCATGAAAAGCCGCATTTCGCAAATAGCTTCAGATCCATTTCCGCACCTAGCCTCCAGATTGTCGGTTTGCCGATTTTTGTCGAGATCAAAAGCATAAACCCATGAATCATCACCCTTGTCTTCGAACGGGATCGAGTACTTGCCATGTTCGCCTGAAGAATAAAGCCTCTCAATTTTTTTACAGATTGCGGGCTCGGTGGCTTTCAATTCTTCAATGCGATGTTGATAGTACGTAATAAGGCATGCTGAATCCAAACAGGCGTCCCGAGCTTTAAGCCACGCCAGCTGGCTTTTTTTCCATTGCTTGTCACTTGACACCCGGCGATATCTCGAAGAGAGCTGCTCGTCAAGTTGAGACAAATTGGGTTCCAAGCAAATCAATTTTTCAGTCGTGCTTTTTGCAGCTTCGCAATCAAAGCTCGCTGCACTTGCGTTCCAGGCAAGGAGCGCCGATCCTATCAAGGCAAGGGGCTTGAGCCATTTTTTTGTCATTTCAGTCCTCCCAAAAAGTTTAGTCTGTGGATTTTCCGTAGTGAATAAGGAAATTCTTATCTTTCTCATACTGACAACTTGGACAGAGCCCGTATCGTCATCGAAGCGGTGCATCGCAAGGCGAGCATCATACCGGAGTCATCTAGTACAAAAGCCTAACTTGCACGCTTGTTTCACGTAAATTTTCCCTAAGCTAGGCATATGACTAGCAGGCTGGTGAGAGACTCGTCGGACTCCCACCGTGCTGCAGGAAAGTTGTGAAAATGCAGGGTTTTGTTCAAAAATCTGGCAATTTGCGCCTATTTTTTGAGCAAATATTCCTGATCTGGTCAGATTTTCCCACGCAGTGGCTGATACCGGGAGTTTCTCACCAGCCCCCTAGATGGATGGCCGAAATTTTTCGCTCGCAGATACCGCCGAAGTTGCACCAATGCTTGTAGGTCATCCCGATAGACTCACCGAAAAATTGGTGCCGATAGGAATGATCGAAGTGCTGGAAGCGGATCGCCAACACGGATAAATGGTATTGGCAAGCAATTCCCGCGCGACAGATTTCTCGCGGATTTGCTCCGCCATCCACAGCGACAAACGTGCGAATGCGGAAGCCATTTCAAGCCTTCTGATGCCGGATGCCGGATGCCGGATGGCAACTTACGCTAAGTATTTGTTTTTTCTTTGTTTCATGAAGCTTGAAGCAGCATGGAATGACGCCTCCGACAGGAATCGAACCTGTAACTGGTTTGCTACTACAGGTCATTCCAATCGACTCGCCTAGGCTGCTTGTACCGCTCCGGTCCGAGAGGCTAGTCGCGTTCAGATCCCCCCAGAATTCGTGTGACAAAAGTGTGCCAGAGCAAGCCGAACTAACGCTGAATGTGCTTGATTCTCGCAGGGTTAACAATGAACAGGCGGCGGCAAGTCATTGATTAATAGGAACTACTTTTCTCACCGGACAGACTCAAAATCCCCCGCCGCAAGGCGTGTCGGTTCGAGTCCGACCCCGGGCACCAGATACAGTCCATGCAGGTCCGTGGACTTCCAGAAAACCCGCATCGCTGCTAGCGATGCGGGTTTTTTAATTCCAGGATGATTCGCCCTTTTCCGTAAGAAGCCAGACAAGATGGGGGTAGGTTTGGGGGTACGTTCAGTTCGATTTCGGAGTTACCCCCAAATGCCACTGACTGACCTGCAAATTCGAGCCGCCAAGCCTTCTTTAGCGTCGAAGAAACTGGCGGATGGCAAAGGCCTGTTCTTACAGCTGAATCCCAACGGGTCGAAGTATTGGCGACTCCAATACAGGATCGCTGGCAGAGAGAAGCTGATATCCCTGGGCGTCTACCCAGAAACCGGTCTCAGCGAAGCGCGCAGGAAGCGAGACGATGCACGCAAGTTGCTCGCCGCGGGACTGGATCCTGGTCAAAACCGGTGTGGTTTTGACCCACCTCGGGTTGGAAACGACCCGTTCGCCCTTTCCCCGCCGATGTCGCCTAGCGGCTCCACCCCACTCTCCAAGCCATTTCACGCCGATATCGACATCAGGCGGCACATGGCACACCCCTTGCGTAAATCGCTGATCAAGCGAACGTAGAGGAGAGCAAGGTGAAAAGAAAGCGGAAGGGAAGCGATGGCGATCCGGTACCCGTTCCGCTTGCACCGCCAACGTTTGCTCCCACTGTCACTTACAAGCGGCAGAAGCGTGCCACCATAGGCACGCCCACTCCGCCAAGCCACAAGGTGGGCACCCACTTCTACAACACCATCGACAAGATCCGCGATGGCGCCGATAAAAGTGTGACGACCAAGCTCAATCTGCAAATCCAGAAATCGGGACACGGTGTCCACACATACCCGATAGTCGCCAATATCCATGCCATCCAGCATGGCACTGACTTGACGCAGGGTAATTTACACACCTCCAACGCCACGGCTTACCAGGACATCCTTCCTTACAACCTATCGCCGCAGCGCGCCAAACTGGAAGGGCGGGTAATTAAACGCCTCTCCCCTGGCGGTGAGCACTACGACGAAGGCGCCAAGATCTCGGAGGTCGATGAGCTAAATCTGACCCAAAAGCAGGAATATCCGAAAAAAACTCCATTGGGCGGTATCGCCATCGGCTCCTTTCTGGAGGACGTCACCGCCAAACGCGCAGTTGGCCTGGAAGATATCGGTTCGGCCATTCGGGCCAAGACCATGGCAACCAAATGGCAAATGAAGGTTGCCGGCAACGAGCACGCCGGTTACTACTTTGACGACCATATGTTCGAGGCCTTCCCCCAGCTGGGCAAGGGAGGGCAGGAGATACACGGCCTGAAGGACACCGGCATCGCCGCTATGAAAGCCCATTGGGCTGCCAACGGCAAAATGTTCAGCAAAGCTGATCAGCTCAAGGCCATTAGCAAGGCCCACAAAAGCGCGTTCGATGGGGCCAGCAGTGTTTTCAACCAAAAAGCGTCGGCGTTGTTCACGGGCAGCGCCAAGTTCAGTGACAGCGGCAAATGGTGGACGAGCAATAAGGCAAACATCAAGCATCTGTTCGCAGAAATGAAATCTGGCGACGAAAAGCGCGTGGAAACCGCCAACAAGGCCTTCGGTGAACTAGGTCAAACTTATCTGACGCGCAAACTGACCAGGCACGGGATCAAGATGGACTAGCGCGGCAAAGCAAGTTAGGTCATGCCGTGCGCGTTGTACGCCCTCAAGGCCAGGAACTGGCCAGCATTAACTGCCCGCAAAGGCTTCCGACCGGTGGAGGCAGCCCAGTTCCCGGGCTTGAAGGCACCCGTCTTTCCGGGTGGTCAGCAGCTTAAGCACATTCGCGGCTGCATCGCGTTACTCCCGCCCGGCGAGGCGACCCATGTGCCATGGTGGAGGAGGAAAACCATAGGAAATGACAGCAGACAGAAGCGTTAGTTTCACGTTTGTGCTAGGCGATTGTGATTTATTGGCCTATGCGCTCAGCGTTTGAAGCCCGGTCAGCCCGTTTTTCAGGTACTGCAATTGCTAAGACCCTTGAGCAGTCACGGTACCAAAAGCGATCCAGGCAGCCCCGGCCGTGCAATCCGTCCAGCCATGCAAGGACTCACTCGCTCCTTTGCACAGCCTTCGGCGGTGGATGCCCTGGATTGACATAACGGTCGTCAACACGGGGAAGCGCCATGAAAGCACTGGTCTATCACGGAGCAAAAGATGTTCGGGTCGATCAAATTCCCGATCCGCGCCTGGTCGAGTCGGATGACATTCTGCTACGCGTCACGGCAACGGCCATATGCGGTTCCGATCTGCATCTCTTCCGAGGCAAAGTGCCCGGGATGGAAGCGGGGGATGTGCTGGGACATGAATTCATGGGCATCGTGGAGGAGACCGGGCCGGCCGTGACCAAGTTGGCGGTGGGTGATCGGGTTGTCGTCCCGTTCACCATTTCCTGCGGGCATTGCTTCTTCTGTAACAAATCGCTTTATGCGGCTTGCGAAAGCACCAACCCTGCCCAGGGGACGCTACTGAATCGCAAACGGCTGCGGCCCGGTGCCGGCATGTTCGGCTACACCCATCTTTATGGTGGCTACGCCGGCGGTCAGGCCGAGTATGTCCGTGTTCCCATGGCCAACGTGGGGCCACTGAAACTACCGGAAGGGTTGCCCGATGAGAAAGTGCTTTTCCTGTCGGACATCCTACCCACCGGCTACCAGGCCGTCGTCAATGCCGAAGTAGGGCGGGGCGCCACGGTGGCGATATTCGGCGCGGGTCCGGTAGGCCTGATGGCGGCTGCCTGTGCGCGTATGCAAGGGGCGGAGCGCATATTCATGATCGATCACCACGACTATCGGCTGGCATTCGCGCGCGAGGCTTACGGCGTGGAAACCATTAATTTCGATCAGTACGGCGACCCCGCCGAGTTGCTGATCGAGGCTACCGCCTATCGAGGCGTCGATTGCAGTATCGATGCGGTCGGCTTTGAGGCCAAGGGCAGCACCCTGGAAACCGTCCTCACGGACCTGAAACTGGAAGGCTCCAGCGGCTTTACCTTGCGCCAATGTATCGCCGCCACGCGCCGCGGTGGCATTGTCAGTGTACCGGGCGTGTATGCCGGCTTTATCCATGGCTTTATGTTCGGCGATGCGTTCGAGAAGGGCCTGACCTTGCGCATGGGACAAACCCATGTACAGCATTGGATGCCGCTGCTGCTGGAACGCATCCAGCAAGGTGTGCTGGACCCCTCGGCCATCATCACCCATCGGCTACCTTTGGAACAGGCTGCGGAGGGCTATCGCTTGTTCGATGGCAAATTGGACGATTGCCGCAAGGTAATCCTTATGCCGGGCAATGACGCGGTACCACCTCGGGCCGCAACGGAAAGTTAGGCATTCTCCGCAAAACAAAACCACGCCAATTGCCTGGCGTGGTTTGTTGAAGCAGGTTTTTTCCTGAGCGCCGCTTTACGCCTTACGCTTCATGGTCGGCCGTCAGTTCGGCTTTACGTTCCGCCATCTTGGCGCCAAGCGCCTTCATATCCAGTTTGGTCGCTTTTGCCTTTGGAAACATTTCGGCATGTTCTTCCTTGACGTGGTGCTTCACGTACTCGGAGAGCACCATGATCTTTGCATCGAAGAGTTCCCCTCCTGGTTCGACACCTTCTACCTGGGCGATCAAATCCTTGAGCGTGGCATGTTCCACGATCGCCTCCGGAATAAGCGCCGTATCCTTCAGCGCGGCCTTCACCGCAGGGTAGAAAATTTCTTCTTCTATCTGTGCATGCACGGTCAGTTCCTTGCAGATCTGATCGACCAGTTGCCGTTTCTTTGCCGGGGAACGCGCTTTTTTGTATTCGGCGAACAAGCCATCCACCAATTTGTGGTCTGCACGTAAAAGGGTGGTCGCGTCCTTGGCTTTGGCGGCGACAGCGGGCTGCCGATCTTTGACCATGGCGGTTTTTTTATTTGCGCTGCTCTGGGTGTGCGGAATCATATTGGGTTCTCCAGTTCTAGACGGGCGGCTGCGATCGGGGTTCGCATAATCCTGTGCGTCAGCAGAAAGAACCGTTGCAAGCAGCATGCCCATACCTCCTCGGATTGAAGCAGGAATCCCCCGGCGATCCCGGCAAGGAATGCCGCTTGCTGTGTCCGTCTTATCGCTGACCATCGCCAGAGGTAGGACCATGCCGCGCGCACTATGGAAAGGCGCCATCAGCTTTGGCTTGGTGCATATTCCCGTCGAACTGTTTGCTGCGGAAAAACGCAGCGAGCTGGATCTCGACCTGATCGATAAGCGGGATTTTGCGCCGGTGGGTTATCGACGCGTCAATAAGGCGACCGGCAAGGAGGTCGAGTGGGACGATATCGTCAAGGGATATCAATATGAGGAAGGTCAGTACGTGGTGCTGACCGAACAGGAGCTCAAGCAAGCCAATCCGGCCGCGACGCAAACGCTTGAGCTGCAAGCCTTCGTGAAAGCGGATGAGATAGACCCGCTTTGCTATGAGCAACCCTATTACCTGACGCCGACGCGGCGAGGAGAAAAGGTTTATGCCTTGCTGCGGGAAACCTTGCGGCGATCGGGCAGGGTAGGCATAGGGCAAGTGGTGATCCGCACCCGCCAGCATTTGGCGGCGCTGAGGGTGGTGGACCAGGCCCTGGTATTGCAGACCTTGCGCTATGCAAACGAACTGCGGGGACAGGACGAACTGGATCTGCCGGTGGGTGACGGCATCAGCGACCGCGAATTGAAGATGGCGCAAGCTTTGGTCGAGGATCTGAGCGAGACCTGGCAACACGCGCGATACCGCGATAGCTACCAGGACGACGTAATGGCCCTGGTTGACCGGAAGATCGCCGCCAACGAAACCCATGCCATCGTGCCGGATGAGGGGCAGGCCGAGCCGCCACCATCCGGCGGCAATGTGGTGGATCTGGTAGCCCTGCTCAAGCAAAGTCTTTCCGGCAAGCCCAAGGCGAGCCGCGCAATCAGACAAGCCGCCTCAAAAAAAACCGCAGTCGCGAAGCCCGCCGCGACGCGCGCCAAAGCGGAGGCGTCCACGACCTCGGCGGCCCGGCGCAAGCGCGCTTGAGGGTGATAGTCCATGAGCCTCGAACAATACTGGCGCAAGCGCGATTTCAAGCAGACCCCGGAGCCTGCCGGCACGGTAGGTGCGTCGGGCGATAGCTTGGGCTACGTGATCCAGAAGCATGCGGCGCGAAACCTGCATTACGATTTTCGTCTGGAACTGGGGGGGGCGCTGAAGAGCTGGGCAGTACCGAAAGGGCCGAGTCTCGACCCCGCGCAGAAGCGACTGGCGGTACAGGTGGAGGATCATCCCTTGGACTATGGCGGCTTCGAAGGCATCATTCCGGCCCGGCAATATGGCGCGGGTACCGTCATGTTGTGGGATCGCGGTATCTGGGTGCCGGATGGCGATCCGATGGCGGGTTACCGTAAGGGCCACCTGAGTTTCCAATTGCTTGGCGAGAAGCTGGCCGGCGCGTGGAGCCTGGTGCGCATGGCGAGGCGCGGTACCGACAAGCAGGAAAATTGGCTGCTGATCAAGGCCGAGGATGCGTATGCGCGGCACGGTCAGGACGGCGAAATTACCCGGCATAGGCTTCACAGCGTGCTCAGCCATCGCAATATGCAAGAGATCGCTGAAGGTAGGCGGCCCCCGCATCCGGCCGCGACGTCGACAGGCAAAGTCAGCCTGCCGGCCTTCGTGGCGCCTCAGTTGGCCACCCTGGCCACGCAGCTTCCCGGTAGCGGCGACTGGTTGGCAGAGCTCAAATATGACGGGTACCGGATGCTGGCGCGTATCGCCCATGGCAAGGTCACGCTCTGGACCCGAAACCGGCAGGATTGGACCCGGCGCATACCGGACTTGGTCAGCGCCTTGTCGGCATTGCCGGTACAGGACGCCTGGCTCGATGGCGAAGTCGTCGCCCTTGACGATCACGGCGACATCAGCTTTCAAGCCTTGCAGGAGGCGTTTGGCCGGGAGAATGACGCGAAGCCGGCGACGGGCTTGCAATACCTGGTGTTTGATCTGCCATGGTGCGAGGGCGCCGATCTGCGCGCCCTGCCGCAGCGCTTGCGCAAGCAGCGCCTCGGACAATTGCTGGCGGGATTGCCCGGCACGGCGCCGATCAAATACAGCAAGCATATCGAGGGGCCATGCAGCCGCTTGCCCGAGGCATTCGGGCAAAGCTGCCGGCAAGGGATGGAGGGCCTGATACTGAAGCGAGCCGACGCCGCCTATGCGGGAAAACGGTCCCGGCATTGGCTCAAGCTCAAGTGCGGCAACCGCCAGGAGTTCGTGGTGGGTGGCTATACCTTGCCCAAGGGACGGCGGCTGGGCTTGGGCGCCTTGCTGGTCGGCGAGTTCCGCGATGGTGGGCTCCACTATGCCGGTCGCGTAGGGACGGGCTTCAGCCACGCAACACTGGGCAAGCTTTCCAGGCAGCTGGCGCAATTGGCCCAATCCCGCTGTCCTTTCGACGCCGTGCCGGCCGAACCGGCCGACACCGTCATCCGCTGGGTAAAGCCCATCCTGGTAGCGGAAACCCGATTTGCCGGCTGGACCGGAGCAAGGCGGCTGCGGCAGGCGGTCTACCTGGGACTGCGCGAAGACAAACCTGCCAGCGAGGTCACCATGGAACGAGCCAGTCGAAGGCCGGCACAAGCGAACAGCGAATCCGCCACGGTTGCCGGCGTCGTGATCAGTCATCCCGAACGCGTGCTATTTGCCGATACCGGGCTGACCAAGCTGGACCTGGCACGCTACTACGAAGCCGTGGCAGCGCATCTATTACCGCAGCTACGCGATAGGCCGCTGAGCCTGGTGCGTTGTCCGCGCGGCCCTGCCCATCCCTGCTTTTTCCAGAAACATCTGGATGAGGGCATGCCCGCCAGCTTGACCGCCGTTACCGTGCAGCAGCAGGATGGCCCGGCCCGCTACATGGCCGCCAACCGGCTGGAAGCGCTGATCGGATTGGTCCAGCTGGGCGTGGTGGAGCTGCATACCTGGAATGCGCGCCGCGACAGGCTGGACAGGCCGGACAAACTCATCCTGGATCTGGACCCGGCGCCGGACGTCGCCTGGCGCCAAGTACAAGAAGGGGCGATGCTGATTCGATCGCTCCTGCAGGAACTGGGTCTGGCGTGCTTTCTGAAGGTGACCGGCGGTAAAGGCCTGCACGTGGAAGTGCCGCTTTACCGCTATCACGACTGGGCTACGGTCAAGCAGTTTTCCGAGCGGGTGGCGCGGCACCTGGCCGCGCTGATACCGCGCCGCTTTACCGCGAATATGGCCAAGGCCCAACGCAAGGGGCGCATTTTTATCGACTACCTGCGCAATGCGGAAGGTGCGACGGCCGTGTCGGCGTTTTCGGTGCGCGCCCGGCCAGGCGCTCCCGTGGCGGTGCCGATCAGCTGGGAGGAATTGGCTGAAGGGGTTCGGTCCGATCAATTCGGTATCGAAGCCACCCTGCAGCGCCTACGGGACCAGTCGGCCGACCCCTGGGCGGATTACGATTCGCAGCGGGCCCGGCTGACCAAGGCAATGCTGGCAAGGCTGGGGCCGGGCTGATGGCCGAGCATCCAACCTATTCCCCCTTCAGTTGCAAAGCCCGTTCATACAAGGCGTTGCGATTTCCGCCGGTGATTTCCGCCGCCAGCTTCACCGCCTGTTTCATCGGCAGTTCACGCACCAAGGGTTGCAGTATGGCGTCGAAACCGGCTGCATCGTCCTGCACGACCACCGGGGCGGCTTCTACCAATACGACCAGTTCGCCTCGCTGCTGGTTGCCGTCGGCGGCGACCCAGCTCGCCAGCTCCGCCAGCGGTGCACGGCGGATGGTTTCGAAAGTCTTGGTCAATTCGCGGCAGACAACGGCGATGCGCTCGGGTCCGAATACGGCTGCCATATCGACCAGGCTGTCGGCAATGCGATGCGGCGCTTCAAAAAAAGCAATGGTATGCGGCAGGTTCTTGAGCGTCTCGAATTCCTTGCGCCGCGCCGTGCTCTTGGGTTCGGGGAAGCCATGGAACTGGAAGCGGGGCGATTGCATGCCGGCGCCGGCCAGCGCGGCCAACAGGGCGGAGGCGCCGGGGATGGGGACGACCTTGAAACCGGCGGCATGGACGGCGGCGACCAGGCGAGCGCCGGGATCGCTGACGGCGGGGGTGCCGGCATCCGAGACCTGGGCAATCGCCTGGCCGGCGCGGAGCCGCTCGATCAGTTTTTCGGCCGCTTCGCGTTCGTTATGCTCGCGTAGCGACATCATCCGGGTGGCGATGCCGAAGTGTTTAAGTAATTGGCCGGTAACGCGGGTGTCCTCGGCGGCAATCAGATCTGCGCCGGCAAGGATGGCTTGGGCCCGGGGCGTCAAATCGCGCAAATTCCCGATGGGCGTAGCCACCACATATAATGCCGGACGATCAATTGGATACGGCTCGTCATGCACGGTATAGCAACCTTTCGCTGGATGCCGCTTTTCGCGGCGGCGCTACTCTACCTCGGCTTACCTGGCCCAGCCAGTGCGGAAGAGGCTTCCGACGCAAGGACGGAAGAGAATGTGCCCCATATTGCCTTGATTCTGCCGACCAAGGCGAAGAGCCTGGCCGCGCCGGCGGAAGTGGTGCGGCAAGGGGCCATGACCGCGGAATTGAAGCTGGGTGACGACAATACGCCCAAATTGCGGCTTTACCCTACCGGTGAGCGCGATGAGGAGGCGTTGATCGCCTATCGCCAGGCCGTTGCCCGGGGCGCGGTGGGCGTGATCGGCCCATTGACGCGGGGATCCATTGCCAAGCTGGCGGCCTATGGACGGTTGGAAGTGCCGGTATTGGCCCTCAATAGCCTCGATGGACTGAACGCCGCCAGTGCGCCGGCCAATTTGTTCGCGCTCGGGCTTTCCATCGAAGCCGAGGCGCGCCAGATCGCGCGCGCCATGCAACGCGACGGCTGCCGGCAGCCGGTGGTGGTAGAGTCCAGCGGCCCGTTGGCGCGCCGTATGCGCGACGCATTTTCGAAGGAGTGGCAGCTGATCACCGGCAAGGCGCCAATGATATTGGCCCTGGGCGCGGACAAGGAAGCCGTCTGGAAGTTGAAGGACAAGGTAGCCGCCTTGAATGCGGACGCGCTGTTCCTCGCTGCCGACCAGAAGAAGGCGCGGCTGGTCCGGCCTTATCTGGGCAGCGCCCGGCCGCTGTATGCCACCTCGCAGGTCTGGGGCGGCAAGTTTGGCAAGGTCGGCGGTACCAATGTGGATCTGGTGGGGGTGAAATTCGTCGATATGCCTTGGCTGCTGGAGCCTTACCAAGGTGACGTGCTGGCTTTCAAGCGGGCCGACAAGCCTTTGAATCCCGATATGCAGCGGCTCTATGCGCTGGGTATCGATGCCTATCGGCTTAGCCTGTTGCTCCTGGTTTCGGCACCGGGCGCCGCCATTGAAGTCCAGGGCGTGACCGGGACCCTGCGTTTGTCGGAAAGCCGCCAGTTCAGCCGCGAATTGATGAGCGGCGAGGTGGGTGGCGTGCCGCGTACACCGGCGCCACCCAAGCAGGAGGCGCCCCCGCCTGCGCCCGCTGCCGCACCGGCAGAACCAGGCAGCGCCAAGCCGCAGGGATACTAGACTCGCCGCGCCCGGATTGTCGCGCGCCAGGGCAAGGAGAGCGTATGCCACCAGGCAAAGGCGAGGCGGCCGAACGGCGGGCGGCGGATTTCCTGCTGACGAAGAAAGTCAGGATACTGGCACGCAACTGGCGATGCCGTATGGGCGAGATTGATTTGATCGCCGATGACGGCGGTATCCTGGTGTTCGTCGAGGTGCGCTACCGTGCCAAGGGGCGCTTCGGCGGTGCGGCCGACAGCATCACCGCAGCCAAGCAGGCCCGCCTGGTCGCGGCGGCCCAGCTCTATCTCGCGACTTTGCCCCGCATGCCGCCTTGTCGCTTCGATGCGATATTGCTGGATGGCGACGACGCGCCGCGTTGGCTGAAAAATATAATCGAACTGTAATTGAAAAAAGCCTCACCCATTTTGAACTTAGGGATATCCATATGGATCTGATCGATCGCGTGAACCAGCACTTCCTGGATAGCATTGCCGCCAAGGAAGAAGCCCGCGAACTCTTGACCGCTCCGGCAGCCGTTGCGGCCGAGCGGATGGTGGCCGCATTGATGGCCGACCGCAAAATCCTGGCCTGCGGCAATGGCGGCTCGGCCGCCGATGCACAGCATTTCGCGGCCGAGATGGTCGGCCGCTTCGAGAAGGAACGGCCCGGCCTGGCGGCATTTTCCTTGACGACCGATACCTCGGCGATCACGGCCATTGCCAACGACTACGATTACGACCTGGTGTTTTCCAAGCAGGTTCGTGCATTGGGGCAGCCTGGCGATGTGTTGCTGGCGATTTCCACTTCGGGGAATTCGGTCAATGTCATCGAAGCCATCCATGCGGCGCATGAACGGCAAATGACGGTAATCGCGTTGACCGGCAAGGACGGCGGCAAGATCACCGAATTGATGAAGGGTGACGATATCCAACTGAATGTGCCGGCTAAACGTACCGCCCGCATCCAGGAGGTTCATATCCTGTTGATCCACAGTATTTGCGATGCAATCGACTGCATCTTGTTGGATGGAGAGTAAACACGTGTTCAAACGAATCAGCCTGCTGCTATTGTCGCTACTGGCGGCCAGCCAGCTCACCGCCTGTTTTCCCTTGATCGTCGCCGGCGCCGCCACCGGGGTGGCCGTCTCGCAGGATCGCCGCAGCACTTCCGTGGTGTGGAACGACAAACAGATCGAATCGCGGATAGGTGATCGGGTGTCCGCCAAGTTCGGCAGCCTGAGCCACGTCAATATCACCAGCTTCAACCGCAGCGTGTTGCTCAGCGGCGAAGTGCCTGACGAAGCGACGCGCACCGAAGTGGAGAAACAGGCGCGCGAGACCCAGGATGTAAAACAGGTCTACAACGAGCTGGCCATCCGCTTGCCTTCCAGCCTGTCGTCCCGCACCGCCGATGCGGCCCTGACCACCAAGGCCAAGGCGCGCATGATGGATGCCAACCGCTTTTCGCCCCTGCATGTGAAGGTGGTAAGCGAACGCGGGCAGATATTCCTGCTGGGTCTGGTCAAGCAACAGGAAGCGAAGGATGCGACCCAGTTGGCCAGCCAGACGGCGGGCGTGGAAAAGGTCGTGACCTTGTTCGAATATATCGATTGATGGTGTGTTGGGGGCGCTGACCTTACGTCGGCCTCCCTAGCGATGTCGAACGGCCGATTGTCCGGCGCGGACGACATCGGCCAGGCGCTTGTTTTCCAGCAGGCGCTGGCGCTCCCGGATCCCCCGCAGGATAAGCTGCTTCAATTCTTCTTCGCACCAGGGTTTGCGCAGCAAATGGAAGATCTGCGCCTCGTTGACGGCCCGGATCAGGCCCGGTACGTCGGTCGAGCCGGAAAGAATGATGCGTATCGCATCTGGCTGGTGGCGCCTGAATTGGCTCAGGAATTCGACGCCGTTCATGCCGGGCATGCGGTAGTCGGAAATCACCAGGTCATAGGATTTGATCTCCGCAGCCATCAGCGCGCTGGCGGGATCGGGATAACAGTCGACCGCTAAGGCGATCGGCTGGCCTTGCTCGTCCTCGACCCGGGCCAATTCCCTGCTGAGCGCATTGAGCAGATTTTGCTCATCGTCCACGAGCATAATGTAATGCATGGGGTCTCTGCGGATCCAATCGGTCCGGTTTCGGGAAACGCACAGTTATACGGGCGCTATAATAATAGCCACCTCCCGCAAGATGGTATGGGTCAGCGCATGAAGTCGCGGCCCGGATACATCCAGTTCGTTCGATAGCCGTTCAATGGTGTTGCCGGGCAGGGGACCCCCGCCTTCCTGTCTTAGCAGGCCGGCGATTGCCTGGGCATGGTGGATGATTCTTTTCAAGCGGGTCGAGCAGTCCGCCAGGTCGGGATAGTCGCGGATGGCCTCGATGATCGTGTCCGGGATATGCCATTTCTTTAGCATCAGAATGCCCAGTTCCGCATGGCTGAAGCCAAAAACCTCCAGCTCTCTTTCCAACTCCTCGCCGGTGCGCTCGTTGCCGCGATAGATTTCCTCCGCCAGCGTGCGGGCGTAGACCAGCATGGTGAGCTTGCCTATGTTATGCAATATGCCGATGGTGAATGCGATATCGCGTGGCTCGCCCCACTCTTCGGCTAGCACCTTGGCGCAGATACCGGTCATGACACTGTGGGCGATCAGTTCATTCGCCATGAGATCGGCGCTGGAGATATCGAAGGCATCGAGGATGATGCCGCGCAAGACGATCGCACTGGCCGCCGAAAAGCCCAGCACCGTAATGGCCTGCTTGACCGAGGTGATTTGCTTGCTGAGGCCGAAGAAGGGCGAGTTGGCTACCTTCAAAAGCCTGAGAATGCTGCTCGGATTGCCGGATGCGCTACGTTCCAGTGCCGCCAGCTCGTCATCATGTTCATGGCCGCCGCCGATAAAGGCAACGATGGCAGGATTGTGCCGAGGCAGCTTGTCGCCATAGGCAGCCAGCCACTGCTCGGCCGGGCTGGGCAGGTCCAGCGCTTCGGTATTGATTTTCATAGCGGATTGGCCGGCCTGCCATGGCTGGCCGACTTTCCGCCGTTTTCGTATTCGAGCCTGTCCGAAGCCTGCGGAATAAAGGTCAGTATCATGCCGGCAACGGCGTTATTGGCATTGAGCGGCGTGTTCTTGAAATTGAATTGGCGATTTTCACTTTCGCGATAGGTCCCCGCCGTTTTATTGCTTTTCAGCGCCATGACCACTTCGTAAGGGAGCAGTGAATAGATATCAAGCCCGGGACAAAGCGCCGGAAACAAGCGCGAGGCTTGCTGGTTATTGACGGCGATGGTGCCGTCCAGGGTGTAGCCGATAATGGCGACCGGCGCCTGGTGCAGCACTTGCTGGGTGATCTTCAGGATGGATCTGCCCACATCGCGTTCGGTGCTGACATTGGCCAAGGCGATCTCCAGCTGGTGCTTGGTCTTTTCCAGGGCGACGTTCTTTTGCTGCAACTCCTCGGAGAGCCTGAAATTGGTCATCTTCAGTTCGTACTGTTCAAATGCCTCGTCGACCTGCTCCAGCAGTGTTTGATCATCCCAGGGCTTGGTCAGGAAACGGAACACCGAACCGCGATTGACGGCATCGGTGATCGAATTCACCTCGGTGTATCCCGATAAAACAATGCGCACGCAATTGGGCTGCAGCAGCTTGGCGGCGCTGAGGAACTCGGTGCCTTTCATGTGCAGCATGCGCTGATCGGAGATGATCACGCCGACCGGATGTTTGCTTAATATCAGCAAGCCCGACTCGCCGGAATCGGCGGTCAGAATGGTGTAGCCCTCGCGCCGGAATAGGCGTGTGAGCGCGGCGATGATATTGGCTTCATCATCGACCAGCAGGAGTGTGCGTTCCATGCGTTCGGCTTCCTCGTCCTCAGCGTGTCCTCACGGCCGGTTATTGCGCGCCTTCCATTGCCGATCGCCCCTTGCTTCGCCGACAGGGCGATCGACACGGAGGCTGCGATTCGGCATGAAAGGGCGGGCAGCGATCTGCTGCCCGGCTCTCGTGGACTTGGTCTGGTTTGAGATTAGACCAGTTCGCTACGCATTTCCCTGCGGAATCAACCGCGCGCCGAACTTCTCGGCCATCTCCGGCAGCAGGCGCAGGGCGTCTGCATTGGACGGCGAGAATACCGCTTCGGCGGCCACGTTCCAGTCGCGCCATAGCCAGCCGCTGTGCTCGCGCACCGACAGGGTAGGTTCGAACAACTCCGGGACCAGCAGTCCGAAAACGTGTTCGGTATTCTGGATCACCCCCGGGGCGTAGCGATGGCGCCAGATCTCGTAGATTTCCCACTCGTTGCAGATGCCCCAGTCCTGCAATTCGTGCAGGTCCGTATCGATGCCGACCTCTTCCTGCACTTCTCGGCGGGCGGTGGCGCGCGGGGTTTCGTCTTCTTCCAGGCTGCCGGTGACCGATTGCCAGGCATCCTTGAAGTCGGTGCGTTCAATGATCAGCGACTTCAAATCGGGGGTGTAGATGACGACCAGCACGGATTCCGGGCGTTTGTAGGGGGCGGGCATCGAGCGGGGTCCTTGATCTTGGGCGGGGAAGCGATGGTGCGGATACCATTTTATCGTCACCTCGCCGGACTTGTAGGAATACACTGAAATATTGCGAGTATTCAAATCGCAGGCCGTCACCCGGCGGAGCCGGGTGTTCACGGTCAGTGGCAAATGAACCGCCCCCTCGCTTGATCTAGTCCGACTCCCCCCGCCCTCGCCGCCGCGAGGGAGCCTCGCTGTCGCTCGTTGGCGCATTTAATCAGTGTTTCCCTGGGTTTACACCGTGGGTCGCCAACGCTAATGCACAAGATTCCAGCCCAATTTGGCGATCAGCAGGCTGACGAGGGTAATGAAAAGTTTGCGTATCAGGACGGTTCCGCCCTTCATGGCCAGGCGGGTGCCCAGCATCGCGCCGACGATATTCGCCATGGCCATGGGAATGGCATAGCGATAGAGCACGTTGCCGGAAGGAATGAAGAAGGCAAGGGCCGCCAGGTTGGTGGCCAGATTGACCACCTTGGCCGCGCTGGAGGCGCGCAAGAAGTCGAAGCCGAAAAAGCGGATAAACAGAAAGATCAGGAAGCTGCCGGTGCCGGGGCCGAACAGGCCGTCGTAAAAGCCGATGGCGCCGCCTATCGCAAGCGCCACGGCCAGCTCGCGCCGACCGATATGGCTGGGCCGATGCATGGCGCCGAAGTCCTTCTTGCGCAGGGTGTAGCCCAGCATGAACAGGAGCAGCGCCAATACCAGCGGCCGCATCCATTCCTTGGGAATATGGCTGACCGCCATGGCGCCCAGAAAGGCGCAGACGAAGGCGGTGAGGGCGGCCGGAATCACCAGCCGCCAAGCGATATCGACGCTGCGCGCATAGCGCCAGCTCGCGGTCGCGGTGCCGAAGATCGCGCTGAACTTATTGGTGCCGAACAGCGTGGCGGGCAATTGGTTGGGCAGGGTGGCAAAAAGCCCGGGAACCTGCACCAGACCGCCGCCCCCCACTGCCGCGTCGATCAGCCCGGCGGAAAAAGCGATAAGGATCAGCGGGATGAGTTCGAGCATGGCGATGGGGGAGGCATGAAAAGGGCGCGGCTGGGGGACAGCCGCGCGGTTTGCTTAGCTCAAACCAGCCGGAACACCAAGGCAAGCATACGGCCGATTTCGGCTTGCAAAAGGTTTTCCGGTTTGGCCGTGGGCAGATTGATGCACTCGAACTGCACGCGATGGATCACGCCCAGTACCAGTGAAGCATCGGTCTCCGGTTGGGCAGAGCCGACCCGGCCGGCCAGTTCGGTGATGCCGGCCACCAGCGAAGCACGGTAGCTGACCACTTTGGCACGCAAGGGCGGATCGAGCCGGTACTGCGTCATAAAATTCAGCCCGACAGCCAGGCCAACCGATTGCGATGCGGTCTGATCCTGCACGAAATCGGCCAGCAGGGACGTGACATGGGCACAAACCTGCTGACGGATTGCCGGATCATGCAGCAGCTGTTCGGCGGAAAAGCCATCCAGGTATTCGCTCAGCTGATGTCGCAAGGCGCCATTATCCGGCGCGGCCACCTGGACGAAATGATCGAAGGCCTGGCCGATCAGGTCGTTCATGCCGCTAAAAAAGTAGGTGGTCAGCGACAACGGCACCCCCGCTTCGGCCGCGATGGCCCGATGGGTAACGCCGTGCAATCCCAGCCTGGCGATCAATACCAGGGTGGCGTCAAGTATTTTGCGGCGGGATTCCTCTCCTCTGCGTTGCAATTTACGTCCTGATGCGGAAATGGGACGATCTAGCGTGATTTCGTTCATGGCGATGGATTCTTATAGGGGACAGACATACCTTGCCCGGCTCGCAGCGAACGTGCAGGCCATTCCTGGCGGTGTGCGGACCGGGGGCGGGACAGGGGACGTATCCTAATCCCAGTAGCGAATATATCAAACCTATGTGAAGTGACAGCGCCGCAACGGTTGCGGCGCGAGCGAAATCATGGATGCGCTGGGCGAGCAGCCGTGCCTGGCTGGGCGGGAGGAGAGGGAAGGGAAGGGAAGGGAAGGGAAGGGAAGGGAAGGGAAGGGACGTGGATCGATTGCGGGCGGCCGGCTGGCGGCCGCCCGGGCCAGCCTTATTGCTCGCGCACCCAGGTCTGGGTGCGGCCAAGCAGGGAGAAGCCCATGAAACCACGGACCTTGAGCTTCTGGCCGCCATCGGCCAATTCCATCTTGACGCTGTAGATATCGCCGCTATCCGGGTCGAGAATTTTGCCGCCGCTCCAGATATCGCCGTCCTTCTTGACGCCCCAGATGATCTCCAGGCCAATCAGCGGCTTATTCTTGCGCTCGTCCTTGCAGCTGGTGCAAAGCGTGTCCTTGCTATCGAGCAGCTTGGTCAGTTTGCCGTGCAGTTCACCTTTCTCCTCCCAAATCTGGATGACGGCTTCGGCTTTCTTGGTCTTGTCACTGATATTCATCCAATTGCCCACCGGGCTGCTGGCATCGGCCAGGGCCATGCAACTGGTCACGGCCAATAGCAATCGGAGCAGGGGGAGGGTGGCGCGCATGACGAAGACTCCAGGGGACGGAAGGTTTTTGATCGGGTGTCGTGGGACCGGCGTACCGGATTTGCAACACGGGAAAGCCTACGGCAAAATTTCCGTCAGCGTCAAACCATGCAATCCGCTGTTGCATCGGACGCCACATATGGCTTGAAAGTCCGCTAGCCCACCTTACGATCCTGCGCACAGGCCATGCTGCGCTGCGCTATAATGCGCAGCTTTGATTAGGCTTTTAACTTCCGCCGATTTCGCCGAGAAACACATCATGCCGATCTACGACTACCAATGTACCGATTGCGGCCATCGCGCCGAGGTACTGCGCAAGCTATCCGACCCCGTTCTCACCACCTGTCCCGCTTGCGGCCAGGAGGGTTTTGCCAAGCAACTGTCCGCCGCCGGTTTCCAGCTCAAGGGGTCGGGATGGTATGCCACCGACTTCAAGGGCGGGTCTTCTACCAGCAATACGCCGGCAGCAACGGCCGCCGCACCTGCCGCCGCGACCGAGACGCCCGCCGCCGGTTGTGGCGCCGGTGCTTGCGGCCATACGCATCACTGATCCATCGAGCATTTTTGAAAGCTATCGCATGAAGCGCTATTTCGTCACCGGCTTGCTGATCTGGGTGCCGCTGGGCATCACCCTGTGGGTGGTCAGTACCTTGGTCGGTGCAATGGATAGTATTTTGCTGTGGTTGCCGGAAGGCAGCCGGCCGCGCGACCTGATGGGGGTGCATATCCCTGGCCTGGGCGTGTTCGGCGTGTTCTTTATTGTCCTGGCGACCGGTTTTCTGACGGCCAATATCCTGGGACAGCGCCTGGTCAAGATGTGGGAGGACCTGCTTAACCGCATTCCCGTGGTGAAGTCGATCTACGGTAGCGTCAAACAGGTTTCCGATACCGTGCTGTCCGATTCCGGCCAAGCCTTCCGCAAGGCGCTGCTGGTGCGGTTCCCCCATTCGGATGCCTGGACGGTGGCTTTCCTGACCGGTGCGCCTGCGGCGGAGCTGGCCTGCCAGCTGGATGGCGAGCATGTTTCGGTCTATGTGCCGACCACCCCGAACCCGACTTCAGGCTATTTCATGGTGGTCAAGAAGACCGCCACGATAGAGCTGGATATGAGCGTGGATGAAGCGCTCAAGTATGTGATTTCCATGGGCGTGGTCGCCCCTGCGAGCAAGGGTGGAGATGGCCAGGGGCCATGCAAGCCGGTGATTCGTCCCAAGATCGTCGAGCCGAATCTACCGGGCTAGGCGCACGCCGGCCTAGCCCGTTAAACCCAATCCGCTAACGAATATAACGAAAAATCCTGGCCTTACCGGCCAAAGCTAAATGGAACTGCCATGCGTACCGACTATTGCGGCTTGATCGACAAGCGTTTTTTATCCCAAACCGTCACCGTCAAAGGCTGGGCACATCGCCGCCGCGACCATGGCGGCGTGATCTTTATCGATCTGCGTGATCGCGAAGGCCTGGTTCAGGTGGTGATCGATCCGGATACCCCGGAAGCCTTCGCCCTGGCCAATACCGTCCGCTCCGAATTCGTGATCGAAATCAGCGGCATCGTGCGCGAGCGTCCGGCCGGCACGACCAACGCCAACCTGGTTTCGGGCGAAATCGAGATCCTGGCCAAGCAGCTCACCATCCTGAACGCCGCACTGACGCCACCGTTCCAGATCGATGAGGAAAACCTCAGCGAAATGACCCGCCTGCAACACCGGGTGATCGATCTGCGCCGGCCGCAGATGCAAAAGAACCTGCGCCTGCGGTACAAGGTAGCGCTTTTGGTGCGTAACTTCCTCGACTCGCGCGGCTTTATCGATATCGAAACGCCGATGTTGACCCGCTCGACCCCGGAAGGCGCGCGTGACTACCTGGTGCCGAGCCGGGTGCACGATGGCCAGTTCTTTGCCCTGCCGCAATCGCCGCAGCTGTTCAAGCAGCTGTTGATGGTGGCCGGTTTCGACCGCTACTACCAGATCACCAAATGCTTCCGCGATGAAGACCTGCGCGCCGATCGCCAGCCCGAATTCACCCAGATCGATATCGAAACGTCCTTCCTGAGCGAAGACGAGATCATGGATGTGACCGAGGAAATGGCCCGCCACGTCTTCAAGGAAGCCATCGGTGTCGAACTGGGCAAGTTCCCGCGCATGCAGTACGACGATGCCATGTTCAATTACGGTTCGGACAAGCCCGATATGCGGGTGACCCTGAAGTTCACCGAACTGACCGATGTCATGAAGGACGTGGCGTTCAAGGTATTCAGCGCCGCCGCCAATATGGAAGGCGGCCGTGTGGTTGGCCTGCGCATTCCTGGCGGCGCCGCCTTTACCCGTTCCGAAATCGATGCGTGGACGCAGTTCGTTGGCATCTACGGTGCGCGCGGCCTGGCCTATATCAAGGTCAACGACGTCACCCAGCCTAACGAAACCGGCCTGCAGTCGCCTATCGTCAAGAACCTGTCGCCCGAGGCATTGGCGGCGGTGATCGAACGCACCGGTGCGCAGAACGGCGATATCGTGTTCTTCGGCGCCGACAAGGCCAAGATCGTGAACGAAGCGATCGGCGCCCTGCGCCTGAAGATCGGCCATGAAAAGGGCGAGGTCGGCGGTTACTTCACCCGCGAGTGGAAACCCCTGTGGGTGGTGGACTTCCCCATGTTCGAATACGACGAGGACAGCAAGCGCTGGACGGCTTGCCACCACCCGTTCACCAGCCCCAAGGTCGAACATATCGAACTGCTCAAGACCGACCCGGGCAAGTGCAAGGCACGCGCCTACGATATGGTGTTGAACGGCTGGGAAATGGGCGGTGGTTCGGTGCGTATCCACAGCGCCGACATGCAATCGACCGTATTCGAAGCACTGAACATCGGACCGGAAGAAGCGCAGAACAAATTCGGCTTCCTGCTGGAAAACCTGCAGTACGGTGCGCCACCCCACGGTGGCCTGGCCTTCGGCCTGGACCGCTTGGTCACCTTGATGGCCGGTGCCGAGTCGATCCGCGATGTGATCGCCTTCCCGAAGACCCAGCGTGCCCAGTGCCTGCTGACCCAGGCGCCGAACTCGGTGGACGAGAAGCAATTGCGTGAACTGCATATCCGGCTGCGGAATACTCAGCAGCCCGCCTAAGCAGCGAGAGCATGAAAAAAGGGACGCGATGGTGGCGTCCCTTTTTTATGTTTTGCTTGGCGAAAAGGCGGCTGAAGCGCTGGCAACCGTCGAGGGGCAGCTGCCAGCAAGTGCTGGTCGCCGACGATGCGGGTCAGTTGCATTGCTTGCGATCAATTAGCGTCAGCGCGTCGTCCAAGCCCCGATACAGATCGGCATACGCCTTGTCGTGGCGGCGGATCTCGAACAATTGCGGGATCAGGCCGCGTGGATTGATCAGCTGGGCCATCTCGCGATAGTAGCGGTCCGGTTGCCTGAAATCGTGTATCAGCAAGCGCTTAGTTGCCTCAGGGAAAGCACTGTCGAAGGTCCCTTCGAACAACAAGGGCACCTTTTCCACCGGCTGCCGGGCCTGGTCCAGCTGTCTTAGCGGCTGTCCAATTGGACTGTCCTGCTGATCCACCTGCTCTTTCCAGGCGGGGCTGCCGATCAGCAGTACAAAGTCGGCATGCTGGACTTGTGCCGGATCCCTCCGCCAGACGGTGAGGCCCAGCCGGCCGAGATCGCTTGCCAGCGTGTCGATCCGCGCGGCCAGCCGTGGATCGGTTTCCTCGGCATGGCTGAGATAGCAGATCGGCGTGGGCACCTGGCGGCGCGCAAAGAGCGCGTTGGCGGCGCTAAGGAAGTCGCCGAAGGCGCGTGGGGCTTCGCCGGCGGCGTACGTTGTCCGGGCCGTCTGGCTAAGTGCCAGTCGATCTTGCCAAGTCTGGTAGGCATGGCGGTAAGCCACATCATCGAGCAGGCCAAATAGGCGCGGGATCAGACCGGCCTCAGGTGCCGCCATCGCTTGCTCATAGCTGGCCGATTCGCACATATTGAGCCAGCCATGTCGCAAATCCGTCGGAAAGGCGGTTTCTGCCGTACCCTGATACAGCACCGGGATCAGGCAGGGAGGAACCGAGCGGGCGGTTGCCCGCGCCACTCGCCCGCGAATATGCGCAAGTTCGGACTGAAGATTATTTTCGCCTCTCTGAGGATCGACGAGCTCGCTGGCCCGTGCCATTAACTGGGGCGTGCCAATCAACAGCATCTGCTCGCACCGGTTGATCGTTTGCATATAGGCTTGAATATCACCGCTTAGGTGGATGATATCGAGGTAGACCGTGGCGCCCAGCTTTTCCAGATCACCCTGGAGCCGCAATAGAAAGGCTTGCAAGGTTTTATTGGCCGCAGGATCCTTTTCCCAGGCGTAGCTGATGAAGCAGCTAGGGGGCGAGTGGGTGCATAAGCGTTTGACCTGGCCTAAGTAGAGCTTAAAGGCGCTGGCCTCCGCGGTCAGGCCAAAGCATTGTTGTAGCGCAATTCTTTCTCCCTGCGCCCGGATGTCACTCTGTATCTTCAAGAGGTCGGCTTCGGCCTGGTCGGCGATCTCCATCGCCCTGCGGAGCTTCGTGGCCTTGCTGCGGCATTCCCCCTCCCGATTGATCAAATCCTTCTCGCTGCGTCGCAAGCTTGCCTGCAATTGCGGAAAGGACTTGGGAGTGGTCAACGTCGTTTTGGGGGTATTCATCGCTGTTTGTTCTTGTTCTTGCGCAAGCAACTCGACGCGCAGGGCCAGACCGACCAGCCGCGTTTGTAGGGCGTCTCGCTCGTTCGTCAATTGGGTCTTGTCCTGTTCCAGCTCGGCGATTCTTTGCTGCAAGCGGGCTTGCTTGGCCCAACTGAACCAGGATCGAGCTGCCAAGCCCGCCTCCCGGTGTAGCGCCTCCAACTGGTGTGCATTGTCGGCCAGTTTCGTGGCGTTCCCTTCGACCTGCGCGTTCAAGGTCGCTTGCTGCTTTTCGTGGCGCGCTTGGCAGGTTTGACGCCACTGGGCTTCCTGTTCCAGTTGGTTGCGTAAGGCGGTGATCATTTGCTCCCGCGCTAACTGTAAGCCCTTCTGCGCGGACGCGTGGTCACGGCATATCGCCAGCGCCTGCGCAAACGCCGCTTGAGCCTGTTCATAGCGTTGCGCCTGTAGGTGCGCTTGGCCGCTTTTGGCGTGCTGGTCAGCTTGCTTGAGTTGTTTTTGGACCGGGTCGAGGGCGGCTTGGATGGGCTTGCGATCTAGATACCCGATCCCCAACCGTAGCGCTTGCCGGAACCGCTCAGCGGCCTGCTGGACATCGCCTGCGGCGGCGTATTGCTGACCTTGCAGGAACAGGGTTTGGGATTGTGCTTTCGCGGCTTTCTCGTTGCGTGTTAATGCGGCTTTGATTGCGCGCTGCGCGCCGCTGTTGTCGATCTTATCGCCGTCCAGGTCGAGCCTGGTTAGGCAGCGATTCTGTGCAAGCGCACCGGCCAGTGCCTGGGCACCGCTGTCGCCGATCTGATTGTTGTCCTTGCCGATCTGATAACTGTCCAGGTAGAGCGAGGTCAGAGAGCCATTCTGCGATAGCGCACCGGCCAGTGCCTGCGCGCCGCTGGCGCCGATCTGGTTGTCGCCCAGGCGGAGCGTGGTCAGGCAACCATTCTGCGCCAGCACACTGGCCAGCGGCTGCACGCCTCTGGCGCCGAGCTGGTTGTGGCCCAGGTCGAGCGTGGTCAGGCAGCGATTCTGCGCCAGCGCCATGGCCAGCGCGCCGCTGGCACCGATCAACTCCTCGACCAGCACCAGCGCACCGCTGGCACCGATCTGGTTCCAGCCCAAGTCGAGCGTGGTCAGGCAATCATTCTGCGCCAGCGCAACGGACAGCGCCCGCGCGCCGCTGGCGCCGATCTTATTGAAGCCCAGGTCGAGCGTGGTAAGGCAGCAATTCTGCGCCAGCACCTTGGCCAGCGCCTGCGCGCCGTTGTCGCCGATATGGTTGCTGCTCAGGTCGAGAGAGGTCAGGTAGCCATGCCCCAACGCATCGGCCAGCGTCTGCGCGCCGTTGTCGCCTACATGGTTGCCGCCCAGGTCGAACGTAGTCAGGCAATGATTCTGCGCCAGCGCCTCGGCCAGCGCCTGTGCGCCGCTATCGCTGATCATCATGTTGTGGCCCAGGTCGAGTGAGGTCAGGCAGCCATTCTGGGCCAACGCATCGGCCAGCGCCCGCGCGCCGCTGGGGCCGATCCGGTTGTGGCCCAGGTCGAGCGAGGTCAGGCAGGCATTCTGCTTTAACGCATCCGCCAGCGTCTGCGCGCCGTTGTTGAAGATAAAGTTGCAGCGCAGGTCGAGCGTTCTCAGGCAGCGATTCTGCGCCAGCGCCTCGGCCAGCGCCTGCGCGCCGCTGTCCCCAATCTTATTACTGCCTAGGTCGAGCGAGGTCAGGCAGCCATTCTGCGCCAACGCCTTGGCCAACGCCTGCGCGCCGCTGGCGTCGAGCTTGTTGTAGCCTAGGTTGAGCGAGGTCAGGCAGCCATTCTGGGCCAGCGCCTCGGCCAGCCCCTGCGTGCCGCGGGCGCCGATCTCATTGAAGCTGAGGTCGAGCGTGGTCAGGCAGCGATTCTGCCCCAGCACACAGGCCAACGCCTGGGCACCGCTGTCGCAGATCCAGTTGTAGTGCAGATTGAGCAAGGTCAGCCTGCCATTCTGCGCCAGCGCCTTAGCCAGCGCCTGCGCGCCGTTGTCGCCGATATGGTTGCTGCTCAAGTCGAACGTAGTAAGGCAGCCATTCTGCGCCAGCGCCTCGGCCATCGCCTGTGCGCCGCTTTCGCCGATCTGATTGTTGTGCAGGCTGAGCGAGGTCAGGCAGCGATTCTGCGCCAGCGCCGGCGCCAGCGTCTGCACGCCGTCGCAGTCGATATATTTGCCCCTCAGGTCGAACGTAGTCAGGCAGCGATTCTGCGCCAGCGTCAGGGCCAGCACCTGAGCGCTGCGGTTGTCGATCCACTTGTCCCGCAGAGCAAGCTCTGTAAGCGTCGGATCATTCTCCGCCAAGCGCCGAATTTCTGTGCGCACCTCGGGATCGTCAATCTCCTCCAGCCGGTCAGCCCAGTCCGGGGTCGATACGTGGGGTGCGGCAGCAAATACTGGCAGCATGATTCCTTCTCCATGGTGGGTGATCCAACCGCGGTGAACCCCGGCGGCATCGTCACGCTTCCTACATGAGCGCGCACACCGAACGGGACGGGCGTAAAGTTGGTATGTCGAGTGCGCAGCAAGCACACTGGAAGTGAGGCTGAGCGTGCTGGGTGAGGGGTGCCTTACGACAATGCCGATCGGCTGTGGCATTGTGGACGCTGTGCTGGCAGGGAAAGCCACAGTGAGGGCGAGGCAAGTGATTTAGACTGCTTCTGAAGACTTGCCAGACAAGGTCATGTGGCGAATTGACCCTTTGGGTGGATTGCCATAGTATATTTTATTCGTATCTGTAAAAAAATCATGTTGGTTTGGAGGGTGTTTCTGAATTAATTTTTTCTTAAGAAATATCGATTGGTGAGTATTCTTATTGTGCGCCGCTATTTATTATAAAGGGAGTAATCTATTATGGAAATGATCAGCCCGCGCGTGGACATTGCCTTCAAAAAGCTCTTCGGAGTGGAAGAAAACAAAGATCTGCTGATTTCCCTGGTGAATGCCATCGTAGGCGAGGCGGATCAGATCACCGATGTCACGCTTCTAAATCCGTATAACCGCAGCAACTTCTGGAGGGATAAAATCTCCATCCTCGATCTCAAGGCAAAGGGCAGCAACGGACAACTGCTTAATATTGAAATCCAGGTCAACGACGTAGCGGATTACGATAAACGTGCGCTTTACTATTGGGCAAAGCTTTATACGGATCAACTAGGGGAAGGTGCTGGCTATGACAAGCTGGCCAAGGCGATAGGTATTCATATACTAAACTTCAACTCGATTCCTGGCATGGAGGGGTACCACAATATTTTCCGCATCCAGAAGGATAGTGGCAAGTTACATTACTTCCAGGACCTGGAGTTGCATACCATCGAATTGAAGAAATTCACTTCGGATGCCGAGGAAGGAATCGCCGATATTGTTGCCAAGGTAAGGGAGCCGCTCGATCGATGGGTGGCATTCCTGACCCGGCATGATTTAATGAATAAAGATTGCTTGCCCTCAAGCCTGGATGATCCTGAGATAAAAAGAGCCTTGAATGTTTTGGAATATATGAGTTTTGGAAAGGATGAGAGGGAAGCTTATGAAGGGCGTCTCAAATGGCTGAGAACGGAAGCGAGTGCGCTCAAGAAACATGGAACGGAAAAATTCGAGGAAGGTAAGGTAGAAGGGAAGTTGGAAGGGAAGTTGGAAGGGAAAATCGAGGTAGCCAAAGCGCTACTGAAAGAGCACATGGCAATGCAAGCCATTGTTAACGTTACCGGGCTGCCTTTGCAACAAATCGAAGCGCTTGGACTGGGGCGATGAACAACACCCGCGCGCCTCGTTCGACGGCGCGCGGGGTTTACGAATTACCTGCCCAGCGACTCAGATCGGCCAGCTCACCCGGTAATCCAGAAGAATCCCGATAAACAGCACGGCACCCACCCGATTATTATCGAGAAAAGCCTGCATGCATTTTAGACGGTCGCGCCCACGGATCTGCCGGTATTGCAGGGCGATCAGCACGGCGGCCACGGCAAGGCCGAGATACCACCAGGCATGGCGTTGCAGGTGCCAGCCCAAGGCTGCCATGCCCAGCAGGAAGGCCAGGTGGCAGATCATGACCGCCTCTGCATCGAAGCGGCCGAAAGTGATGGCCGAGGTCTTGATGCCGATCTTCAGATCGTCGACCTTGTCGACCATGGCGTACTCGGTATCGTAGGCCACCACCCAGAACAGGTTCGCCGCCACCAGGTACCAAGCCACGGCGTCCACCTTGCCGTTGACCGCGGCGAAGGCCATGGGGATGCCGAAGCTGAAGGCCAAGCCCAGATAGGCCTGCGGAATGGGTAGGAAGCGTTTGGTATAGGGATAGCTGCCCGCCAACAGAACGGCGGGCACGGACATCCACAGCGTCAGGCCATTGAGCGGCAGGATCAGCAGGAGAGCACACGCCGCCAGGGTGCCTGCCAGCAGCAGGGCTTCGCGGGTGGAGACGCTGCCGGTGGCCATCGGACGCAGCTTGGTGCGTTCGACCTGGGGATCGAAGTCGCGGTCGGCGTAATCGTTGATGACGCAGCCGGCCGAGCGCATCAGCACGGTGCCCAACAGGAAGATAATCAGGATGGCAGGGTCCGGCCGGCCCTGGCTGGCAATGCAGAGTCCCCATAAGGTAGGCCACAGCAGTAGCAGGATGCCGATGGGTTTGTCCAGGCGCATCAATTTCGCATAGAGGCTCAGGCGACTAGGCAAGGTATTCCCGTTCATGTAAGGGTGGCCGGTAGAAAGACTTCGGTGACAAGAATGCGCGCCCGGCCGAGTTCAAAGCATGAGCGGCGGGCCCATAGGCGCGGGGGCAGGGGGCCGACGGCGGCTTCCGCGCGACGGTAGAGCGTATGGCGCCGGTCGATGCCGCGAAAGGCCAGCCGGCTGCGTTTGACCTTGGGATTGGCGAACAGGGTGGCCCCCAGGGGCTTCACGCCTTGCCGGCGCAAACGGTGATAGCCGTGCATCAGTGCCTGGCGCGGCATGACCGAGTGGGCGAACACCAGGGGCGTGTCACCGCTCATCAATACCACTTCACGCACCAGCGCGAGCTGGCTGCGTTCCAGCCGCAAGGCGCCCAACTCGTCCCGGTTGGGCCGACCCCATTGCTGCCGCAACAGCCGCACCCGGAAACGGGGAAACCGTGCGATCAGTCTGGCGGTAAGGGATCCGGGGTGGGTTAGCCAGGTTTGCACGGCACGCGGGGCGCGGCTGGCGGGGTGGACCCAGCGATGGCTGGCGATATGCGGCATTGTTCGGCGGATCGGGGAAAGGCGTGATTATGCCAGAGGCGGCCGTCTCACCGCCTGCGTGCTTCGATACGTGCGTATTCACCACTGGCGTGCAGTTTTTCCAGGCCTTGGTCGAAAAGTCCGATCAGCTTTTCCACTTCTGGATAGGCGGGTGCGAAGGACAGGTAGATTTCCGGCTCGATCAGGGTGCCGACCGATTTGTAGCCGGCGCCCAATTGCGGCTCATTGCGCGCGATATGCGTGGCGATACGGTCATAGACCAAGGCATAGTCCACCCTGCCAGCCACCAGCTTGCGCAGGGCGAACAGGTCGGAATCGCCTATATCGCGCTGCATCTGCTTATTCGCGTCGAAGGCTTCGCCATAGTCGTAGCCATTGGTGACCGCGATCCGTTTGCCGCGCAGGTCGGCGAGCGTGATCCGGCCCTTGTGGCGATCGATGCGGGCGTATATATCGATGCGGCCCTTGAAGAGCGCCTGCTTGTGCCAGCGGTACTGTTTTTCCAGCAAGGGATTGCGCAGGGTATCGAAACAGCCTGCCAACAGGCTTTCCCGGGTCAATTTCATGCATCGCGCATAAGGCAGGGAAACCAGTTCCACTTCCACGCCAACCGCCGCATAGGCCGCCCGGACCAGATCGACGGCCAAGCCGGCGGGCTGGCCGCCGACCACGCCGGAGTAGGGGTACCAGTCATTTTCGGCGCCAATGCGGACGCGTTCGGCGGCATGGGCGGCTAGGGCAAGCAGCAATATCGGTAGAAGGGCAAGCAGGCGGAACATGCACGCATGATAATCGGCTGGGCGGAAGGCTAGCCAGCCTCCTTGAATTTCTTTTCACCACATCGACCGCAACGCCGACGAGAAGCAGCCATGACGACATTCCTTGCAAGCCCGCGCGGCACAGAACTCTGGCGGGGCGCCTGCGATTCGCTCCCCATGCTGCTGGGCGCGGCCCCATTCGGCGTGATCTTCGGTACCCTGGCGGCGCCCAGCGGCCTGTCCATGGCTGGCGCCTTGGGCATGTCGCTATTCGTCTTCGCCGGCTCATCGCAATTCATCGCCCTGACCCTGATGGCCAGCGGCGCCGGCTTGGCGGTGATCGTGCTGACAACCTTTGTCGTCAATCTGCGGCATGCGCTGTATTCGGCCACCCTTTTGCCCTATGTCGCGGCGCTCGGCCAGCGCTGGCGCCTGCCGCTGGCTTTCTGGCTGACCGATGAAACCTTCGCCGTGGTTCAACACCGCTATGGCGCGGCTGACGCTTCCCCTTTCAAGCATTGGTATCACCTTGGGTCCAGCCTGGCCATGTATGGCAACTGGCTACTGTGGACGCTGGCCGGCGTGCTGCTGGGCCATTCGGTCGAGGGATTGGAGAGGCTTGGCCTGGAATTCGCGATGGCGGCGACCTTTACCGGCATCGTCGTGCCGATGCTGAAGAAGCGGCCCATGGTAGGCGCCGCCCTGGCCGCCGCCATGGTGGCCTTGGCGGCGCGTGACCTGCCTTACAAGCTGGGCCTGATGCTGGCCGCCGTGGCGGGCGTGCTGGTGGGCTTGTATCTTGAAGAGCGAGCGGGGGAGGCGAAATGAGCGCCGATGAGTGGGCCATCATCGCCGGCATGATGGCGGTGACTTTTCTGATTCGCTATTCCTTCTTTGCCCTCGGCGACCGTATCCAGTTTCCCCCGCTGGTGAAGCGCGCGTTGCGCTATGTGCCGGTGGCGGTGCTCACCGCCATCACCGTGCCCATGGTGCTCCTGCCGGATGGCCAGCATTGGCAATTGGATGTCCGCAATGCCTGGCTGCTCGGCGCGCTGGCCAGCGGGCTGATTGCCTGGCGCTATAACAAGCTGTTGGCGGCCATTGGTGGCGGAATGGCGGTGTTCTTTCTGTGGCGATGGCTAATGGCGGTATCTTTCTAGTTTCCAGCCGGTTTCAGCGCGATCTCGGCAAAGTCGTCGGTATGCGCCAATTCGGCAAAGATGGCCTGTAATTGCTCAGGCGGCGCCATCAACTTGCGCGCGCGTAGGTCCAGCCAAGCGCCGCTGACTTCATGGCGCGCCGCCAGTTTGCCGTCTTCCTTGAAAATATCGTGGCGAATGGCGAAGCGACTGCCGTCCGATGAGAGCGCGGCGATGCGGACTTCGATCTCCAGGCGTTCGCTCATCTTCACTTCCTTCAGGTATTCGGTCCATTCCTTGAAGATGACCGGGCCGAAGGCATGCTGCTGGAATTGGTCGAATCCGAAGCCGTTGGCGAGCAGCCATTCTATCCGCGCATGCGTGCAGAAATCGGCGTAGGCACTATGGCGGACATGCTGGTTGGCATCGCAATCGGACCAGCGTACTTCGAGCGATTTGCGAAAGGTAGTCATGATGGACCTAGGTAAGGAAACAAGCCTCGATGCTATTGCGATTCAGCAATTCAAGCAATTGCTTGCTTGATTATACAGCTGCGGTATTTGCCTTTCTTACGCCATCGCGTGAGGGAGCAGCCACTGCGAAATGGTCCGAAACATCATATCTGGATCGACCGGCTTGATGATGGTGTCTTGCATGCCTTCGCGAAGGCAGCGCTCGCGCTCTTCCAGCAAGGCATGTGCGGTCATCGCGATAACGGGCAGCTTGTCGTAGCGGCTGTCCTGGCGGATATGGACGACGGCTTCATGTCCATCCATTTCGGGCATTTGTACGTCCATCAAGACCAGATGGTAATAATCCGGCGGGTGGGCACCGAGGGCATCGAGCGCTTCGCGGCCGGTGGCGGCGATATCGACGCCGAAGCCTTGCATCTGCAGCAACTCCAGGGCGATTTGCTGATTGATTTCATTGTCTTCGACCAATAGTACCCGGCAGCCTTTCCAGCGCAAGGTCTCGCCGACCGGATGCAGGGCAGGCGGATTGTCGCGCTGCTGCTCGAACAGCGGCACCAGCAGGTCGATCAGGCCGGTATGGTTGATCGGCTTGATCAGGAATCCATCTACCGCGATGGACTCGGCTTGGGCTTGCACGTCTTCCCGGCCAAAGGCGGTCACCAGGATAAAGCGGGGCGGGTGCCGGAGGCGCGTTTCACGCAAGGCGCGGAGCAAGGCGAAGCCATCCATGCGCGGCATCTTCCAGTCGCATAGCACGACATCGTAGGGAATACACGCATCGGCCTCGACGATGGTAGCCATGGCTTCGAGGCCGTCCATCGCGGTATCGGCGCCGATGGAGAGGCTGAGCAAGGCATCGGCGAGGATTTCGCACGCCACGGGGTTATCGTCCACCACCAGGGCGCTGCGGCCTTGCAAGGCCGAGGCGACATTGCGCGACACCGACGGGAGGTTCGCCGGCATGCCGAATTCAGCGGTGAAATGGAAAGTGGAACCACCGCCGACGTTGGCGCGCATGCCGATGTCGCCCCCCATCATATTGACCAGCCGCTTGCTGATGGTCAGGCCCAGGCCGGTCCCGCCGTATTTGCGCGTAGTCGATCCATCCGCCTGGGTAAAGGCCTGGAACAGGGTGGCGGCTTGTTCCGCGCTCATGCCGATACCGCTGTCGCGAATGGCGAACTGCAGCTTGATCCGCCCGCCCTCGTGCTCCAGCAATTTGCAGCTGAGCAGCACTTCGCCCTGCTCGGTGAACTTGATCGCGTTATTGGCCAGATTGATCAGGACCTGGCCAAGCCGCAGTGGGTCGCCCACCAGGTGGCGAGGGATATTGAGCGGGATCTGGAACAGGTATTCAAGTTGTTTGTCCTGAGCCTTGGCGGCCGTCACGGTGGCGACATTGGCCAGCACTTCATCCAGGGAGAAGTCGATCTTCTCCATATCCAGTTTGCCGGCCTCTATCTTGGTGAAGTCCAGCACATCGTTGATGATGGCCAGCAGGGAATTACCGGCTTTATGGATCTTGCCGACATAGTCGCGCTGCTTGGGATTGAGATCGGTTTTCAGGGCCAGGTAGGCCATGCCGATGATCGCGTTCATGGGCGTGCGGATCTCATGGCTCATATTGGCCAGGAATTCGGATTTGAGCTTGGAGGCGTTTTCCGCTGCCTGGCGGGCTTCGCGCAGTGCATCGTAAGCCTGCTTGCGTTCGATGGCGCTGCTGATATGGTTGGCGACGAAGGACAGCACGTCCGCATCGGCGGCATCGTAGACCCGCTCGGCGTCATAGCTCTGGATGGTGAGCACGCCGCCGATGGCGCCACGGATCTGCATCGGCACGCCCAGCCAGCTATGGAACGAAAGGTCGCCGGTGGCCTCGGTGATTTCGCCCTGCCGGTTCAAGGCCACCATGCGCGAGCGGTCGATCAGCTGGGGTTGGCCGGTACGCAGGACATATTCCGTCAGCCCCTTGCGCACGGGCACATCGTCTTCCTGGAGGCTGTCCCCGTCCCGCTCGTCCACGTAGTAGGGGAAATTCAAAACCTGCCTTTGGGCGTCATACAGGCAGACATAGCAGTTGTTGGCATACAGTAGTTCGCTCAGCAGGTGGTGCACCGCCTGCAGGAAGTCATAGAAGGAATCGCCCGCGGTAGCCCTTTCGGCAATCTGATAGAACACCCGGTTCAGCGTTTCGCCCTTGCGGCGCTCGCGCGCCTCGGTCGCGAGTTCGCGCGTGCGCTGGGCGATCAGCTTGTCCATCCATTGCTGGTGCATCAAGCGCTCGATGGCGATGGCGACGTGGCTGGCCAGCAAGGCGAAGATCTCCTTGTCCTGCTCCGAATAGATGCGCTCCGCATCGTAGGTCTGGATTACCACGGCGCCGATGACCTCATCGATGCCATTGCGCAAAGGCATGCCCAACCAGTATTCCGGGGACCGGCCCCGTCCCGGCGCCCCCCGGAAGCCTGGCGCGCCCGGTCTTCCTCGGCGCTCAGCATCAGCGGCTGACCGTGCGTGATCACCCAGGCGGTACGCGAGGTTTCGCCGGAATCCAGGGGAACCCAGCGCTCCGGCGCCGGCCCGACGTCGAATTGATCGGAGTAGTAGGGGAAGCGCAGCGCTTGCGTTTCCTGCTCGTAGACCCCGATAAAAAAATTGTCCGCATACATCAGGCTGCGCAGCTGCGCATGCACCAGCGCACCGAAGTCGGCCAGGTCGCGGCAGGTACTCGCCTGGCGGCTAACGGTCAGAATCGCCTGCTGTATGGTTTGCAAACGGTGCAGTTGGCGTTTCGGATCATCGGGTTGCTGCATTGGGATTCCACGCGTCGTGAAGGTGGGCCGATTGCATTCACCGTACAACAAAATCGCGACCGATGCGGTCGGGATATCGCTTCAGTTCGCTATCGGTATTTTTTCCAGCAGCGCCCCGCATGCCGTTGCCGCAAGCGGGGACGGCGTCTTCGTATGAAAAGCAATAGTCCGGAAGGCGATACAAAAGAGTGCAAAAGCATGCTGCAAGACAATGCCTCCTCAAATATAGGTTGTCCGCGCTTGGGCTGTGCTGATTCCGGCAAGGAGCGTGTGAAACCTACCTAGAGCCATTCTCAATTCAAAGGCCAATCCATGTCTTGCACGCACTTGTTGTCATTCGAGGATATTCACGCCCTGAACAATCGCAGCGCCTTGCTTCGGCTGCAAAAGATGGGGAGCGGCAAGATTGCCGTGGCCCATAGGCCCTATCTGGTCGAGTGGCAGGAAGAGGGTGTCGAAGTCAACGCCTGTGTCGAACCCGACTGGCGCAGGCGCCTCGTTTCCGGCGTGACGGCGCTGTGGAATGGGACCATTCCGCGTGACCAAAGTGTTCGCCTGAACAAGATTCTGACCAGCCTGCTACACGAGGTGGAGCCGCAGTATGAGTGCAGCCTCGATATGCACGCTTTGCGCGGCGTCAACCTGGCCGGCCGGGATCTGCGCAGCTTGGACCTGTTCAATGTCGAACTGGCTGGCCGCGATCTGAGCGGCAGTAACCTTACCGGCGTCAATTTATGGGGCAAGAAATTAAACTGCATACGCTTGTGCTGGGCCGATCTGAGTAGCGCCGACCTGGGCGAGGCGAATCTCGAATGCGCCAATCTCAGCTATGCGAACCTGTCCGAGGTGCAGATGGAAGGCGCCAACCTGGTGGCCGCCAGTTTCGCCAATGCAAATTTGACCGGCGCGCGATGTGCAGGCGCAAGCTTGGCGCTGGCGGACTTCGACGACGCGATCATGGTCGGCATCGATCTCTCCGACACCAATCTGCATGGCAAGAATTTCATCGGCGCGAATCTGCGCGAGGCCGTGCTGCGCCGCACGAATCTGGGCGATGCCCTGCTGATCTACGCGAACCTGACCTATGCCGACCTCTCCGGCGCGAATCTTGGCGGCGCCAACCTGATCGGCGCCAACTTCAACGGCGCCGACCTGCGCGGGGCGGACCTCAGCGGCGCCAATCTGATCGGTGCCGACCTGAGCGCTTGCAAGCTGGCCGGAGCCAGGTTGTGCGACAGCAACCTGAGCGGCGCCGATCTTACCGGGTCGGATGTGGAGTCGGCCAATCTGATGGGCGCACTGCTCAGTGGCGCCAAGCTGTCCTGATTGTCCGCCTGGATCGTAATTGGCTGCGAATTAAAAGAGAAATATTAACAAGGCAAAAAACCAAAAGGCCTTGGTTTTTTGCAGAATAGGCCGGCCACGAGGGCTCATATCATCTGGTTATAAGTTGTTGATTGCCGGAAATCTACCGGTGATATGGAACAACCTCGTGAATGGAACCTCAGCATGCAAAACCGAAAGCTATTCAAGTTATCCATCAGCGCCATGGCGGCTGCCGTATCGACCGTAGCATCGGCGAACCCAAGCAAGTTCCTTATCGAAAACCGCTCGGCAACCGAGATCACCGTCAGCAACCTGACGTCCAAGCCGGTCGACCAGTACACAATTCCCGCAGGCGCATCCCTGGATATCGTTGCCGCAGCCGTGCCCTGGAAATTCCCCACTCCCTCGGACAAGCACTTCTACCTCGAGATCAAGAACCGCAACGGCACCCTCTGCGGCGAACTGCCCGGGGCGGATAAACGCTACGGTTCGCTCAAGCTGGATTCAATCGATGGCAGGCTGGCTATCGATGCAGGCGCCCATTGCAGCGTCAGTGCCGACTCGGGCGGCGGCGATCGCCCGGATGGATCGGGATCGGGCAAACTTTCGCTGCTGCCGATGCCGGCCATCGGCAAGGTGGTCGTGGGCAAGCACTACGATATGAAAGCCGAACCCATCTTCAATTTCGGTTCCTACACGCTGGATTCGAACCCCATGTTCGACTACCGGGATCCCAAGAACAGCGTGAGCTACTCGGTATCGGGCATGCCCAAGGGCCTCAATCTGATGTCCAGCGGCAGCCGCGATTTCGATCCTAACTATAACGGTGTGATTTATGGCACCGTGCAGGTCGATACGCGGGCTTGTCCGGCCGTCGTGGGTAGCCCCGGCTATTACAAATGCAGTCTCAACGTATCCGCCGTGGATCCCTCCCTCAGCTGGGGCGGCGCCGCCAGAGCCATCGTGCCCCTCTATATGTACGATGGATTGCGCTCCAAGACCTTGACCGAATTGGCCGTCGAAAACGGCAATCGGCCGCTTGGCGATATCCATCGCTTGAATATCTCGGTAAACGCCGCCAGCCAGGGCGCCGATATCGTCGATCTTTCCCGCTATTTCACTGGAGCGAAGTCCGCGGTCAGCTATCGCATCAGCGATTCGGCGGATGAATCGCCTATCGATATCACCACTCGGCTGCCCGTGCCGGCGAGCCATTTCAGCATCGCCAACGGGTCGTTGCGCAGCAATGGCCTGCAGGCAGGACAGATCGTGCAGCTTACGGTGCTGGCGAAAAGCGGCATGCAGCTAGCCAGGCAGACCATCTATCTCAACCTGGGCAGGGACGGCAACACGGGTGGAACCCCCAGTGTGCGAGCCCCGCAACTGGTGCAAGGTGCTGCAGCCTGGTTGTATATGGGTGAGCTCGCGGGCAATCGCGAGCAGTACAGCGAGACCATGCGGGCGAACAATGTTCGTTATGCGATGCCCGATATCGGCTGGGTCCAGTTGAAGGAAGCAGCCAAACAGTGGGATACGACGGCCTCCGCACCGCTGGAAAACAATTACAGCCTGTCGGGCATCGGCGCGATGGCGGCATGGTACAAGCAGCGCGATCCTAACCTTAAAATGATCGTAACCTATGAGTTCGACAACCCCCTGCGCGGCATGTTGGCGACATTGAGCAATGCCGTGCCGCCGGACGTACGGGCGGGAAGCGAAACCAGCCAGATGAAGCAGCTGGTGGATATCGTCGTCGATCCCATCAACGCCGATCCCAATGTGGACGGCATCCAATTCGACGTCGAGCCCATGCCCACCCAGCCACAAGCGGTGGAGCTCTTCAAGCAGATGGCCGATCGCCTCGCTCGGCATGGCAAGATCATGCAGATCTTTGCCTTCGCCGATGCCATGAACCCGGACCTGGCCCTGGCCGCCAGTCCGTTGACCGTCTGGCTGCCCTCGACCTATGACGTAGGTTTGTATACCAACCCGCAGAGTTATGGCTTCGATTCGGCCAGCCTGGGTTTTTCCGGCGATACGCAGTGCCACTTCCGCGCAGCCGGGATCAACGCCTATTACACGAATTCGTGGTGCAGCATGAATTACGATGCCACCCGCTACGGCAACCGAATCCGCCTGTCGGCACGCAATATTGCGCCATTCGGCAAGGTGCCGGGATTTGGCCAGCTGACCTCGCTATATGGTGTGCATTTCCAATTGGGGGTAGCCGGGGAAGGATCGGCCATGAACTGGACCGCCATCGAGGTGTGGAACCCGCAAGCGGACGGGCATGGCAATTATCCATCCGTGGTGAGCAATCAACAGGCAATCGAGCGTGGCCAACAAGCGGGTAGGACATTCTTGAAATTCAGTGCCAATCGGGATGGCTCCGGGCGCCCTGTCAGCCAGGCAGGCTTCGTCCAGGATATTATCGACCTCGCCCGTGAAGTGCCGGAGATCGGTACGCCGGCTTCCAATCGATTCAATCTCGGTTTGGCGGTTTATGGGCTGTCCAACGAGAAAGACGTGATCGGCTGCCGGCCGGGTGGCAAGAATGAAACCAAGACGAACTGCATCGTACAGTTGCCCGTCGGTATAGATCGCAATTCGCCGGTCTGGAATATCGTCAAGCGTTATTAGGAATACACCAGGTTCATGCGCTAATTAGCCTCGCGAACGTTTATTAGTGGTTTCTTGCAGCATCTTCCTGACCCTGCGGCACAATCATGCCGTAGGGTTTTCCATGTGGCCTCGCAATCAAAATTACTTTTGATTGCGCTTTTTTTTGTAATTGCGAAATTGCGCGTGGCAATTACCACATTGCAGCTTGATTTCTTGAGCGCTGAATATGCTGCCATTTGACAGTCCCTGCAGGCATGTAAGAAACCGATAGCTCTATTGCTTCTGAGAAAGGCAGGCCCCTCTCGTCTCTTTATCATCTCGGCTAACACAACAGCTGGGAGTGCCAAAGATGGATAGTTTCGCGGAACTGGAAAACGCGCTGGAAGAGTTATCGAAGAATCGGCAGGCACTTGCAGATCAATACCACCATTTCGGCGAATTGCAGCGGCAGATCCTCAGCTTGCAGGAGCAGGCGGAACATGACCAGGGTGCCCGGGACAAACTGGCGAAGTTGGACAAGCTATCGAAGGCAGGCCTGGACAAGAAGTGCGAAGTGCTATTCACCAAGCTCGAGCGGGTTAACGCTGGCCTTGGCGAGCTTGATCAATTGATGGAGCAGGGTTATGCAAACCAGCCCGCCAACCCTTCGGCTGTTCACAATGCCGGCGCCAGCGAAGTAGCCGTGCTCGCCCCCGCCAGTCAGGAGGCACGTAAGAGAGGCAAGAAAGTCCGTCGGAAACTTGCCTAAGCCATTCGGTTCTCCACGGTACCGTATTTGAATAATCGACTATTTCGCGATTGGAGCGATGTTATGAAATCACATGCCGAGTCCGATGGGGGCGTGGACATGGATGTGCTGGGCGCACAGCCCGAACTGGAGAGGTTCTTTACGCAAGGCCACACCATCAAGGCCCGGGCGGGCCTCGATACCAGCGATCTCGATACGCTTTATGCCTATGGCTACCAGTTGTTTGAAGCGGGTGAATACAAAGAGGCGCTGCAATACTTCTCCATGCTGGCCCAGATGGATTTTTGGAGTTTTGATTACTGGCTGGCCGTGGGTATCTGCTATCAGCGGCTAGGGCAGCATGAAGAAGCGATCTTCTGTTTTAGCCGTGCCGGGTTCGCCAGCATGCAGGACCCTCGCTCGTCTTATTACGCAGGTATCAGCTATCAATTATTGGGCAATATCGAGTACGCCCGCAAGGCTTTCGATGCCTCTCTCAATTGGTGCGGCGTGCAACCGCAGTACGAGCCGCTCCGTAATCATATTACACGCGCACTGAGTGGCTGTACTGAAGGAGCAAACCATGACGTTGGCAATTAATACGGCTATTCCCCAGTTTACGGCCAGCCCGGATGTGCCGGAGCATGTGAAACAGGCGACCACGCTCGCCGTCCTGCTTCCAGCCAAGCAACTGGATGGCGTGTCCGTGGATCCGGATAAAAAACGGGATGAGAAAAGAGGGGCGCTCGACGATTTTTCCTTGACGGTGCCGAATGTCGTCTTATCCGGCGTGGTGCAAGTACTTGGCGCGCTGGAAAATATCCTCAAGCGTATCTCGCCGGAAGAAATCCCGCCGGAGACCCTAAAAAAGGTCGCCGACAAGATCGCCGATATAACCGGCTTGGATAAGGAAGCGTTGGGTTCCTTGTTGACCGCGGTACAGACCTTGCTTGGCCGATTCGCCGGCGCCGTGACCGATTTGAGGTGCCTGACGATCAAATATATGACCGAGGGTCAGGACAAAGCCAGGAAGATGCAGCTGGAAAAAGAGCTGCAGAAGATCAAGGACCAGCAGGACGATGCCCGCAAGGCCCAGAAGATGGGCAAGCTGATGGATATATTCAGCTGGGCCATTTCCGCAGCCGAACTGGTGGCGGGCGTCGTTAAGGTCGCTACCGGCAACCCGACCGGCCTGGCGGATATTGCCGCGGGCCTCACGGGGCTCGCCAAGTGTTTCCTCACCGAACTCACGCGGGCGTTCCCCGCGCTGAAAGACAAGCTGGCCAAGGTGATCGAAGTCCTCGGCTATGTCCAGATGGGGTGCGAGATGGTATCCGGGATAGCCAATCTGATGCAGCTGGTGCGGGGCTTTACGGCGGTCAAGGTCATTGCGACACAAACGACAAAGGAGGTGACTGAAACGTCGGCTGTAAAACTCACAGAGCTGGCGCAGGCCACTGCCAAAATCGCCGAGCAATCAGGTAAGGGCACCTTGGCGGAGACACTTGCCATCGTGGCGGCAAAGAATTTAGCGAATGACCTCGCTGCAAGTGTGGCGCCGAAGATTGCCGGAGAGGTTGTGCAAGAGGTGGGGAGCAACCTCAGCAAAATCACCTTTACCCTCGGCAGTTCCACGGCCAATACGGGCAAGGGCTTGGTACAGACCGCGGCCGCAGAGGCCAAGAAGATCATGACGCAAATGGTGGGCAAGTCCCTGCTGGAGACCTTCAACAAAGCGGGTATAGAGAAAATTGTCCAGGCAAGCGTGGAGCAAGCCACTAATTCCGTCATCGATAAAGTCGCAAGGCAGGGATTCGGCATGGTAGGTAAAGGCGGCCAGGCCCTGACCGGAGAAGCGCTCACCCAAGCGAAGGAGCTATTGGCCAAGAAGGTCGCCGAGGAAATCGAGAAGCAGCTAAAGAAGGTGATTACGAACAATATCAAGAAGGCCGTAAAGGATGCCACGGTATTGTCGTTCGAAGCGGTCCGTAGTGCGGCAACCTACGGTAAGGATGTGAGTGGCGGGGTGATTAAAGTCCTGCAGGCGGAAGTATTGGCCGAAATTGAAAAGGCTGCCGCCTTGGTCAATTTCTTCTCGCAAATGGTGGAAGATATCCAGTCCGCAAAGGAGAAAGCGCACGAAGCATTAAGCAATTTTTGCAAGGATATCGGCAGCGGACTTGAATCAATAGGCAAGACCGCAAATGAAACCGCCCAGACCTTCATGGCTGTGGCATCCGGAATTAGGCCATAAAAAGGAACTCGAAATGACTGCCCCAATCGAAAGAAATGCTGTTTCCATTGCTGCACCGGTAAGCACGATCAATGCGCCCATCGGCGACAGTTTCTCGCTCGAAGCGGAGGGCGTACAGCGGGATATCGTGGCGTTAATCAACGAGGTGATGCTCAAACTTGCGGAAATCAATAAAAAGAATCGCGACCAGAATCTGGAAGCCAAGGTTAAGCAAGTCATGGAGTCGTTCCGTGGGCAGATGTTGGCGTACCTGGATAAGCTCGACAGTATAGAAAAGGCACGTAAGGCGGCCATTACGGAGGGTGCCGGCGGTATCGTGGGGGGCGGCTTGGGCGTTGGAGGCGCGGCCGGCCATGGTGTTGGGGCAACGATCGAACATACCGTTACCCACGAAATCTCCAAGACAGTCGGAGAAAGCGCGGGCCAGATTGCAAGCAACGCGTCCAAGGTGGAGGGGGCACTGAAGAGCGCGGAGGGGCAGGTGGCTGGTGCGCGTTCCGAATATACGCAAAGAGGCACCGAATCCTTCAGGCAGTTCTGCGACGAAATGGTCAGCCGCGCCAATAAGTGCTCGCTTGATCTGAAGGAGACGACGCAGGCCTTGGTAGACGCGATCGTCAAGATTTCATCGTCCATTAAAATTGCCTGAGGCACTTTTATCATGATTGCGCAAAGCAGCGGTGAGGACGACGTATTGACGGATTTCTTGACCGCTCAAGGTATTGAAACACGCGTGGCCTATTACGGGAAAAGCACTTTTGTGATCGGACGAGAAGCCCTGTTCGATGAATTGGAGCTGATTTATCGGCTGGACGAAGAGGAACTGCTGATTTGCCAGTTTTCCGCCAAGCAAGGGCCGCAAGGCCTGGGCGGTGCGGTGGCAAAGTTGATTGACCTGATCAAGCAGATCCAGCGCTCCGTCCCGGCGGTCAAGGCCTTGCGGGCGATGATCCTGGCGGTTCCGGACGATCCCGAAATGGATCAGGCACACCGACGGCTTGCGAAGATGTTGCTGGATCGCGGCGCGTTCTGGCGCCAGCAGGTGGATGGACGCTGGTTGGTCTACCCCATGCAAGCCGTAGGCTAGCGCTACGTTTGATGCGGTGGGATGGGTGAGCACCCTCCCGCCGTATTGCGTGTTGCCTTGTACCGCTTGCGGCATGGACGCGAGCCATCTTCGGGGTGCTTGCCGTGGTGCGCGGATTACCGGCGTAGTTAAATTTTTTGATGGTTAGCCCCTATGGAACGCCTTTACCTGGATCGTCTGAACGAGCATGACATTGGGGATATTGCGGAGCTCTATTCCGATATCGAAGTAACGCGCTATCTGGGCGTGGAAATCGCCAACCTGGCAGATGCGCAAGATTGGTATGCAAAAGTAAGCGAGCGGCACAAGCAAGGCCTGGGCAGGATGTATGCGATACGCCTGCTCGAAGGCAATGAGCTGATCGGCTGTTGCGGTTTTTCCGATATCGATCGTAACTCCCACCACGGGACGATTACCTACAGCCTGGCGCGCCATTATTGGGGTGTTGGCCTGATGCAAGAGGCACTACGGCAACTGTTATCATTTGCCTTCGAGGGTGGCTTGGCCTGCCCTATCCAGCGGCTGCAGGCCTGGGTCAATCCCAGGAATGGCCCGTCGATCCGCTTATTGGAAAGAATGGGGTTTCTGTTGGAAGGGGAGTTGCGGAGCATCTACTTCGAGAAGGGGCAGTATGTGGATCTTCAGTGCTTCGGTTTACTGAGGACGGATCAAATACCTGCAGTCGTCATGCAGCGCTTGCAGCCATGCAAGCTTGATGGCCTGACGGTATAGTTGGTTGGGTAGGGGCATGCGCATGCCCCTACCGCGCGGGTCATTGTATAAATAAATACCAAAGACCATTAATCATATCTATTTGAATTAATAATGAAATATATCCTGCAGCTTTCCGATGCCGAGCGGCTGACGTTACAGCAGCTATCCTTGAACCATCGCCATCGAGATATTCGCACCCGAGCGGCGGGTCTACTTCTGCTGGCTAGAGGTCTCAAGCCCAAGGAAGCGGCCAAGGAGCTGAGTGTCAGCCATCCTTCCATCTATAACTGGACAAAAACCTGGAATGAAAATGGCATTTGTGGCTTGTTGACTGGCCACAATGGCGGGCGCTACGCTGCGCTATCCGCCGATATGATTGCCACAGCGCTTTCGGTGGCCAATCAGGAGGCTGTGAGTCTCAGGAAGATCGCGGACCATATTCGCGCGGAATATGGCTCTTTCCCCTGTACCTTGGAGACGCTATCCACGGCGATGAAAACCGCAGGGCAATCCTATAAGCGCATACGCTACTCCCATAAGTCGCTGGCACGGCAGAAAAATGCCGTGTAAAGGGCTTGGTCCGAACTCGACAGGGCGGTGAGTCCATCGCCGCCTTGTCATGCCAGGACTGACCGCCATCCACCTGGCTGCCTTCCGGTACACCGCCGCGAGTACGGCAGCTTGTAGTGAGTCCGGCGGGCGGTCTCGGCAATATCTAAGGTCAAGACCGTATGTGCTCCGCCTGAAGGGAACTTGATAATGGCGTCCTTTGCTAACTGGCGCAGGACGTACCCATGGGGCTGCTTGATCACCCGCTGCAATTGGTCACCCTTTTGTTTATTTTGTCGGTATTGCCACTGATCGTGGTCATGGGAACCTCGTTTCTCAAGCTGTCCGTGGTCTTTTCGCTCTTGCGCAATGCACTCGGTACGCAGCAGATCCCGCCAAATATTGCTATCTACGGCTTGGCGCTGATTCTCACCGTATTCATCATGGCGCCCGTCGGCATGGCGATCCAGGAGAACGTAAAAGCCAATCCCATCAAGCTGGAGTCGGCCGATTTCGCGCAGCAGGTGGAGCAGGGCGTTTTAAAGCCTTATCGCGAATTCCTGCAAAAGCATGCTTCCTACGAGCAAGTACGATTCTTCTCCGGTATCGGACACAAGATATGGCCGGAAAAATACGCCAACCTGATTCCTGACGACTCCATCGTGGTCTTGATGCCCGCATTTACCGTGAGCCAGCTGATCGAGGCGTTCAAGATCGGTCTATTGCTATATTTGCCCTTTGTTGCCATTGATTTGATTGTCTCGAATATTTTGCTGGCAATGGGCATGATGATGGTGTCGCCCATGACGATTGCCTTGCCATTCAAACTGCTGGTCTTTGTGTTGGTAAACGGGTGGGAGCGTTTGCTGGGGCAACTCGTACTGTCCTATGCCTAAAAGGCATGTTTGAAAAAACAAAGCGAGGCCGCACGTATGAGTGAAGCGTTGATTATCCATCTTACCGCCGAGTTGCTTTGGCTGGTTTTGATACTCTCCCTGCCCATCGTGCTGGTGGCGTCCATTGTGGGGGTGTTGGTTAGCCTGGTGCAGGCCTTGACGCAAATTCAGGACCAAACGGTGCAATTTCTGATCAAGCTGGTGGCGGTGGCGATTACCCTGGTATTGACCTACCACTGGATGGGTAGCTCCTTGATCAATTATACCGGCCGGTCCTTTGATCAAATCAGCAAGATGAAAACATGAATTTGCTCGTATTGGAAGAGGCCATGCCGGTCCTGGCCTTGTGCATGATGCGTCCCTTGGGCGTTATGCTTTTGCTGCCAATATTCAATGCCAGTACGCTGGGCGGAACACTGACCCGCAATGCTTTGGTCATGATGATCGCCATGCCGGTTGTCCCGGTCTATATGGATTACCCGGTGTTGCAGCAGACCCATGGCGCATGGGCGTACGGTCTTTTGCTGAGTAAGGAACTGCTTATTGGTTTTATTCTGGGATTTTCCGCATCTATTTCCTTTTGGGCGATAGATATGGTCGGTTTTTTAATCGATACCATGCGCGGCGCATCCATGTCCAGCGTATTGAACCCTTTGCTAGGCGCGCAGTCCTCTATTTTCGGTATTCTGTTTTCGCAAGTACTGACAGTGCTGTTTCTGATCCTGGGCGGATTCAACCAGTTGCTGGAAGGGATCTATCGATCCTATCAAATTATCGCACCCGGTACGCCGCTGAATTTTGGGCCGGAGCTGATGAAATTCCTGGTGCATGAATGGCGGCTGATGTACGAGCTATGCCTGGGTTTTGCCTTGCCTTCCATCGTGGTAATGGTATTGATCGACTTGGCCATGGGTTTCGTCAATCGGTCTGCCCAGCAACTGAACGTCTTTTTCCTGGCCATGCCGATAAAAAGCGCCATGGTGCTTTTTCTGCTGATTGTCGGCTTGAATTTCGCTTTCAGTGACTATGTGACACGCATTCGCCACCTTGAAAAGCAAATTTCCGCGCTGATGGGCAGCATGAGATGAGCGAGAAGAATGAGAAGCCTACCCCCAAGCGCATCCGTGATGCGCGCCAGAAAGGGCAGGTGATCAAGAGCGCGGAGATCGCCAGTGGTGTGCAGCTCGGCTTGTTGTTGTTGTATTTGAATTTTCAAGGTGGTCCCTTGCTGGATGCGCTGAAAACCCTGGTCATGCTGACCGTGGATGTAAGCAATCAGCAGTTGGATTATGCCGTTAACCAGATCCTCATCGCATTCCTGGAGGTGATGATTCGATTTATGGGGTTGATGGCGCTGATGGTGGTGGCTGGTACCGTCTTTGCCCTGATGGCACAGGTAGGTCCGCTACTGGCGTGGGAAGCGGTGAAGCCTTCGGCGAAGAAAATCAATCCACTCAGCAATCTCAAGCAGATGTTTTCGCTGAAGACCCTGTTCGATTTTGCGAAGTCGCTTTTCAAGGTCACGGTGCTGGGCTTGATTTTCACCTACCTGCTGAAGCAATACATGCCGACTTTTCAGTTCCTGCCTTTATGTGGACTCGAATGCGGACTGGCACTGACCACGCGGGTCATTTTCTGGATGTGGAGCGCATTGACGGCATTCTATGTGGTCATCGGCATTGCCGATTATGCCTTTCAGTACCGCAGTACCATGAAGCAGTTGATGATGTCCATGGAGGAAATCAAGCAGGAATATAAGGACTCCGAAGGAAATCCGGAAATAAAAGGCAAACGGCGTGAGACGCATCGTGAAGTACAGAGCGGTAGTCTGGCGATGAATGTAAAAAAATCCAGCGTATTGGTCCGTAATCCCACGCATATCGCAATTTGTCTCTATTTCAAGCCGGGCGAGACCGATTTGCCCCTGGTTTTGGAAAAGGGTACAGGCTTGCTTGCCATCCATATGGTGAAGCTGGCGGAGCGCGCCAATGTGCCTGTCGTCGAAAATATCGCGGTCGCGCGAGCCTTGCTGGCAAATACCGAAGCGGGAGATTTTATCCCAAGTGAGCTGTTCGAGCCCGTGGCTCATATACTACGAACCGTGATGAACCTGAATTATGAGCAAGATTAGCCAGTATTCCCCATCGAATCGAAACGCATTTTCTTCCAGTCTTTGGCTGAAAAAATGCTTGGTCTGCGTATGTGCCTTAAGCTGTCTGCCGGGCTGGGCCAGCGAGAATATCGCCGGCGCCATCGCAGGCCAACGCGTTCTCCATGCGAGCGCGCCGGCTGCCTTGCCATTTGGCGAACTGATCGCTGAAGTGGCGGGCGATTTCCAGTTGGAACCCAGCCTTTTACATGCGATTGCGCATACCGAGTCGGCATATAACCCAGCTGCGATTTCGGCAAAAGGGGCGGTCGGCTTGATGCAAGTGATGCCCGCGACCGGCAAGCGCTTTGGCTTCGAGCGATTGAATGACCCCCGCGTTAATCTGCAGGCCGGCGCCAGTTATTTGAAATGGCTGTTGGCGCGTTTTGACAATAATCTGCCCATCGCACTCGCCGCCTACAATGCCGGCGAGGGGGCGGTTGACCGCTACCAGGGCCGCATCCCGCCCTATCCCGAAACTCGCGACTATGTCACACGGGTACTGGCGCGGTACCAGTCCAATCCGCGGCAGTTGCGGGTGGCCCGTATGCCGGACCAGGCCAAGCCGCCCACACCCGCCGCATCGAATGAGTCGGTCAGCCTGCTGACCGTCATGGGCAGGTTGGGCGGCGCCTTGCTGGCATCGGAAAAGAAGCGGGGCGGCGAATCGACCATGGATCGCGGCATTCTGAAAGGCACTGGCCGCTATGCGCACGGTCCGAATGGTGCTGTGCCGAACTATCTGTCATCCGTCCAATCCGTCAATACAAAGGCGAGGCGAGTCGGCTACCTAAGGAGCTGTGCGATGGCGCCCTGTATGACGCGGCAAGGAATGAGTATCGCTCGTCCGGTCTGGGTGCCGAGTAGCGTGAACTCGGCTGCATTTGGCATGGCGACGCCGGGTTCGGTACCGAGGGCCTGTCAACGTAGCGCCGGCGTGAATGGCAGCAGAAACTGCATCTGAAGGCGTATGGCGATAATTTGATACTTACCCCTGTTTTACAGAAGACACTAGACCGCCGCCTATTAAAAAATAGTGAAATTGATCGTCATGGTAAATTAGGCCAATTTGGTCTGGTGCTATTGATGGGTAATGTCAGCATAAATCAAGTCGATTGTACCAAGGGAGTGGGAATGGATCAGGATATTGTCAAGGATGTATTGGCCGAGTTTGGCAAGCGCATCGGAATGCCTCAGATTGACTTTTCCAATGAGGGTTATTGCGTCCTCAGCTTCAACGATATTATCGTCAATATGGAACTGCCCATGTCTGGTGATCATTTGATTTGCCATGCCTGGGTGACAGGTATTGAAGAAGATCGGCGGGCGGAAGTCGCCTTGCAATTGGCTGACGCCAATTATCTTTTTTTGGGTACAAATGGCGCAACGCTGGGAATGAGTCGCCATACCGGCGATGTGATGGCCAGCATCCAGATCCGTTCCGCAACCTTGACCCTGGATCGCTTTGAATATTTACTGGAATCGCTGCTGAGTTTGACAGAAAGCTGGCAAAGTAAATTGGCGATCGGCTCTTGCTCGGCACGGTCCCATGAGCAAGGCGGCGAACGTCGATTTGCCTGATATTTGCCTGATGGGATAGGCCCGGCCGGGATAGGCCCAGCCAGGATAGGCCCAGCCAGCCCCAGCGGCTTCCCTTGATTTTAAAGGGAAGCCTGCAAGCCAGGTGTTTTATCCTGTTCAAATAGAATCGAGCATGGACTGCGCATATTCGCGCAGCGGCGTATGCTTGGCGTCGATATAACTTTGTTGTATTGCGGTTTGCAAAGCCTCGCGTGCACCGACCAGCATATCCATCTTGATAAGGCATTCCGCTATCTGTACCGTGGGTGCCGGATCGCACGCATCCATCAACAGCGCCACGGTCAAGGACTGGGCTGCTTGTTCATATTGTCCTTCCTGCTTCATGGCGATGCCCAGGCCCAGGTGAAAGCGCCTGTCATAGGGTTGCAAGGTAACCAGTTGCACGAAGTGGGGCAAAGCCAGGTCAAACTCACCCGCCTGACAATGGTCATACGCTATGCGGTATTTATCCTCGAGTGCTTGGGGAGTGATATTGCTTGCCTCCGCCAAGGAAATGCCTTGCTCGAATAAGGCCTGTAGCTGGCTTGCCTGAAAGGGTGGCAAATCTTCGATGGGGCCCTTTGGATTCATGATGTGGCTATCTGCTGGAGATTGATAGCCACCCTATGCGAAAGTGCCGAATCTACCCTTTCGTGTATGGACTTCATTTCTGTTTTTTGCCATGGCACTGCTCAGCGCTTTCCCTAGCCATGGAAAAAGCCGGCGGAAACGGGTGTTCCACCGGCTATGGCAAGCGTTTACAGATTTCCTCGCAGGGATCCCTTAGCCGACGTTGAAACCCCACGCAAAGTATTTTTTGGAGTCGCCGCGATGGGGCGAATCCGAGGAGCTCATTGCTGCGAGAGTGGCCTCGCCGCGATTATTCCTGGCCAGCACGGCACGGTCGGAGTAGTCCGACGGACTGGGTTGATCGGGCAGTCGCATAAGCTCGGGATGTTGCTGCCGCAGGCTGGAATAATAGCGATGGTTGTTCGCGTAGTTTTGACGCGTCGCCTCAAAGTTCGCATAACGTGCTTGTTCGTCCGCCGTCATGGTGGCGCCCGAGCTTCTTTTCTGGATGGCGGTAAGTGTATCGTTATCGCTTGCCAGCCCGTCCAGCGCCTCGCGGATTTGCATCAGGTTGAATACGGCCTCTTTGGCGGCTCTTTTCGCGCCGTTGCTGGCACCAGTGCTGTCCCTGCCTGCTTGTTTGCGTTCAGGCAAGCCATCGGGTGCGCGGCCCGGGTCGTCCTCGTGTTGCGCACGCCTGTGATTGATGGCCTTATTCTCAGAGCGATCACGCTCCGGTAAGTTTTCCAGGCTGATAGGGCCGCTGGCGTGTGGCTGAATGGTGGTCATTTGGCTGAGTCGCTTTCATGATGAGGCGAAACGATTGTCGGAATACGGCGCAAGCCCTTGCTTGGCCGTTGCCGCTTAATTTAGACGGCACAATATTTTGTGATTAATATTAACTATCGGCTTCCGGTAAATATTATGTACTTTCGAAATTGCATTAAAAAAGCCGGCCCTGCGGCCGGCTTGGTCGAATGATGGGCGGTCTGCCGCCGTCTCCATTCAGGTGGATTGACCGTGCTATAGCTTAGCTCGGTTCCTTTACCCGGTAGCAAACCGCATACATGGCCGGCAGGCTCAGCAGGGTCAAGGCCGTGGCCACCAGCAGTCCGCCCATGATGGCAACCGCCATCGGACCCCAGAAGGCGGAGTGGGTAAGCGGGATCATGCCCAGGATGGCCGCCGCCGCCGTCAACATAATGGGGCGGAAGCGCAGCAAGGCCGAATCGATAATGGCCTGCCAAGGGGTTTGGCCCAGCGCGATCTGTTTCTCGATCTGGTCGATCAAAATCACCGAATTGCGCATGATCATGCCGGCCAGGGCAATGACCCCAAGCTGCGCCACGAACCCCATGGGCTGGTTGAACAGGATCAGGAAGATATTGACCCCGATCAGGCCAAGCGGCGCCGTGAACAGGACCAGCAGCATGCGGGTAATGCTCTGCAGCTGGATCATCAGCAATACCATGATGCTGAACAGCATCAGCGGCAGGGTTTGCGCCAATTGGTCCATGGACTTGGCGCTATCTTCCGCGCCGCCGCCGACCTCGATCTTATAGCCTTCGGGCAGCTTGGCGCGTAGCTCGCTCAATTGCTCATAGACCGCCAGCGTGACATCGTTGCCCTTGGCGCCGCTGACCACATCGGCCTGTACCGTGATGGTGGGTAGGCGATTGCGGCGCCAGATCATGCCGTGCTCGGCCTCCAGGCTGATGCGCGCAACCTGCGCCAGCGGCACGAAGCGACCGCTGCCAAGGCTGACGGGCAGTTCGGCGATACGGCCCAGGTCGGTGGTCTCGCTGCGATCCAGCCGGACGACGATATCGACCAGCTTGTCGCGCTCCCGGAACTGGGCGATGGGGGCGCCGGCCAGCTGGGATTTGAGGTCAAAAGCCAATTGTTCCGGTACCAGGCCCAGCGCGCGCGCCTTGTCCTGGTCCACTTCCAGCTTGAGCACCTTGGTCTTTTGCTGCCATTCCAGGTGGGTGTCGCGCGTGGTCGCTTGGCCCGCGACGGCCGCGGCGACCTGTTCCGCCAGCTTGACCACCTGATCGTGGCCCGGGCCGCTTACCCGCAGCATGACGGGGTAGGGCGCCGGAGGACCGTTGGGCAGGATGCGCGCACGGGCACGCACGTTCTCGAAGCCTTTCGCAAACAGGCCTTCGACCTTGAGCTTGAGCGCGTCGCGGGCTTCCGCATCCTTGGCCAGGATGATGAATTGCACAAAATTGCTCGCACCGAGGTTCTGGTCCATCACCAGGACGAAGCGAGGCGAGCCACAAGAAGTTAAATATACACAGTCAGCGCGCGCCAGAAAAAGCCCGGCTAAACCGGGCATTTTTGCTACGTGCAGTTAGGATTGACGGGCGAGAAGAGGCGGCGGACCACTATAGACGCGCAAGTAGCCTTTTCCAATCAGCAGGTTCATGTACACGGCAAGCGTAACATTCCATGCTTCGCGAGCAACCGCGTCCCCTTGATCTAGAACAGTACCGGAATCGTCAATGATAGCCAGCCGAGCCGGTCGCCCGTCCGCCGTTGTGATGGTCAGCCCCTCGTGGCCCACGCCGCTTATGGTCGAATGTGCAAGTGTATTGGTGTCCGGGATTTCGTACATGCCCTGTCCTTTTCTTTCATCGTTCGTTTACTGGTGCAAATGCTGGTCGTGCGCGGCGGTCCCGGCGCTGGGGTTCTTTAGGCGCATACCCCTTGGCGCCTGCGAAGCTCGCGTAGGGTTTGGCAATCTATGCAGCACCTTGCCGCAGGAAAGACCACGCGCCGGGCGGCGGGTATGTCCTCGCCGCAATCCACGCATTCGGGCGTACCTTTCGCGTGCAGTGCTGCCCGCTGGGTTGCAATGAGTTCGTCCAAGTGGTTTTGCGCAATCTCGTTTGCGCGGTCGATTTCATCAGACACGGCTATTCACCCTCGTTATCGTCGTCAGGTTGCGGAGTCAGAACGGAAATGGCCGACGCCGGTTAGCACTAGGCGCCATGATCCACGCTAGGCACATATCGCATTCCAGGGCCTGCAAGGCGGTGAGTACCCGCGCACTCGGAGGAAGGTCGCAGCGAGCAATACTTTCCTGCTTGCTCCACTCACCTATCGCGTCCAGCAGGGCGGACGCGCTGCTATCTACGCAGCTGCGGTTGAACACATCCTCGGGTAAATCCATCTCCAAGTAGGTGGAATGCGTGATTCCGAGAGTCTCCCGTTGGCGTTCTATGGTCAGGCGGAGATGCTTGCGGAGAAATTCGTATTGCATGGTCTATCTCTTCACAGTCTAAAGATCGGTTCAAAGTTGAATGGCGAGGGCGCGCCGTAGCACGGCCCCCATGGAAAAGGGTTTGCCGTCATACGTGAGACGCCTTGTAGGCGCGACTGGGTGGCGGAACCGCTAAAACTCGGGCGCGAATGCGCCGCTTCTTACTGCGCTCGATGACACTGATTGGCGGCGGCATGCTGGGCGGGCGCGAATCTGTGACGCACGGCCATTCCTTGGTAAAAATCGTCGGCCTGCCGTCCGCTTGAATTTCGTCGCGCACAGTTATTGATATGAATCCAAGGTCGGGCCTTTGGCCCTCTACAGGGCGCAGCCCGACCATTGCCCACTCCTCTTCCACGCCGCGCACGAACTCTTGGCGCGATGGGCGGTTGTGACCGTGAAGCCAATCTTGTGCTGCGGCGCTGCGCTGCGCTTCTGCCGCTTTGCGCTGGCCCGCGCGCCAATCAATGGTCCATGTCTTGGTGCGGGTGGTGGCATCGGCGAATTCGTGGCCGAAGCCCTTGACCACTTCGCCGCGCCACTCTCCAAAGCGGTTGCATCCCTGCGCAGCCTCTCGCACAAGATGGAAATAGACCTGCTTGGATAGCTCCCGGTAGGCGTGCCAATCGTTTACGGTTGCGGCCCAGCAAACCGCCATGAGTACTTGATCCTTGGGTGGGGTGTCGCGCAGGCGGCGGGCCTCGCGCCACACGCTGACACTCGCATCGCCGAACGCTTGAAACTGCCGGATGCCCCAAAGGCTGGCCCAGATACGAACCAACTCGGCGCCTTCGACGGCGCCCTTGCCTATCTCGAAATCCTGGCCGATTTCGCCGCCGTCGTTCTTTCGACCGGTCAGGTTCTTTGCCAGGTACTTGAGGATGTAAGCCAAAGGGCCGCCGTAGCGCTTGCCTTCTCCATCGGCAGCCACGTTATCGAGCCAGACGGCCTTAAACCGGGCCTGGCGGACGGGTACGCGCTTCCAGTGGCCGTTTTCATCTTGTACGCTGGTCATGCCCTCCAGCTCGGCGGCATCCTCTTCGCAAGCCCGTGTTTCGTACTCGGTGACAAACGCTTCCAAGAGTGGCCGGGGGCCGAACACCAGCATATGCCAGTGCGGCGAGCCGTCGGCGTGAGGCTCAACCACGCGCAATCCATAGATCGGCCACTTACGGTTCTTGACCACGCAGCGCAGCTTGCCAAACACCTTCAGCAGGGCGGCATTGCCCTCCCGTGGCGTCGGCTTGCCGCCTTCCATCCAATTTGGGTTCGGCTCCGAGTAGTATTTGCGCCCCTGGTCCGTCTTGAGGAAGCGGCTGCGGCTGGGGTGATAGCGGGACGGATTGGTAATGGTGAGAAAGACAGCGGCGTCGCCGGCCTCTTGGGCGGCGGCTTCCATGCCGCGCCCACGTATCACCAGTTCCGCCAGGCGGTTACGCGGATTGGATACGCTGGCGTCCACGGCGGTGGCTAGGTCCAGTGTTTCGCCGCAGGCGCTGACGATTTGCGCGGCCTCGATGGCCTCGCGGCTACGCCGCCAGCGCTCGCGCCCTTTCGCGCGAGACAGGCCGGACACGACCGGCTCACGGCCCCGCATCACGCGGCCGGCATCGGTCAAACGATGCTCCACGGCTTGCGCATGCGCCTTGCGGAAATGGCGGCGCCAGGTCTTTTCATCCCGAAGGCGATGCCCCAGGCTTTCCGTGGTCACGCCACGCATGCCCACGTGCAGGAAAGGAATGCGCAGAGCCTCGTATACGGCCTCCACGATTTCCCAGGGGCTATAGGTCAGCAACACCACGGCCATTGCGCCGGCGCAGCGCTTGGCGAGCGACTTGATGTCGCCGTCGCTCGCATGGTCATCGGCTAGCAAGGTGCGCCACGCATTGCCACAGGCCGCGAGTTCCTGCTCTCCGCTCTCGTCGCACCCTTCCCGCCGGGCGATATAAACCTTGATAGCGTCCAACAGGTCCGCTTCCGAACGGCCCTCCAGCTTGGGCCAGTCCTTTTCGGGCGCCACCTTTTGAACGAACTCCCACAAGCTCAGCGGCGCTTCCTTGGGCCGGGCTTGCATGGCTGCTTGCTTGGCTTCCTGGCTGCAGCTGGTATCGACTTTGTGGCGGTACTGGCCGTCCGTACGAATCAAGGGGCTGCCGATCATGGCGCCCGCCTTGCGGCCTTGGCCGCTTGGGTCAGCGTGTAGCGCTCCAGGATTTGCAGAATGATGCAATAAATGGCTCGCTCGGCCGCAGCCCCAGCGTTGCTGATCTCGAAGAAGCTCGGCCCCACCGAGATTTCGGCATGGGCGAGCTGCTCGATGACTTCCCCCAGGTCGTCCCGCAGGTCAAGCAGGCGAGCCACACACATATCGCCGAACTCGCACTGCTGCGGGGTGAGCGGGATGCGGGTAAAGCAATAGAGTGGCGCGCTAGCCCGCGCCACAGCCTGATGCTCCACGAGGGAAAGGCGGGCCATGGCTATAAGCCTTCCAGTACGGCCGACACGGTACGAATCTGGCCCGATACCGCGCTCAGCGCGAGGGAGGCGTTATAGACACGTTCCACATCAATGGGCGCGACCTCGCCGCGCGCAATGGCGTTCTCCAGCGACTGGGCCAAGCAGCCCATAAGCTTGGCATTCTCGGCTGTAATTATGGCGATGGAGCGGGTGGTCTTCATGCCGACGCCTCCAGATTGATGGCGGGGCAGGTTTTCGCCTCGCTGTGGTTCGTCATGCCCCATGCCATGAAGACCAAGGCGCAGATCGGGACCAGACAAAACAGGTAGAAAATGCGGCAGGGCATACACAAATCCTTTAAAGGTGGAGAGGAACAACGTTTCGATAGGCAAGCCGGTCCCCTTGCGGCCATAAGGGCCGTTTTTTGTCAGGGCTGGCGGGTTAGGGTTTAAGCAACGGCGGCAACGTCGCCGCTTGGGTCGTCATCAAATGTGAAGGACAGTTGGCTACGCTTGCGGGCGGCGATAGCAGCATTGCGTTCACGCATGCGTATTACGTGCGGCGCAAAGGGCAGATCGACGGTAGGGTCAGGCGAGGCACCTTCCGAAAGCTGAAAAACCATTTCCTCTATGGCAACGCCCTGGAAGCCACACCCAGGTATCAGGCACATGTAAATGCGCCGCGTAGTGAACCGCGAGGAGCGAATGCTGGTGCGCGCGCCGATAAGCGTGTTGCAGTGCGGACAAATCGCGGTGGTACGGCACGTTCTCGCTCGCATCATGCTTTGCTCTCGCTTGTGTTACACACTTGGGGGAAAATGCCGTCTGGGCGGGAACTGTGAATTTGACCGGGACGGCGCTTTGCGCCTTCGCCAAGATACGGGCCAAGACAGCGCGCCCAAAGATGCCTAGTCGTTTGCTGCCAGTACTGTGAAGGCCAGTAACACACAGTCGCGAGCAAAGTTGCTCAACGACTTATTGCTGGCGCTGGCCATGATCTCGAACCGCTCGCGCTCGGCAACGTCTAGGCGCAGCGCAATGGTTTTAGCCGTGCATCCAGTTGGGGAGCGGCGATTCCGTGTGCGTGTCGGCTTGCTGAGCATGGCAATTTTCCAGTTGACGTAACAGAAAACGATAATACGAACGTTTGTGCGTTGTGTAAAGAAAAAAGACGAATGAATATGACGATAGCTGAGCGCCTTGAAGAGGAACACCTCCGGTTGATGCCCAGGCAGAGCGATTTCGCTGCGGCCACGGGCATCTCTGTGCGAACCCTTCAAAACTACTTGGCGGGGCGGGAGTGCGGCAGCAACTTTTTGGCGGCGGTAGAAGCGCTTGGGGGGGATGTCCGTTACATCTTGTCGGGGAAGCGGTCAGATAACGTATTCGCACCGAAGGAGATTGAACTCGTTAATGCCTTCCGGGTTGCATCGGAACAAGGACAGGTGGGCGCGCTGGCGGTGTTGGTCGCCACCGCCATCCCAGGGAAAACGCCGGCACCTCCGGCCCCACCGGCAGAGCCTGAAACTAAGCGCATACGAATTCAAGGCAACGTCCGCAGCTTTGTACTCGGGACGTCATACACCGGAACAAGCCCTAGCCGTGCCAGGGTAGGCAACTTGCCAGATTTGCCAATTATGACAATAGCGTTAAGCTAAAGATTTTAGCTTTTCGATAGTATCGCTTGCCCTACTTATCAATCGCTTGCTCGAACTGAAAGAATCAGCTCTCCCGCATACTAAAAACCAGGGCTGAAGAATCATGGAAGTGATTGAAATCGAAGGGAACATGGACCAATTCGTGGCCGGGAACGTGATCCACGAAAACGGCACGGTCCGCAATGCAGTCCACTTGAACACGGAACGTTCAGCAGGTCCGCAAGTGGTCTTGGATGAGCAGAATTTTAACAAGCTCACCAAGATGAAAACCTCGGCGCCGGCTCGTTTTGCGCTGCTGCGTTTGATGGAACACGACGTCACCTGTCAGGATTTGGCCCAAGTATGGGGTCAGGAACTAGTCTTTCAGCAATCGCAGTTCCGCCTTACTTTGTCTCGCTGGGCACCTTGGTGGGTGGGTGGCCTGGCGACGACGTGGGGCACACTGGTTGGGGCCTGCATATTTGGGCTTTTCTGTCGGAACCGTCCTATCGGGTTTTCTGGGTCGCCAGCATCTTCGCCATAAGCATGGTCATGTTTTGGCGCATGGCTGCGACGGCTATCCCCTATTTCATCAGCAGAAGGCTACGGACCATCATTCCGCGCGTGAATCAAGAACTGCCGGAAGCGTTGGCGGAATGGCGCGACGCATTGCGCAAAGGTCCGAACTCGAAGGTGTAATCTCGGCGCTATTCAGGAGGTAACGCCGTCATTGCGAACAAGCCCAGCTTAACCGGCTGGGCTTTGTCTTTGGGGCGAGCGAGCCGCGTGCGGGGCTGCCCTCCCAGAAGGGGAGACGGTACGGAATAGAGGCATGACGACCGTGTCGGTGTGGCAGGCAACGTATTGTTTTGACAACATCATATGCGAATGGGAACGTTTCCATTCCCTTTCGCAAAAAAGTATGCCTGCCCCTAGGCAATCAGGAATTTCCCTGGAAGAATCAGGGACTCCTAATAAACAAAAAACAGGGTGCAGTACCGTGGTAGAAATAATGGGTGACGTTGAACAAGCCGTAGCCGGTAACGTTGTATATGAGAACCATACCCAAAACTTTATTCAGCCGGCAGCCAGCCGCGCGCAAGTCCTGCTAGACGAACATCAGTTTGAAAAATTGACGTCGATGGAAACATCCGCGCAGGCGCGTGTCGCGCTGCTAATGCTGCTGGAACAACACAACATCAGCAGCAAGCAGCTTGCCAGGTCTGGGACGACGAGCTAACTTTTGCCGATGACCAATTGCACTTGGCTTGCACAAAGTGGGTACCTAGGCATATCAGTGGACTGGGCATGACTTGGGGCTTGCTGACAATGGTCTGTGTTGCCTTTATGGCGTTCTTGCCTTCGGTTCGGATTTTGGCTGGTGTGGTAGCGGTGGGCGCGACCATCGCGATGGTGTGGCAGATTCATAATCTGGTGGTGCCCTACATGCTCGGTCGAAAATTGCGCCCATGTTGACCCAGGTCAATGAGGAGCTGCCTGCCGTCTTGGCAGAATGGCGTCGCGAGCAAAGGCGTGGTCCTGACTCGAAGTTCAACTAGCTTCGCCGCAATGAACATGTGTTGAAAAGCCGCTTCGGCGGTGCAGTACCCAGCCTAGCGATAAAAGCTAGGCTTTTTTTCGCCCTGAATCACCCTGTGGGCGGGCGTCGCAATCCACCTCGGAAAGCGGCAAGCAGCGAGGAAGGCTCAGGGTTCCCTACGGTATGGGGCTTAAACGCGGTGTAGCTCGCAATCCAGCGCAGTAATCAACCCTTTCTCATCGAGCGTATGCACCGCCTTGGTGATGATCCAGCCCGCCCCGTCGATATCAGCCTTGAATCCTTGCACGGTCGCGGGAAGCTCCGGGAACAGCTCGGGCCGGCCACGTGCCAGGTCAGGCTAAAGCTCGCATAGCCGCGCTGAAGCTTGGCCCATTCAGCGGCGGCGGCCGCTCGGCATTGGCCCGGCTGGCATAGGTATGGCGCAGTGACTTGAGGTTGTCGGCGCTGGGCTTGGTGCCCTTTGCCTTGCCCTTGGCCTCGCTGCCTTTGCCGTGAATCACTTCCTTTTTCGCTGCTCCTTTTGCGTCGTGATAGTAGGCACGCACACCCGTATAGCTGTCACGGTCGGCCAGGTTGTAGCGATGGCTGTCGCCAGCCTGGCGGCGAATGGTTACGGCCGGCAACGCTCGCCCGCTGGCGCTCAAGCCTTGGCCGGCTCGCACGAAAGCAGCTTGCCGCTCTTTACGGGTGGCGATAGCGTCGTGCAATTCAGCCAGGCGGCTTAACAGGTTGATATCCGATTCACTGGTCTGGTCCATATGCTCCACGGGCAGCGATTCAAGCGAAC